>CAZNZO010000005.1:0-98489 GCA_964577535.1 uncultured Oscillospiraceae bacterium
CTTAAATGCAATCTATAACGATTATTCTATTGTTTTAACAATCTATTTTATCAACTTTATATAAAGCAACACCTTTATCGTAGAGCGGCGCACGTCGCCGTCGGCACTTCGGCTTTTATGAATACATACTCTATCTTTTTTCGGTCAAAAATCGAAGTGACACAAAAAATCTAAAAAACTTAAAAATTTACAAAAAGTACTTGACAAAAAAATACTATGCGTTGTATAGTATATCGCGAAGCGAGGTATTATGGATAGTCAACTGAAAAGAGGTTTGCTAGACGTCTGCGTTTTGGCAGTATTAAAGCGTGGAGAGTCTTACGGTTACAAAATTATATTTGATTTAGCGGATTACATCGACGTGTCGGAATCTACGTTGTATCCTGTTTTGCGCAGGCTAGAGTCTTGCGGTGCGGTAAAAACGCGCAGTGAAGAATTTAACGGTCGTATTCGCAAGTATTACGCGATAACAAAAGCGGGATTAGATAGAATTGACGATTTTGTCGACGATATGGAGCAATTCAAAAAGATTGAAAAGTTAATATTGGAGTAAATTATGAACGTTAAGAATTGGAAAAAACAATTACGAAAAAGTTAAAGGCATAGCGGAGTGAAAGATATATCTTCTGCCGAATCCTTCTATAACGAACTGATCGCCGACAAACTGGATTCTAGCGAAAGTGAAGAACAAATCACGTCACAACTGGGTGATCCCCGTTTGGTAGCGGAGCGAATCGCTGTCGAAGAAGGATCATCCAACGGCTACGTGCAACCGTCCGCAAATCCACAAAAAACTACGCTCAACGTAAACGTAGGGGCACTGATAGGCTATACATTTTTGTTACTTTGCATAGTTATTCCTCTTTTTGCAGCATATTTGGGCGTTATGGTGGCAGTTATGTCGGTAGCGTTGGCTGGCGCCGTGTGTGCCGTTGCCGGAGCTTTGGCAGCGGTAGTGTTGCTTGTTGTCGGCTTCGCATTCAATTCCGCGATAAATAACGTTATTATGATAAGTTGCGTACTGTGTATTGCCGGCATCGGATTGCTAATTCTCGTGTTGTTTGCAAAACTATCCGTTTTGATGGTGAAGGGGGCAATCAGCATTGCTAAATACGTTGTAAGTAAGGTGAAAAAGGAGATTATAAATGAATAGATTACTAAAAATTCTTGCAATAGTCGGCGTGTCGTTGTTGATTATGGGCTGTGTTATATTTGTAGTTGCGATGAGCGTAAACGGTTGGAATTTTTCTGAGTTTACACGTCAATACGAAACAAAAACGTTGGTTGCTACGGAACCAAAATCCACCATCGTGTTGGATTTGCAAGACTCCGACGTGCAAATAGTATACGACGCTTCCGTCCGGTACGTAACGGTAGAGTACGCCGTTGCAAAAACCACAAGCGGAAATGAACTTTCAAAATATGTTATCGTCAACAACAACGGCGAGCTTAGGTTGCGCGAAGATCCCAACCTTCAATTCTGGTTTTTTTGGAGTGTAGGCGTCAAATCTACGGCAACAATCACACTGCCAAACAACCAATGCAGTTTGAGTGTCGATACAGACAACGGCAAAATCGTTATAGATAGTAGCGTTATAAACGGCAACTTCGTAAACCTTGATTTGAAAGCGGACAACGGCTCCGTCACTATCGACGGAAACGTCACCTGCACCAATTTGGATACAACCACAAACAACGACAAAATCGTTTTTAACGGCAACGTGATCGTCACTAACGAACTGAAAGCGGTAAGCGACAACGGCGCGATTATCGTTGACGGTAAACTGACTGCAAACAGCGTAAGTTTGAAAACGAACAACGGCGCGATAACCGCCAATGGCACGATAGACGCACAAAGATTACATTTTGAAACCCAAAACGGCAAAATCACCGCTTTGTTGGAAGGTAAAAATGCCGACTACGGAATTTCCGTTGAAACTAGAAACGGCAGTTGTAACGTAAACGATAGTGAAGGCGGTGCGCGCAAACTGTTCGCAAAAACCAGAAACGGCTCCATCGAGATAACCTTCGCCCAACAATAAAGCCACATAGAAATAGTTGCGCACAAGAAGATTTAAAAGTGATTGTGGCATACCCTGATTAAAACTCAATCAAAAGTTCAATGAGAGTGGCACACGTGCCGCCATTAAAAAAGCATAGGTTTGATACGATAAGTGTCAGACCTTTTTTCTTTACATAAAGGAGTTATTTTCCTATCTGTAAAACGGCGACTGTGTTTTGAAGTCGCAAAAAAACAACGGACGATGGAATTTGTTCCACCGTCCGTTGTTTATATTTTGTGATTGTTGTGTGCTATTCTTCAATTTTAAGAACAACAATGGTGCCGCCTGCTGCGCGTATGGCGTTTGCGGCGCCAACAGAAAATCTGCTTGCGGCAACGGTCAGTTTCTTGGTGAGAGTGCCTTTTGCAAGCACCTTCAAACAGTTAACGCAGGGGCAAAGCAAACCTTTGTTTTTTAGCGTTTGTGGCGTAACAACGTCGCCATCTTCAAAGTGGCTGTTAAAAACGCCAATGTTTACTATTCCTTTGGGGCGGCTAAATGCCTTTTCGTCAATGGTGGGAAGGGCGGGCTTTGCAACCGTTGCAACAACGGGGGCCGGTTCGTCTTCTTCTGCTGCTTTGCTTCTGCCGCGAGTCACCTTTATAAGGCCTTGCGCAACAAGTTCGTCTTGTTCCACAAAGGGAATTTGTGTTTCCACGTTGGTGGGTTCAATGCGTTCGGCATCCTGGAACAAAATTGCAAACAATTCCTTCAAATAGCGCACTTGCCTATCCGAAGTTAGCTTTACAAGCATTGGCGTGGTTGCGTATTTTGCCGTTTCGCCGATATCCGTAAACACGTATTTCGTTTCTGCGTAGTCGGCAGGGTTCAAAGCCAACGCCACGCACAGCGTCTTTCCGCGGAACAACATTGTTCCAAGCGTTTTGCGTCCGATATAAATGCGAGTTTTGTCCCAACTGGCAGAGGTTTTTACGCCTTTGAAGGACGTCAGTTCTTTGCAAACTTCGCAATAACGTTTTTTCATCAATTCCGAAGCGTTTAGCAATCTTGCTCTAAAACTCCAATTCATTGCCATAATATACACTCCTTTCGTGCCATTCCAAGCGGCACGTGCAAAATTTTCGGCGTTGTTGCCGAATACTGCTGCATTATAGCATAAGTGCAACGCAATTTCAATCACCAAATTCAATTGTAAACACAAAAACGTCGTGTTCATTTTTGCGACGTCATTTTTTGCCGTTTGTTTGCAAAAAACGCATACGGTTTGCCAAATTGCAACAAAACTGCGTGGCGTTGGGGCGGTTTGTTTTTGCTTGTTTCGATGCGATTTTTGCAAAAGAACAAACGTAAATGGAACGGCCCTTGTTTGTCGCATGAGCCACATTCCGTTGCTCGGATATTGATAGTGCAAGGTGTTGAAAGCTTTATGTGATGGCAACAATTTGCCGTTGCGCCCTGGTGCACAGCTCACTCGCCTCAATTTTGTTGTCGTTTGCAAACAGCAATGGATGGCATGCGGCTGCAAAAAACAAATTTTTGAAAAAGACCTTGGTTGTGCGGTGTGCGTTTTGAGGAAGAGTATTTTTGCTTTTCGATACGGTTGTTAAGAGCATAAGCAAGCAATGGAACGGCCCTTGTTTGTTATCCGGCATGCCCTTCGTGTAAAGCCCGGCCAAAGCGCTGTTGCAACGTTTCTCACGCACCGAAGTTGTGCAACGTGCCTTTTTGTCAAAAAAAGAACTTGGTTTTTGCGCCAAGTTCTTGTTTTTGATTGCCTAAAATTTGCAACACTATCAAATATTTGTCTGTTCCCGAAAATTTTCGGTCACCTTTTCGCAGTTTTGCCGCTATCGTGCTTGTCGGCAAAAAGTTCCGCAAAAACTATTTTGCCAATTGATAGATAGCTTCCATATAAAGTTCCGTCATAAGGCGCAAGTTTTCCAAATCCACACATTCGTTGGGCATATGGATGGTTTGTTCTTCGCCTGGGAACAAGGGGCCAAAAGCAACGCAGTTGGGCAAGCACCTGCTATACGTTCCGCCGCCAATAGCCAAAGGTTCGGCGTGGCATTTCAAGCCGGTGTTGTAAACGTCCATAAGCGTTGTTACAAGTGCGCTATCCGAAGGTACAAACAGCGGATCGCTCACGTGTTGTTGGGTAAGTTCAAATTGTTGCGGCGTGCATTGGCGAAGCAAGTTGGTCATGTGGTCGCAGTTGAAACTCACGGGGAAGCGGATATCCACAGTTGCCGTAACGGTGCCGTCTTCTGCCGCGCGCAAAACGCCCAAATTGCATGTAAGGTTGCCGCTTTCTTCGTCGTGCAAGTTTATGCCCCACGCCTTGCCGGTGGTGTCGCAAACTCGGTTTGCCAAAAATTGCAAAGTTTGGTTTTGAGGGAAAGTTGCTGCAAGCAATTGCAAAACGCTGTGCGTTGCGTTGATTCCTTCATCGGGAGTGCTGCCGTGGGCAGATTTTCCAACAGCCACAAGTGTTGTTATTCCGTTTTCTGTCTTGGCGGAAAGGTTGTTCCACTTGCTTGCATCCACGCTTTGGGGCAAAGTTGCCGTGCACAAAGAAGGCACAACGTTGGCGCGTTCGCCGGCGCAAATTGTCACGCCTTGCGGAAGTTTGCCGCAAACAACGTCAAATTGGTATATTCCTTTTTCGCGGTTGATAACGGGAAAATCTCCGTCCGGCGAGAAAGAAACGGTGGGGAAGGGCATCTTTTGGAAGTAGTGTTCCACGCATTGCATGCCGCTTTCTTCGTCGCAACCAAAAATTAGGCGCACTGTTTTTGTGGGGATAAAGCCCGATTCTTTTAGAGCTTTCACAGCAAACAAGCAAGCAATCATGGGGCCTTTGTCGTCCATTGTGCCACGTCCATAAAGTTTGCCGTTGTGAATTTCGCCGGCATAGGGCGGATAAATCCATTCTTCCGCCTTGGAAGGCACAACGTCCAAGTGTCCCAAAATGCCAAGCACTTGGTCGCTTGTTCCCACAAAGTCGGCATGTCCTGCGTAGTTATCGCAATTGTAGGAAGAAAGGCCAAAACTTTCGGCCAGGTTAAGCACGTAGTGCAAGCAATCGGCAATTTCCGTGCCAAAGGGAGCATCGCCGCAGGGAGCAGCCTTTTCGGTGTTGAAGGTTATTACTTTTTGCAAAGTTGCAACCATTTGATCAAATTGTTGGTTCAAAATTTGTTTTGCGTCCATAAATCCTCCGCTAACACAGTTAATAAAAGTTTTTGTACGTATATTATACACAATCTTTGCAATTTGTGCTATTATATTTAAACATTACCATGCAAATAAAGGAAAAACGATGAGCAACGTTAACGAAGGACACAGGGCAAGGCTTCGCCAGCGCATGAAAGAAGAAGGCTTGCACGGATTTCAGGATCACGAGATTTTGGAGATTTTGCTTTTTCAATACATTCCGCGCAAGGATACAAATAAGTTGGCGCACGCGCTAATGAACAAGTTTGGCAGTTTTGCCGGCGTGCTGGATGCTTCGCCCAAACAGCTTATGACGGTTAAGGGCATTTCCGAAACCACCGCTTGCAACATTGCCGTGCTAAAGGAAGTGTGGCAACGCTACAATCGCAGTTCTGCCGAAAAAATTTCGCTGGAAGGCTTGGCATCCATTGTTAAGTATTCGCAACAGATAATTGCCGATAGCTACGTGGAAAAGGTGGTTGCTGTTTTTGTGGATTCCGGCACAAACTTTATTGTCAGCGAGGAATACCATTCCAACAGCGATTTGGAAGTGAAAGTCAGTTTGAAATCCATTGTTTCCACCGCCGTAACGGCAAATGCGGCCGGAGTTATTTTGTTCCATTGTCACGTTCACGGCCCTTGCGAGCCCAGCAATGCCGATAGGGCTTTCACCGAAAAACTATACGTAACACTTGCCAACTTGAACATTGTGTTGCTGGAACACATCATTTTCAACAAATCCCAAAACTACTACAGTTTCTATAAGGAAAGGGATTTGGAAGAATATCGTCAGCAATATAAGTTTGGTAAAAACGCAAACAAAAAACAATAGAAGAGGATAAATTTATGTCACAACTACGCACCAGATTTGCACCCAGCCCCACAGGGTATTTGCACATTGGCGGTCTTCGCACCGCATTGTATTCCTATCTCTATGCAAAAAAGATGAACGGCAAGTTCATTTTGAGAATAGAAGATACCGACCAAGGACGCTACGTGGAAGGCGCCGTGGATATCATCTACAGAACGTTGCGCGAAACGGGCATCATGTACGACGAAGGCCCCGACGTTGGCGGCGACTACGGCCCATATATTCAATCTCAACGCAAAAACGAATATCTTAAATACGCCAAACAACTTGTGGAAAGCGGCCACGCATACTATTGTTTTTGCAGTGAAGAACGCTTGGCAACGCTGCCGGAAGTAAACGGCGCGCGCAGATACGACAAGCACTGCTTGCATTTGCCCAAGGAAGAAGTGGAACGCCGCTTGGCAAATGGCGAAAGCTACGTTATTCGTCAAAACATGCCCACACAAGGCAACACCACCTATCACGACGTGGTGTATGGCGATATCACCATCGAAAACAGCGAACTGGAAGACCAAATTCTTATAAAATCCGATGGCATGCCCACCTATAACTTTGCAAACGTCATCGACGACCACCTTATGGGCATCAACTGCGTTATGCGTGGCATCGAATACCTTTCCAGCACACCCAAATACAACCTGCTTTATGATGCGCTTGGTTGGGAACGTCCCATCTACATTCACATGCCGCCCATCATGAAGGATGCGCAACATAAACTTAGCAAGCGCAACGGCGATGCTAGCTACGAAGATTTGGTAAAGAAAGGCTTTTTGAAGGATGCAATTATCAACTATATTGCGTTGCTTGGTTGGTCTCCCAAAGATGATTCGGAAAAAATGAGCTTTGCCGAACTGGAACAAAAATTTGACGTGGCCGGCATCAACAAAAGCCCCTCCATTTTCGACCCGGTGAAGCTTGCTTGGCTAAACTCCCTGTACATAAAGGAAATGTCGGCGGATTCTTTTGCCGCCTATGCAACGCCGTGGATAGAAGGTTGCTATTTGAAAGATTTCAACAAGGATTTGGTTTGCAAGCTTATTCAAAGCAGAATCGAAACCTTTGGCGAAATAGAAGAAAAACTTCGTTTCTTGGTGCAGTTTGAAAAATTCGACCTTTCTCTCTACGAAAACCAAAAGCAAAAAACCGATGCAACGGTGGCTGCCGAAGTGTTGCCTCGTGTTCGTCAAGCGTTTGCCGAAACGCAAGAGTGGTCAAACCAAAATCTTTATCAAAGTTTGGTTGCCTTGGCGCAAGAATTGGGCGTTAAAAACGGCAAAATTTTGTGGTCGGCACGCATTGCTTTGACGGGCCTTGCCGCCACCCCCGGCGGAGCCAGCGAAATTGCCGAAATTTTGGGCAAGGACGAAACCTTGCGCCGCCTGGACCTTGCAATAGAGTGGTTGAAGTAGTGCAGTTGTGCCATCGCAAAATGCGCAACTGCGGCGAAAATAAAATTTAAACGAAAAAAACGAAATATTTGCTCTGCATATTAAAAAGTTCCAAAAGGCTTAACGTCTTTTGGAACTTTTGTGTTTGAACAAATTGTGTTTTTCGTTGATAATGCAGATGGCGTCAGAAAAGTTTTCTGTGCAAGGCAAACAGCTTTTTTCGCACAAGTTGAAAAAACAAATTCAACAAGTAACAGCATAAAAACCGCATAAGCCACTTAAAACACGCAATAAATCTAATAAACAGTTCAAAACAACTGCCTAAGGATAAATTTTTTGAGCGCAGCTTTGGGGTGGATTAAATTTTCGTTGACATTTGTTCGATTATCGATCGACCTTCTTTCTTCATCTTTGCCACTTTGGACATTGCTGTAATTTCCACAATGAACATAATTATTCCAATTGCAACTATTATTATCGATGTTGTTGTGTCTATATAGTTAAATATCTCAAATGTCGCTTTTATTTCCGGGTTAGAATCTAGAAGGTTGCCTCTCAATATAAGTGGAACAGAACCGAACAATACAATCAATATTGGAAGAATCAAGTGTTTTTTGCTATTTTTGTATAGCGTTCTGTTTGCCATCAGTTCGTATAACTCATCTTGATTTGCAAATTGTGAGAAGTTTTCGTACCAGCATTGCTTGGTTGTTTTTAATGATTGCGCTTTGCCGCATATGCACGTGTCTCTTAGATCTAGCGTTATTTCGTGAAGCATAATAACCGGTATTTCAAACAACATATACATAATCAAATAGAATGGCATAAGATCGTTTTGAAAAGATAAGTATGCTAGCAAATTCGGTATCAAATCTTTATTGCCAAATAAAGGCTTGTTTTCGTAGATAAGCGTTATAACAACGTCGTCAAACTCGGCAATTCTAAATGCCCCTATCAAAAATATTAGAGACACACACAAAACAATTTGCATCAAATAGCGAGAAAGCAAGCTTATCGGCACGCATCCCCAATCACTGATGGTGAGAACTACCGTTAAAGTGCAAAAAGCAATTGAAAAATACGTGCTTGCCATCCAAAGAGCGCACCAGTATTCGTCGGGAAAATATTCTTGGTCCATTTGTGTAAAATATACTGCAAACAACGTTACCAAAATTTGTCCCCTTAATGCAAATTCGGCATTGCTAATGCGCGAATAGTCTTCGTCGTCTCCAAAGGTATTACTCAAAGCAACCAGCGTAAAAGCTCTTGTGAAACTTACGCAAGATAACCCGGTTCCAATGATTATCAATTGAGGGAGAATAAATATAATGCAAAGCGCCCAACCATAGCCACCGGAATTTGTTTCTGTTGCCAAAGCTTTAAGTGAGGGAAAGAAGTCATACTGTATTGGCAGAACAATTGCAACATACAAAACATAGATAATTGCAAAAATACTAAGCACTATGTATTTTCGTGTGGTCGATTCAATTTGTTTTGAAACTTCTTTTGAAAAAGTCACAGTAGGTGGTATGTTCTTGCGTCGTCTCATGCTCAATCTCCTTGTTTTTCATACTTTTGTGGTGTGCGTTAGCAAGGCAATCGCTTGTTGTGCAAAAAGTCTTTCATCAGCGCAAATGTGCGTTGTCGTTGGTAAACAAACAAAAGCAGCAACTAATTTTGTGTATTTGACGGTTACTTGCGTTGCGGCTGCGCGTTTCAAATTTTTGCAACGTTACCTATTGCGCCATTGCTTAGCGGTTGCCTAGTTATGTTGTCGGTGGCGTGAAAACAACCCATATTTTGCTTTTTGCACATTTTTACAGTTGTTTTGCTTTTATTTACTAGATAATACTAATAATAAGTACAGTCTAGCACTAGTATTTAGATTTGTCAATATAACGGTGCAAAATTGTTCTAATATTTAGTACAATAAGAGGTGAACAGCATGATAAGATTGGCAGAACTTCGCAAAGAACGCGGCTTAACTCAAAGACAATTCGCCGAAAAATTTGGAATTTCTGGCGGCAACGTGTGCGACTACGAAAAGGGCCGAATCGAGCCAAGTATAAGCAGAATGATCGAGTTTGCCGATTTTTTTGAAGTTTCGTTGGACTATTTGTTGGGCAGAAGTGATTTTGTAGGCAACGTAAACGTCAGCACTCATTTGAGTGCGGTCGAAGAAGAACTGCTTGACGCAATCAAATGTTTGGGCAACGACGAACAACAGCGAGTGCTTGGCTATGTTTCGGCGTTACGCGACGTAAAACGAGCAAGAAAGTAGTTTTTTGCGGCTTGCCAAAGTCTGAAAAAGTCCACGTGCGTTGTGATGGCACCGCAACTGCGGCGAAAATAAAATAACGGTTAAAACAGAACAAAAATATTTACTTAAAACATTTGCAAAAGTTCCAAAACGTTTCAGCCCTTTTGGAACTTTTTTGTTTGCACGAATTGTGTTTTTCGTCGGCGTTTGCTTTGTGTAAAATAAAAAACTGCCGCGGTGGCGACAGTTTGCTGTTGCTATTCTTCCATGCCACGCAGGTGAGTTTCGGCAACGTAGTTTTGCGAAATGGTTTTGAATTTTTTCATTGTTTCGTCGTCGTGGCCTTGCGAGGATGGGTCTATCATATCCGGCCCGGCAACAAACTTTTGCAAATAAAGTCTTTTTGCTCCTTGCAACCATTGGCCAAGCTTGTGCATGGTTTCTTCGGTGTGGTCGGTCGTCACGGTGGTGCGAAATTCATAATCCACAACGCCGCTTTTAAGCAGTTGCACCGAGCGTTCTATCGCCGCCACGTCCACGTTGGCACCGGCCGTTTTGTTGTAGCACTCCTTGCAATTTTTCACGTCCATTGCAACGTAGTCCACAAGTTTTTTGTTTATAAGGTCTTCCAGTTTTTCGGGGAACGATCCGTTTGTATCCAGTTTTGTGGCATATCCCAGTTGCTTTGCGTGGCGCAAAAAATCTTCCACGCCGGTTTGCAACAACGGTTCGCCACCGGTAAGGCAAACACCTTCCAGCACGGTTTTGCGCTTGTTCAAAAAGTCAAAAACGTCCTGCTCCGAAAGGTTTTCGCAGTTGGTACCAAAAACCATGCCGCTGTTGTGGCAAAACGGACAGCGGAAATTGCACCCCACCGTGAACACAGTGCAGGCAATTTTTTGTGGAAAATCCAACAGCGTAAGCTTTATCAATCCGCCAATTTTCACAAACAACCTCCACTACAAACGGCACAATTCCTTGGCGATAGCTGCCGCCAAATGCGCATTGTTATAAACCAACTGAATGTTTGCATTCAAACTTTTGCCTCCGGTAAGTTTTTGCACCTTGTCCAGCAAATATGGCGTAATGGCCTTGCCGTGCACGCCCAATTTTTCCGCTTGGTCCAGTGCAGAATTGATGTTTTTGGAAACGTAGTCGGCATCCATTGCGTATTGCGCAGGAATGGGGTTTGCCACCAACATGCCGCCGCCTAGGCCCAGTTTGCATTTGGCATCGAAGGCGCGCGCAATTTCTAGCGGCGTATCCAAGCGGTAGTCGACGGAAAATCCGCTTTTATCCGTGTAGAAAGCAGGCATGTCGTTGGTGCGATATCCCACAACGGCAACGCCGCGCGTTTCCAAACATTCCAAAGTCAGGCCTATATCCAAAATGGATTTTGCTCCAGCGCAAACAACCAAAACGCTTGTTTGTTGCAATTCTTCCAGGTCGGCCGAAATATCCATTGTCTTTTCCGCACCGCGATGCACGCCGCCAATGCCGCCGGTGGCAAAAACTTTTATGCCTGCCAGGTGCGCAACGTACATTGTTGCAGCAACGGTGGTGGCGCCATCCAGTTTTTGTGCAACCACAAAAGGCAAATCCCTGCGCGAAACCTTCACGGCGGCGGTGCCCTTTTTGCCCAAACGGTCAATTTCTTCGGCGTTGCAACCCACCGTCACTACGCCATTAAGCACGGCAATTGTGGCGGGGATGGCTCCGGCATCTCTAATTATTTGTTCCACTGCAAGCGCAGTTTGCACGTTTTGCGGATATGGCATCCCGTGGGAAATTATGGTGGATTCCAGCGCCACCACAGGACGGTTGTAGCGCAACGCTTCGGCTACTTCATTGGAAATTTTCAACACGCTCATGTTGAACCCTCCTTTGTTAATTTTGGGATAGTTTGTTTTTTGCAAGCACACCGTTGGCAACTTCCGAAAGCACCAACAGCGCAATTGCAAAGAAAGTTAAAAACAGAGGCAATGCCCAAGCGCTCGTTTCGGAAATAACCCCAAAAAGCGGTGGCATAAAGGTTGTTCCGCAGTAGGCGCACGCCATTTGCACGCCAACAATTGCTTGCGAGTTTTCTTCGCCGAAGTGTTGCGGCGTGGAATGCATTATTGCCGGATATATGGGCGCACAACCAATGCCTACAAGCACCAAACCGGCCAAATTCACCCAGTTTGCACCCCACGGAACGGAAAACGCAACAAGCCCCACAAATATGACGGCAATGCCAATTCTAATAAGAGATTTGTCGCTTGTTTTGTTGGAAAACACTCCGCTCAAAAAACGTCCTGCCATAATTCCCGTACAAAACAGCGTTCCCAAAAACGCCGCCGTTGTTTCGGAAACGTTTTGATACAAAAACAGGTGGGTGCTTGCCCAAAGCAACGCCGTTTGTTCCAGCGCGCAGTAGCAAAAAAACGTTATGCACACCAGCCAAACGCCCCTAACCTTCAATGCATCCCTGGTTTTTACAGGTGCAAGTTGCTTTTGTTGCGTAACGCAAGGCTGCCTTTTCCAAACAAACAAGGTGCTAAACAAAAACGCCGTCAGCAAAATTTGCACCAGACCAATCACCTGATAGCCGTTGCGCCACGTAAGGCCGCCGTTCAAGCAAAACCCAATCACGTAAGGCCCGGCGGATGCGCCCACTCCCCAAAAACAGTGAAGCCAGTTCATGTGTCGGGAAGAAAAGTGCAACGCAGCATAGTTGTTCAATGCGGCATCCACTGCGCCGGCGCCCAACCCATAGGGGATTGCGCACAAACACAGTTGCCAAAAGGCGGTGCAAAGGGAAAAGCAAAACATTGCCACTGCCGTCAGCAACACGCTTAGCGCTGTAACCAGCCCTGTGCCCAACTTGCTTGTTAGGAAGTTAGAAAACAAGCTGGAAAGTATGGTGAAGCAGGCAATTATCATGGTGACGATGCCAGCAACGGAAACGTCTGCACCAATATCGGCGGAAATGGTGGGCCAGGCCGAACCCAACAACGAATCAGGCAGGCCAAGGCTTATAAAAGCCAAGTATACTATTGCAATCAAAAATGCAAACATATGCAATTCCTACTAAAATTTCTACAAATGCATTATCGCACCAAACGCCGCCGTTGTCAACGTCCGTGCGCTTTTTTGTGCAGTTGCTTTTAGTAGAATATTCCCTGTGCGCACAAAAGGTGCAAGATGGCAAGGGCACAAGCGCGGCTGCAAGATTTTTGTTTGCGTTTGAAAAAAAGCAGCACCACAAGCACTGCAAACTTGTTGCAAAAAGCCTATGCTCGCAAAAAACCAAAACAAACAGCAAACCGTGCATGCGCAAGTGGAACAACATTTTTTGAAAAACCGTTTTGCAGAAAATGTTCCTAAAGAAAACTGTCCCATTGTTTGACACGTCGCAACAATCCCCATTTGCGTTGCATTACGCAAGCGTTTTGCCTGTGCCAATTTTGGCGCAAGCAACTGCGGATAAGGCAAAATCACTTGTTAAAAATAAAATTTTTCCAAAACTCCGTTAAGTGTATTTACAAACACAAAAAATCGTACTATAATTATAATGCGGAAGAAGGGTATCTTTTTGAAAAAAGACACCGCTAACAATGCAATTGTTGCGTTTTTCAAGGCAAAACAAGGCAAAAATTGCTTTTTGTTGGCAGCCACACCCAAAAAGGAACACGCCTGTTGCACGTCCGTTTTTGAACGGCCACTAAGTTTGTAGCCGTCGGTGCAAAATTTGCACAAAACGCTCGCCTTGCTTGGCAATGCCAACGGTGGCAAATATCCGCAAAACAACCAATACGCATTAAAAACGACAAAAAGCATTTTTGGAGGCAAAAATGAGAAAAACAAAAATTGTGTGTACACTTGGCCCTGCTAGTTCGTCCTACGATCAAATCAAAAAAATGGCGTTGGCCGGCATGAACGTTGCCCGCATCAACATGAGCCACGGCAGCTATGAAGAACATCAAGTGCGCATCGACAACGTGAAGAAAGTTCGCAGAAATTTGGGCTTGCCCATCCCCATCATGGTGGATACAAAAGGTCCGGAAATCCGCATTGGCACCTTTAAGGAAGGCAAAATCAACGTTACGGAAGGCATGAAGTTCGATTTTGTTGCCGAAAACGTTGTTGGTGACGAAACGCGCGTTTCCATCACCTATGGCGAACTCTACAAGGATATTCACGTTGGTTGCACAATTTTGCTAAACGACGGTTTGCTTATTTTCAAAGTTACCGATATCGAAGGCACGGTTATCCACGCCGAAGCGGAAAACAGTGGTGTGCTTTCCGACCGCAAAGGTCTGTTTGCCCCCAATGTTAAGCTTAACATGCCGTTTTTATCTGAACAAGATAAGCGCGATTTGGAATACGGCGCAAAAATTGGTGCGGAAATTTACGCCCTAAGTTTTGTGCAGGATGGCGACTGTGTGCGTGAAGTGCGCAAATTCCTTGCCGATCACGGCGCAAAGGACGTTTGCTTGGTTTCCAAAATAGAAAGCCAAAGCGGCCTGGATAACATCGACGATATCATCGAAGCATCCGATGGCATAATGGTTGCTCGTGGCGATTTGGGCGTGGAACTTCCCTATGAAAAATTGCCTGCAATACAAAAAATGCTAATCACCAAAAGCCGCATGAGTGGCAAATTTGTTATAACCGCCACGGAAATGCTAGAAAGCATGGTTACCAAACTTCGCCCCACCCGTGCGGAAATTGTCGACGTTGCCAACGCCGTTTACGACGGTTCCAGTTGCATAATGCTTTCGGCCGAAAGCGCAGTGGGCATCAACCCCAGCAACACCATTGCAACAATGGCACGCATTGCCGAAGAAGCCGAACGCAACGTGGACTACAAAAACATGTATCGCAGCAGCCCCTTCACCTTGCTAGATAACACCGATGCAATTTCTCACGCAACGGTAAACACCGGCTTCGATATCGATGCAAAAGCCATTGTTGTCTACACGGCCAGCGGCGTTTCCGCTCGCATGGTTTCGCGTTTCCGCCCGGCGGCACCCATTGTTGCCATGACAAACAGCGACAGGGTGTATAACCAGCTTGCAACAAGTTGGGGCGTTATCCCCGTCATCTGCCAAACTTTCGATAACACCGACGATATGTTCATCAATGCCGAAGAAGTTGTTCGCAGATTGGGTCTTGCCCAAAACGGCGAAAACGTTGTTATCACCGCCGGCGTTCCCCTTGGCAAAAACGTTGGCACAAACCTCATCAAGGTTGGCAAAATTGCCGAAGATTCCGAAGAATAACAAAACAACTGAAAAATGCACCCCAAAAGTCAAATGCTTTTGGGGCGCTTTTTATTTGCGGTGAATTATACTTGTAAGTGCAACGGGCACGAAATGCCGAATGAACTTTTGCTTGCAGTCTATTCGTTGGTTGTTTTGTACCAGTAGTAGTTGTTGTATGTACTCTTCAAATACGTTGCGTTTTGTGTAGGGTCAGTCAAAGTCAGCGTTGTTCCGCTTGTTGCGTTTGCGTGTTGCGGCCGTCAAAAACAACGCACGTTGCCGGTTTTCGGGGACATTTGCCGCATTTTGGACTTTTGTTTTGCGTTGCGGCTGCAAATTTTGCCGCCACTGCAAACAGATTTCTGCGTGTAACAGCCGTCATGTTTGTGGCATTTTGCAAAAAGGCAGGGCTTGTTTTGCGGCGCAAGTGCACCTTTCAAATTGTTTTGTCTTTTGTTTTGCCACAGTTGCAAATAAATTTTAATTTACCATTGACTTTAAGCATCATTTATGATAAGATAGGCTATATCCCTATGCGGTGCAAAATGCATGTTGGCCGTTTGTGGCCGTTTGCGTGTGCGCGCCATTTCTTGGAGGTAGTACCCGACATGAAGAAATTGTCTTTGAAACTGTCCTTAAAGGCAACAATCATTCTTATTGTTATTGCCGCAGCAGTGCTTGTTTTGGGCATTTTGTGCATTGTGGCAGCAACAGCCAGCGATCCTGATCGCCTAAACTATGTGCTAGACGAAAATGAAGAGTCCTACACAATTTCGGATATCAAAAACGATTTCCGTGGCGGCTGGTTTTGCAAAGACTCGTTGACCATCCCGGCAACGCACAACGGCAAACCCATCAACACCTTGAAGCGCATCAACAGCACACACATCAAAGAAATTATCATTTCCGAAGGTATCACGGAAATTTCCGGCAGTGCCTTTGCAAGCAACACGTCGTTGGAAAAAGTTGTTCTTCCTTCCACGTTGCAAACAATTGGTTCTAGTGCATTTCTCAACTGCTCGTCTTTGAAATCCATCACTATCCCTGCCAGCGTAACAAGCATTGGCGAAAACGCTTTCAATAGCTGCGTGGCTTTGGAAGAAATTGTTATCGAATCTGGCAACACAGAATATGCCTACGTTAACAACTGCTTGATTGAAGTTTTCACCGGCATATTGATGTTCGGTGGAAAGAATGCATCCATTCCTACCGATGGTAGCGTAACGGAAATTGCAAGTTCGGCATTCAGCGGAAACACAAGCATCACAACAATCACCATTCCCGAAAGCATAACAAAAATTGGCAACAGCGCCTTCAAAGGTTGCACCAATTTGACAAAAGTTGTTTGGAACGCAATTGCGTGCACAAAGGCCGGCGCCAACAACGTGCAAATATTTGAACAATGTTCGTCGCTTAGCACTTTTGTCGTTGGCAAAGACGTTACAACCATTCCTGCATATACGTTTGATAAGCTAAACGGGATTTTGCAAACTGTCACCTTCGAAAACACAGCCGGCTGGGTGACCAAGAAAGATAAAAATGCAAACCCCGTAGCATTGGACGTTACGGCCGAGGACATTGCATTGAAGCTAACCAACTCGTATAGAACGTACATTTTGGAACGCGCATAACAACTAAACAACAAAAAACAAAGGCGAGTGAGAACTCGCCTTTTTTGTTTGCCAGGTGAAGCGTACCTGTGGGCGGCAACAATGGGCAAGCAAACTTTTTGCACAAAGCATGGCCGCGTTCTGCCGCAAATTGCATTGCCGCTAGTATGTGCGCTTGTCGCCCCAAAAGAACACGGCAACGGTGTTAGGGCCGCAGTGACAGCAAATAACAATGCCCAAATCGGATGGCGCAAAGTTGTTTATTTGTGGAAACACTTCGGCCAACGCCGCCTGCGTTTGCCAGGCCGTTTGCAAACAATTTGAGTGTTGCAAAAACATTGTTTGGTCAAAATCCAAGTCTACGTGTTCTTTTGTTTCTTCCACCAATTTTGCCATGGCTTTTCTCGGTGTTATGGCTTTTGCATAGGCAACAATTTTGCCCTGCCTATCCAGCCGCATCACCGGGCAAATTTTAAACACGTTGCCCACAAAGGCGGCCGCGCCGGAAATTCGTCCGCTGCGACGATAATAGGTTAGGTCGGTAGAAAAGAAAAAGTGATGCACCCTAAGGCGGTTTTCTTCCGTCCATTGGCAAAGTTGTTCAAACTTCATGCCTTGGTCGCGTTTGTTCAACACGCCGTCCATCAAAAGGCCGTAGCCGCCGCTAGAACAAAGGGAATCCACAACAACAACCTTGTGTCCCGTTTTGGCCTTGTTGGCTCTTTCCGCCGCTTGCATGGCGTTTTCTGCCGATTTCGAAAGGCCGGAACTAAACGTTACGTGCAACAAGTTGCCCTGTTTCAGCTGTTCCAAAAAGAACTGTTCGTATGTTTCCACATTTATTTGCGACGTGCGCGGACGCTTGGTTTTTAGTGCTTCAAAAAGTGCCGGCAAAGCCTCGTTGGTGCGCCCCATGTCGTCAACAAACTCTTGGTCGTCAATGGTGTAGGTATAAAAAAGAATTTTGCAGTTGCGCTTTTGCATGTGTTCAAAGGGAATATCGCAAGTCGATTCGCAAGAAACGTTAAACATATTTTTTCCTCCGCGTGGCGTTTTTCTTTATTCTACACATGGTGGACGAAAAAGTGTACCTACTGTTGCTGTTGTCAATTCTATTGTTAAAATTGCCCTAGTAGAGTTGGCGTTTTGCAACTCTACCGACAGTAGAGCCGGTTTTGTAAGGTGGCAAATAGTTGTCAAAAACGTGCAAAAGCGGTATAATAGCAGCATGAAAAAGGAAAATTTTGTTGCTACGGATGCCGAAAGCACCCGTGCAATAATTGCGCAAAATCTAATTTATTTTCGGAAGGCATCTGGCTACACTCAACAACAACTTGCAGAAATTTTAAACTATTCGGATAAGGCCGTTAGCAAATGGGAACGTGCCGAAGGCGTGCCTGATGTTTTGGTGCTCAAATCTCTTGCCGATCTCTATGGCGTTTCCGTTAACGATTTTTTGATTGAACACAAAAAGCCGACAGCGGCATCGTTGTTCAAAAGCACATTTGTGCGCCGCTTGCTGGTGGCGTTGCTTTCCGCCGGATTGCCCTACCTTATTGCAGCCATTGTCACGGCGGTGGGGCTTATGATCGATAGCACAATTCCCTTTGCCAAATACGCTTTTTTGGTGGCGTTGTCTGTTTCGCTTATTGTGCTGCTGGTGTTTTCCTGCATGTGGTGCAAATTCTGGGTTAGGGGCTTGGCTGTTTCGGCGCTTAGCTGGTCGCTGTGTGTGCTGGCCGACGTTGCTATTATCAACGCAAAATCTTGGTTGGTCTATGTTGTTGGCGCAAGCTTTCAAATTTTGGTTGTTTTGTGGTTTTGTCTGCGCGCCGTACGTCAAAAGGAACGCCGTTTGCATGCAGAAAGTGAACAGCTTGGCATTTCGGAAGAATAGTTTTGTCGTGGCGTATGTGGCGTGAAAACACAAACGTTCAAAAACCTCAAAACTGTTTCAATTTTCAACGGTATTTTGCGGCCTTCGTTTTGCGGAAAGAGAATCCGCATTGTAACAAAAATGCTTCCTTGTGTAGGAAGCCTTAAATTTTGTTTTGTAACAGCCATCAAGTTGCATTGCGGCCATGGTTGTTTTGTGTGTTTTGCTTGGCGGTGCAAACGCCAACTGTTGACAGGGCGCATCTGTTTTTGCCTTCAATTGCCTTGTTTTTGGGCTTTTCGCAAAAAATATGCAAAAATTGTGGCAAAAGAGGGGAAAAATCTTTGTTGCATTTTGTTGACAAAGCACAGTTTATTTGATACAATGATTAGGCTTTTGAAGTAGCAATGGTGTGGAACAACACGAAATCTCCGGAAAAGCAATGTGGCGGCGTAGCTTAGATGGTTATAGCGGCCGGTTCATACCCGGCAGGTCGTTGGTTCGAATCCGACCGCCGCTACCAAAATTTGGCTCCTTGGTCAAGAGGCCTAAGACATCGCCCTTTCACGGCGGTAACACGAGTTCGAATCTCGTAGGAGTCACCAAAACGGGAGTTAGCTCAGTTGGGAGAGCATCTGCCTTACAAGCAGAGGGTCACAGGTTCGAGCCCTGTACTCCCGACCAAAAAAAGGATATTTCAACCAAAACTTGGTGGAAATATCCTTTTTTATTGCAATTGTCAAAGGGAAGGTTTGTCGTTTGCGGCAAACCTTTTTTGTTTGCGGCCCGGAACTTTGTTTTGTGGCAAATAGCGCCACAAGCGGAACGTTGACGATGACCGGTGCAAAGTCGATTGCGCCAACGGCAACAATAAAGACGTTTACTGTAAGGTTTTTTGTCAACGGCAACGTTGCCAAGACTGTTACCGTTAACTACGGCCAAACGGTTGCAAGCTACACGCCTTCGGTTGCCGGCTATAACTTTGGTGGTTGGTTCTCAAACAGTGGATTGACGGATAGTTACAACTTTAATAGCGGCGTAACGAAAGATTTGAATATCTACGCCAAAATGACTGTTAAAAGCTTCACGGTTAGTATAACAAGTTATTCGCCGTCGATTGCTGATCCACAGTTTAGTTGGCAGCTAGAATGGGTTTCCGGCAAGGCCAAAACCGGCGCCGTTACAGACTACGTAACGCTTGTAGTGGCAAGCAACGGCATGAGTGTGACGTTGACGTTCCAGCAAGATTTTACGGGCGCAGAAATGTTATTGACCTGCTATGCAACAGGTGATCCGGATGTTAAAGCTACTTGCACGGTGAAGTGCGGAGGCTAAAAAGGCAAGAAAAAAACCGCCCATAAAAATGGGCGGTTACAGAGCCTCACAGCAAATTTTCTCTATGGAAAATTATTTCAGCGTTTTTTAACTACTCTGCTCGGTTGAGCGCATCCGCCTCAACTTTGGTTTTTAAGCCAATAACGCATTGATATTGTAGTACATTAAGGAGGTATTGTCAAGATATGACTGAAAAAAAATATTCGAATAAAAATCAGAATAAAGATATAAATTTAAGCGGTTTGTATGCTGTTTCATATGATTATGCATATAAAAACGGAAAGCCCTTACAAGGGACATGTGGCGTCGTTTCGAAAAACACCCCGTACATTTGTTTGGTTAATTCTTCTGAATCCACGAAGCCAGGAGTGTTTTGGCATGATATGACAGGAAAGGATGTTCCTAAGGTCTTGAAGAATAGAATTTTGGCATTCTATGGCGACAAGGATAATACTAAAAAGTCGACTTGTTATCTTGTAGAAAAACCATTGTACGAAGAAATGGTGGGGCACAAAGTTGGTAAAAGCACGGAAAAGCCAACGAACGAAAGTTCATCTAGCGGCAAAAAACCTGTTAGAAAGCCTGCTACAACCAGTTACGGCAAGGGAACAAGCAAAACGTCCAACCACAAGGTAGATTTCTGATGATCACCATAGTGTTTGGAAAGCCCGGTTGTGGCAAAACGGCGTATTTAACAGCGGACGCCGTGCAGTATATGAATGGCAGCACAAAGTGTTTGGACTTGTTGGAAGATAGCCGTTCGGAAGTTGACGGATTGGGCAACAGTTTCACGGCACCGGCGTTAAGCCCGGTGTATAGCAACTATCCCATAATTGTGCAACACGGCTACGGCAAACGACGTGTTAGTTTCTACGTTGACGGTTTCCGGCTTGGTTTGGATAACGACAGTTTGGGCGTATTCCATTTGCCACCATTTAGCCGGGTTTATTTGGCGGAAGCCGCAAAATGCAACAAAAAAACCGCCCATAAAAATGGACGGTTTGCAGAGCCTCTCAGACAACTTGCTATTGCATACAAGTAACTTCCACCGTTTACCTACTCTGTTCGATTTGGCAAGCTTGCTTCCAAACTTTGGACGTTTATGTCCACCACGGTGGAATAATTATGACATATTGGATGATAAAAGCCAATGAGTCGATATATAAAATTTAACAAAAAGGCCAGTCGTCACAATTTCGATTAGCCCAAAGGTTAGGGACAACGTGGGCACTTGACGACGTCGCACCGGTGTGTTACAATCTAACCATGGGAGGTTAGTTACGAGTTATTTTTATAACACAAGAAGTTTTGTCTGGATGCGCCGAAGGCATATACAAGCAAAACTTCGTAGCCTTACATGCTAGAAGTGCAAAAGCAACAGTTTTTGCGGCAAAACGACAGTTTTGCTAATCTTTTGCCGTTAGGCAAAAGATTCACTTCGCACAGCATATAATATCTATAATGATTTGGATAGTTGTTAAAACAATTTGCAGTATTGATAGAACTATCATGTAACTAACCTCCTTTTTGCTTTAAAAAACAAAGCAGCGGTGTGGCGTAGTCACAGTGTAGGGGCTAAACGCAAAAGAGAAAATTATGCAAACCGAACTTTGCGCCAACGGCCTGTCCGAAGCCACGTTTATGGCAAGGTGAGATATTGGGATGGCGGCATTTGTGTAATTTTGCGCAAACGTTTTTTCTGTGACATTTTGTTGCAGAAATTTCATCAAAATTGCTTTATTTTTGCCAAAACATTTGAACATAAGTGCTAAAAATCGTTTATTCGACATTTTTCGTTTGAAATCATTTAATATCGGAGTTTACTTTTGTGCAAAAGTGTTGAAAATGTTATACTTATGCGATATAATCTTGCTCGAACACAATTTGGAGGGCAAAATGAGATTATTATCGGAAGCTGACACGAAAAAACTGATAGCGTACGTTAAAAATAACGACACAAAACGTGCTGCGGAGCGTATTTTGTTGGCGGTGGGGTTCAAAAACAAGCTGATTGGCACGGCATTTTTGTGCGAAGCGGTGGTTGCAAAAGCCACCGAATTTGTCTGCTCGTGCAAGAAAATCTATGGCAAAGTTGCATTGAAATTTCAAACCAACGCCAACTGCATCGAACGTGCCATTCGCAACGCCATTTCCGATTGTTTGCTCTATGGACATTTGCCTCGGCTAAACGATTTGTTCGGCGTTCCCTTTGTTAAAAGCGGCTACGCACCAACCAACAGCGAAATAATTTGCGAATTGGCCGGATGGATAGCACTAGTAAAAACTTCGCAATTAACTTCTTTGCGCGAAGAAGGTGTTTTGTCGCTTGCAGGGCAGGCGTGCTAGGCATCTTTGCGCTTTTTGTTGCAAGCAAAGGAAAAACTTTGCTTGCTTTTTTTTGCAAAAAAACTTGGTCAAAACCATTGCAGGGGTTTGCAAAACGCAATTAGTGTGCTAGAATAGGTTCATAAAATAAAACACGGAGGACAAAATGAAAAAGTTTTTTGCAGAATTCAAAAAATTTATTGCCCGCGGCAACGTTATGGATATGGCCGTAGGTATGATTGTCGGCGCTGCTTTCACGGCAATTGTAAACGCACTTTCCAACGGAATTTTGAAACCGATAATCAACATGATAATTTACTATTGCTGTGGCGGAGACCAAGATGCATTGGCAAAAATGTATACGCCGCTTGTAAAAGTTTGGCAAGTGGATGCCAGTGGCAACCAACTTGTTGGCGTTTTGGATATGGAAAAATCCATTCTTATCGACTGGGGCGCATTCATCAGTGCCGTCATCAACTTTTTGCTTATTGCATTGGTGCTGTTTTCCATTGTCAAAGTGTTCAACGCTGCTCGTGAAGCCAGCGAAAACACCATCAAAAAAATCAGCGATTCTCCCTTTACTCGCGAAGAATTGAAAAAGTTCCGCAAAGAAGGCAAAACGTTTGCCGAAATTGCCGCTTTGGAACAAGCTCGTCGTGAAGAAATTGCCGAACAAGAACGCATCGCTGCCGAAGAGGCCGCCAAAAACGCTCCCAAAACACAAGAACAATTGTTGCAAGAAATTGCCGACCTCCTTCGCGAAGGAAAATAGAAACGGCCAAAATATTTTTGCGGGTTTGCGAAAGCAGGCCCGCTTTTTTGTTGTGGTGCAGGCAAAATGCAGCAAAATTCGGTGCCGTGTTCAATATTTTGCAAAAATTGTGCAAATTTGGCGGCGGCAAACAGGCTTTTTGTTTCCACTTCTTGACATATTGCAAATATTGTTATATTCTAAAGTGTGGCTAAAAACACGCACCGTTTTGTTTAGCGCAATGGTGTTTTTGGCATACTTTTGAAAAAGGCGCAAGTGCAACGCCAGCGCAGAACAATGCGAAAGGCCAAGTTGCAAAGGTTGCGTATTGAGGATATATGAAGCAAAACGTAAAACTACCAAAAAGAAAAATAGCCGTTTGGTGCGCAATTATCTTTTGCGTCTACGCCATGTTGGTTGTTTCGTTATATTTTTTGATGGGCGAACAGTTGCATTTTCGCAATTCCCGTGGCAACGTAGAGTTGCAAGAACCGGTTGAAAGCGAAAACGTTTCTTTCAACGTGGTTACGCAACGCTTCACTTCCAAAGTGCAACGCTTGCAAGTTGTTTCCGTCAGGTGGGCCAAAAGCCAACCCAACGCGGAAGCGGACGTTGTTATTTCCGTTTTGCGTGCCGACGGCAGTTTGTTTTTGAAACAAGAAACGCACATGGTTGCAACAGATGCAAGCAGGCTTACTTCCATTGTTTTGCCGCAACCCGACGAATCCACTTGCGACCAACAATTTGTAATTGAAGTGCAGTGCGGCGGCTGGATTCCGGAATTCCGCACCCAAAACAAGGGCGAAACGCTTTTGCTAGACGGCACCGAGACGGCACTTTCGTTAAACTTTGAGTTTTGCGGACAAGACTACGTTTGGACAGGACTTAACTATTGGTGGATTGCTCTTGTTGGCGCAGGAGTTATTGCCGCAATAGTGGCTGTTTCCTTGGTACGCCACGTGCGAAACAGAAACAGTCTTATCATCAACAGTTTTGCTTCGCTAAGCCGCTACAAATTTCTTATTTCGCAACTTGTTGCAAGAGATTTCAAATCCAAGTATAAACGTTCGTTTTTTGGCGTGTTGTGGAGTTTCCTAAATCCGTTGCTAACAACTTTCGTTATGTATTTTGTGTTCAGCAACATTTTCCGTGGCTACGGTGAAATTTCCAACTACACGGCCTACCTTATTATCGGCGTAACAATGTTCAACTTCTTTTCGGAAAGTTGTTCCATGTGTTTGGATTCCATCGTTGGCAATTCCAACATGATAAACAAAGTGTATGTTCCCAAGTATATCTATCCGCTAACCAAAACGCTATCTTCCGGCATTAATTTTGCCTTTGCGCTTATTCCATTGCTCATGGTGGTGCTAATTCAGCCCATTTTCCCATCACTTTCGTGGATACTTGCGCTGTTCCCCTTTGCTTGCATGCTTATTTTCTGCTATGGCTTGGGCATGCTGCTGGCAACGGCAATGGTGTTCTTCCGCGATACCAAGTTTTTGTGGGGAGTTATTTCCATGATGTGGATGTACCTAACGCCGATATTCTATCCAGCGGATATCATCCCCGAAATGTTGCGTTGGATTCAACAATGCAACCCCATGTATCTCTACATCAGTTTTGTGCGCACGTGCATAATTTCCGGAGTTTCGCCGGAACCAGCGCAATACGTCTATTGCCTGATCAGCGCTTTGGCAGCATTGTTTGTTGGCGGATTGGTGTTCAAAAAGAAACAAAACAGCTTTGTGCTTTACATTTGAGGTTTTTGATGGCTAAAGACAAAACAAAACTTAAAATTTTGCGTGGAACAAAAACACCCCACGTAACCCTTGCCGAAGGCGACCTCATCAATGCGCAAGGCGTTTCTATGCGCTTCAAAATGATGGATAACAAGGCGCTTTCCTGGAAGGAATTTGCCATGCGCAAAATAAAGGGCGATAACGAATCGGTTAGGGAGCTTTGGGCCCTTTCGGACGTTTCCTTTTCCGTCAAGCGTGGCGAAGTTTTGGGCATTATAGGCCGCAACGGTTCGGGCAAAAGCACCTTGTTGAAGGTTATTGCCGGAATTTTGAAGCCCACCGAAGGGGAAGTTGTTTGCGGCGGAACCATCGCGCCCATGTTGGAATTGGGCTCTGGGTTCGACCCCGACCTCACCGGCAAAGAAAACGTGTTTTTGAACGGTGCCATTTTGGGGTTTAGCAAAAAGTTTTTGGAAGAAAAGTACGATGATATCGTGGCTTTTGCCGAATTGGAACGCTTCATGAATGCGCCCATTCGCACCTATTCTTCCGGCATGATGATGCGTTTGGCATTTTCCGTTGCAACACTTGTGAACCCGGACATTTTGATTGTGGACGAAATTCTTGCCGTTGGCGATGCGGAATTTCAGGCGAAATGCAAACAACGCATGCACGAATTGATGGCCGGTGGCACAACGGTGCTTATCGTTTCGCACTCGCTCGATCAAATTCGCGAACTTTGCAGCCGTGTTATTTGGTTGGACGAAGGAAAAATAAAAATGATGGGCGATGCGCAGGAGGTGTGCGATGCCTACAACATCTAGCGGCGACACAAGCGGTCGCCGCATTTTGAAAATTGCCCAAGTTATTGGCAGTGCAAGCGGCGGCGTTATGAGTTGTGTCATGAACTACTATCGCCACGTGGATAGAAATTTGGTTCAGTTCGATTTTTTCACCTATGCGCCCAGCCGTTACGACGACGAAATTAAAAGTCTTGGCGGCAAAGTGTTTCATTTTCCAAACATTTTCAAGCCCAGCGCCGTAACGGTGCTAAAAAAGTATTTTTGTCAAAACGGATACGATGCGGTGCACGCACACTTAACAACCCGATCGGGCTTTGCCCTTAAAGCGGCAAAACAGGCAGGCATTGCCGTTAGAATTTGCCACGCACATTCCACTGCGCACCCCGCAGAAGGATTGGCATTTTTGGCCAAAAACGTGCTTAAGCCCTTTACCAAAAAATATGCAACGCACTTTGCCGGTTGCAGCAAACTTAGCATCGAATGGCTGTTTGGAAAGAGCGAAAAGGCGTTTTTGATGAAAAACGCATTGGATTTGAACAGATTTTGCTATGCCGAAAAACCAAACGGCATAAAAACCGTTGGCTTTGTTGGACGTTTTGTGTTTCAAAAAAACCTGTTCTTTTTGATGGAAGTTTTTCGCCATCTTGCCCAAATGCGCAGCGACGTGCAATTTGTGCTGGTGGGTGGCGGCAAGGATGCCGATGCTTTGCAAAAGCAAGCCCGCAAAATAAAAGCCCAGGTGATTTTCCTGCCGGAACGTGCCGACGTGGAAAAGGCCTACGCTTCTTTCGACGTTTTTGCATTGCCTTCCCGTTTCGAAGGCATGCCCCTTGTGGCCATCGAAGCGCAAGCGTGTGGTGCTGCTTGCGTAATTTCCAACAAAGTTTCGCGCGAGGCCGATGCCGGCAACGCCACCTTTTTGCCTATTGACGATGCCAAAACGTGGGCGCAAACAATATCTCGGCTGTTGGATGAACCACGCAAATGCATAACAAGCCAGCAAATGGCGCAACTTGGCTATGATATTTCCTGCGAAGCACCAAAACTGGTGCAGTTCTATCAAACAATTGTTGCCGAAAACTGATTTTTGCCCAGCCCATTGCTCGGTCAATAATAGCAAGAGGGTGAGGTTGGTATCTTATACAAAAATGTCCTAATTGCAAAAAAAACGACGAACAAACTGTTCGTCGTTTTGTGTTTGTTGGGTTGTAGCTTTGTGTTTTGGACAAACTATTCCACGTGCGTTTCTTCTTTCAGGTGGCGCAAATCCGCAAGGCTAACAATTTCCAAATTGTAGTTGCATTGCACAATGCCAATGGAAAAGTTGCCGCGCATATCTACCTTTTCGCCGTCCATATCAAACGGGACGGTGCCGCTTAGGTGCAGTTTCACTTTTTTGCACGGTTCAAACAAAATTCGTTTGGATCTAAACGATTTTTTGAATCCCACAAAAAACGTTCTGAACAGCGGTCGGAACAATTCTATTGCCCCCAAAAGTCCGTTGTGTTTTGGCGCCTTAATGGCCAAAAAGTGCAACAATCCGTCGTCTTGCTGGAACGACTTGTTAAACTTAAAGCCAAAGCATTGTGGCGAATCGATGGCCATAAGCAGCGAATATTCGCCGTCGTGCTGTTCGCCGTTTATTTCGAACCGCGCAGGGATGCGGTGCACCCTGTATTCGTGCAAAATTTTGCTGAAATACGCAAGCTTTTTCCAACGCTTTTTCTTTTTGTTGGAAACAACGTACCCCAGCGGAGTGAAAATGCCTGCCGCACACACGTAGGAAAAATATCTGTTGCCGGCACGACCCAATTCCGTCAGTTGCGGGCAACGCACGGCACTGCGTTCGCTTTCGTTAAAGGTGCCGTATGGCAAATAAAACAGCTGCGCCGTTGTGGAAATTTTGCAATTTATCACGTTGTGCAACGTTCCGTCGCCACCACAAACAACAATTCTGTCGTAGGCCGACAAATCGCCCAACACCGTTTCTTCGTAGATATAAATAACGGTGGTGTCGTAGTCTTCCCCAAACAAGTTTATTAAGTTTTCTTCTTCAACAAACTTGCTGTTTCCGGAAAGGCTGTTGATAATAATGGCACAGTTCATTTTTGCTTCCTTCAAATAGTACGCCAGTTTCTGTGTGAAATATACAAAAATTATACAGCAAATCCATTCTTTTTGCAACGTTTTGTTGTAACAGTGTCAATATTTGACGAAAAATGTCTCAATTTTGTCTCTTTTATTCATACTTTTTGGGTTTTTTATTGTGTTTTGTTCAAAAATGTGCTAACATAAGCAAACAGGGTAAAAAAATATGTGTGAACAAAATTGCACAACTGAAGAAATTGTTGTTCGTGGCGGCAAATGCTACGCTTTTCTCAAGCGCTGTTTCGACATCGTTTCTTCTTTTGTCATGATTTTGTTGTGCTCGTGGCTGATGCTGTTGCTTGGCCTAATAGTGGCCTGCTCGTCCAAGGGCAAAATTATCTATCGCGATGCCCGTGTTGGCAAAAACGGAAAAAAGATAAACGTATATAAGTTTCGCACCATGGTGGCCGATTCCGCCAATTTGGATAAGTACTTTTCGCCAGAACAAAAACAGCAGTGGGAAAAGGAACGCAAGGTGGATAACGACCCCCGCATCACCAAAATTGGCAAAGTGTTGCGCAAAACTTCGCTAGACGAACTTCCGCAACTGTTCAACATTTTGTTCGGTTCGCTAAGCGTTGTTGGGCCACGCCCCATCACCCAAATGGAATTGCAAAACTTTTCGGAATATCAACAGCAAAAACTGCTTGCCGTCAAACCCGGCCTCACTGGCTATTGGCAAGTTTATGGGCGAAAATCCGCCACTTACGAAAACGGCGAACGCCAAAAGTTGGAGCTGGAATATCTTTCCAAACGCGGATTCTTTTTTGACTTGAAGCTTATTTTCTGCACCATACCGGCAGTGTTGCGCCGCGATGGCGCAAAATAAAAAAACTCTTGCACTTGACCATGCAAGAGTTTTTTTGTTGCCAGCGTTGATTTGCCGGCTTAACGCTTGTTGGCAAGGCTGATTTGCGGATTCACTTTGCTTAAACTTTTTGGCTTTTTTCGTCAACATTTGTTGCAGGGTTGTGCTGGTGAGAACGTGAAAAGCAGAAGGATAAAATTGCTATATATAGTTTAGTATTATCTAAATTATTGACATTTGGCGCACTGCGTGATAGAATGTTTTCACAAACCTATCGAGAGTGACAGAGAGACGGACTCGATGAAGTCACAGCAACCTAAAATAAGTTAGGTGCTAATTTCCGCGAACCGACAATTTTTGCGGTTTGAAAGATGGGACGGCGAGTATTTTGCGCGTTTCGGATGGCTCTGTCAGGTTTGACGGAGCATTTTTTAGGTGTGGAACGCAACTAGACGCCTTCGATGGATTTGAAAGGAGAAAACAGATGAAAACAAACAAAAGAAGATTCTTCACGTCCGAAAGTGTGACGGAAGGGCACCCCGACAAACTTTGCGACCAAATTTCCGATGCCATTTTGGATGCCATTTTGGCGCAAGATCCCGACGCTCGTGTTGCGTGCGAAACGGTTGTATGCACGGGAACGGTTTTCGTGATGGGCCAAATAACCACCAAGGCAGTTGTGGACTATGCCTCCATCGTTCGTGATACCGTTCGCAAAATTGGCTACACTCGTGCAAAATATGGTTTCGATGCTGACAGTTGCGGCGTGATAATTTCGTTGGATAAGCAATCGCCCGATATCGCTTTGGGCGTGGATAAATCGGACGAATACCGTGACCGTGGCGAAATTTTGGATATGTACGGCGCCGGCGACCAAGGCATGATGTTTGGTTATGCTTGCGACGAAACGCCGGAATATATGCCCATGGCCATTATGCTTGCGCAAAAAATAAGCGCACGTCTTGCAGAAGTGCGCAAACTGGGCATTGTGGATTACCTTCGTCCGGACGGAAAATGCCAAGTTACGGTGGAATATTTGGACGACAAACCTGTGCGTGTGGATACCATTGTTCTTTCCGCACAACACGGCCCCAACGTTTCCCCTTCGCAAATTGCCGAAGACATGATTCGTCACGTCATTCGTGCCGTTGTTCCCCTAAACCTTTTGGACGACAAAACCAAATACTACATCAACCCCACAGGCCGTTTCGAATTGGGCGGACCAGCTGCCGATAGCGGACTTACGGGAAGAAAAATCATCGTGGATACCTACGGCGGATATTGCGCGCACGGCGGCGGAGCATTTTCCGGAAAGGATGCAACAAAAGTGGACCGTTCGGCAGCATATATGTGCCGCTACATTTGCAAAAACGTGGTTGCAGCAGGCCTTGCAAGAAAAATTCAAATTCAAGTTTCCTATGCAATTGGCAGAAGCAAACCTGTTTCCATCGACGTTAACACCTATGGCACGGGAGTTGTTTCCGATGCAGTTATTGCCGATATCATCAACGACGAATTCGACCTTCGTCCTCGTGCAATCATCACGAAATTTGGTTTGCAACGCCCCATCTATTTGGCAACGGCAAGCTACGGACATTTTGGCCGTGACGAATTTGCTTGGGAACAATTGGATAAGGTAGAAGATCTTAAAAAATATATTCAACAGGAAGAATAACTCTTGGAATTGACGGTTAAAGGCACAGTTGCGGGGATTGTCTTTCGCAACGAAGAAAACGGCTACACGGTTTTGAGTTTGGATTGCACCGACGGAGATAACATCATCTGCGTCGGGTGTTTTCCTATGCTCTCTGTGGGAGCCGTTCTTTCCGTTTCGGGCAAAGTTTCCGTTCACAGCAAGTACGGCGAACAACTTGCCGTGGAACAATATCAAGTGCTTAACCCCACCAACAAAACGGGCATCGTCAAGTATCTTTCCAGCGGACTTATCAAGGGCATTGGCGAAGTTTTGGCCGAACGCATCTACGAAAAGTTTGGCGACGACACCTTCGACGTGATAGATAACAACCCTGCGTTACTTTCCAAAGTTAAGGGCATTTCTGCAAAAAAGGCGCTAGATATTGCCAACGCCGTTGCAGGTTTGCGAGTTATGCAGGAACAAATAATGTTTTTGCAAAGTTATGGAATTTCCACAAACTTGGCAATAAAAATATACAACGTGTATAAGGGGGACACAAAAGCCATCCTTTCAGAAAACCCCTACAAACTGGTGGACGATATCGATGGTGTTGGCTTTTTGACGGCGGATAAAATTGCCCAAAGCATGTCTATCCCTGCCGAAAGCAGTTTTCGTGTGCGTGCCGCTTTTGTTTATGCGCTAAAAGATTCTGCCGAAAAGCAGGGCAACACTTTTTTGTATTTCAGCGATTTGCTCACCAGGTGCAGTGAATTGTTGCAGTTAAACCTTGAAAACTTCGACGAACTTGTTGGCAAAACCATCGACGGTTTGGTGCTGGAAAGCACCGCTGTAACCTTCGAGGCAGAAGGCAAAAAATGCATTGCGCTTGCCTACTACTACAAGTTGGAACAAAAAGTTTCCTACCGTTTGCTAGATTTGAACGCCAGTGCCAAACGCATCATGATAGATGCCGATTCTCGCATTGCGCAGTTCGAAAAAATAAACAAAATATCTTTTCACCCCAGCCAAGCAGGCGCAGTGAAGTCGGCGCTTATAAACGGCGTAACGGTCATCACCGGCGGCCCCGGCACGGGAAAAACAACAATTATCAAATGCATTGCCGAAATACTTTCGTCAACGGGGTTGAGGCTTGCATTTTGTGCGCCTACCGGTCGCGCTGCCAAACGGCTTTCGCAAAGCACCGGCAAGGATGCAAAAACCATTCATCGTTTGCTGGGATACGAAGCGCACGGTGGCAAAATGGTGTTCAAATTTAACCGCTACAACACTTTGCCTTGCGACGTGGTTATCGTGGACGAACTTTCCATGGTAGACGTTTCCGTTATGAGCAGCCTGCTTTCCGCCCTAGAAAACGGCACCAGATTGGTGCTTGTGGGGGATAAAGACCAGTTGCCGTCGGTGGGCGCAGGCAACGTTTTGGCGGATATCATTGCCAGCAAAGTGGTGGAAGTGCGCTATTTAACGCACATCTATCGCCAATCGGAAGATAGCCTTATCGTTTCCAACGCACACCTTGTAAACGGCGGACACATGCCGGAAATTAACAACAAAAGCAAAGACTTTTTTGTTATGCCTATGGCCGACTACGAAGAGATTGCGCAAACGGTTGTGCAACTTGTAACCACTCGTTTGCCCAAGTTTACCGGTTTGCCCTCTTCCGAAGTGCAAGTTTTGGGCGCTTTGAAAAGCGGTGTTGCCGGCGTGGAAAACCTAAACACTTTGTTGCAAGCGGCGTTGAACCCTGCCGCATACGGCAAAAACGAAACGCAAATTGGCAAAAACGTCATTCGCGTGGGCGACAGGGTTATGCAAACGGTAAACAACTACGAACTGCCTTTCAAACGCTTTTTGCCCGGCGGCATGGTGGAAGAAGGCGAAGGTGTTTTCAACGGCGATATAGGCGTTGTGCAAAGCATCGACAGGGTGAACGGCGAAATGCTGGTGGCTTTCGACGACAACCGCATTGCAAGCTATTCACGGCAGGACTATTCCGATTTGCAACCGGCCTATGCCATCACTATTCACAAAAGCCAAGGCAGCGAGTTCGAAGTGGTTGTGGTGCCACTTGTAAACGGCCCGCCTTCCATAATCAACAGAAATTTGCTCTATACGGCTATCACTCGCGCAAAGCGTGCCGTTGTGCTTGTGGGCAGCAAAAAGGTGCTTGCCATGATGGTACACAACAACTACATTGCCACTCGCACAACCAATTTGCGCAGATTTTTGCAACGCGACAGCCGTTTTATTCGCAACGCTTTTGCTTCGGTTGTTGAAGAATCCAACCAAGGCGAACCGCCTTTGGAAGACTAAAAAATGAAACACTTTTGGTGGAAACTTAAAAACGCTTTGCAAACGGCAGTTGCGCCAACGCAGTTCAAGTGCCTCAATTGCGGCACGGACGTGTTTGGCGAAGTGGGCTTTTGCAAAGATTGCCTAGAAAAAGTCACTTTCAACAACGGCAAAACGTGTTTGCGTTGCGGTGTTGCCTTGCACGGTGCCGAAGACTATTGCGGTCGTTGCGCCTTCGAAAAGACCTATTTCGACAGGGCGTATTCGCCTTTTTGCTACGACGGCGCCGTTCAAAAGGCCATTTTGGATATGAAGTTCAACAATCTTGGTTCCAACGCCAGAGTGTTGGCGGCATATCTTGTTTTTGCGGCGCAAAAATACAATTTGCAGTTCGACGTGGTAACCTTTGTGCCCATGTCGCCAAAATCGCAAAAGAAAAGGGGCTACAACCAATCGCAATTGTTGGCCGAACACTTTTGCTACAAGTTAGATATCGACTTTCCGTTGCATGCTCTAACAAAAACAAAGGAAACGGCTCGGCAAGAAACACTGGGCAAAAAGCAACGACAGGAAAATTTGGTGGGCGCTTTTTCCGCAAACGACAGCGTTCGTGGAAAAAGAGTTCTGCTTATAGACGACGTAAAGACGACGGGCGCAACGCTTAACGAATGTGCAAAAGCGTTGAAGCGCAAAGGTGCAACGCAAGTAATCGGCCTTACGGTTGCTTCGCGCGAAGAGCGCACCGTTTGGGAAATAGAGGAGGAAATATGAAATATATATCCGAACAATATGCGCAATCTTTCAAGGTTACAAAAAAAGCCTATGGTGGCGGTAACGCTTCCGCAGTTAAAAAACTGCAAAAGATTGCCGACTTGGTGGAACAAAAGGAAGCGTTTTATGCGGCGTTTAGCGACGAGCAACTTGCCCAGCAAACTTCCGTTTTTAAAACTCGTTTGCAAAACGGCGAAACAACCGACGATATTTTGCCCGATGCCTATGCCGTGTGCCGCGAAGCCAGCAAGCGTGTGTTGCATCAACGCCACTACTACGTGCAAGTTTTGGGCGGAATTGCTCTGCACCAAGGCCGTATTTGCCAAATGGCCACCGGCGAAGGCAAAACCTTGACGGAAACGTTGCCCGCCTACCTAAACGCTTTGACGGGCAATGGAGTTCATATTGTCACCGTCAACGAATATCTTGCCAAGCGCGATATGGAATGGATGGGCAAAGTGTTCCGCTTTTTGGGCCTAACTGTTGGCGTAACGCTAAGCAAACAAACTGCTCGCGAAAAACGCGCCGCCTACGCTTGCGATATCACCTACGGCACCAACAACGAATTTGGTTTTGACTACCTGCGCGACAATATGTCTACCGTTCGCGCAAACTGCGTGCAAAGAGGACTAAACTTTGTTATCATCGACGAAGTGGATAGCATTTTGATTGACGAAGCCAGAACGCCCCTTATCATTTCCGGCCCTAGCGGAAAATCCAGCGACGGCTACGAAAAGGCCAACCGCTTTGTTTGCACTTTGCAAAACAGCACCAACGTGGATGATGAAGGCAAAACGGCCGATGCCGAAACGGAACCCAACGGCCACTACGTTGTGGATAAAAAGGAAAAAACCGTTCGTTTGACGGAACGCGGAGTTAGCAAGGCAGAACAATTTTTCGGTCTGGAAAATCTTTCCGACCCCGAAAACACCGAAATAAACCACTATATAAACAACGCTTTGCGTGCGCACGCCATTATGCACCGCGACGACGACTACATTGTGGAAAAAGGTCAAGTTGTAATTGTCGATTCCTTCACCGGCCGCAAAATGGATGGCCGCCGTTATAGCAACGGTTTGCACCAAGCAATCGAAGCCAAAGAACACGTCACCATCAAGGAAGAAAACAAAACTTTGGCAACCATCACCTTCCAAAACTTTTTCCGTCTGTATCGCAAAATGAGCGGCATGACGGGAACAGCCAAAACGGAAGAAGACGAATTCAACACTATCTATAATATCGACGTTGTGGCAATTCCCACAAACATGCCCATGATTCGCGACGACCAGCCGGATATTATTTTTGCCAGCCGTCAGGGCAAGTTGCGTGCAATTGTCGCCGACGTTAAACGCCGTCATGAAAACGGGCAACCGTTGCTTATTGGCACCGTCACGGTGGAAAAGAGCGAAGAACTTTCCAAATTGCTAAAAGCCGAAGGCGTTCCGCACAAGGTTTTGAACGCCAAGTTCGACAAGTTGGAAGCGGAAATAGTTGCGCAAGCAGGACGTTTTGGCGCCGTTACCATAGCAACAAACATGGCCGGCCGCGGCACCGACATTTTGCTGGGCGGCAATCCGGAATTTTTGGCCAAGCAGGAACTAAAACGCTTGGGCTACGAAGAAGAACAAATCGAAGCGGCTACGGGCTTTGTTCGTGACCCCGAAGTGGAACAATTGCACGAACAATTTGTGCAGTTGGTGGCAAAATATCAGCAAGAAACCGCCACAGAAAAGCAAAAGGTGGTGCAAGTAGGCGGATTGTGCGTTATCGGTTCCGAAAGGCACGATTCTCGCCGCATCGACAACCAGTTGCGCGGCCGTTCGGGACGTCAAGGCGACCCCGGAACAAGTGTGTTCTACGTATCGGCCGAAGACGAAATGGTGCGCATTTTCAGCGGAGATTTGATGCAACGTGCAATGGCATTTTTGCGTGTGGACGAAGATACCCCCATGCAAGCCAAAATGCTTTCCCGCGCAATCGAATCGGCGCAAAAACGCATCGAAGGCATTCACTTTTCTGCCCGCAAAAACGTGTTGCAATATGACGACGTGAACAACCAACAACGCAAGGTTATCTATCGCGAACGCAATCGTGTTTTGGATGGTGAAGACGTGCACGACGAAATTTTGGCAATGGCGCACGACTATGCCCGCCACGCATTGGAAGATGCTTGCGACGGCAACGAAAACGTTAGCGAATGGCGTTTGGACGAAGTTAACAAGCGCCTTAAAAACTACTTCCCCGTGGAAGAAGATTTGGTTTTGGATGATGGCTGCACCGCCCGTGAAATCTGCGCCGAACTTGCCGAAACCTGCCGCAATTTGCTTAACGAGCGCGCCGCCGAAGAAAATGTTGAAGTGCCCTTCCGTGAAGCGGAACGCTACGTTTTGTTGCGTATCACGGATAAGTTGTGGATGGATCACATCGACGCATTGGACGACCTTCGCAAGGGTGTTGGCCTGCAATCCATCGGCCAGCACGATCCTCTTGTTGTCTACAAAAAAGAAGCCTACGATATGTTCGAAAAGCTCAACGAAGAAATCAAGGTGCAAACAATTCGCATGCTGTTCTTTGGCAGATTGGTGCGCGTGGCATCCATTGCCGCACCCTCCCAGGAAGACGTCAACCCCGAAAAGAATTTGAACGGCCCTTGCCCGTGCGGAAGCGGCAAAAAATACAAAAACTGCTGTTACCAAAAGGATAAGCAAACTCAAACAGCAACAAACGACGAAAAACCTCTTTCCAAAAAGGACAAATACGCTTTGAAGCGTCAACAACGCAAGGAAAACAAAAACAAAAAGTAATTTTTGGGTGAACAAAAATGATTCAAATTGAAGACCTAAAACTCAAAATAAAGCAATTGCAAAGCAAAATCGACGGCATTGGCGAAAGTTTGAACATTCCCAAACTAACGGAAGAGTTGCAAGGACTAACCGAACAGCAACACCGTGCGGATTTTTGGGACGACGTTAAAAACGCTCAAACGGTTAGTCAACGCGCCAAAAATATCGAGGATAAAATTGCAAGCTATCAAAAGTTGCGCGCCAAACTTGGTGACGTTGCGGAACTTTTGGATATGTGCGACGGCGACGAAGCCATGCTAAACGAAACGGCCGAAGAAGTTATTTCGGCAGAAAACGCCGTTTCGGAAATGCACATTGCAACGCTGCTTTCCGGCAAGTTCGATGCCAACAACGCCATTTTGACGTTGCACGCAGGCGCCGGCGGAACGGAAGCGCAAGATTGGGTGCAAATGCTTTACCGCATGTACACTCGCTATGCCGAACGCCGTGGCTACAAAGTGCAACTATTAGATATGTTGGCCGGCGAAGAAGCCGGCATAAAATCCGTTACCTTTCAAGTTAACGGAGCCAATGCCTACGGCTATTTGAAGGCGGAAAAGGGCGTTCACCGTTTGGTGCGCATTTCCCCATTCGATGCTCAAAAACGCCGCCACACAAGCTTTGCCTCGCTGGAAGTTATGCCAGAGTTGCCGCAAGATAACGACGTTGTTATTGAAGACAAGGATTTGAAGGTGGATACCTACCGCAGTTCCGGCGCCGGCGGTCAACACATCAACAAAACGGAAAGCGCCATTCGCATCACGCACATTCCCACAGGAATTGTTGTTTCTTGCCAAACGCAACGCAGCCAAATTCAAAACAGAGAGCAAGCCATGCTTATGCTAAAAGGCAAACTTGCCGAACTAAAAGAGCGGGAGCAAATGGAAGAAGCAATGTCCATCAAGGGGGAAATAAAAAAGATAGAGTGGGGCAGTCAAATTCGATCCTACGTGTTTTGCCCCTACACTTTGGTCAAGGACCATCGCACCAACTTCGAAAACGCAAACATTGCCGACGTTATGGACGGCAACTTGCAACCTTTCATCGAAGACTATTTGCAAAAAGCCTTCTAGTTTAGCCCCGTAAAACACATGCCGCCAAAAGCACAAACAACCAGTGCAATTAAAACTAAAATTGTGTAATACCTAAGCAACGCAAATCATCAATGCTACAAAGCTAAAATACCCAAAGCGAAGTGGCAGAAGTGGCATAAAATAATGGTATGGGATAGAAATAATATAAGATATAAATAAAACAGAATCACCCAAAACAGAAGCAACGAAAATTGAAACAGCAAGAAAATAATAAAAAGAAACAAACAAAAAGAATAATAAAAAGAACAATAAAAACAACAACAGAAATAACAAGAAACAATAACAATAATTAAAATAGTAACAACTAAAATAGTAATAATTAAAATAGTAGTAATTAAAAATAACCATTAAAAATAACTATCAAAAATAACAAAACGCCTACCGCAAATGCGGCAGGCGTTTTGTGTTTGTTATTGTTCTTTCACACACTAAGCAATGAGCCGAGATGGTTGATAGCGGCAGGTGTTTTGTGTTTGTCATTGTTCTTTTACCCCAAGTTTTTTGCAACAAAGCGTTGTTTGCTGTTGCGCTCAACTAGTGGTTTGTTTTTGTGCCTATGCTTGCATCTGCAACAAGTCCATAATGGTGGAGCAGACGGTTTGAACGCCTCCTTCGGCAAAGTCTGCGCAGGCGTTTTGCATCGACAGGCATTTTTGTGGGTTGTTTTGCAATTCTTGCACTGTTTGGGTAACGCTCTTGGCATTTTCCAGCACAATTGCAGCACCGGCCTGTTGCAAAATTTGTGCGTTTTCTCTTTCGTTTATTATCGGCTTTTCGCGAATAACAATGGGCAGGCGCTTGGCGGTGGCCTCAAACAGAGTGCCGCCACCGGCTTTGGTTATAATCACGTCGGAGCAACTCATCAGCTCGTGCAAGTTATCCACAAAGCCAAAATTCAAAAAGTTTTGAGCATTTGCCGTTTTACGCTGAATTTTTTTGTACATTTTTTGGTTGCGGCCGTTTACGCACAAAATTTGAACGTCCGCTTTAAGCAGTTGTTTGGCAATTTTCCAGTTATCCGTCACACCAAAACCGCCGCCGCAAATAAGCACGGTAAATTTGTCTTTCAGCCCCAGTTTTTTGCGAAGTTGTTGCTTGTCTTGCTGCGTCAAATAGCTATCTGCCACGGGAAAGCCGCACGCAACCAGTTGATTTTTGTCAAAACCTTTTTGTTGCAACTGCTCAAATGCGTGTTGCGTTGGCGTAAGAACGTAGTCGCACCGCACGGCCGATTCCCACAAGGGGTGGGGCAAAATGTCTGTCAAAACGGCAAAGGCTTTTTTACCTGCAAAACGTCCTTGGCGTTTCCACTTGTCGCAAAGCATTGCGCAGTAGGGGTGCACAGCAACAAAAAAATCGAAAGCCTCGTCCTTTATCTTGTTGAACACAAAATCGGCAATGCCATCCACTTCCCTTTGCGCCACACCGTGATAGCGACGGTCGCTGTTGCGGAACTTCAGCTTTTTCCAAAAATAATCGTATGTTTTGGGAAAATATTTGCAAGCCAAAAGATAACCAAGATTGTTAAATTGGTATTCCCACTTGTTGTGCGCAAAAACGTCAACTATTTGGCTTTGCACGCCCAAAATTTCAAATTGCTTGGCCAGCGATTTTGCAACGTTGTTGTGCCCTTCGCCGCTGGTCATGGTTAGTATAATTGCTTTCACGGCAATTCTCCTTTTGCCTGGCATGGCAAAGTAGTGAACACATTTTAGCACAGTTTTTTTGCCGTGGCAACGGTTTGGTAAGGCGCAAAAAAGGCACTTCGGGGCTATTTGTCAAAAAGTTTGCACATTTGCGTATAATTTTTCAAAAAAAGTTGAAAAATTTTTGTAAAAACTATTGACAAACGTGCTGGAAGTGGTATAATGTTAGCAGTCGAACGGAAAGAGTGCTAACAAACAAAACCGACGATTGCCAAAAATTACGGTTGCGGGCGCTCGGAACGCCGAAAATTTCAAATCATAAAGGAGAAACCTACTATGAAAAACTATCTTACCAGAAGAAACAGCGATATATTTGAAGATGCATTCAACGACTTTTTCCGTCCTTTCTACGTGGACGAAGAAGCTTCCATCATGAAAACGGACATAAAAGAAACGGAACAATCGTATCTTATGGACGTGGAAATGGCCGGCTTCAATAAATCCGACATCGCACTTAAATACGAAAACGGATATTTGACCGTTTCCGCAAAGAAAGCCGAAAAGGACGAAAACGTCAAATACATTCGCAGAGAGCGTGCGTTCAGTTGCAGCAGAAGCTACTATCTTGGTGACGTAAACGAAAAGGCCATCAAAGCCAAGTACGAAAACGGCGTTTTGGAAATTGTTGTTCCCAAAGAAAAGCCGGAAAACACCACGCACTGCATCGATGTTGAATAACGCTTGTCGTTTTTGAAAATTGTTAATTTCAACCCCCTGTTGCACTTCCTCCAAAGCGCGCAGGGGTGTTTGCTATATGTTGACAAAAAGAAAAATCGGATATATTATTAAAAAAATGCCGTTCCACCCTCGGAACTTGCACAAAAAAGTGAGGAACGATATGAAAAAATTTAAGACAGAATCCAAAAAAGTTTTGGATATTATGATCAACTCCATCTACACAAACAAGGATATTTTCCTGCGCGAACTAATTTCAAACGCCAGCGATGCATTGGATAAACTTGCCTACAAAAGTCTGACGGATGGTTCGGGCTTGGATAGGTCGTCTTTGCAAATAACAGTTCGTGCCAACAAAGAAGATGGCACTCTAATCATTTGCGACAACGGCATTGGCATGACGGCGGAAGAATTGGAAAACAACCTTGGCACCATTGCCAAAAGCGGCAGCGAAAGTTTCAAAAAGTCGCTAGAAGAAGGCGCCGACGTGGACGTTATCGGCCAATTCGGCGTGGGATTTTATTCGGCGTTTATGGTGGCGGAAAACGTGCAAGTTTTGTCGCAAACAAGCGACGGCGTTGCCAACTTGTGGGTTAGCAACGGTGCTGAAGGCTACGAAATTAGCCCAGCCACAAAGTCGGATGGTAGGGGAACAACCATCACTTTGAAGCTAAAAGCCGATGTCGAAGGGGAAAACTATTCGGAATATTTGCAAGAATACAAATTGCGCAGCCTAATCAAAAAGTATTCCGACTACATACGCTACCCCATAAAGCTTTGGAGCACCGTTTCGCACGACGACGATTGCGATTGCGAAGATTGTCAGCACGATCACGAACACGAGCAAAAGCAAGATTGGGTTGTTGTTAACAGCATGACGCCCTTGTGGAAGCAAAACAAAAAGGACGTTACTGAAGAGCAATACGACGCATTCTATACGGATAATTTCTTTGGCTACGACAAGCCGTTGCACGTAATACACACTTCGGCCGAAGGCACGGTGGAATACAAAGCTTTGCTTTATATCCCTGCTCACGCCCCCTACAACTACTACCAAAAATCCTTCGAAAAGGGGCTTAAACTTTATACCAACGGCGTGCTAATCACCGACCATTGCGCCGATTTGTTGCCCGATTGCTACAGTTTTGTGCAAGGTTTGGTGGATAGTGATTTGACTTTGAACATTTCTCGCGAAACCATTCAACAAAACCGTCAGCTAAAACTTATTGCCGCCAACGTCGAAAAGAAAATCACGTCGGAACTGGGCAATATGCTCAAAAACGACCGTGAAACGTACGAAAAGTTTTGGAAGGAATTTGGCCTGCAATTGAAGTTTGGCCTTTACGATAACTGGGGCGCCAAAAAGGAACAACTAAAAGATTTGGTCTTGTTCCATTCCGTAAAGAACGACAAACTTATAACGCTTAGGGAATACGTCGAACAACTTGCCGAAGGTCAAGATTCCATCTACTACGCAACTGGCGCAAGCATTGCAAGCATAAAAAATCTGCCGCAAGTGGCAAAAGTGCAACAAAAGGGCTTCGACGTGTTGTGCCTAACCGACGACGTGGACGAATTTGCTTTGCGCATTTTGGCCACCTACGACGAAAAACCATTCAAATCCGTTTCCGACGAAAGTGTGGAAGCTTCCGCCGACGAAAACGCCGATTTGTCTACCTTCATCAAAAACGCACTTGGCGAAAGCGTTGCAAAAGTTAAGTGTTGTAACAACGGCACCAAACACCCCGTGTGCCTAACCACCGAAGGCGAACTTTCCATCGAAATGGAAAAGGTGCTAAACAACATGCCCAACGTTGGTGAAAACAAAGTTAACGCAACAAAAGTGTTGCAAATAAACGTGAACCACCCCGTCTACGAAAAACTTAAAACTTTGCTGGAAACAGACAAAGATAAGTTGACGGATGCCGCCAAAGTGTTGTATCAACAAGCGCGCCTAATCGAAGGCTTGCCGGTAGAAGATGCAACGGAATTGGCTGATTTGGTTGCCAAATTCATTGCTCAATAGTTTTGCAAAAAGGACGGGTTATCCGCCCTTTTTTGTTGCTAAAAAACGGACGGCTGTTTCTGTGCGACGGCGCTTGGTTTTTTGCGAAAAGGCAAAGAGGCAATTTGCGTTTTGCGCATCCAATTGTCACGGCAGGTTGCCGGCAAACGCTCGCATTTGCCGACGGTGGCATTGCAATAAACTGTCTAAAATGCAAAAAAATGTAGTTTTGACGCAAAAAACACGGTACGTTGCGCGCAAAAGCAAACGGTTTTCGCTAAAACTATTGAAAAAAATTTAAAAGTGTTGTATTATGAACTGTGGCAACGGCGCAAGTTGTTGCCGCAAACAAAAATAACAGTTCAAGGAGAATTTTATTTATGCCTCAATGGCTTAAAAATGCAGTATTCTACGAAATTTATCCTCAAAGCTTTTGCGACACCAACGGCGATGGCATTGGCGATTTGCAAGGTATAATACAAAAACTCGATTACGTCAAGTCGCTTGGCTTCAACGCATTGTGGCTGAACCCGTGCTATCTTTCCCCCTTTATGGATGCCGGCTACGACGTGGCCGACTACAAACAAGTGGCGCCTCGCTATGGCACCAACGAAGATTTGTTCGAGTTGTTCCGTCAAGCGCACAAGCGTGATATGCACGTCATTTTGGATCTTGTTCCCGGCCACACTTCCGACGAACACGAATGGTTCCGCCAAAGCAGATTGCCCGAACGCAACGAATATAGCGACAGATACATTTGGTCCAACAGCGTGTGGGATAGGCCGGCAGGCTACCTTTGGGTTACCGGCATGGCCGATCGCGACGGAAGCTACATGCTAAACTTCTTCAACAGTCAACCGGCGTTGAACTTTGGCTTCAACGAAATAACTCAACCTTCGTGGCAAATTCCCTACACCGATCCGCGCGTTCAAGGCACTTTCGATGCCATTTTGGACGTTATGCGTTTTTGGCTGGATCGCGGCTGTGATGGTTTCCGTGTGGATATGGCGGATAGTTTGGTAAAAAATGACGAAGAAAAAACCGCCACGGCATCGTTGTGGCGCAGAGCACGCGCAATGTTGGATAGCGACTATCCCGAAGCAGTTATGGTTTCCGAGTGGTGCAACGCCCCCAGAGCCATCAATATGGCCGGTTTCCACTGCGACTTTTTGCTTAACCACTATCAAAAAATGACCTACTACGGCTTCCGTTGCCGCAACGAAAAAGGCGAAAACAAAAGTTATTTTTGCAAAACCGCTCACGTTTCCGCAAAGGATATGCTAAGCAAATATTTGGAAGAACTTGACTTAACAAAAGATAACGGCTACATCAGCGTTATTTCCGGCAACCACGATACCGAACGTATTTCCTACATGTTGGACGAAAGTGAGTTGCGTTTGGCCTACGTAATGTTGCTAACACTTCCCGGTGTTCCGTTTTTCTACTACGGTGACGAAATTGGCATGCGCTACATTCCGCAAAAATCCAAAGAAGGCGGATATCACCGCACAGGATCGCGCACACCCATGCAATGGGATAGCACCAAGAAAAACCTGGGCTTTTCCACTGCCGATCAAAAGGATTTGTATTTGCAGGTGGACGATCAACCCAGCGCACCTTGTGCCGCGCAACAAATTGCAGACGAAAATTCCTTGTGGAATTTGGTGCGCCGCCTAAACCAACTTCGTGCCGAAAACGTCGATTTGCAAGCCGATGCCGAATTGCAAGTGCTTGTTTGCGACGACAATGGCGCACTGTGCTATCGCAGGGGAAGTTTGGCAGTTGCGTTCAACCCCACCGACAAAGCCTTGTCCATTCCCGTAACCTTGGGCGAAAAATTGTTGGAAATCGGCTCCGCCACGGCAGAGGGCAAAAACACAAAACTTGCACCGCAAACGGCGGTTGTATTCAAACTGAAATAACATTTTGGAGGTTTTCACATGTCCAGACCTATTGCTGCAATAATCTACGACTTCGACAACACCCTTTCCACAAAAGATATGCAAGAATTCACCTTTATTCCTGCATTGGGAATGACGCCGGAAGAATTTTGGCGCCAATGTGACGAAACGTCTCACCAATTGAACATGGACCACATTTTGGCCTACATGTATCTTATGGCCAAACACGCAAAAAGCAAAGGCTTGAAGCTTTCTGCCGATACTTTGCGAGAAATGGGCAAAGACGTAAAGTTTTTCAGCGGAGTTAAAAGCTGGTTTTCCAGAATAAATGCCTACGGCGACAGTTTGGGACTGGAAGTGCGCCACTACATTATTTCTTGCGGGCTAAAACCCATGATCGAAGGTTGCGCCGTGGCAAAGGAATTCTATAACATTTTTGCCTGCGACTACGTGTACGACCAAAACGGTGATCCCATTTGGCCGGCAGTTGCCATCAACTACACTTCCAAAACGCAATTTTTGTATCGCATCAACAAAGGTGTGGAAAACGTTGGCGAACACAAAAAACTTAACATGTATATGCCGCGCGACGAACGTGTTGTTCCCTTCGAAAACATGATCTACGTTGGTGATGGTTTGACGGACGTGCCCAGCATGAAGCTCACTCGTCAACGCGGTGGCTATGCAATTGGCGTTTATCGCAAGCCGGAAGATGCAACCTATTTGGTAAACGAAGAACGAGTGGATTTCTACGTGAAGGGCGACTATCGCGAAAACAGCGCAATGGATTTGGCCATGAAGGCTATTTTGGAAAAAATTCGTGCCACAAGCCATTTGAACGATCTTTCCCAACGCTCGGTAGATTTGGACGCAAAATAAGTTTCAACAAAAAACAGACGGACTGCAAAGTTCGTCTTTTTTTTGTGCTGCAAAGTTGCCAAAAAACGCCAAAATCCCACAAAAAGTTTGCTTAAATGCGCCACACGGCAAGTTATCATTATGTTGAAAAATTGCACGGAGGCAAAAATGTTTAGCAAACGAATTTTAATTTTGCAACAGGACGATGCACGCTTTGCTGCTAAAAACAAGGAAGTTTGCGGAATGGTTAAGGCGGTTAACGCAAGGGAAACAACCGTCACTGTTTTTATCACCAACGCAAACGACGTAACTTTTGGCGAGTGGTGGTTGCTAATTTCTTTCGATGGTGAAGTTGTTGCACGCAGTCTTACGGTTTTTAGCAACCAAACTTTTGTGCTGCCGCTAAAAAGTTTGCAAAACGTAAGTTGCGTGTTGCTAAAAAAGGAAAACGAAATTCACTTGGTGGCGCACGCTTCGCTGGGCACAAAAAACTTTTGCGCGCAATTGTTTCGCAATGCGCAACTATATCTAGAGGAAGACACTCCCTACGAAAAGTTTGTTGCCTCAACGCAAAACTTCTACGACGGTGTGGATGTGCAAAAACTAAAAGCCGATGCCGACGGCCGATATAAAAGTGTGGAAGAATATAGTGCGGCGTTCGAACGTTACTACGCTTCCGGCGGCGATGCCAACTACTATCAAACGGTCAAGACGGAAATAGGCAAGGTTTTTGTGCAATTTCCGCCATACTATCCGCTAATCAAAAAATATCAACATTCATTTTTTGTGCGCATCGATTTTCCCTCGTCGGAAAAATATTTTGTCCTGGGTGTGTTGCAACAAAACGGAGTGGTGCGCTACATTTGCTACGGTCTGCCTGCCACAAGCCAGCAGCTGAACGATAAGGACTTTGTGTTGGTGGAAAACACTCCCACCGGCTTTTGGATGTTGTTTCAGGATGCCCACACGGGGCAAATAACCACCCTGCCGGAAACGGTGTAGTTGCCATTGCGGCTTTTGGGCCGGGTTTTTGCCAAATGGTTTTGTTTAGTTACTTTGCTTGCAAAAAACAGAAACTATGTGTTGCTTGTTCCATAACGTTTTGAAACAAGGTTTACCCGGCGTAAGCACCGCTTCAAATGGGCATTGTGGTGAGCCGCATTGCAAGGCACACTTGCGCATTCTAAAAAACTGGTTGCAAACTAGCAGAAGTTTGTTTTGTTCATTGGTTAGTGCGTTTTGGCGTAGGGCAAGCAAATCAATCAATAACAAAGGTGTTGTTCTTTCGTTGCGCTGACATTGTTTTTAGTTGAATGCTTTTTCAAATAGCCACAGATTTTGCGTGAAAAGTCTGCTTTTCCACTGCCCGCAAATGTTGCCCCGATGCAAGTGGTGCAAGCCACCCAAAAATGCAACTTGACAAGCGTTTTGCGGCAAAAAATCAAGGTGCTTGTTGCAAAACGCAGTGCAAACGGCAAAAAAGGGCAATAAGGCCGTGTTAAGGTGGAATTTAGTTGTTCAAAGGTGGGCGGCTTGGGCGAAAAGTGCCTTAAAAGTGTTGCAATTTTACAAAATATGCCGTATAATTAAAGCCTATGTAGTATCTACATAAGGAGTATTGTAACAATGTTCGGAAAAACATCTTTTAAAAAGTCTATCATTTTGTTTGTGGCTTTGCTTGTTTGCGCAATCTTTGTTTTTGCCGCTTGCACGCCCTCAAATAAATTCACCCCAGTAACCAAGCCGGAATCTGCCATGGCAGAAGGCAACGGCGGCATTGCCGTTCGCTATGGTGATTACATCTACTACGTGAACGGATATCAAAGTTCCTATGCGGCAGCTAACGGATATACCAACGATATTCGCACCGGTTCCGTGGTTCGCATCAAAATTGCCGATTTGGAAAAGGTTATCAAAATCAACCTTGCCGATACCACTTCCACCAAAAGAACGGATGCTATCACAAAGGTTATTGCCGGCAAACCCGAAGAAATCACCACCGAAGCGTTGAAAAACCTTGTTCAAGGCATTGGCGGTGCGGAAACAGTTGTTCCCAACTTCTACTATAACGGCAACACCACAGATACTTCGTTGAACGGCATCTACATTTTCAACGACAGAATCTATCTAACCACTCCCAACAACGAATCGGATATCAACGGCAACTATTTGAACAGTCAATTGGTGCTTGTGAGCTACGATTTGGGCGGCGGCAACATGCAACGTCACTTTGTTTTCGAAAGCAACGCACCTGTGCTAAAACTTTCGCAACTTTCCGACGGCACCGTTTGTGCAACCTACGTTTTGGATAGCAAACTTTGCTTTGTTAAGCTAACCGACAAAGTTGTGGAAGAAGCCACCGTTATCAGCGAAGAAATTTCCTCTTCCAAGTTCAGCGGCGAATACGTTTACTTCTTGGATAAGGATGGTTCCATTTGCCAATACGCTATCGGCACAGAAGCTAGCAAAGTTATTGTAGCCAACGAAGTTGAAGAAGGTCACGAAGATCACGACCATGCCAACTCCTACACAATCAAATCGGCTAACGGCGCATACGTTTACTACACGGCCAGTCAAGACACAATTTCCAAGTTGTATTGCGCAACTGCAGAAAAATCCAACGTGGTTGTTCTTAACACTGTTCCCTCTTCCTTCTTTGGTTGGGGCGAAAAAGTTGTTTATACCGCAAGCGTAGCAGAAGAATCCGTTTCCATGTATGGCATTTGGATTGTCAGTGGCGACGGCAGCGACAAGACGGAAGTTTTGGATCCCGCTCAAAACGGCAATGCAATCACTTTGAACAAGCTGGAAGGCAACGTTTTGCACTACACAACCAACAGCGTTTCCTACACATTGGATCTTTCCAATGCAAACGCAAAACCCGTTGCTTATGCTTATAGCTTGTCCACGTCCGCAACCGGATGGGCAACACCCGACGTTCTTTCCTTCGATTGGAATGGCGAAAAGATCACCTACGTGTTCACACTTGCTTCTGGCAGTGTTTCCGTTGTTAAGTTCAACGCAGAAAGAAAGAACAACAACCTTCCCTCTTCGGATAACAAAACCTATTCCTCTTCCACTACAATCACTTTGACAGTTGTGGAAAGCACCGAAAAGGACAACTAATTTAAATGCAAAAACAGAGCAATGCTTTTTGGCATTGCTCTTTTTGTTTGCAAAAAAGCGTTTGTGTGCTAAAATAGTGGCACAACCCAATAATTTCGGGTGCGCGCGCCGCATTATTGCGGAAAAGTCGTGGCGCGTTTTGTGGGGAAACAATGTGCAAATCATTGACAGTCCCGCTACGGTAAGTGCAAAAAAGCAACAAGTCCGAATGCCCAACCGAAATTTTTCAGAGCATTTCTTCGATGTAAAGAAACGGCTGTTTTTTGTTTTGCGCAAAAAACGTTTGCCGTCCACGAGGGCGGCTTTTTTCGTTGCAGAAACGGTTGAAAAATATTTTGTTCGGTGCGCTCTGTCGAATTTCGACAAAAGTCGAAAAGGAGGAAACTATGCAAAAAAGACTGCTGACGTGGATTTTAGCTGTCGTGATGATTGCCGTTTCGGTGTGCTGCGTTGCTTGCACGGAAAAACCCAGTGTAACAACGCTTGAAAATTTGGAATTGCCCAAACTTTCCGAAAACGAAATGGTGGTCGTGGAAAAAGTGGGGGACAAAGAATATAAGTATTTTGTCATTCCCCTAAACGGAACGGAAGGGGAAGGTCTTTCGGAAAAAAGCACGCTACTAGACGTGTTGGAATTCATCCAAAAGGAATTTGGCGTAACGCTGGAACTTTCCTATGGACTCATCAACAAGTTCGATCAACTTCCCAGTCCCGGCGCCACAAACGAATACGTGTATCTTTATACTTCGGTAGAAAAGGATTTTGACACAAGCGCCTGGGCAACAACCTTCGATTGCGACGGCACAAAAGTTTGCACCAGTGCAGTTGGTTGCGCAGAAATGAGCGTTCAAAAAGGTTGCGTCATCTATATTGCAACCATAGTTTACAACGGTTAAAATGACTAAACAAAAAAACAAAACTAAAAACGTTGCCTTGCGTCTGTGCGTAACAGCCATGTATGCGGCACTGCTTGTGGGCGGCAAGGAAGCAATCGCAGCCATTCCAAACGTGGAAGTGGTAACTATTATCATTGCCAGTTGCGCCTTCGTGTGGGGGCCGTCGGTGGTGGTGCCGGCAGTTTTTGCCTTTATTGCGCTAGACATGGCAATCTATAACGTGGGAACGTGGATAATATCCTACGTGGTGCACTGGAACGTGGTTGCGCTGTGCTTTTGCTTGCTTGGCAAAATTGTCAAGAAAAAGTGGAGCACCGTTGTTTTTGCTACGTTAATTGCCGTTGTGCTAACGGCGCTGTTCGGAGTGCTAACTTCGGCAGTGGACACGGTGATAGGCTATGCCAACGGCGGATTCTTTGTGGATTTTTCGCAATTTGCTGCGCGTTTTGCGGCAGTATACGTTGCGGGAGTTTCTTTCTATGCCGTGCACGTTGCTTGCAACGCAGTGTTGTTCCCGGTGGCGTTCTATCCGCTAGTTATGTTGTTCAAAAAAGCAAAATTCAAAATGTTCGACAGTTTGGAACAGACAAATTGCGACGAGCTCAAAAACACGCCGACTACGTCAAACCAAACAGAAGAGCAGTAGCCTTTGTTTACGCTTGGCCTTGCAACGTTGTTGCAGGGCCTTTTGCTGTTTTTTGCGCCATATAGTTTTTGCGTTGTCGTGCAACAAGTTGACAAAGCCAACACAATAAAATATAATATAGGCAGTTTCAGCTTTGCTTGCAAAAAGCAGAAAACTTGCCAATGTGCATGCCAGAAGTGCAAAAACAATGGTTTTGCAAAGATTTTGCCCAATGGAAAAAGATGGGCTTTATGTGGTTTGCAACATCAAAAGTCAAAAAACTGTTTTGCAAGGTTTTTCACTTTGAAATATTGCATGGTGCAAAGTGTATTTTGGCGCCCGAATGCAAGAAAAATTTTCAACACACTGCTTTGCATAAAGCATAAATATATTTTTCGCAGTGATGCTAGTATGGTTGGCCGCGCACTTGGCCAATTTGGTTAGGAGATTAGTTATGGCAGAAAAACAATTTGTTCGTGAAATTGCCGATATCAACACAGATTTCACCCAATGGTATACCGACGTTGTGCTAAAAACACAACTTGTGGACTACGGCCCCGTAAAGGGCACAATGGTAATTCGCCCCTACGGCTATGCCATTTGGGAAAACATTCAAAAGCAATTGGATGCTCGTTTCAAGGAAACGGGTCACCAAAACGCCTATTTCCCTTTGCTTATTCCGCAAAGTTTGCTCAACAAGGAAGCGGAACACGTTGAAGGTTTTGCACCCGAAGTTGCCGTTGTTAACTTTGCCGGCGGCTCGGAACTTGCCGAACCTTGCGTTATTCGCCCCACCAGCGAAACTATCATTTGCCACATGTATTCCAAGTGGATCAACAGCTATCGCGATTTGCCCTTGAAACTTAACCAATGGGCAAACGTTATGCGTTGGGAAAAGACAACGCGCCCGTTTTTGCGCACGTCGGAATTTTTGTGGCAGGAAGGCCACACCATACACGCCACTCGTGAAGAATCGTTGAAGGAAACAATCGACATGTTGCACCTTTATCACGATTTTGCTCGTGACGTTTTGGCAATGCCCACCTTTATCGGCCAAAAGAGCGAAAAGGAAAAGTTTGCCGGTGCGGAAGCAACCTACGGCATGGAAGCAATGATGCTGGACGGCAAAAGTTTGCAAGCCGGCACAACTCACCACTTCGGCCAAAAATTCAGCCGCGCCTACGACATAAAGTTTTTGGATAAGGACAACACACAAAAATACGTATGGCAATCCAGTTGGGGTGTTTCCACTCGTCTTATCGGCGCCATCATCATGGCGCACGGCGATCAACGCGGACTTGTTTTGCCGCCCAAAATTGCTCCTGTGCAAGTGGTGGTTATTCCTGTTGCGGCGCACAAACCCGGCGTTACGGAAAAGGCAACGGAAATTGCCAACGCTTTGAAGCAAGCAGGCTTGCGCGTAGAATTGGACGTTCGCGATCAATCCCCCGGATGGAAATTTAACGAATGGGAAATGAAGGGCGTTCCCGTGCGTTTGGAAGTTGGCCCCAGAGATATCGAAAACGGCGTTGCCGTGGCTGCTCGCAGAGACACTTGCGAAAAGATCACCTTGCAACTAGATTCCGCCGTGCAAGATATCGTCGCTTTGTTGGACGAAATTCAAACCAACATGTACCACAAATCTCTTGCCTTCCGCGACAGTCACGTTAAGCTTGCCCACAACATGCAAGAACTAGGCGAAGTTTTGGATAGCAAGTGCTTTGCAAAAGTTGTTTGGGATAAATCCCCCGAATGCGAAGCCAAATTCAAAGAACAATTCCAAGCAACGGTGCGCGTCATGTTGGATGAAGAACCTTTCCAAGACGTTTGCACTTGCTGTGGCGAAAAATCCGAAAATTTGGTTGTTGCATTGGTGGCTCGCGCCTACTAATTGCGGCATTCAAGCAAAATTGATGCAAAATGCACCACAAAAGCAATCTGCTTTGTGGTGTTTTTTTGTGCCAAATTTTTTGTCAAACGTGGGTGATTGAAACAAATTTCCTTTTGATGCGCTCAAACTGCAAAACATGCATGCCGCAGGTGAGCATAGACCGTGCAAAAGCAAACTTGCATCAACAATTTGACGTTGGCGTTATTCAAAAACATATAATGTATTCGGTTAAGTGTATCGGTACCATTTTCGTCGTTGATACTGCGAGTTGCCAAAAAACACACAATGTGTTCGGCGATAAGAAAGGCAAAGCCGCCACACGTGAGCGTGGCAAAATAACTTGTTTGGCACATAGTTCGGCAAGTGCTGCTAGCAAAATAACAGTATTGTGTCATTTTGTTGTGTAAAAAACAAAGGTTTTCAAAAAAAATTGGCACACAACGCAAAAAATTGTTTTCAAACAGTTTGAAGGTGGTCAAGCTTGTGGTATAATAAACCTAGGCGTAACCCTGCCGCAGTGGGTTTTGAAATTTTGTTCGGAGTTTTTCCGATTAACATAGAGGTACAAAATGAAAAAGTTTTTGCTTGTAGCACTTGTTTTTGTTTTGGCTGTCAGCGCCGTTGCGTTTGCCGCCTGCGCCCAATCACAAACCGTCACCGGCGAATGTTCCTACACCTCGTGGGGCACAACCTATGGCGTCAAGGTGGATGTAACCGTCAAAAGCGGCATTATCACCGCAGTGAAACTATATACCGACGAAGAAAGCGGCTTTGTTCGCACAACAGAAGGTTGGCAAGGTTTTGATGCGGCCGAAGCTGCATACGCCAACTGGATTGACGACACGTTTGTGGGCATAAAAGTTGAAGAAATTAACGCACTTTCCGTCACCGTAACCGACCAATCGCAAACGGTGGGCGAAGGCGTGGCGCATATCAGTGGCGCAACTGTTTCTTCCGCACGCATAATTGCCGCAGTTCAAAACGCACTTAGTAAACTTGCCGACTAACACAAAAAACAACAAAACAGACGCCGAATGGCGTCTGTTTTTGCTTTTAAAAACCCGCAATTTTTTATCAACCTGGATATGTTGGAAACTCCTTGTGGCATTGCAACAAGCCATAAATGATTTTTGTCCACGTTTAGCAAAACACTTTTGCTCCAAAGCGCAAGTTGTTGCAAACCTGTTCAAAACAAATTTTCTTGTTGCCACTGCTTTGCAGCAAGCGGCCCAAATTGCCAGTCTTCACAAAAAAAGTTCCAAAATTTTTGCCAACGTGTGGTGTTTTTGTGGGCATAATTGCACGCCACGCGGCGAGACATCGCCGTTTTGTTGCCAAACGGTGGGCAAAATGGTACAATAAGTTTCTGGTTATGAAAAAACTTTTGCCAATAATTTTAATAGCGCTGGTGTTGTGCGCAATGCTCCCCGTCGTGGCGTTTGCTTCCGACGACGTTTCGCATGTCATGGAATACGTTCCAGCGCACAAGCAGTATGCAATAACCACGCTGGTACAAAACGGAAAGTGCGTTGGCGCAAAGTTTTTTGGCAGCTACTTTGGCAAAAGCAACATTCAAGTGGTGGTGGAAATCTATTCTTCACCGCTGCTTGTTTTGGATTTCTACGTGGGTGACGAAAGTCTCACCGTGGCGCAACAGCAAAACAAACAAAAGCTGGTTGCGCTTGCCGAAGAAATAAACAACCTAATAAACCAAGTGGATATGTGTGCCAACACCACCTATAATGGCCAAAACAACTTGCCGCTTTCGGATATTTATCGCTACAATCAAGCCACGCAAGGGCAAAAGTTGCAAATATCTTGGCAAACCTATCAAATGCTAGCCATTGCCAAGCAAATGTATGTGCAAACAAACGGTGCATTCAATCCGGCAGTATATCGTTTGGTGGATTTGTGGGGATTTTCTTCCCGAATCTATTCCAACGGCGCGTTCGACACAGCCACCTATCCCTACGACCGTCCCGTCACTTCGCAGCAGTTTGCAACAAGCGGCTATCCCTTGCCGGAACAAAAGTTTATCGATGCCTTTTCCACGCCGCAGTTTGTAAATTTTGGCGACGATGCCGTTGTTCTTACGCAACAAGGCGACCAATATTTTGTTGAAAAACAAGTTGCGCCGGTTGTTGTGGATGGCGTGGAATATCAGCAGTGGCTGGATTTGGGCGGCATCGCAAAAGGGTTTGCGGTGGACGAAATTGTTTCGCTTTTGCAGGGCGAAGGGTTGCAAAACTACTACGTAGATGCCGGTTCCAGCAGCAGCGCATTTGGCAAGGCGCAAAACGGCAAGCAGGTTCTTTCCCTAACAGATCCGTTCGCTCCCTACGCCAACGTTATGCCGCAACTGTTGTTTGGCTTCGAAATAGATGCCTCAACCGTTTCCACAAGTGGCCAATACGTGCGCAAATACGTAACAAACGGCGTGGAATATTCGCACATAATCGATGGCCAAACAGGCGCGCCTGCTCAAACAGGAGTCAAAATGGTTTCGGTTGTGGTTCCACAAACGCAAGGTTTGTGGGCGGGCAAAGGCGATTGCCTAACAACGGCGCTAACCATCATGGGCAAAGACCAAATTGTGCAGTTTGTCAACGGCTATTTGAAAGATAACAACGTAACCGTTGTGGTGCTGTTCGAAACTTTCGATGGCAAGCAGGAAATTATCAGCAACCTAAGCAAATCGGCAGTGGTTTCCACTGGAAAGTATTTTCAGAACTACGCTTGGACGCTTTCGCAAAACCAAGACGGCAACTTTGCCTATAACGGCAGCAATGCTTTGGCAACGCAAAGCGGAACAACCTTCAAAACAATTGCCATTGTGCTGGCGTGTTTGTGCGGCGCAGGGCTGGTGGCCTTGCTGGTTTTCCACCTTGTTGCCGGCAAGAAAAACGCCTTGCAACTGGTGCAACACGCCAAAAACGAAAAGCCTTTCAAGGCGGCGGACGTGGGCGTATATTTGTTGGTGGCGCTGGTTATCGTTGTGCTTTTTTGCGTGTTCTTTGCGGACGAAAAACAGCAATTGCAAAAGGTTGTTGTAACTGATACGCAAAACGGCCAGCAACTGTTTTTGTACAACGTGTTGCGCAACGAATACTATTTTAACAGTCAAAATGCCAACGGCTGGCAAATGCAAGCGGAACAATCGCAAAATGGCCTAACTGTAACGTTTTGGAAAGAAATTGACGGCGAAAAGCATTTCAACACACTAACAATAACAGCAGGGCGCACGCCAAGCGTAAAAATAACAAATTCCCTTTGCGGTTTCCACCAAGATTGTGTGCACAATTTTGGCGAAATCACGCAGGCCGGCGGCGTTATTGTGTGCAGCCCAAACCAACTAAAAGTAACAACGGAGTGAGCAATTAGCAAACGTGACAAAACTAAATTTCAAAACTAAATTTTCCGCCAAGCGTTTGGCAACGCTTTCGGTGCTGTGCGCAATGGCGCTTATAACTTTCATGATAGAAAGTTTGTTTCCGCCGTTGTTTTTGCCCGGCGCAAAAATGGGACTTTCCAACGTGTTTTCGCTGTTAGCGGTGTTTTTGCTTGGGCCGGTGGATGCCGTTGTCTTGGTGATTGTGCGCACAACGCTGGGAAGTGTGTTCACAGGCAACCTTTCCACCATGCTGTATAGCACGTCGGCAGGGCTGGTCAGCGTGGCCGTTTCCGCAGTGCTGGTGCAGTTTGTGTATCCAAAAATAAGCGTTGTTTCCGTTTCGGTGGTTTCTGCAGTGGTGCACAACGTGGCGCAAAACGTGGTGTTTTGCCTTGTTAGCAACACTCCTCAAATGTTTGCCTACGTGCCGTGGCTGGCGCTGCTGGGCGTGGTGGCCGGCATTATTGTTGGCTTTGCCGTGTGGTTTGTTTTGCGCACGGTGCCGCTAAAAACGTTTGCATCGCTGCTGGGCGCATCGGATGCCGATTTTGCCCAAGCAACCGCTGTTGCAACAGATAATCAAAGTGAACAACCAAACGAAAACTAGCAAACAAATTTTTTGCAGGCCCCGCAAGCGGCCATTGCACATAAATTTTTCAGCAGTCCAAACGGTTTGCATTGCAACCTTTTGGCAAAAATAAAACAGATATGAAAAACGTACTTATTCTAAACGACATTTCCGGTTTGGGCAATTGCTCCATGGTGGCCAACCTGCCCATCCTAACCAAACTTTCACACTATTGCATGCCCGTTCCCACGGCAACTTTTTCCTGCCAAACTGGTTTCGAAAACTACACTTTTTGCCGCAACCCCAATTTGATCAAATGCGTGCAAGACGTTTTGGCAAACAGAAATCCCGATGCAATCTACGTTGGCTTTTGCGTGGACGAAAGCTTGCTGGACGACGCCACCAACGTGGCAATTGGTTTGCGTGCCGAAGGCAAATATGTTTTTGTCGACCCCATTTTGGGGGATAACGGCAAACTCTATTCAATTTTCGACGAAGCCTACGCCAAAAAGATGAAGAGGCTTGTGGCATTGGCGCATTGCATTTCCCCCAACCTAACCGAAGCGTGCCTGCTTGCCGACGTGGATTATTTGGCGTTGCAAGCAAAATTCCAAGATGCCACTTTCATTGCATTTTGTGGCAAGGTTTTCGAAGATTTTTTGCAAAAAACCGGCGCCCAAAGCGCAGTTATAACCGGCGTGCCCTGTGGCAATTTGGTTGGAAATTTGGTTTTGCAAAAGGATTTGCCCGTTCGCTTTGTAACCAACCCCAAAGTGCCCACAAACTATTCCGGCACGGGCGATGCGTTCAGTTCCGTTTTGCTAGGCGAATTGCTTAACGGTTGCAACCTGCTTTCCGCAACAGAAATTGCTGCCAATTTCGTCAGCAAGGCGGCACAAGCCACTTCCGAAAAGGATCGCCGTTTTGGCGTGGAGTTTTGCAAAGTTTTGGATGTTTTGTAAGCATTCCATTGCACGTTAGCACCCTAACTTGTTGCAATAAGCGCACGCTTTTGCGGCACAAACCATCAAAGACTTGCTTGCAAAGCGCAAAAAGGTTGTTAAAGGCAAAAGCACACAAGATTTGCAATAATTCAGTTGCCCCGCAAGGTTTTGCGGGGCAATTTTTCTTGAACAAAAAAACTACCCTGCAACATGCAGGGTAGTTTTTCACGTAAAGACGTGGGATAATAGAACAGCAATTTGTTTTTACTCGGCGGCTTGTCAAAACGGAATCAGTCGTCGGCGCCGGCTAGCATTTCCAATTTGTCTTTGGGCGGTTGCGGACGGCTGTCGCCGTGTTTTACAAACAGCATGGTAACAAAGGATAGTGCAACAAACACAGTGGCATAGGGGAACAAAACTTTCATTGTTTTGAATCCGTCCATAAGCGCGCCGGAAAGTATCGGTGTCACAACTTGTGCGGCCATGCTTGCCGTGTAGTAGTATCCGGTGTATTGCCCAATGTTGCCGCCCTTGGATAGTTCCACAACCATGGGGAAACTGTTAACGTTGATGGTTGCCCAAGCAATGCCTGCCAGTGCAAACAAAATGGAAATAAGCCACGTGGGCGAAGATGCATCAATAAATATTGCGCCGCCAAATGCCACAGTAAGCATAACTATGCCGGCCAATATCGTCTTTTTGCGGCCAAGCTTGCCAGCAACAATGCCCACCGGAACATAGGCCACAATGGCGGCGGCTTGCGCTATAAGCAAAGTGGTGTTGTAGTCTTTGTTCAAAACGTTGGTGGCATAAACGCTGTATTTTGTCGTGACAGCGTTGTACCCCGTAAACCACAATGCAACGGATGCCAAAATAAGCAACAACGATTTAACCTTTTCTTTGGGAAGTTTTTCCGTTGTGGCGCCTTCCTGTTCGTCCGTTTCTTCTGGTTGTTCTTCGTCCAAAATTGCTTGCGCTTGAAGCATTTCGCCGTTCCATTTCTTTTCCTTTACGGTAAGAACAAAAATTGCCAGCGCAACCAACATTATTCCGCACACGGTAAGCACAAACCACGTGTAATTCATAAGTTGATTTTTCACTTTGCCGGTGCCAAACACCATGCCAAGCAAGAGCACCAAAATTCCGCCTGCCGTGCCCATAAGGTTTATTATTGCGTTTGCTTTGCTACGCAAGGGCTTCACGGTTACGTCGGGCATAAGTGCCACCGCAGGGGAACGGAACGTCGCCATTGCAACTAGCGTTGCCAAAAGCACTATAACAAAAACAATAAGCACCCAAACGTTGGTTTTCATAACGGAGTTTGCAAATTGGTTTTCCGCTTCAGAAACAAGCGACGAATATGCATTTGTTACCCGTGCAGAAACTTCTTCGCCGTTATCCACGTATTGATATTTGCTGCCGCCCAGCAATCCGCCGTCGGCAACCTTTTCGCACAGGCGGTAGGTGTTGGTGGATTTTTCGTAGACGTAGCAAGTGTCGTAGGATAGTTCGTCACTGCAATACCAGCGTTGCAATTCCTCTTGTTCTTGCGCTGTCAGTTGGGCAAAAGGCTTTCCGTATTTCACCATAGAGGCATAGTCTTTAACGGTGTAGTCCTTGCCGCTTTCCAAATCGTTGGTGATGGAGTTGTATTCGCGGTTTTCCACAACGTAGTTTTGTTCCCAATATTCTTGCTTGGTGCCGTCGGAAATTTTTTGCAGTTGAACGCCGTCCACAATGGTGAGCCCGGCAAAACAAACAACTGCGCAAAGCGTGCCTATAACAATAAAGGGCGTGCGCTTGCCGTATTTTGTGTTTTTCTTGTCGGATAGTGCACCGAAAATGGGCAACAGAAACAGGGCCAAAATGTTATCTAGCGACATTATGAACCCCGAAACAGTTTGGTTAAGACCAAATTTGTTGTTTAGCATCAAAGGAATGATGGTGTCGTATGCTTGCCAGAATGCACTTATAAGGAAAAATGCAAAGCCAACCAGCAGCGTACGTTTATAGTTTAGTTTCATTTTGTTGCTTTCCTTTTTTTGTTTTTCTATCGCAAAACGCGTATAGTAAAAATATTATATTAAATTTTGTTTGATATGTAAATACCTAATATTTTGTTTTTGTTCAACTTTTTGCACATTCGGATGCTTTTTTGTGCTGTTTTCGCTTGCATTTTTGAAACAATTTCACTGTGCTAGGCGGTTTTTGTGTGATGGTGGCAACCAAAGCGGCGCAATTTTGCAAAATGTTTTTTTGCCGCATCGGCCCCAAAAGTAGTTTTTGATTACGCAAATTGTTGCAATTTGCGTTATTGTTGCAAAGCGTTTTTTGCATGCTTGGCACTTGCGCAAACAAGCAAGCTATCAAAACGCCCTTGTGTTGCGTTTTTCGGCAGGGATTGTGGACAAGTTTTTTGTCAAGTTGCGTATAGTAGTAGAAAAACCGTGGAGGTGCGCAATGAAAAGAGCCGTTGCAAAAACTTTTTTGGCAATTGTGGTTTTGTTGGTCGCCGCGGCAACGTTGTTGGTGCTGGTGCCTAAACTTTCCCAAAAGCAAAGCCAGCCATCCAAAAAGTATGCCGGCGTGGTGGAATTGTGGAACGTCGAAACTTTCGAGGGCGGTTCGGGCAGTCGTTCGGCGTGGCTAACGGGCATGGCGGCCGCCTTCGAAAAATTGCACGAAGGGCTGTTTGTGCACGTAACAAACCTTTCTCCGCAACAACTAAACCAAAAGCTTGCTGATGGCCAAACGTTCGATATTGTTTGTTTTTCACGCGGGGTGGGGTGCGCCATTCAACAATATTTGCAGTGCTATACCAAAAGCGTTGGAGACGTAATGGAAAATTTGCTATCTTCCGGAACGCTGGACGGCAAAGTTTTTGCGTTGCCGCTATATGCCGGTGGATATTTTTTGTTTGCACGCAAAAGTCAGTTGCCGCAAAACGCCCATTTGATTGCCACCGCACTTAGCAACACGTTTTGTCGCAAGGTGGGCAAACACACCTACAATTTGCAACCGCTGGTGTGCGGATTTGCGCAGTTCAACAGTCCGCTTACGGCACTTGCAATGAGCGGCGGCAAGGGCAAAATTGTTCCAGACGAAAACGTTTCGCAATACGATGCATACGAAAAGTTTATTGCCAACAAAACAGCCGTGATGCTTTTGGGCACGCAACGAGATTTGTATCGTCTTTCCGAGCGGCAAAAAAACGAAAAAATTGAAAGTTTGCAGTGCTGCGCGCTGGGCGGCTACACCGATTTGGTGCAATATTTGGGTGTTTCTTCTCAAAGCCAAAATGCCGATGCTTGCATGGATTTTTTGCAGTTTACCATTTCCGAACAGTCTCAAAAAACCCTTGTCAACCTCAACTTGTTTTCCGTGTTGGAGCAAACTTTCTACACTTCGCCCAACTATTGCGAAATGGAACAAGCCTTGCCCAAAGCGTACGTTCCAAACGTGTTTGGCGACGAGGCGGCTTTGCGCACACAACGGGATGCGGCGCTAACAACGCTGGCTTCGTGATATGACGTGGCAAAAAATGTGCCGCACGTTTGACGTGCGCAACATCAAAATGCAAACAGACCTTGCCTTTTCGCAGCTAACAACCATTGGTTGCGGCGGAAAAATAGATTTGGTGGTTTTCCCGGATACAATTTCAAAACTCGTTTTTGTTGCAAAGTTTTTGCGACGGCACAAAATAAAGCACTGCTTTTTGGGCAGGGGCAGCAACGTTTTGGCTTCGGACGAAAGGTATTGCGGCGTGGTTGTTGTCACAACAAAAGTGCAAGGAATTGCTTTTTGGGGCAACTGCGCCGAAGTGTGTTGCGGAACGTCCGCCGCGGCGTTATGTGCGGAATTGGTCAAAAAAGGGCTACACGGTGGCGAGTTTTTGGGTTGTTTGCCAGCAACTGTTGGCGGAGTTGTGGCCTGCAATGCCGGTTGCTTTGGGCAAAGCGCGCAAAACGTGGTGCAAAGTGTTGTGGCGCTAAGGAAGGGCAAAATTGTGCGACTGGATAACAAGCAGTGCGCTTTTGGCAAGCGTAATAGCATTTTTAAGGATGGCAACGTTTTGGTGTTGCAAGTTGTTATGCGCTTCGAAAAACTCACTCCGTCCAAGGTGCAACAAATTGTTTGCGATATGCGTCAAAAAAAGCAGCAAACACAGCCCCTTGGGCAACGATCGGCCGGTTGCGTGCTGTATGCCGAAGGTGTGGCTGTTTCCAAATTGACCGATTTGGCCGGACTAAAAGGTTTTAAAATTGGCGGTGCGCAAGTGTCCGAAAAGCACGCAGGATTTGTAATTAACCTTGACAAAGCCACCTCAAAAGATATATACTTACTAGTGCGGCACGTACAAAACGTGGTGCAAGAAAAGTTCGGCGTAAAGTCTGTGGCAGAAGTTAGTTTTATAAACTTCAACTAGTCGCCCAAAGAGGTAAACTATGTCGTTTTCGCAAAATGTGAAGGAAGAAATTTCCAAAAACGTGCAAAAAATGAAAGGTTGTTGCGCAACCTCTTTTTTGACTGCCGTTTTGAAATCCATCGGCTCTTTGTGTTTTGGCAACGGCGTCAGCTTTTCGGTGGAAACGGATAACCTTTCTCTTTTGCAACTGTGCGCCAACGTGTGTCGCACACGTTTTTCCTGCGAGGTGGATATCTACCAAATAGGCGAAGAAAGCAATGCGCGCTACGTTTGCAAGTTTCCGCCGCACATAGGGGAAAAACTAAACCTTGTCTACCGCGACGACGAAGATTGCTTGAACATTGCCGACGAAATTTCCGTCGATCTGTCCAGTTCGTGTTGTCGCAGGGCTTTTGTGCAAGGGCTGTTTCTTTCCTGCGGGTCTGCATCCATACCGTCTGTAAGCGAAGACGCTTTTGGCGAAAGCGACCACAACAACTATCACTTGGAATTGCGTTTTTCCAACTGGGATTTTGCCGATTTTGTGCTAAACGAGTTTTCCGAACTGGATTTCAAACTTACTCAGCGCAAAAACAACGCCGTTTTGTACGTCAAAGATAGCGAAAAAATTTCCGACTTTTTGGGCTACGTGGATGCAATCAACGCCAAATTTACCCTGGAAAACGTGCTTATAAGCCGAAGCTATCGCAACACGGCCAACCGTCAACGCAACTGTATCGATTCCAACATCGACAGGGCGGTTACGGCGGCGGCCAAGCAACTAGATGCCATCGAAAAAATTCGCAAAGACGGCCGTTTCGACATGTTGCCCGATCAGTTGCAACAGGCGGCAATTGCACGCGAACAAAACCCGTCGGCAAACCTTGCCGAACTTGCGGCAATTTTAAGCATATCCAAAAGCGGTGTTAACCATCGCTTGGAAAAACTTCTAGAGTTTGCCGAAAAATAACCCCACCATTCTACTCAAAGGAAAAAGACGATGAAACCATTTGTCCATCTTCATTTACATACGGAATACAGTCTTTTGGACGGCGCAACGCGAATTGACGATTTGCTTGATCGTTGCATTCAATACAACATGCCCGCCGTTGCCATAACCGACCACGGCAACATGTATTGTGCTTGGAAATTTATGAAGGCGGCCGCTGCACGCAACAAGGATGCAGACGGCAATTTTGTGCAGAAAATAAAACCCATCATCGGTTGCGAATTTTATATGTGCGAAAATTTGCACAACGTCGGTTGGGAAAACAAGGAATACTATCACCTTATTTTGTTGGCCAAAAACAATGTTGGCTACTACAATTTGTGCAGACTAAATTCCATTGCATTTGTGGATGGTTTCTACTACAAACCGCGTATCGACTTCGAAACGCTAAAAAAGTATAGCGAAGGCCTTGTGTGCCTTTCGGCGTGTATTGCCGGGCAACTGCCCCGCTTGTTTTTGGCCGATCGCCCCGAGGAAGCGCGCGAACTTGCCTTGCAATATAAGCAACTGTTTGGCGAAGACTACTACATAGAAATTCAAAACCACCAAATAGACGACGAATACGCCGTTATGCCACAACTGGTGCAACTGGCGCGCGAATTGGATATTAAAATTGTTGTCACCAACGACGTTCACTATTTGGATAGGGAAGATGCGGAAATTCAGGACGTTATGATGTGCGTTCAAATGGGCAAATATTTGGACGACCCCGACAGAATGAAGTTCCAAGGGGACGAATTCTACCTAAAAACCTACGACGAAATGGCGCAGCTATTTCCCAATTTGCCCGACGCAATGGAAACCACTTTGGAAATTGCCGAAAAGTGCAACGTAGATTTTGGCAAGGAACGTTTGTTGCCGCTATACACTCCGCCCGATGGGATGGATTCTGCCGAATATCTGCGCTTTTTGCTGGAAAAAGGCTTGAAGGAAAAATATCCCGAATGCACCAAGGAAATTCGCGACAGGGTGGAATATGAATACGGCGTTATTTGCAGCATGGGCTTTGTCGACTACTACCTTATTGTGTGGGACTTCATCAACTATGCCAAAACCAACGGAATTCCCGTTGGCCCCGGCCGTGGAAGCGGCGCCGGCAGCGTGGTTGCCTACCTCATAGGCATAACGGAAGTGGAACCATTCCGCTTCAACCTTATGTTCGAACGCTTTTTGAACCCGCAACGCAAATCCATGCCCGACTTCGACGTGGACTTTTGCATGGATAGGCGCGGCGAAGTTATCGACTACGTTCACCGCAAATATGGCAACGATAACGTTTGCCAAATTGTAACTTTCGGCACAATGGCGGCCAAAAACGCCATTCGCGACGTTGCCCGCGTGTTGCGTTTCCCTGTGTCGGAATCTAACCGTCTGGCCAAAATGGTGCCGGATAACTTCAAATACACAATCCGTCATCTACTTGGGCTAAAACCCTACAAAAAAGCGGCCGATACCTACATTTCCGAAGAACTAAAAGCCGCCTACGACGACCCGACTACCCACAAACTTATAGATATTGCCATGCGTTTGGAAGGTTCTCCCCGACAAACAGGCATGCACGCGGCTGGTGTTGTTATCTGCCGCGAAAAGGTTTCCGATCACGTTCCTTTGCAAACAAACGGTGGCGCCGCACGCAACGGAGGCATTGTCACCACGCAATACAACATGATAGAAGTGGAAGAATTGGGCTTGCTAAAAATGGACTTTTTGGGCTTGCGCACTTTGACGGATATCAAAAAGGCGTGCGACTACGTCTACGAAGACTACGGCGTAAAGGTAGATTTTTCCAAGGATAACTATTCCGACCCCAACGTGTTCAAGCTTATTTCCGGCGGCGACACAATGTGCATTTTCCAATTGGAAAGTGGCGGCATGTGCGACCTTATGCACAAAATGAAGCCGGAAGGCTTGGAAGAAATTATCGCAGGCATCAGCTTGTACCGCCCTGGCCCCATGCAGTATATTGGCGACTACATCGAGTGCAAATTCGACAAATCCAAAATTCACTACTTGCATTTGGCAATGGAAAGCATTCTTTCGGTAACCAACGGTTGCATTGTCTATCAGGAACAAGTTATGCAACTTGTGCAAAAGTTGGCAGGATTTTCCATGGCGCTGGCAGATAACGTTCGTTACGCCATGAGCAAGAAAAAAGCCGAAATGATGAAGCAACTTGGCGAACTGTTTGTGCACGGAGGCACTTGGACCAACGGCGAAACGGTGCCCGGTTGTGTCAAAAACGGCATTCCCGAAGAAATTGCTTTGCAAATCTACAAACAACTAGACGACTTTTCGCAATACGCATTCAACAAGTCGCACGCAACGTGCTATGCCTACGTAACCTACCAAACGGCATGGCTAAAAAATTACTACCCGGCGGAATTTATTTGTGCTTTGCTTAACAACCGCATCAGCGACATTGCACAAATCAAAAAGTACATGGAATATGCCAAAACGCAGGGCATAAACGTTTTGCCGCCCGACGTCAACAAGAGTCGCGAAGAATTCCGTGTGGAAGACGGCGCGCTTCGTTTTGGACTTGGCGGAATTCGCAATATTGGCGTCAGCATCGTAAAACAGCTAGTAGACGAGCGTGAAGCGCACGGCGAATTTGCCGATATGACCGACCTGTTCGAGCGTTGTGGTACGTTTTTGAACAAACGTATGATCGAAAACCTTATCAAAGGTGGTGCATTCGATTGTTTTGGCCGCACCCGCGCCGACATGTTGCACTGGTACACCGAGGAATATAACGAAGTTCAAGAACGCATCAAAAAACAAGCCACCGGTCAAATGTCCATTTTCGACGTGATGCCCGAACTAAAAACGGAAATTCGCACCACGCACGAACAAATGAAGGAATTTCCCAAACAAGTGCTTTATAATTTCGAAAACGAAGTGCTTGGTCTTTACATGACCGGTTCGCCATTGGACGACTACGACGCTATTTCAAAAAAATTCGGCTTCGATTTTGATACTTCCGTTGTTATGCCCTACGTTCCGGACGATTCCGAAACGGGCGAAAAAATTGTGCCGCAAGTGGCAAAACGCAACGTTATCACCGGAGGCATTTTGCACAGCGTTCGCGTTGTTATTGGCAACGAAAACAAAAAAATGGCCTTCGGCGTGTTGGAAGATAAGTTTTCCACCATTGAAGTTGCGCTGTATTCCCCCGCCTACGACAGGTTTAGCACGCTGTTTGCCGAAGATAGTTTTTTGGTGGTGCGTGGAAGTCTTGGCGAAAACCGCGATGGCTACAAAATTACCATTCGCGAACTTATCAACCCCCACGGCGAAGTCAAGGCCGAGCCCGTCAAGGTAGAAAACAAAACAAACGTCACTTTGTGGCTGCGCATGGACCAACGCGACGACGAAACCTACGAAAAAGTTGTGGCAATCCTTCGTCAATACGAAGGGGACGTACCTGTCAAGTTCCGCATAGAAGGCAAAACTTTTGCAGTGGAACGTCAAGTGCGCAAATGCTCCGGCTTGGAATACGAGCTTGCTCAGTTGCTTGGTTCCGAAAACGTTGTGTTTTTCGAAAAGTAGCCTGCCATTGCACAAGTTGTTCCAAAACGCTTGACTATTTGTCGTCAGTGTTATAAAATGTTTGAGCATGGGGTTTTCCCAAAATAAAACGAGAGGTAAAGCGATATGAAACAAGGTATACATCCGAATTATCACCAAGCGACTGTTGTATGTGCTTGTGGCGCAACGTTCCAAACCGGAACCACCAAAGATACCGACGTGATCAAAGTAGAAATTTGCAACAAATGCCACCCCTACTTCACCGGTAAACAAAAATTGGTAGATGCTGGCGGACGCGTTGATAAGTTCAACAAGAAGTACGGCTTCGACAAGAAATAAGGATAAAACACAAAGGCGTAACGTCAGGTTGCGCCTTTTTTGATGCAATTTTGTTTTGCCGTTTGCCCATTGCCTGCCGTGGCTTGGTGGGATCACCAAGCGACTGTTGTATGTGCTTGTGGCGCAACGTTCCAAACCGGAACCACCAAAGATACCGACGTGATCAAAGTAGAAATTTGCAACAAATGCCACCCCTACTTCACCGGTAAACAAAAATTGGTAGATGCAAGGCTGCCGCATTGAAAAGTTCAACAAGAAGTACGACTTCGACAAGGAAGGATAAAACACAAAGAACGTCAGGTTGCGCCTTTTTTGATGCAATTTTGTTTTGACGTTTGCCCATTGCCTGCCGTGGCTTGGTGGGGATCACCAAGCCAATTTCCGTTTTGGATATTTTTTTCTTTTGCTATTATTGTTTTGGTGTGGCATGGCTTCTGCTAGCGCAAAACGCCTTTTGGGTTGCAAAAAAGTCGGCACGTGGTGCATTTTTCACTAAAAAACGCCAATCTGCGGCCCTTTTTGTTTCTGTTTGCCGTAAAAAATAAGTGTTTCAAAAGTTCCAAAATTGTTCAAAAAATCGTTTGTTTTGGCGGTTGGAATCCGTATTGTGCATATAGCAGACGATTTTTTCTATGGACAACGGTTTGCGCCGTTTATATAATTTAGTTGAAATATATAAAATTTGCGTTGTTTTGTGGTGACGGTGCAAAGCGCTGTTCTTCAACAACGCACAAGCAAATGTTTTCAAGGGGGAAATTATGAGTAAAAAAATTCCGTTTATCATTTTGCTGGTTGTTTTGTTGATTAGCAGTTGTGCAGGTGCTTTTGCTTTCGGCGCAACGGAAGAAGATGAGGGGTATCCTAGTGATGGCAGCCTTACTTGGATTGAGAAGTACAAAACTGAACTTCCAAACATCTATAATTCGGCCATGTGGCAATACCAAAATGTCGGTTCTAATGCAAAAGGTTCTCATTCCGTGGATAGCGATGGAAGTGTAAATATTCAGCCGGTGGCAGGCCGGGGCAAAGTTGCTGATAACAACATTGGCATGTGCTATTACTACACCGAACTTGATGCCACAAAATACAATTTCTATATTGAAGCAACTTTCACAGTCACCAAGTGGAAGGGGGACAACCAAAACGGTTTTGGCGTTATTTGCACCGACACGCTGGGCGTCGTTGGGCAAGATACAAACAGTGGATTTGTAAACTATGTTGCTTCCGGCTGTATGAAAACTACTGGTAATAACTATAATGTTCCGGCAGGGCGCAGCATTTACGGATACATAAGTCCGGATGGTTCTAGTCCCAGTGAAGATGCTGCCGGCTCGGGAGATTCACTTGTGCAAACATCAGCAAGCGGCTTTGGCGATGAAGGCGCGGTAAGCGGCGAAGGCGAAACCTATAAATTTGCCTTGCGCAAATCCAACACTGGCTACCATGCAATTATGCTTTCTTCAAAAACAGGCACTTGCTATTACGAAAAAGTGTTTTATGGCCCGGAAAAATTGCTTGCCCAAGATAGTGACAATCCCGACAGTGTTTACATTGGATTTTTTGCTTCTCGCAATGTTAGTGTCAAAGTTTCAGATGTGTTCTATGCTACACCTGAGGCTGCCACCGACGAGCGCAAGTACGACGAACCCCCAAAACTAATTCCTTTGCAACTCACCATTTTGTCTTCCCAGTATCGCACTGGAAGCGACTACACCTACCAAATGCGCGCTAATGCCGCAGGAACTTTGGAAGTTGTTGATGGCAAAAAGAATGTTTTAGTTAACAATGTCCACATGGAAGAAGATGAACTGTTCACCCAGCAACTAACTTTGCCAGAAGAAGGCACGGTCTCGCTGAAAATAAGATACTATCCGGATAGTAGTCTTATTGCTAGTGGAACGGTTGCGCTAGTGATTTATCAACACAAGTTGCCGAGCAATGGCGAAATATACGCTGATCCCTTCGTTAAGGAGGGTACCGGCGCCGGCTCCAAAGAAGATCCTGTAAGCCTTGTGGATGCATTGAACTACGCCCGACCGGGACAGACTATTATTTTGAGGGATGGTGTATATAAACCAATCAGCAAAATAGCTATTTCTCGTGGCGTGAACGGCACGGCAGAACAGCCCATTGTTTTGCGTGCGGAAACCATCGGCGGCGTCACCTTCGATTTCAGCGAAGTTAAAAACTGCAAAAATGAAGCATTTCTTATTGCTGGCAACTATTGGCATGTATCCGGAATCAACGTTATAAATGCACCAAACAAAAGTGTCGATAGTCAAGGTAACGAAACACCTTGGTCTATCAAGGGCTTCCGCATCAGCGGTTCCTACAACGTGTTGGAACGTTGCACAGCGCATCACAACAGCAACACCGGTATTCAAATTTCCGGCAACAGCAGCGAATCGTATTCTTGCTGGCCGGCATATAACCTAGTTAAAAATTGCGATAGCTACCTGAACTGTGACCCCACCATGCAAGATGCCGATGGTTTTGCTGTTAAACTTACCGTTGGCGATGGCAACAAGTTGTTTGGATGCGTGGCCTATAACAACATCGACGACGGCTACGATCTGTATGCAAAATCCGTAACGGGAAGCATCGGCGCAGTGGTTATTGATAGTTGCGTTGCTTACAATAACGGCTATCTTTCCGTTGACGACTTGTCCGATCCCGACAAGACGGGCGAAGGTAACGGCTTCAAACTGGGTGGAGAAAGTTTGCCCGGCAAACATCAACTTATCAACAGCATTGCATTTGGCAATGGTGCAAAAGGTATCACAAGCAACAGTTGCCCCGACGTTATCATCAAAAATTGCACGGCTTATAATAACAACGTTTATTCGACCACGCAAGAAGGAGTGAACACCGAAAATGTTTCTTTGTATGCTAAACGAAACGGACAGACTACTGAATTTGTAGTGGAAGGACTAATTTCCATTATGTCTGGATACTCAGCAAAGCAAGATAAATATGCACTCACAAACCAAGAAGACATCAAATCTGTTGATAACTACATTTGGGATGGTCAAAATTGCACAAATGGTACAGACATTTTGTCAGCGGCCGATTTGTTCGAGAATGTTGATATTTCTAACGTAAAAATCACTCGAAACAAAAACGGCGAAATTGATATGAATGGTTTGTTGGTCCTCAAAAAAGATATTCTCCCCAATTCTGGTGCGCATATCAACGAGCCTTCAAACAATGCTTGGTTGTGGATTGTAATTTCTGCATGCGCAGTGGTCGTTATAGCCGTTGGCGCAGTGGCTGGCATTGTTATTGTTAAAAAACGTAAAACGCGCTAGGCGCATCAGCAACTAACGTTGCATCAAATTGACCCCTTCTTTCTCCAACGGTCGTTAATAATAACGACAGTTCGAACCGGGCCGTGGTTGTCTCGCCAATAGGCAACCACGGCATTTGGTTTTTTATAAGCTTTTTGGGAGGAAAACCATGAAAATAAAATTGGCCTACATAGGCGGCGGCTCAAAGCAATGGGCGCGAGTGTTTATGAACGATCTTGCACTTACGCAAGGCATCGAGGGCGAAATTGCCCTGTATGATATCGACGTTGAGGCGGCTCGCCGTAACGCCGCAATAGGCGAAAAAATAAACCAGCATCCTTCCACCCTAACCAAGTGGAACTACGTTGTCTACGAAAATTTGCATCAGGCTTTGCAGGGCGCAAACTTTGTTGCGCTATCCATTTTGCCTGGAACCTTCGACGAAATGCAATCGGACGTTCATCAGCCGGAAAAATTTGGCGTGTACCAATCGGTGGGCGATACTGTCGGCGCCGGCGGAGTGTTGCGTGCCATGCGCACTGTGCCCCTATATGAAGGCTTTGCGCGCGCCATAAAACAGTGTTGCCCCAATGCGTGGGTCATAAATTTCACCAACCCAATGTCCGTTTGCGTAAAAACACTCTACGACGTTTTTCCGGAAATAAAGGCGTTCGGTTGTTGTCACGAAGTGTTTCATGCACAAAACTATTTGTGTTGTGTGGTCGCCGAAACTTTGGGCATCAGCCGCCCCGACAGGTTGCAACTATGCACCGATGCCAGCGGCATAAACCATTTCACATGGATAACCGAAGCTACTTTTGAGGGGCGCGACGTGCTAAAAATGTTGCCAAATTTCATCGAAAAACACTTTGAAAGCGGCTATTGTGAACGCACCGAAAACCCCTTTGAATACCAAAACGACTATTTTTTGTGCGGCAACAAGGTGAAAATGGATTTGTTCCGCCGCTACGGAGTTTTGGGCGCCGCCGGCGACAGGCATTTGGCAGAATTTATGAACGGCGCATGGTATTTGAAAAACCCCGAAACGGTGCAAAAGTGGGGATTTGCCCTTACGCCTGTTTCCTTCCGAAAAAAACAGCAGGCAGAACGCATTGAACAATCCATTCGCCTTGCATCTGGCCAGGAGGAAGTTTGCGTAAGCAAATCCAGCGAAGAAGCGGTGGAACTAATAAAGGCCATTTGCGGCTTGGGCAAACGCATTTCCAACGTCAACGTTCCCAACGTCGGGCAAATGAGCGACCTTCCGCTTGGAGTAATTGTGGAAACAAACTGCGTTTTCGATACCGACAAAGTTAGCCCAATTGCGGCAAAACCGTTGCCTATGGCCGTTGCAAATTTGGTATACCAAAACGCCATGAACGAAGAAACGTGTTTTCAAGGCATAAAGCAGCGAGATTTCAACGTTATTTTTCAAAGTTTCGTCAATCAACCAACCCTTTCGGCACTGTCGGTAGAGCAAGCAAAACGCTTGTTTGTGGATATGGTTTTGAACACTCGCAAATATTTGGACGAGTTTTTCAACGTGGATGCTTTTGCCTTTGGCAAGTGAAATTTTTTGGGCATAAAGCAAGCAATACGCTTGCGCAGTTGTGCGCTTTTGGCGTAAAATAAAAAAGTTATGGAACATTTAATTTTTTCACTTAATGCAGTTTTGCCACTGGTGGCCATGATAGCCATTGGCATGATTTTGCGCAAAGTTGGCGTAAAGGACGAATTTTGGAACGTTGCAAACAAACTGGTGTTCAGGCTGTTTTTGCCTGTGTTGCTGTTCTACAATGTGTATAACATCAGCGATTTTTCCGAAATAAATTGGAGCTTCGTTTTGTATGCAGTTGTTGCAATTTTCGTGGTTTTTGCCTTGGCAATGGCGCTAGTGCCCTTGTTTGTTAAGGATAATGCGCGCCGTGGCGTGATAGTGCAAGCACTTTTCCGCAGCAACTATGCAATTATCGGCGTGCCCCTTGCAACCAGTTTGTACGGAGCGGCAGGCGCCGCGGCGGCAAGTTTGCTTTCGGCATTTATCATCCCCACTTTCAACGTGCTTTCCGTTGTGGCACTTTCGGCTTTTCAGCCTAAGGGCGAAAAGAAAAACGCCATTGCAAAGGTGCTGAGGGGCATTGTCACCAATCCGCTTATCATTGCCGTTTGTTGCGGTGTGGTGGTGCTGCTTATTCGCAAGTTGTTGCAAAACGCATCGGTAGATTTTCGCCTGTTCGATTTTTCGCTGTGCGGCGTGCAAGTGACGCTGTTGGGAAGTATTGTCAAAAGTTTGGCCAACGTTGCCACGCCTTTGGCGCTTTTGGTTTTGGGCGGTAGGTTTAGTTTTGCCGAAACAAAAACCAACGGCAAAACTGTTACGATAGTAACTGCGTTAAGAATGGTTGTGTTACCGGTGGTTGCCATTGCGTGCGCCTACCTTATTGTTCCTTCCCTTGGCGGAGTGCATTTTGCCGTGTATCTTTCGGTGTTTGCTTCCCCCGTTGCAGTGGCATCGGCCGTTATGGCAAAGGAAATGGATGGCGACGACGTTTTGGCTGGACAACTGGTTGTGTGGAACACTCTTGTTTCGGCAGTTACGCTATTTGTTTTCATTGCCGCAATGAGGGCCATCGGGCTTATATAAACGTCCGTTTTGTGCATAAAACAGTATATATTTGACCTTGCAAAAGCGCAAAAATAGTTATATTATATATTTATCTATCCTGGAGGTATGTTTTTATGATACTAGACAAATTCAGTTTGAAAGGAAAAGTCGCCATTGTTACCGGCAGCGACACCGGTCTTGGACAAGGTTTTTGCAAAGCCTTTGTGGAAGCCGGAGCAAAAGTTTTGGGCGTTTCCGTTGTTCCCAGCGAAGCTACGCTTCAAATGCTTGGTGCAGAAAATTTCTGCTACATGACGGAAGATCTCACCTCTCAAGAACCCATTCAACGCATCATCGATAAGGCCGTTGAAGTGTTTGGCAGAGTTGATATTTTGGTTAACAACGCCGGCATCATCAAAAGGCAAGACGCCATTGAATTTTCCGAACAAAACTGGGATAGCGTAATGGCTTTGAACGCAAAAACAGTGTTCTTCTTCAGCCAAGCCGTTGCTCGCAAGTTTATTGAACAAGGCGGTGGCGGAAAAATCATTTCCGTTGCAAGCATGCTTTCCTATCAAGGTGGCATTCGCGTGCCCAGCTATACGGCAAGCAAATCGGCCGTCAAGGGCATCACAATGAGCATGGCAAACGAATGGGCAAAATATGGCATCAACGTTAACGCAATTGCTCCGGGATACATGGCAACCAACAACACGCAAGCTTTGCGCGCCGATAAGGATCGCAGCGAAGCCATTTTGGATAGAATCCCCGCAGGTCGCTGGGGAACGCCCGATGATATCATGGGCGCGGCAGTGTTCCTTGCTTCGTCGGCATCCGACTACGTGAACGGTTTCACTTTGGCTGTTGACGGCGGTTGGCTGGCAAGATAGTTTTGATTTTTGCAATACGTCCGCAAAGTGCATTTTTGCATGCGGGCGTTTGTGTAGTTTTTTAGCAATTTCACCTTAGAGGGTTTTGCAATGCTCGTGCCGTGCCACAAGGCACGGTTCGGGTACAGCATAGGAGAAAATATGAAAGATTATATCAGTTGTATGGAAAGCGTGGGTATCATCCCCGTAATCAAATTGGATGACGTTTCTTTTGCCGCCGATTTGGCAAAAGCGTTGTATGAAGGCGGAATTCGCGCAGCGGAAGTTACTTTCCGTGCCAAGGATGCCGATAAGGCCATTGCAGCAATGGTCAAGGCCTATCCCGACATGTTGGTTGGCGCAGGAACGGTGCTAACCGTTGAACAAGTGGATGCCGCAATCGATGCCGGCGCAAAATTCTGCGTGGCACCGGGCCTAAACCCCAAAGTTGTTAGCCACTGTCTGTCCAGAGGAATCCCCTTTGTTCCCGGCGTTGCTAACGGCAGTCAAATTGAACAAGCAATGGAATTGGGCTTGGATTTTGTAAAATTCTTCCCTGCCGAACAGGCTGGCGGCATTGCCTACATCAAGGCAATTTCCGCACCCTATTCGGAAATGCGTTTTATGCCCACCGGCGGCGTTAACGAAAACAACATGTTGGATTATCTCACCAACCCCAAAGTTGTTTGCTGTGGTGGCAGTTGGATTGTTCCCGCAAATTTGGTTAAGGCTCGCGATGTGGAAGGCATCACTCGTTTGTGCAAAAACGCTGTAACCAAAATGTTGGCATTCCGTTTGGCACACATTGGCATCAATCAACAAAACGAAAGTCAAGCTTTGCAAACGGCAAAGATTTTTGAAGATTTGTTTGGTTGGGGCGTTAAGGATGGCAATTCCAGCACCTTTGCTGGCACGGAAGTGGAAGTTATGAAGAGCGTTGGCAGAGGAACAAACGGACACATTGCCGTTTCCACGCCCAACGTTAACCGCGCTGTTGCTCAACTTTCCATGCGTGGCGTTCGTTTCGACGAAAGCAGTTTCAAACGTGACGAAAAAGGCAATTTGAAGGTTGCCTATTTGGCAGAAGAAATTGGCGGCTTTGCCGTGCATTTCATTAAGAGATAAGGAGATTTATTATGGCAAAGGTAATCACTTTTGGAGAAATAATGTTGCGTTTGTCCACCAACGGATATCAACGCTTTGTGCAATCGGATAACTTCGACGTTGTGTATGGCGGCGGCGAAGCCAACGTTGCAGTTTCTTTGGCAAACTATGGCCACGATGCATATTTTGTGACCAAACTTCCCACACACGAAATTGGTCAATGTGCAGTGGATTCGTTGCGCAGATATGGCGTAAATGTCGATTTTATCGCTCGTGGTGGCGACAGAGTGGGCATCTACTTTTTGGAAACCGGCGCAAGCATGCGTCCTTCCAAAGTTATCTACGACCGCGCACACAGCAGCGTTTCCGAATGCGTTCCCGAAGATTTTGATTTTGACGAAATTTTTAAGGATGCAACCTGGTTCCACTGGACGGGCATCACCCCCGCTTTGGGCAAAAACACTCAAAAGGTGTTGAAACAAGCGCTGATTTGCGCCAAAAAGCACGGCGTAACCGTTTCTTGCGACCTTAACTACCGCAAAAAATTGTGGACTCCGGCCGAAGCACAAGAATGCATGACCGATTTGATGCAATACGTAGACGTTTGCATCGGCAACGAAGAAGATGCCGAAAAATGTTTGGGATTCAAACCCGGCGAAACGGACGTTACCACCGGCGATTTGCAACTTGGCGGCTACAAGCAAATTTTTGAACAAATGAAAGAAAAATTCGGTTTCAAGTATATTGCAACCAGCCTTCGCGAAAGTTATTCGGCATCGGATAACGGTTGGAGCGCACTTGCATACGACGGAAAAGAATTTTATCACAGCAAAAAATATCAAGTGAGAATTGTGGACCGTGTTGGCGGCGGCGATAGCTTCAGCGGCGGATTTATTCACGGTTTGCTAAAATATGGCGATTTCAAAAAAGCGTTGGAATTCGGCGTGGCTGCAAGTGCTTTGAAACACACCATCCCCGGCGACTTCAACCTTGTTAGCGAAAGCGAAGTGGAAACACTCATGAACGGCGATGCATCCGGCCGCGTTCAACGCTAATGAAATTGTTTATTCGCGCCCACGATTTGGGCGTCAAGGGCATAGATAACGTTGTTGATCAACTGCAAAACTACGGTTTGGACGGCGTTCAACTTGTGGCATACAAGGTTTTGGATGTTCCCTATGCGCCGGACGGCATAACTGCGACTGTTGCATCGGAAGTGGGCAACAAGCTTGCCGCAGCCAGAAAAACCATTCCGCTTGTGGGAGCCTATTTCAATCCCGTTCACTCAAATGCGGCCAAAGTGCAACTAAGCAAAGAGGTTTTTCGCAGCTACGTTGACGTCTTGGATCAACTCGGCGCCAATTGCGTCGGTTCGGAAACGGGCAGTTTCAACGACGACAAGTGGACGTATCATCCACAAAACCGAACGGACAGTGCTTTGCAAACGGTTGTGGAAACTTTTGGCGGTTTGGCAAAATATGCTGCGCAAAAGAACAAATTTATTGCAATGGAAGGCGCGTTCGGCCACGTTTGTTACACCCCCGAAAGGTTGAAACAAGCGGTGGATCAAATAAACATGCCCAACGTCAAAATTATTTTTGACCTATACAACTATTTGGATATTTCCAACGTGGAACAGCGCTACGACATTTTGCAAAGGGGCCTGCAACTGTTTGGAAAAAACATAGTTGTGTTTCACATTAAGGATTGCGTTGTGCAAGGAGATAAGCTTGTGCAATGCGCAGTTGGCAAAGGTATTTTCGACTACGACGAAATACTAAAACAAATTTACAAGGTAAATCCCGACGCAAACCTTGTTTTCGAAGGAACTGTGGGCGAAGATATTGCCCCGTCGGTTAAGTTTATTAAGCAGAGGTTACAAGAATTATGAAACTAGATAACAGATATTCAAATCATCCGGAAGATTCCAAACACTACACCACAAAACAACTTCGCGAAAACTATTTGGTGGAGAAGCTGTTCGAAGAAGACGAAATTTCCCTCACCTATTCCCACCAAGACAGAATAATTTTTGGCGGAGCAATGCCCGTAACGCAAAAATTGGTGCTGGGCACCGCAAAGGAACTGGCTGCCGACTACTTTTTGCAACGCCGTGAAATGGGCGTTATAAACGTTGGCGGAGCAGGCGTCATCACCATTGACGGAGTTGACTACAAACTTAACTATAAGGAAGGAATCTACGTTGGAATGGGCGCAAAGGAAATTATCTTTTCCAGCGACGACGGAAAAACCCCGGCAAAATTCTATTTGGCAAGTAGCCCTGCACACAAAACCTATCCCACGGTGCACCTAACAAAGGATATTGCCCGTCACGTTCCTTGCGGAGAAGAAGCAAACCTCAACAAGCGCGTTATCAACCAATTTGTGCATCCTGCAGTTTGCCAAAGTTGCCAACTTTCCATGGGTATGACAGAATTGGATAAAACCAGCAGCTGGAACACAATGCCTTGCCACACGCACGAACGCCGCATGGAAGTTTATATGTATTTCGAACTTTCCGAAGAAAACGTGGTGTTCCACTTCATGGGCACCAAGGAGGAAACTCGCCACATCATCATGCACAACGAACAAGCGGTTATTTCCCCCAGTTGGTCCATTCACAGTGGCGTTGGCACTAGCAACTACACCTTCATTTGGGCAATGTGCGGCGAAAACCAAGCGTTCGACGACATGGATACAATAGCAAATTCCGAATTGAAATAACAATTTTTGCAACAAAATATACACACGAGGTAACACGATGAGCGAAACAACAGCAACCGAAAACAAGCAGGCGTATCTTTCGCTAAGAAACGTAAACAAAATCTACCCCAACGGTTTTCACGCCGTGCACGATTTCAACCTTGATATCAACCAAGGGGAATTCGTTGTGTTCGTTGGCCCTTCCGGATGCGGAAAAAGCACAACGCTTCGCATGATAGCTGGCCTAGAAAACATCAGCAAGGGCGATTTCTTTATCAACGGCGAACGTGCCAACGAAAAGAGCCCGCGCGAACGCCAAATTGCAATGGTGTTCCAAAGCTATGCGTTGTATCCGCACCTGACGGTATACGACAACATGGCTTTTGGCCTAACTTTGCAAGGCGTTGACGAAGACGTCATCGAAAAACGCGTGTACGCCACTGCGGAAATTTTGGGATTGACGGAATATTTGGATCGCAAACCGCGTGAACTTTCCGGCGGTCAACGTCAGCGTGTTGCCGTTGGCAGAGCCATCATTCGCAAGGTGGGCGTGTTCCTTATGGACGAACCTCTTTCCAACTTGGATGCAAAACAACGTGTAACTATGCGTTCGGAAATAACGCAAATTCACCGTGAAACCAAGGCTACAACAATCTACGTCACACACGACCAAACGGAAGCTATGACCATGGCCGACAAAATTGTTGTTATGCGCGATGGCGTTATTCAACAAGTGGGCTCGCCTTACGATTTGTATTTCCACCCCGTAAACACTTTCGTTGCCGGCTTCATTGGCGAACCTCCCATGAACCTGCTCAAGGGTGTTGTTAATGGCGGCGTTCTCACCTTGAACGATACGGAAGTTAGCCTAAACCTAAAAGGTGTGGTTAAAGATTCCGTTTTGAATGCTTGTGAAGGCAAAGACGTTGTGTTTGGTTTCCGTCCCGAATCCATTTCCCTCAGCGAAACAAAGGGTGTAAAAATCCCCTGCGACGTGGAACTTACGGAACTATTGGGGGATAACACAAACATCTATGCCAACATCGGCGACGTAAAGGCAATTTTGAAGGTTAACCCGCACGACACGCCGGAAGTTGATACTTCCATCGATTTTTGGGTATCTTCGGAATCCATTTATTTGTTCGATGCCGAAACGGAAGAAGTTATTGCCTAGAAAAAATTGAGATAGCAAAAATGGCAAACTTAACGTTGCCATTTTTGTTTGTGAATAGTTGCCTTGCCAAAGTGCAGTGGCAACGTGGAGTGTTTTATGAAAAGATTGAACAGAACTAATCTAAAAAGAGAGCTTCGCCCCGTGGGAATTATGCAATTCGGCGAAGGAAACTTTTTGCGCGCTTTCGTGGATTGGATAATCCAAAAAATGAACGACGCAGGCGTTACAGATAGCAACGTTGTGGTGGTGCAACCCATGCCCTTTGGCCGAGTTGCCGACCTTGCTGAACAAGACGGTTTGTATACCGTGTGTTTAGAAGGTGTCGACGGCGGCCAAAAAGTGCAATCGCACGAAGTGGTGGACGTTATCAGCGAGTTTGTTAACCCCTACGAACAATACCAAAACTATTTGGCCTATGCGCACAGCGAACAACTTAAAGTTGTTGTATCCAACACCACCGAAGCAGGCATTGCCTTGGACGAAACGGACTTGGATTTTTCCCTTTGCCCCAAATCTTTCCCCGGCAAGTTGCTGGCGCTTTTGAAGGAACGCTACGACTTTTTTGGTGGCAATGGGCATGGTTTGGCAATTATCCCTTGCGAACTTATCGATCACAACGGCGACGAACTTAAGCGTGTGCTAAATCAACTTGCAACGCTAAAAGGCTTTGACGAAAAATTTATTGCTTGGCTCAACGAAGAAAACCATTTCACTTCCACTTTGGTGGATCGCATCGTTCCCGGCTACCCCAAGGATAGCGCAACGGAAATTTGCCAAAGAATTGGATTTTTGGATACCAGCATTGTCAAGGGTGAAGTTTTCCACCTGTGGGTGCTAAAAAAGGAACCCTTTGTGATGAAAGCGTTCCCGGCAGATAAGGTTGATCTAAACGTTATCTATGCCGACGACATCGTGCCCTATAAGCAACGCAAAGTAAAAGTTTTGAACGGTTCTCACACTGCAATGGTACCCGTTGCATATTTGTGCGGATTGAACACCGTTGGCGAAGCCATGGCCGACAAGGACGTTTGCGCTTTCGTTCACGGCTTGGCGGAAACGGAAGTTAAACCCACCATCGATTTGCCGCAAGAGGAAGTGCAAACGTTTATCAACGGCGTTTACGAACGTTTCCAAAACCCGTTTGTTAAGCACATGCTAATGTCCATTGCGCTAAATTCCACCACAAAATTTGTAACACGTTTGTTGCCCACCTATAACGACTACGTTGCAAAATTCCAAACGTCCCCCAAGCACGTTTTGTTTGCTTTGGCGGCGCTGGCAACCTTCTATCGCGGCAAGCGCGGCGAAGAAACAATTGCTCTGCAAGATTCCGCCGAAAACCTGCAATTTTGGGCAAACCTTTGGCAAAACCAAGATATTTGCGTTGTGGCACAAAAATTGCTTAGCGCAAAAGAAGTGTGGCAACAAGATCTTTGCACTGAACAAAACTTGCAACTTGTTGCAAAATATTTGGGCGATATTCAGTCGCTTGGCATGAGATCCGCTTTGCAAAAATTTCTTGGCGAATAAAGTTGCCAAAAACACAAATTTTCGGTGAAAAATGAATACGTATATCAAAATTAACGACAAAGATAACGTCGCTGTTGCACTTTGCAACCTGCCCAAAGGCCAAATTGCCGAAGGAATAACGCTGGTAAGCAACGTTCCCAAAGGCCACAAGTTTGCATTGAAAAACATTGTCAAAGGCCAAGACGTTATAAAATACGGCTCGCCCATAGGCGTTGCCACGCAAGATATTTTGGCCGGCGAACACGTGCACACTCATAACGTCGCCACCAAACTTGGCGAAGAACTTTCCTATTGCTACAATCCCGTTCCCGTGCAAAAAACCGTTGGCAAAAAATTGCAAGTTTCCGTCTATCAACGTGCAAATGGCGAAGTGGGTATTCGCAACGAGTTGTGGGTTGTTCCCCTTGTTGGGTGCGTCAACGCCGTTGCACAAGCTATTGTGGATAGGTTCAAATCTCTTGCCGGAAACTTGCAAGTGGACGGTGTTTATGCTTTTTCGCATCCCTATGGCTGTTCGCAACTGGGCGAAGATCACCTTCGCACTCGCACGCTGTTGCAACAAATAACAAAACATCCTAACTGTGGCGGCGTTTTGGTGCTTGGTTTGGGTTGCGAAAACAACAAAATGAGCGATTTCGTTGCCACGTTGGGCAACTACGATCAGGATCGCGTGCGTTTTTTGGTGGCGCAAAACGTTTCGGACGAAGTAGCCGAAGGTGCCAAATTGCTAAACGAATTGTATTGTGTGGCCAAAAACGATCGCCGTGTTCAAAAAGATATTTCCTGCTTGAAGGTGGGCCTTAAATGCGGTGGTTCGGACGGCCTTTCCGGCATCACGGCCAATCCGCTTGTGGGTTTGTTTTCCGATAGGCTAACGGCCGTCGGCGGCGCAACCGTTCTCACGGAAGTTCCGGAAATGTTCGGTGCGGAGCAATCGCTTATGGATCGTGCTTCCAGCCCCGAAGTTTTCCAAAAAATCGTCACCATGATCAACGATTTCAAACACTACTATGCCGCAAACGGACAACCATGCTACGAAAACCCATCCCCCGGCAACAAGGATGGCGGCATAACCACCTTGGAAGATAAGTCGCTTGGTTGCACACAAAAATCCGGCAGCGGTGTCGTTGTGGACGTTGTTTCTTGCGGAGATTGTGTTGCGACAGGCGGTTTAAGTCTTACTAGCGGTCCGGGCAACGACATTGTTGCCGTCACCAACCTTGCTTGTTGCGGTTGCCACATGGTGCTGTTCACAACGGGAAGAGGCACGCCGCTGGGCGGCTTTGTGCCCACCGTCAAAATTGCCACCAATAGCGAACTTGCCGCGCACAAACCTGCCTGGATCGATTACGACGCCGGACAAATTGTGGATGGCAAAAGTTTTGACCAAGCGGCGGACGAACTGGTTCAACTTGTTGCGGACGTTGCCAGCGGCAAACAAACTAAAAACGAAACAAACGGTTACAGACAAATTGCCCTTTTCAAAACGGGCGTTACGCTGTGATGCGTGAAGTATAGGGAGAAAAATTATGAAAGAATTTTTGGGAAAAGATTTTGTTTTGCGCACAGAAACGGCAAAAAAGCTATATCACGAATATGCTGAAAAAATGCCTATTTTCGATTTTCACTGCCATTTGCCCGTGCAACAAATTTTCGAAGACAAAAAGTTTTCGTCCGTGACGGAAGTTTGGCTGGGCGGCGACCACTATAAGTGGAGATTGCTTCGCGAATTCGGCGTGGACGAAAGCTACGTCACCGGCAACAAATCCGATTGGGAAAAATTCCAAAAGTTTGCCGAAGTTTTGCCCTATGCCATTGGCAACCCCATCTACGTGTGGTCTCACCTGGAACTTAGCAGATTTTTCGGCATAGACGACGTGCTTTGCCCCGCAACGGCAAAAAGCATCTATGATAGAGCTAACGAAAAGTTGCAAACGCTAACGGCACGCAAACTTATCGAAGGTTCCAACGTCAAAAAGTTGTTCACAACAGACGACCCCATTGACGACTTGCATTACCACAAGGCTTTGAAGCAAAGCAATTTTGCAGTGGAAGTTTATCCTGCGTTCCGCCCCGATAAGGCCATCAACGTGGAACTTAACGGCTACCGCGAATACATCCAAAAACTGTCGGAAGTTTGCGGCTTCCAAATTGATGGCATTCAATCACTGTGCAAGGCGCTTTCTGCCAGAATAGACTATTTCGATTCCGTCGGATGCGTTTGCAGCGACCACGCTTTGGACGTGGTTATGTATAAGGATGCCACTGCCGAACAAGTGGACGAAATTGTCAAAATTGCCCTTGCCGGCGGAAAACTCACCGAAGATCAAGTGCAAATGTATAAAGGTTTTGTGCTTGTGCATTTGGGCAAGGAATATGCTTCTCATGGTTGGGTGCAACAATATCACATTGGCGCACTGCGCAACAATTCTTCCAGATATATGCGCCTTTTGGGTGCCGATACCGGTTTTGATGCCATCGAAGACCAACCCTTTGCAAAAAAACTTGCCAGTTTGATGAACAAATTGGACGAAACGGATCAACTCCCCAAAACCATTTTGTATTGCCTCAACCCGCGCGATAACGAAGTGCTTGCAGCGCTTATAAATTGTTTCCAACAAAGCGGCATTTGCGGCAAAATTCAATTTGGTTCGGCTTGGTGGTTCAACGATCAAAAGGACGGCATGACTCGCCAAATAACGGCGCTTATGCAAGTTGGCTTGCTTTCCAAGTTTGTGGGCATGCTCACCGATAGCCGCAGTTTCCTTTCCTACACTCGCCACGAATATTTCCGTCGCATTTTGTGCGATTTGCTGGGCGAAGTTTTGGAAAACGGCGAATATCCCTACGAAGTGGAATTTGTTGGCAAAATTGTGGAAGACGTTTGCTACAACAACGCCATTAACTATTTCAAAAAATAGCATACGCTAATCAAAAAACCAAACAAAAAAGGAACGAACATGCAAAGTTCGTTCCTTTTTGCATTTCAAGTTTTGGGAAGTTTTTTCACGTTGAAAGCTGTTTTGCGCACAACAAGCAGTGGCACTGTGCGTTTTAACTTTCCAAGCGTTTTGGTGTTGCAACCGTGTGTTCCACGCTGTGCGGCGTTTGTGTGCAAGTTGAATGGTTTGCCAACTAAGTGCGGCAAAGGTTGGTTGCACAAGTTTTGCATCAGGTGCGGTTTTTCAAGTTGGCAAAGTGCTGCAACAAAAGTTCAGCCTGATTTTGTTCCACCTGTTTGCTCCATGCAACACGCCCCTGCGGCTTGTTTGTTTCGGCAAAGCGCGCCGTTTTGTCGCGATTGGTGTCGTTCCACTTATCGAAGCCTTCCGTTTTGACGTGTGCGCCAAAGGTGCACCCCAAAAAAGTTGCTTTGCCATAATCACGCCACGGACGTGCCAAAAACACCTTTTGCGGCGGCATTGTTTGGTGGCAAACAAGTTGGCAGTTGTCAAAAACAAAGCCAACCGTTTGTTGCAATGCGTGCGCAGGTGCGGCAACAAATCCCGTTCGTCCGTCGTTTGCGGAAACAATGGTGCAGTTTTCAAAAAGCGCATCGGCGCAACCAAAAATAAAATCCACCGTTCCTTCTATGGTGCAGTTGCTAAAAAGCTGTTTGCAATTGCCCTTTTTGCGCAACTTATCCTTCAAAAAACCGTCGTAGCGTTCAATAAGATCGTCGGGCAACGGGCCGCAAAAAACAGTGTCCTGTTCCGAAACAAAAGTGCAATTTTCCGCAACAAAATCCGTTCCGCAAACGGAAATTGCCACTTCTTGTCCTTTGTGCGGCGAATCGTGCGAATCGTTTTCGATGCGCAAATTTTTCAGCGTAACGCCGTTTGCGCACACTGCCATGGTGTAGGTGCGAAAAGTGTTGTATTCCACGCCTTTTTCGTCAAGTTTTTTTGCGTAGTTGTCGTTTACCAAAACCGTCTTTTCGCCTGCGCCCACAAGCGTTATTCCGTCCACGTCAATTTCCAACTTTTGGCGAAAAACACCTTCGCTAAGATAAATCACGTCGCCGCAACTGCATTGGTCTAGCAGTTGTTGCAAATTGGTTGTTGGGTTGGCTCGTAGTGTTGACATTTTCTCCTCTTTTTGTTGCCAGGCAACAATGTGTTTTTTATTTGTGTATTTTGTGCACGTCGGCAGTACTTTTGCTTTTGCTAACAAAGCAAATTTTGCAAGGAATTCTCCTTGTATTATATACTTTGCAAAACCAACTTTTTGCCTAGCGGCAAAAACTTTGCAAAGCTGTCGCTTTGTTGCAAAAACTGGCGTTTTTGCATTTTGCGTACGTAATACGGCGTCGTTTTTGCTCTTTGCAAGCAAAGCAAGAACTCCTTGTATTATACACCATTTTGGCGTTTGCGCAATGGGGTTTTGCGCTTTTGTTGCACAAAAAAACCACCTGCTGTGGGGCAGCGCGGCCACTATTTTCAAAATATGGATAAAACGGACAAAAAAAGGTACGCAAAATGCAAATATTTGTCCATATTTGATATGGAAATTGTTTCCATAACATTGTAAAATTATCGTGTACAATGTATATAACTGTGCCCGTAGTATGCCTCGATGGGGCACACACCGAAAAATCAAGCAAAATTGCAATGGCATTTTCCGCTTGACGGACGGCTGGAGGAAATGTTTTGCAAAGAAATCTCACCTACAATCAATATCGCATGGCGGATGTAACTTTGATGACGGTGGTGTGCTGTGTGTTCGAAGCGTTGGTCACACTGGCCGCCGTCAAATGGTTTCCCGAACAGCCTTACTCCGTCAGTTTGGTATATGCGTTTATAGCGCTGGTATCCATGCGTTGGGGCGGTTATTCGGCAATAACTGCAACGCTGGGCGGCTTGGCTCACTGCATTGCTGCCGGCGATAGCACCAAAGGTTTCGTTGTGATATTGGTTGGCAATCTTTGTTGCCTGCTTGTGCTAATTTTGCACAAAGCCATTGGCAAACAAAAAATTCGCAACAGCATTTTCCTCACGATAGTCTACGTGGCTCTCATCTTTTTGTTTGTTTCGGCCGGCAGGTTTGCAATGCAACTGTGCTTTGCCGTTCAACCGCTAGATGCGTTGCGCGCAGTGCTCTACGACGTGCTCTCGCTAGTGTTTTCGTTGGTTATCATTCTTATTTGCCGCAAGCAAAACGGAATGTTCGAAGACCAAAAAACCTACCTGTTGCGCGTAGAAGAGGAACGCAAAAAACAGCGCAGTTAGTTTCATTCATAAAATAATTGCCGCTTGTTGCGGCAAAAACACAGAAAAATGCTTCGGAGGATCAAATGGAAGCAATAAAAACAGATGAATATATCGTATACGACGAAGAAACCGGTTCGTATTCGATGGATTCGGAACAAGTCGTCCGTGACGACGTAGAAAAGCATCACTGGCTAAACGTGGTGCGTGCCATTGCAAAGGATTGGCGTTTGTATTTGATGCTTGTCCCCATGATTTTCGTTTTCGTATGTTGGCGCTATTTGCCCATGTACGAATTGTTGGGCAGCTTCAAACTTACAAAAGTCGGCGTCGACGTTGCAGACCAAATGTTCGTGGGATTTTCCAGCTTCAAAGATTTGATGTTTTCCGGCGATTCCACTTCAATGGATTTCTGGCGCGCATTCCGCAACACCTTTTTGCTTAGCTTCTACGGTTTGTGTTTCGGTTTCCCCATGCCCATAATTTTGGCATTGTTCTTTAACGAAATCAAATCTAACATTGCTCGCTCGGCATTCCAAGTGATGACCTATTTGCCCAAGTTTATGTCAACCGTCGTTATGACGACGCTGGTAACGTTGCTTTTGAAACAAGAAAACATTGTTTCCGGCATGGGCATTATCTCTCGTTTCTTGTATTCGGTGGGGCTTGTTTCGGAAGAAACGGCCAAGGCAGGTTTGCTAAATCAACCGTCGTTGTTCCGTGCAATCTATCAAATTTCCGGCATTTGGGAAGGCGCCGGCTACGACAGTATCGTATACTTCGCGGCGGTAATTGCCATTTCACCCACAAGCTACGAAGCGGCGCAAATAGACGGTGCCGGCAAAATGGCGCAAATGCGCTACGTGGTGTTGCCAAGCATTTTGTCCACAGTGGTTATCATGCTTATCAACCGCATCGGCTCGTTGCTTAGCGTAGGATACGAAAAAGTTTTGTTGCTATACAACACAAACACGTGGGTTACTGCCGACGTTGTTTCCACCTTTGCATACCGCATGGGTATGGAAGGTTCCAGTTTGCAAGGCTTGGCCTCTGCCGCAGAAATGATAAACAACCTTATCGGCATGGTGCTGGTAATAGGTGCCAACACTATTGCGCGCAAAGCAAGCGACGTTTCGCTTTATTAGCGGCAACCAATCACCTAGGTAGGTTAAGCGATGAAAAGAAAAATAGAAATATCCGAATTAATTTTTAAAATACTTTCCTATTTGTTTTTGGGAATTTTCTCGTTGTGCTGCTTGTATCCGTTTGTGTATGCAATTTCCGCATCCATTTCCGGCTCCGAAGCAGTGGAAAGCAACCAAGTTATTTTGCTTCCCAAAGACATTCAGTTTGACGCATTCAGGGAAATGTTTGGTAGCAACGCATTTTGGAACTCCTATTCCAACACGTTGTTCCTAACCATCTACGGAACAATCTGGGCATTGGGCGTTGCCGTTTTGGGCGGCTATGCACTTTCCAAAAAAAGATTGTTGTTCCGCAAAGGTTTCAACTTCTTCCTTGTGTTCACAATGTGGTTCAGTGCAGGTCTTGTTCCGCAATACCTAAACTACCTCAACACGCGTGACGTATTCAACAGCATTGGCATCACCGACGACAAATGGTTGGTAGTAATTGCCATGGGTATGGCGGCAATGAATATCATTTTGTTGCGCAACGCATTCGAAGGCGTTCCTTCCGAAATCGAAGAAGCAGCAATAGTGGACGGAGCAACGGAATTGCAAGTTTTGGGCAAAGTTTATTTGCCAATGTGCAAATCCACCGTGGCAACGGTAACCTTGTTCTTTGCAATTTCCCGTTGGAACGGCTACTTCTGGGCAAGACAAATGATCCAAAACCAAAACGAATGGCCCTTGCAAGTGTATATTCGTGACACTTTGGAACGCTACACCGATTTGGACTTCTTGGCCGGTTGGGAACAGTTGCACCCCACCTACTCGGCAAACTCGGCAATCTATGCACTTATTGTGTGCGCCGTTATCCCCATTCTAATCATTTACCCGTTCATCCAAAAATATTTCGCCAAGGGCGTTAACGTTGGCGGCGTAAAAGAATAGCAAACAAATTTAATTGGTCTTTACAGTCCGCAAACGGACTGGCAAATAAAGAAAAAACAGGAGGAAATTATGAAAAAGACAAGAATTGTTTTGTCAATGTTATTGGCAGCGATTATGATGCTCAGTGTTGTGCTCGTAGCATGCGCACCCGCTGAATGCACAAGCGCTTGCCCCACTTGCGGTCTCTGCACCAACGATAATTGCGAGCTGCACGTAAAGGCAGAAGAACATTGCCAAGGACACACAACACCCAACCCCGATCCGGAACCTGATGTTGATTTGCTTCCCTACGCAGACGGAACCGTATTGCGCGTAGCAGCAGGTTATCAAAAGACATCCCACTCCATCACATTCAAAGATACCGACCTTATCAAAGAATTGGATGGAACCAAGGGACAAATCACCCTTCCCGATGGCGTTACCTACAAAGCAGGCGATTTGAAACCCACGTGGCAACAAATTTCCGACGACATGAAGATCACTTTCGAAGATAAGTTCACGGGCGCTGGCTCTGCCGAAAAAGAATTCAAATATTGGCAAAACCAACTTGACCAAGTTGACATCATCGCCGGCTCTGCAAAAGTTTTGCAAGAATCCGGAACTCAAGGTCAATTGATCAACATTGCAGAATATTTGGACAAGATGCCCAACTTCAAAGCATATCTCGAACAAAATGCAATCGTTCGCCTTTCTATCACCGGCGACACCAAGACCGGAGCTATCTATTTCAGCCCCTACTTCGACGGCGTTGACGATATCGAACGTTATCCCCTTGTTCGTTCCGACATGGTTGTTGCTTTGTTGGATGGCACCACCGAATACAAAGGAGCTAACCGCGCTTTGGCAGCAGCAGCTTACGAACCCTACATGCCCACAACCGGCACCGTTGCAGTAGAATCTTTGACGGCTGACGGAAAAGGCACACAAACCATCACCAAGGATTATTCCAAGGCTCAAAACATCATCGCTCAAATGAACGCAGCAACCAACCTCACCGGTGACCAAGCTGTTGCTATGTTCCGTAAATACATCGATGATATGTATGGCACAACCTATGCTAAACGTTCCGATTTGTTCCTTGGCTATGATGCTGCTTGGGATGCAGACGAACTTGTTGCTCTTCTTCGTTGTGCAGTTGCTTCTTTGAACGACAACGACGGCAACCCCATCTCCGGTTTGTTCCCGCGTGAATCCAGCAACCTTCAACGTCAAGTTGACTTGTTCCGCTTTGCAGGAAGCTTGTTCGGCGTTCGTGGTATGGAAGCTCGCAGCGACTATTTGTACTTCGACAGCGAAGGTGAACTTCACTCCGCTCGTTCCGAAGAAGATACCTACCTTGCAATTGAAAGACTCAACGCTTTGTACAAAGAAGGTCTTTTGACCATCGGCGACGACGTTAAGAGTGAAGACCGCTTGAAGAAAGACGCAGGCATCGTTTCCTACGACTACTGCCAAACTCAAACTGTCTACAACGCTACAAAACTTCAAGAAGGCGAAGCATACACCTGCATGATGGTTCCCGTTGCTAAATGGTTCGACGGCACCGAAGGCGGCAACTGGATGCGTTTCACCGAATCTTGGCGTTCTGTTAAGACGGATGCTTGGGCAATCTCCAAGGCTGGCGTTTCCAACGCTGACGGTTCCATCAACACCGATAAGCTCAACGCTGCATTGGCATTGATCGACTTCGCATTCTCCGTACAAGGTCAAATCACCATGAGCTACGGTTCCGATGCTTTCATCAAAGTTAAGGATGCTTCCGTAGAAGTTAAAACATGGGAAGACGTTGCTAAGAAATACGAAACATTCAACTTCAACGGACAAGAAATGCCTGTTGTTACCGATGAATTGTATGCAGACCTCACTGCACGTGCAGGCGGCAACTACACCAACTACGCTCGTTACTATCTTGGATCCACGTTGAACGGATTCCCCAAGAGCCAAGCATTCGAATATCAATGCACACACGAAGTTGGTAAAGAAGGCGCAGCAAAAGTTTCTGCAGCTATCGCATTGGGCACCGTTAAACACCCCGTTTTGGGCATTGCTGAAAACATGTGGTATACATCCATCCCCACAAGCTTCCCGCAAACTGCTAAACAAAACGACCAAATCAGCGGATACAAAGAATTGACCAACAACTTCAGCACCTCCAAGGGCAAGAACAACGTTTTGATCAACATGATCACCAACGGCTACAACGTTACCGAATTCGAAGGATTGAATATCACCAACGCTGCAGAAGCTGCCGAATTGGTTTCCGAAACTTGGAACGACGCTCAATACTTGTTGCTCCGCACAACCGCTTGGCAAAAACTTGTGATCTACTATCAAGGTCTTTCCAAATAGTTTTTGTTAAACGACTTGCCAAAAAGTAACTTTTGTTGCTTTTCATGGCAAACAACAAATTGAATTTATCGTGGCTTGGGAGAAGATTCGTCTTCTCCCTCGGCTGCGAAAAAGGTAGTAACTTATGTTTAAGTCACAAATGAAATTCCAAAAAATCCTGTGCCTTGCCGCGCTTATCATGGCCGCGGTTATGTTTGTTTATGCACTGGGATTCATTACCGATTGGCACGACTTGTTGTATTTTGTGCTGGATATCGACGAAGGCGCAGACTACACGGAAGTGGATGGTGCTCAGTTCTACTGGGAATTGCAAACCTACGTTTTGTACGAACACACAAGTGACGGACAAACAATCGAACATCGTTTCGTTGGGTTTGTGGATCATCTGCTAACCATTGCAATAATCGGTTTGTTGCTAGCAATAGCAATGATAGTAACACGCAATAACACACGCCGCAAATACTACGTTTCTAACTTTGTAACGACGTGCGCTTACAGTGCGTATAACGTTGGCTTTGCAATTTGGATGATGATAAAAGTCTCCGTTTACAAAGCAAAATTTTTGCAAATCAATTTCGAACAATTGGAAATGTTTTGCACTATGTGGAAAAGAGAATATAATCCCACCACGCGCTGCTGTGATTGGGGCTACGTTTTGGGTGCACTGCTAATTTTGTTCTCGTCAGCAGTGGTATTCAACTTAATTTGGAAAGTTACGCTTATGAAGCGTGAAAATAAACTATTATCCGGCCAAGTGGCAGAAGTTGCCGCAACCGTTGCCTAGGAGGGTGCTATGGACGAACAAACTCGTCGTTTCTTAAAGCGAGACCGCATGCGTTTCACCCTCAACGGGTTATCTAGCGGACTTGCATTGCTGGCAATCGTGTTCAACGTGTTCTACTTTGTCAGCATCTACAAATCCAATTTCAATTTCTACTACAACTTTGATATGGGCATCTCTGTGTTGCTCAACTTGGTGTTTATGCTCACCGTGTTCCTTTCGTCCGAAGGCGTAAAAAACTACAAGCAAGGCTATGCAATTGCATTGATTGTTGTTGGTGCGTTGGAAATCGTTCGCATTTTCGGCTTGCCTCTTTCGGCTCACAACACAGCAATCACTTTGAAGGTGGACGGTGTGGATACATCCGTGCTTGTCATGCAAGACGGTCAATTTGCCCGTGTCATCATTTATCTTGTGTGTACCGCCACTTTGCTTATCACGGCCGGCGTAATTGGCATCATTCGTTCACGCCAATTGGAAGAACACAAAAGAAGCCTACAAGCAAAAGTCGTTTCGGAGGAATAGTGCACAATGGCAGAACTAAGTTTGAAGCATCTTGATAAGATCTACGACAACAAAGTGCAAGCCGTGTTCGATTTCAATCTGGACGTAAAAGACGGCGAATTTATAGTTTTGGTTGGGCCTTCCGGTTGCGGAAAAAGCACAACGTTGCGCATGGTTGCCGGTTTGGAAGATATAACCGCCGGCCAATTGATAATTGACGGCAAAGACGTTACTCGTATGCCGCCCAAAGATCGCGACATTGCAATGGTTTTCCAAAACTACGCATTGTACGGCTACATGACGGTTTACGAAAACATGGCGTTTTCGCTTAAACTTCGCAAAGAAAACCTCAACGTCATTCACCAAAAGGTGCTTGCCGCTGCGGAAATTTTGGGTCTAACCGACCAATTGAACAAAAAACCACCACAACTTTCCGGCGGACAGCGCCAACGTGTTGCAATGGGACGTGCCATCGTGCGTAATCCCAAAGTGTTTTTGTTCGACGAACCTCTTTCTAACTTGGATGCAAAGTTGCGTGGTGCAATGCGCCGCGAAATAATGTTGTTGCACAAACGCTTGGGCGCAACCATGCTGTACGTAACGCACGACCAAACGGAAGCGTTGACACTTGCAGATAGAATTGTTTGCATGTCCATGGGGCATGTACAACAAGTGGGCACGCCGCTGGAACTTTACGATACGCCGGCAAACCTGTTCGTTGCAAGTTTCATTGGGCTTCCTCCCATGAACTTCTTCGATGCCCAGGTTGAGCAAGATAAGCTTGTGTGCGATGGTTTCTGCTACACGCTTGACGAGCATCAAAAACAATTGCTTGCAAACTATGTTGGCAAACAAATTGTGCTTGGCGTTCGTCCGGAAAACATCAACAAGGGCAACGACATTGCAATGAAAGTTACCAACAACGAAAACCTTGGACAAAACACTCTTGTTCACGGAACTATCGGCAAAAAGACCGTTGTTGCAAAAATTCGTCAATGGCTAAACTACAAGTACGGCGACGAAATAACCGTTTCCTTCAACAACGTTCATTTCTTCGATAAAGAAACAACAAACGCAATTCGCTAACGGAGGAAAAAATGAAAGAATTTTTGATTAAGTTTGGAACTTCCGTAAAAGAATTTTTGCGCAAAACAATGGTAACGCTCAAACGCCGTCCGCACCTTATTGCATTGGTTATGTCGCTGGTATCCTTCATTGTGTATTCCTTCAACCTAACAGATGTTTCCAATACAACCTTCAAGTTGGGGCAAGACTACATGGGTTTGTGCCAATTTGCAGTAATGTTGTTCTCGGCGTTGTCGCTGGTGTGCTTGCTAGGCGCTTTCCCGCGCCGTCAACGCCCCAAAGTGTTGATGATCGTGCTGTATTTCCTCATGTCCGCAGTAATCATTTTCTGCGACGTGGTTTACTACAACGTTATTCAATCGCAAATTGCTGGCCCCAATCCGCCATTCACGCTAAAACCGGATGGGTCGGAAAACTACGTTCTAAGAGCGGAATCGTTGATGATCACGCACATAGTGCTGGTGGGCATTTCCGTTTTGCTTACGGCAACCGTCAAGCTCTACGGCAAACTTTTCCAATTGGTGAACACCAACGTCGAGTTGGAATACACCGAAGCTACGGAAAAAATAGAAATAGACGAAGAATAATTTTTGCGGCGTTTGCCGACTAACTAAAAACGTAACGGGGTGGCCACTGGCGTGACTGCCCCGTTGTTTGTGTAAGCTATTTGCCACTTTTTGCAAGTTTGTGGCAAAATGCTTGCCAGCTGTTGAATTTTTTGCGCAACGGCTGTATAATTTTGTTAGCAAACTTGCTTCATTTCAACTTGGCAGGTACAGTATGTCAAAAAAGAAAAAACATAACAACAAAACACATCAAATAAAGGTGCATCACGACGAAACTCCGCACAGTGACGAAACCAACTACTATCAAATGCACTCCGATGCTATCGACAGGCTGATAAACGCCGAAGATGGGGAAGTGCCGGAAGTTGGCGCCGAGGAACTTAAGCAGTACGAATCGGGTGTGCTTTCCAAAATCCCGTCGTGGCTAAAAGCGCTGTTTATCAAGTTTTGGTTTAATGGTGCCGCTTGCTTCTTTTTCATGTGGGGGTTGGGCATCTACGTCACCAACTATTGGAACTTGCTTTTCGTTGTAGGTTTGGCATTGGGCGTAATAACCGACCTGCTTGTAAACAACATTTTCCGTTTCACTGCCGATCAAGAACACGAAAACGACAAGTGGATGATATTCCCCAAAAAGAAGTTTTGGACTTTGTTTGCCAACATTGCCTATGCCTATGCAATTTTGGCGTGTGTAGTGCTTTTGTATAGCGGCATAAACGCTTTGTTTGGTGATGGCGACGAAATTGTTTTGGGCGTGGAACCGTTTTTGTTCGGCTTGTTCTACTTGCTGTTTGATATGGCAGTTATATCCATCAAAAACCTTATTGCAAAAGCCATTGCAAAAAGCAAGCAAAAATCCGCAAACGAACAAGAACAAAATTCTACCAACGAATAAAAATTTTGCAACTTTCCGCCAAGCGGGAACCGTTGCAACAAGGATTAAATTATGAACAAAATAAATCTACTCTACACTTCGGCCGTTTCGGCATGCTTCAGCTGGGATAACGACCTTCCATATAACACGGAAAAGCCCTTCGTTGCTCGCATTGACGGCAAGGAAGTTTTCAGCGGCAACACAAACGTGTTTTCTGTCTTCAATTTGCAACCCAACACCGCCTACGTTTTGACAGTGGATGGCACCGAATGCCGCGTGGAATTTCACACGGCAAAGCAATCGGCTTGCTTCAACGTCAAGGATTTTGGCGCAAAGGGCGACGGCATTGCCGACGACACTGTGGCAGTGCAAAGTGCCATCAACTGTTTGCCCAAAAACGGCCGCTTGCTGTTCCCTGATGGTCGCTATTTATGCCGCCCGTTGTGCCTAAAAAGCGACATAACATTGCATTTGTGCGATAACGCCGTCATTTTGGGCAGCACCGATATGGATGCCTACCCCGTGTTGCCGGGTGAAATTTGCGATGCACACAGTGGCGAAAAAATTCAAGTTGGCACGTGGGAAGGCAACCCTGTTGCAATGAAGCAATCCCTTATTTTTGGCGAACATCTTTGCAACGTGCACGTTGTCGGACGTGGCTGTATCGATGGCAATGCGCAAAATTCCGCTTGGTGGGTAGACGTAAAAAATCAACCGGTTGGCCGCCCTCGTTTGGCATTTTTCAACGGTTGCAAAAACGTGTATTTCCATGGTGTTTCGGCGCAAAACTCGCCGTCGTGGCAAATGCACCCCTATTTTTGCAAAAACGTCAACTATTTGGACGTTTTTGTTGGTGCACCGCACAACAGCCCCAACACCGATGCTATCGACCCCGAATGTTGCGATGGCGTGAACATTATCGGTTGCCGCTTTAGTGTTGGCGACGATTGCATTGCTATCAAGTCGGGCAAAGCCTATATTGGCAAAACCTATCGCACACCCACGCAAAACGTAAACATTGTCAACTGTTTGATGCAGTTTGGACACGGCGCAGTAACGCTGGGCAGCGAAATGGCCGGCGGCGTAAAGAAACTAACCGTCAAACAATGCCGTTTTGTTCAAACAGATAGAGGCCTGCGCATAAAAACCCGTCGCGGTCGCGGCAAGTTTGCAGTGGTGGATGGCGTAACTTTCCAAAACATTCTTATGGAAGGCGTAAAAACGCCCATCGTTATCAACATGTGGTATAACTGTTGCGATCCGGATAGATTTTCCGAATATAACACCACGCGCGAAAAACTTCCCGTGGACGAACGCACGCCCAGGTTGGGCAAATTCTGCTTCAAGGATATGGTTTGCAACGACTGTCACGTTTGCGCTTGCTATGCCGATGGCTTGCCCGAACGCCTCATAGAGCAAATAACTTTGCAAAACGTGCGCTTCAACTATGCAAAAGACGCAGTGGAAGGCCATCCCTCAATGAAAAACAACAATCTGTTGCTAAAACGCGCCGGCTTGCGCTTCTTCAACGTTAACAGAGTTGTGCTAAACGATGTGGTGGTTGATGGTTGCAACGGCGAGCAGGTTGTTGCTGAAAACGTTGGCGAAGTGGCATCTTATGATGCAATCAAACGCTACGTGGATAGGCTGGTTAGCGAATCCACTCCCGAGAAGCCGTTTTGGAACGTAGAACATGCCCAAAACAAGGCGGTTAAGTGGAACTACATAGATGGTTGCATGCTAACGGCTTTGCTGGAACTGGGCAAAATTAGTGGCGACAAAAAGTATTTCGACTTTGTGGAAAAATTTGCCGACTACTATGTGGCTGAAGACGGCACTCCCTTGCAGTACAACAAAGACAACTATAACTTGGATGATATCAACGAAGGCCGCGTACTGTTCGAACTTTTCGAAAAAACCGGCAAGCAAAAATATCAAAAAGCCATAGCACTTCTAAAAACTCAACTAGACGAACAACCTCGCACTACTTGTGGCAACTTCTGGCACAAAAAGATTTATCCCAATCAAATTTGGCTAGACGGCATTTATATGGCGCAAGTGTTCTCGGCAATGTGGCACAAGCGCAACGACGGCAACGTTTTGGATGTTATCAAGCAAATAGAAAACGTTCGCGATCTTATGAAAGACCCAGGCACCGGGCTGTATTATCACGGATGCGATTGCTCCAAACAAGCCTTTTGGTGCAACAAGCAAACGGGGCTTTCGGCAAACTTCTGGTTGCGTTCCATTGGGTGGTTTTTGGTAGCGCTGGCCGATTTGTGCGAAGTTTGCGCTGACGATACACAAGCCAAAACTTTGCGCAGCGTTTTGAAAGATGCGCTCATGGCCGTTGCTCATTTTGTGGATGACAAAACAAAAATGCTATATCAAGTGCCCAATTGCATTGGCAAAGAAGGCAACTATCTCGAAACAAGTGGCAGCGCCATGGTGGCGTATGCAATGCTAAAAGGTGCGCGACTGGGCGTTGTTGGTAAGCGTTTTGCAACCTTGGGTGCAGAAATTTTTGACGGAATTTGCAAAAAATATCTTACCGAAAGGGACGGCAAACTTAACCTTGGTGGCATTTGTTTGGTTGCTGGTTTAGGGCCGGAATCCAACCGTCGTCGCGATGGCAGTTTTCAATACTACGTTTCCGAACCGGTTGTGGAAAACGATGCTAAGGGCGTTGCTCCGCTGGTGTTGTGCTACACAGAAATTGTGCGCCTATAACCTGTGGCAATAACCGTTTTGGACATATAATTTTCAATACGTATCAAAAAAGCACTGCAAAATTGTTGCAGTGCTTTTCGCTTGTTTTGTGTGTTGTGTTTGCGGTTTGCCTTTTGCAAAAAAGCAAAACTATTGCGTTAGTTGCTCTTCGGAACGGACGGTTGTACCCCCCCCGTGGCGAATTCCAGATCCGGCCTTACGTGTTTGCGGTTTGCATAATTCAGCGGCGAACAACCGTATTGCTTTTTAAAAACTCTCGAAAAATAAAGAGGCTCGTCGTATCCAACCATAAGCGCAACTTTGGTCACGTTGTATTCGTGGTCTAGCGAACTAAGCAACTTTTCCGCCGTTTGCAGGCGCATGTTTGTCAAAAAGGCGTGCGGCGTTATGCCAATTTCGCTTTTGAACAACTTGCGCAAATAGTCGTAGCTAAATGGAAGCGAATGCAAATACTTATCCAACTGGTAGTTGCTATCGGGAAAGTTTTTAACGATATTGCTCTTTATTTCTTCCACAACCTTGCTAAGAGGGCTGTTGTTTTGAAACGCAATAACATAGTTCATAATAAGGTTGCAAAATGCCGAAACAAGCAACTGGCGCTTATCTAACGCGCTGTTGAAGTAGAAAAACAAGTCTTCAAACGCGCGCAAAACATGCTTGTCGCTGTCGTCGTGGATGGTTACCACGGATTTGAATGGCAACATGGCTTCCGCAACGCGAATGTGAATGTTGGTAAAGCCCTTAACGCTGTTGTTCGTGTGCCAAATTTTGGGCGGAACAACTACTACGTCGCCTGTGGAATAGTGCACAACGGTGTTGTCTTCAAATTCAAACGTGCCTCCGCCGCTGGTGCAATAAACAAATTCCCAATGTTCATGATAGTGCTTTTGCACGGTGTAGGTGCGCAAATGTTTTCCTACGTAAACGATATCGTTCATGTGGTTCCTCCGTCGTTACTTTTTGCAAACTGTGTTTGCTTTGTTATGGCGGTGCAGTGGCAAGTGCTATGTTCTGGGCAAATTATTGCGCATACGAGCGCTTCGGTTGCATGCTTTGCAACGGCAAACTGCCTGTTTGTGCATTTCAAAGTTCTTACCTGCTACCGCCATTGTAACACATAAAATCCGCTTTGTCCATATAGATTTGCAAAAAAGTTTAACATAGTGTTTTTGTGTGCATATTCATTGTGCGCGCTGTGCATGGCGCAACAAAACGGCAATCAAATTGTTGAAACACGCTTTGCGCCGTTTGTTTTGCAAAGTTGTTGCTCATAACAAAATCGAACGCAGCCGAATGTTGGTTGAAAGTGCTAATGCAACCGTAGCGTTCGTCCTTGCCGGAAGCGTTGCTCATATCACCCGTCAGCAGTTATTCCACAAGCGCTTGCTGGTTGTTTGCATCAATTCCTTCTTGTTTCATCAATTCCAACGCCACTGGTTGTGGATTTTTGCCTTGTAGCAGCCCCGACTTGCGGATTTTGCTTCAATAACTCCATTGCCGTTTGTTGCGGATTCCGTATCGATTTCAACATTTGCAAAAGGTGAAATACTAAAACTTTATGAAAACGAAAGTTGCTTTGTTGGCAACAAAATTATCAAAAGAGATATCGTTGCCAATCGTGGCAAAATAATTGAAATTGCCGAAGATATCGTTGCTGACGAGCAAACGGAAGTTTTCGATTGCACAGGCAAATACCTGTTGCCCGCCTTGGTGGATATCCACACGCACGGCGCCAATGGCTACGATTTAACACTGCCGATTTGGACGGCATAAAAAAGATTTTGCATTTCCACGTCAATCACGGCGTTTACATTTTTCAAAAGGGCTTTCTGTGTTTTTTGGCAAGCGCATTGCAAATATTCAACAAAAATGGCCCTCTTTGTTGAAAAAGATTGCATGGTGTGGTAAAATTGTTTGTGGGCAAGGCCGAAGGATGCAACAAAGTTTTTGCACGGCCGATGCACAAGGAGAAAATCATGTTGTTGTTTGAAACTTTTTTGCGTTTTCCGCAAGGCAAGCAAAAGGCGTTTACGCTAAGCTACGACGACGGCGTCAAGGCGGATATCAAGTTGATGCAAATTTTGGCAAAATACAACGTGCAATGCACTTTCAATTTGAACAGCGCATTGTTCAACCGTCAGGATTGGCACGACCGTTTGCCCGAAAAGGATGTTGTTGAGTTGTTTGGCAAATGTCCGCACGAAATTGCCCTTCACGGACACAGGCATTTGTACCTTTCCAAATGCGCACCAGTGCAAATTGCCGAAGAAATTGTCAGCAATCGTTTGTATTTAGAAAACACTTTTGGTCGCGTGGTTAACGGCATGGCCTATGCCTACGGGGATGTGAACGAACAAATAGAAGGCGTTTGCAAGCAGTGCGGAGTGGTGTATTCCCGAACGACGCGCGCCACGCACGATTTTTCCATTCCCAAAGATTTTTTGGCGTGGAACCCAACATGCCATCACGGCGACTCAAAGTTGCAAGAGTTGGCCCAAAAGTTTGTGCAAACAAGCCCCAGCGATTTTGTCAAAGAGCGCGAACCGTATTTGTTCTACGTTTGGGGGCACAGCTACGAATACGACGACAAGGATAATTGGAGCGTTCTAACAAACTTGCTAGATGTTGTTGCTGCGCGCGACGACGTTTGGTATGCCACCAACGGTGAAATTTGCCGCTACGTTACGGCGTTTGGCAATTTGGTTTGGAGCGTGGACGGCAACTACGTGCACAATCCGTCCGCCATCGACCTGTGGCTCGAAAGGGATAAGCAAACCTTTTGTGTTGCTGCCGGCACCACGGTAAAGGTGCAATAATAGCGCCACGGTTGCCCCGTCGCACCCACCTTGGGCACTGCAACGGCACGTTTTGTGCTTGCACGGCAGCGCTTTTTTGCGGAAAAACCCCGGCGCAGAACTTGTTCGTCGGCACATCCGCCCCATAAGCGCCACTTTCATTTATTTTCACAAATCACCATATTTTCAAAACCTTTTGGCCGAGTTTCCCCTCGGCCTTTTTTGTTGCGCAAAATGTATTGCTATTTCCCAATAAAAACAAAACAAGGTGCTTCGCACATGCAAAGTTATTCAATCAGTTGGAAAATTATGGTTTATATAAATGCTGGGCGTCTTATTGGATTGGTTATTTGACGAAAATCGCTTTAGTAATTGGACATCCGGATATGTCGGTTCTTTAGCTAAGAAGATTAAAAAACTTCCCGAAATTAGCAAAGATAAGTGTGGGTGCCTTCTGGATTATCACTATCGAAAAAATATTTATTTTTAATTTTTGCAAGCCGCATATCACTCTCCCAAAATATGTACAAAAAACCGATTGATCAGTTCAATCGGCAAAACTCAGCAAGCAATCACCGATTGCGCCCTTGCGGTGGCGTTTGGGGCAGTAATTTTTTCCGGACGTCACTGCTAACCGTCTAATATTAGTTAATCCAATGACCAGATTTCCTATCGAAAATGGCTATATCGTTTGTGCCGCCGTTTTTCTTTTTGTTGTGAACTTTAACGAAACGTGAACTGCCGTTCCACTCGGTAAAACACCGTGCGTTATCCATAATTCTACGTTCGCGATAGCCTGCTTCGGCGTACATTTTGCGTTTATCCTGCCTACTTACTTTTACAAACATGTTTTTAACTCCTTTTTTGTATTTTTGTATTGACAAACGTCAATAAATTGCGTCTAATATCAGTGGCAATTAAGTTTGACAAAAAACAAATTATTGTTTTGCGGCGAGTTCTGGGGCTGACTTCGATTCAGCATAACTCGTCTTTTATTATTCTTCTTGTTTTTCTTATAATGTCCAACAAGGCAAAATGCAAAAATTGCGAAGGTTTTCTCCCTTCGCAACACATAATAAAACATACAAACATACAAATCTTCAACAAATATTTGAAAATAACTTTACTAATTTGCACTTTTATGCTAAAATAGTTGAGCAATTGAATATTTGTTGCAAACCGGATGTGGAGAAATACCCAAGAGGCCGAAGGGGCTCCCCTGCTAAGGGTGTAGTACGGGATACCGTAGCGAGGGTTCAAATCCCTCTTTCTCCGCCAAGTGAGACCCAACTGAACCCACAAGGTTTGGTTGGGTTTTTGCTT
>CAZNZO010000006.1:0-90287 GCA_964577535.1 uncultured Oscillospiraceae bacterium
ACCCCCACGTCGAAGACACTAGATCCTAAGTCTAGCGCGTCTGCCAATTCCGCCATATCCGCGCGTTATGCAATTGGTACACCTTCAGGGACTCGAACCCTGGACCCACTGATTAAGAGTCAGTTGCTCTACCAACTGAGCTAAAGATGCATATATAATCCTGTGCCAAAGCCACGAGTTGTAAAATTGGTGCTCCATCCGCGACTCGAACGCGGGACACCTTGATTAAAAGTCAAGTGCTCTACCGACTGAGCTAATGGGGCAAAGATTGGCAGGGGTAGCAGGATTTGAACCTACGAATGTCAGAGTCAAAGTCTGATGCCTTACCGCTTGGCTATACCCCTACGTATCTGGGGTGGGCTATGGGACTCGAACCCATGACCTCCAGCGTGACAGGCTGGCATTCTAACCAACTGAACTAAGCCCACCATAATGGCGTGCCTGAAGGGATTCGAACCCCCGACACACGGCTTAGAAGGCCGTTGCTCTATCCTGCTGAGCTACAGGCACAGGCAAACTATCGTTTGAGCGGGCAATCTATTCACCAACGTTGGCTGCCTACACCCCTTCAAAAATGGAGCGGGTGATGGGAATCGGACCCACGCAGCCAGCTTGGAAGGCTGGTATTCTACCATTGAACTACACCCGCACTTCAACAGCCTTTACATTATATCCTAAGCGACAAAAACTGTCAACAATTTTTTGATAACATTTTTTGTAAAAATTTTGTAATTTGCCTGTATGGCAACCGTATTCACAAAAAATGCCTTGTTTTGCGCCAAATGCTACACCAATCCGCAACGATAAAGGTGAATTAGCAGGTTTTGCTTGCCGGAAAAAGCGTTTATTTCAATAATCAACTTGCCATAATCGTCGCGCTTATTCGTGCCGACCGTATCCGAAGGCTTTTCGTAGCTGCCAGTGCCGCCTTGGTTTTGCAACTTCAAATAGACGTCGTTGAAAAATTTGCCGATATCAGAAAACAACGTGAATTGCTTGTAGAAATCGGAATAGTTTTGCGTTTCCACAGCAATGCCAGGATTTAGCTTTGCGCGCAACTGATTGTATAGCGGCGTAGAGTTGGGATACAAATACAAAAGATTTAGCGCCGTCACTGCCGCCTTGACGGCAGAACCATAAACCAGATAAGGATTGTCGGACGTAAGCGTTACGTAAAGCGACACCAAGTCCGCCTGATATTCCTTCATCACGCCCTTTGCGTGAGCCATTTCGTGCGCCATTACGCTGGGCAAATACAAACCCGTTTCGTTGCCGTTGACGTTTGCTTCGCCAAAGGGCGCAAAAAACACACCGCTTATGTGTAGTTGGCTCATTATCCACTTGTTAACTATTCTTTTTGCTTTGGGCGTATAAGGCGAAAAGTATTGGCTATCCAACCGCAAATATTCCTGCGCCAAAAGGTCGCTTATTTCGGAAAATTCGTATGGATAAACAATGTTGCCGTTTTGGTCGTGCTCCGTTTGCTCGTAGGCACGGTTGGCCAATTCCACGTAGGTGTTGGCGATGGAATACATTTCCTCCAAAGAAATTTGCTCCGGGGCGTATTCCGTGTAGATATAGGACGGCAACTCTTCCCTGTTATAGGCAAAGGATGCCGTGGCCGTGTAGACGTTCAAAAAGGATAGCACCACTGTTGCCGCAACCAGCGCTAGCGAAAGCAATTTTTGCCAGTGTCGTTTTGCCAAATCCTTTATTAGCAAAACCAAAAACACAACAAGCAACACAATTGCGACAATCAAAAACAGTTCGTAAAAACTTATGGGTATCCATCCCAGCGCATTGCCAAACAAAAATATCCACGCACGCGAAAAGGTTGTGGCAAAAAATTCGCACACCGTAGTGCTGTTTTTTAGTATGCTTAGCACAACAAGGGTGCAAATTAGCACACACACCGCAACAAGCCTGCGCTTATTTCGTTTGGATAACTTTTGCTTGGTGTTTTTCAACTTTTTCCTCAATCAACTGAACAGTTGAAATTTTTTGTTCAAATAGTCTTCGTTGCGTTGAATATAGGTGATAACGTCCTTGGCGTTTGCCGAACGCTCAATTCTGTTTTCCGCAACGGTAACTTTTTTGGAAATTGCATTTGTTCCGCATGCCAAAATATCCGAAACTTCTTCCATTATGCCAATATTATATATGCACGGCGTGTTGGGTTTGCAAAAACCAACGTTTTCCAAATTTTCCGTCATGTATTTTTGACGATACATATAGTACGGCACGTAGCCACTGCTACGCAACTTTTGGTGCGAATATTCCACCATTTTTGCCACTTCACTTTGCTGCTGATGGTAGTTTTGGGTTTTTAGCACACTGCCATGTTTTAGCGCAAGCGTATGCACTGTGATGTTTTCCGGCGAAAGCTGCACGGCACAATCCACGCTATGCTTAAACATTTCTAGCGTTTCCGTAGGCAAACCGGCAATCAAATCCATGTTGACAACAAAACCGAATTGTTGCGCCAAGTGATATTTATCGTAAATATCTTGCACGCTGTGCTTGCGGCCGACGGCATCCAAAACGCTTTGGTTGAAGGATTGCGGATTGATGGAAATGCGATGCACGCCGTGCTGTTTTAGCACACTTAGCTTTTGTTCGTCGATGGTATCGGGGCGGCCTGCCTCCACGGTGAATTCCTGCGGGGCAAAATCTATTTGAGAAAGCACCGAATGCAATTGCTCGGCCGAAAGCGACGTGGGCGTGCCACCACCAACGTAGACGTTGCGAATAACAATGCCCTTTTCACGTGCAAATTGCAAAGTTAGTTTGATATCGTTTTTTAAACTTTCAACGTAGGGCTCAACGTACTTCTTCATGCGGTCAATTTCGCCGCTGGTGAAAGAGCAATAGCTGCAACGAGTTACGCAAAATGGAATGCCGATGTACATATCGGCAGTGCCTTCGAAATTTCTCAAATTGCCCTGAGTTTGCAAAATGTCGGCAACAAGTTGAGTTTTTTCCTGCGAAACTCCCAAAACGTTAACAAACGTTTTTTGCCAATCCTGCCCCTCGCTTTGCAGTTGACAAGCCAGTTTTGTTGGGCGAATACCCGTCAAACTGCCCCACGGCATGCTTTTGCCCGTTGCTTGAACCAGCAAATTGTAAACGCAAAGCTTTGCAAAACGCTTTTTAAGTCGTGTTTTTTGCAAATCATCAACGCCGCTAACATCAACTTTTTGTTCATGGCGCTTGCCTTGAAAAGTTGCTTCATAGCAAAAAACGTTGCCGCAAGCGCTTTCGGTAACAACCAAATCGCCGTCTTCTTCCACAAGTTGCACTTCTTCAAAGAACAATTTTGCAACGTCTTGTATTTCCGTTGGATAGATAAAATTTGTGTGTAGAGTCATTTTTGTTAAGGGCGCCAAAAGCGCAAATATGCATTTTGCTGTTGCTCACAAGCCAGCGAAGTTTGCTCTCCGTGGCCGCAAATAACGCGATAATCTTTGGTGATTGCTGCAAGTTTTTTAAGTGAACGTTGCATTTCGGCGGCGTTGCTTTCGGGAAAATCGGTTCGACCAATGGATCCGCAAAACAGCGTGTCACCGCTAATCATAACGTCTTCGGCAAAAATAACCACCGATCCGGCAGTGTGTCCGCCGGTGTGCATCACGCTAAAACGGAATTCGCCCAAACGCAAATCGCCTTCCTGCAAAAAGCCGCTGGGATGGCAATCTTCGCACACCACTCCCCACGCATTTTGAGAAGCCGCCAGGCACAAGGACAAATCCTTTTCGTTCACCAAAACCGGCACGCTTACGTTGCACTTTTTGCAAAACCGTGCCACTCCGCCGCAATGGTCGAAATGTCCGTGGGTAAGCAAAATGCCTTCCACCTTCAAACCGTTGTTCAAAACGTAATTGGCAACTTCGTCCGCAGGATAGGGAACGTCCACCACCACGCAGGATTTTTCTTTTTGCAAAACAACGCAATTTGTTTGCAACTGTCCGCATGTGAAAACTTTGTAGTTCATCAGCCTTTTGTGCGATACGCGCTTATGACGGCTGGTATCGACTTTATTTTTGCTATAAGTTGGTTGGCCTGATCATGGTTGGAAATTTCCACGGTGACGCTGGCAATGGCGTTTCCGCGCCTATCTTTGCGCGCATTGATGGCCACCATTGGCAAGCCTTCGCTGGAAATAACTTTGGTGATATCGGCAAAGATATCGCCACGATCTTCGGATATTATTTCTATGGTTGCCGGGAAAGTTGTTTGTCCGTTAATGTTTACCCATTCCGCAGGAACAATTCTTTCCGCTTCCATATTTTTCACGGCAGGGCAATCGGCACGGTGCACGCACACGCCTCTGCCACGCGAAACGTAGCCGACAATTTCGTCACCGGGAACCGGACTGCAACAGCGAGAAAACCGCACCAACAGCCCTTCTACGCCCTTGATAATGACGGATTGTTCCTTGGAAGACGTCAACTTGCCTCTGCGTGCCGTTTGCTGCGCTCTTAGCGCAGCGGAAACGTTGCGGTTGCTGGTGATGAGTTTTAGCATCACTTGCGTCAAAGAAATGCTACCATAGCCGACTGCGGCAAACATTTCGTTGGCATCGTTGAACATATAGCGTTCGCACACGGCGGCAATGGCATCCGTGGTAAGCAATTCCGACGGAGCAATTCCGCGGTGTTTGGAATCGCGTTCGATCATGGAACGGCCGGTTTTGATATATTCTTCGTTGAGTTCCTTTTTGAAGAACTGACGAATTTTTGCTTTTGCCGACGGTGTTGTTACAATCTTCAGCCAATCACGCGAAGGCCCCTTTGCGTTGGGATTGGTCATAACTTCCACCGTGTCACCCGTTTGCAAAACGGTGTTTAGCGGAACAATTTTGTTGTTAACTTTTGTGCCGACGCACTTGTTGCCAACCTGGCTGTGCACTGCGTAGGCAAAGTCCAAAGCATTAGCGCCGGCCGGCAAAATTTTAACGTCGCCGTTGGGTGTGAACACGTAGACTTCGTTTGTGTTGGAAATATCTTTGCGAATAAGATCCAAAAATTCCGTGCTGTTTTTAAAGTCGTTGTCGTAGGAAAGCACTTCCTTTACCCAGCCCAGAGTGTTATCCATATCCGTTTTGGTGGATACGCCTTCCTTATACTTCCAGTGGGCGGCAACACCGTATTCGGCAACTTTGTGCATCTCGTGCGTGCGAATTTGCACTTCGATAGGATAGCGATGGTTTTCGTAATCCAAAAATACCGTTGTGTGCAACGATTGATACATGTTTGGCTTGGGAACGGCAATGTAGTCTTTCAAACGTCCCGGCATGGGCTTCCAGCGGGCGTGAATGGCCCCCAAAACGGTGTAGCAATCCTTTATGCCATCAACAATAACGCGCACCGCCGTAAGGTCGTAGACCTGTTCTATGGTTTTGTTTTGGCGCTTCATCTTTTTGTAGATGGAATAAAAGTGCTTGGTTCTGCCGTAGATATCAAAATCGCCAATGGATGCAGCGGAAAGTTCTTGTTTTAGGTGGTCGATGAAAGTATCAACTATAATCTCGCGCTCGTTCTTTTTTAGCGCAATGCCTTCGGCAATCTCGTCGTAGGCAGGCCTATCCAAATATTTAAGGCAAAGGTCTTCCAACTCGCTTTTGATGGAAGAAATACCCAGTCTGCCTGCAATAGGAGCAAAAATATCCAGCGTTTCTTTGGCAATTATGCGTTGTTTTTCCGGCGTGAGGTACATAAGCGACCGCATGTTGTGCAAACGGTCGGCAAGTTTTATCATCATCACGCGAATATCTTTTGCCATGGCAAAAAACATTTTGCGCATGTTTTCCGCCTGTTCTTCTTCTTTGTTGTGAAATTGAATTTTGTCCAGTTTGGTTACACCTGCAACCAAATCGGCAATTTCGTCACCAAACTTTTGGCGCAAATCGGCATCGGTGATGTAGGTATCTTCCACTGTGTCGTGCAAAAGCGCAGCACAAATGGTAGGCACGTCGAAACCCATGTCTACCAAAATGTCGGCAACTATCGTTGGATGCGTGACGTAGGGACGGCCGCTGGCACGAAACTGTCCGGCGTGCGCCTTTTTTGCAAGTTCAAACGCTTCGGCTATCTTGCGCTCATCCGCAGGGTGATAGAAATGTTTGATTTTTGTTAGAAAGTTTTGCAAAGTTACTTCTGCATTTTCCTTTTCGCTATACATTGTTTTTCCCTTTCTTTTGAAAAATCACTTGGCAAAGTGTTGGAATATTGAGGAATTTTCTAGGTCCGTTTTTTCCGCCGGCAAAAATTCCACGGTGTAGCGGTCTGCAATGCGAATGAATCCTAGTTGCTGGAACACTTTTAGTGCAACAACGTATTGTTCATAATCCATTTTTCCCGTCAAATACTTGTCGTATGCGCTTTTTACGCTTTCGAAGTTGGTTTTCTTTTTGAGTGCCGCATAGGCCGCAACGCACAAATCACGGCTTAACGTCAAATTGTAGAGACGTTCGTTTGCCGGTTGCACAACACAGAAAACTGTGTTCTGCGGCAAGTTGCGTACCAAATCACCTTTGCAAAAATACACCACTGTTTGGTAGTTTTCAAACGGATAGTCGGCGTTTGGAGAAACGACAACCGTTTTGGAAAACACACTGCTGTGGAAAAATACGTCCACAAAAAAGTCGTCCAAATCAAAAATTTGGCTTTGCTTCAAGTAGGTTTCGTAGTCGTCGAAAACAGCCAAAACACTGTTTTGCCGCAACAGTTTTTTAACGTTTTCGGCAGAAGTTCCGCAAGCGCCGTCAGCGTTGAAATTTTGCAAAAAGTTTAGCTTGTAGAAACGATCGAAACAAACGGAATTGGTTAGGTGCATATCTTCCACAATGCCGTACACTCGCTTGGAATAGTCGTCGTATTCCAACGAAATAAGTGCTTCGATGTTGGCGCCGTTTTTCAAAAACGGAGCATATTCGGCATACTTATAGAAGCTTTTAAGTTCCAAACCACTGCTAAGAGTGGCGGATAAATGCGCGTTATCCTTGCCGAAAACGCCAGCAAACTTAACCGAATCGCACACACGATACAAAATTTTATCCTGCGGCAACAGCGGTTGCAAACGCTTGGCAAACTTAATGCAATCTTCCACAACAACGTCCTGATCCAAATCGACGTCGTAGTACAAAACTTTTTGAAAACAGCTTTCGTCCAAAGAACACAATGTTTGGGAAAGCTTTTGGTTAAGCGCTTGAATGTTTTTTTCTTCCACCGAAAAACCTACGGAAGCTTTGTGGCCGCCAAACTTGAACAGCACGTCGGAACAGGCGCTGAACACTTCGAACAAATCCACGCCTTCCACACCACGTGCCGAGCCAACGAACAAACCGTCTTCGCCGGCGGTAAGCACCACTGCCGGATAGTTGTATTTTTCCTTGTAGCGTGCGGCGGCAATACCCAAAATGCCGTGCGGCCAATCTCCGTACAAAAACACAAGTTTTTCACGCGAGATTTTTTCCGCATCGCACTGCAAGTCGGCAGAGGCGACCAACTGTTCCACCATTGTTTTGCGCTGTTCGTTTAGTTGCAACAACTTGTTGGCAATGGCGTTATCCGCCTTGTCGCGGGCAAGTAGCAATTGCAAGGCCACGCTTGGTTCGCCAACACGCCCTGCGGCGTTAATTTTTGGAGCAATGCGCATGGCAACATCCGTTGCGGAAAGATTTTCCGAACACCGAGAAAGATCCGCCAGCTTTTTTAGGCTTTGGTGATAGCGGTTTTTTAGTCCCATTTGCACTATGCTGCGGTTTTCGTCCGCCATGGGCATTAGGTCGCCAATGGTGCCTATCATGGCAAGTTCGCTATAACGCGCGGCCACTTCGCGACCGGCAAGCGCTTCCACTAGCTTCCACGCAACTCCTGCGCCCGCCAAATTTGGGAAAGGATAGCCCATTTTGGGGTTGACACACAAGCAGTTGGGCAAAACTTCCGGCAATTCGTGGTGGTCGGTAACAATAATTTCGGCATCCAACTCTTCAATTATCTTATCCACTTCTTCGCGGTTGGAGATGCCGCAGTCAACGGTTATGATAAGGTCGTAGAACTTTTTTTGAAAGGCCTTGAACACCAAATCGGCGTGCAAGCCGTAGCCTTCGTCTCGGGTGGGAATAATCACGTCGTTATCCACGCCGTTATCGGTGAAAAACAACGACAAAATGCTGCTGGCCGTTAGGCCGTCGGCATCGTAGTCGCCGCAAATAAGCACACTGCCGCCCTCTTCCAAAACAAAGGAAACAATTTCCGCCGCTTCGCGCATGTTCTTCATTTCAAACGGAGAGTGAAAACATTCGCCAAAATAGCTGCGATAGTTTTCCTGCGTGACGCCACGAGCGCTAACGGCATCGGCAAATGCGCGGGGCATGCCTTGCTCCACGAAAAATTCCACACTGTTTGCGTCCTGCGATTGCCTTTTGGTGTACTTTTGCTTCATAGTTCCTTTTGCCAAACAAATTTTTGGCGTTTTGTTGAAAAACATAACAGCCTTCTAAAAATCTAGAAGGCTGCTTTGAGTTTAGTTTTTTACTTATTTTGCAAGTTTCTTGCCTCTTGCGCTTTCCAAACCGATATTGAAAGAGGAGAACCATCTGTTGAGTCCCATAGTAACAATGAAAGACAACACAGCGCAATATACCAACGCATTGCCCAAAGGAGCCGTAACGCCGGTGGGGATTAGCCACAAGATGATGCCAACAACCAACACTATTGCGTGAACAATGCAGTTCCATTTGTTGAAATCGGCAAATGCTCTGTATCTAGCAGTAGCAACGGTTTTTTCTTGCAAATATTTTTGCAATGCATCAAAGGGCAACACTGTGAATACCGAAACAAGTGCATATCCCAAAACCACGCCGATTGCAGCGGCAAGGTTGAACAGGTTGAAATACACAATTCCGGCAAACATAATGAATGCAACAATTGCAATAAGTTGCGTAGCAATTGCAACAAGTGCAAGCTTTTTGTATCTCACAACGTAGAAAGCCCAAGTTGCAACAACTATCACCGCAAAGATGATTGCAAAAATCAACGTTCCGATGGAGGAAATTTCTTCCGTTTCCAACGGAGTGAGGGTTGCTCCCAAAGCACCACTGTTTGTCAAACCAATAACGAACGGAGCATCTGCTTCGCTGTTAACGTAGATTTGCAACGTGCCGTTGGAAGTATATGCAACACCATAAGCAACGGTTTCGTCAATTGCCAAATAAGCGCTCCAACTGGAAGTGCTGACGGAAAGTTTTTCTTCGGCAATGGCTTTGCCTTCCTTGTTGAGGTTGACGTTGATGATGTAGTAGGTGGTTCCGCTACTGGCAATCTTTTGCGTGCTCATGCGAGAAACGTGATCGGCAGTGAGAACAACTTTATCTTGCGCATATTCTTGCGCGGAAACAACTTCCACTTTGCCCGTAGCAGTTACGGAAGAAAGAATAGACGTTTCGCTGATATTTCCTTCGTATGCAGTTTTGGGGATGGTGATGGAAATTTTGTTGTCGGAAACGACATCGACGTTGCAGAAATAACGACCGTACATATCACCCAATCTGGATTTGAGGGCAGATGCCACGTCGTTGATATTCGCTTCGTCATCGAGTTTCACTTTGTAGGTTGCAACGATGCTATCCGCAAACATGGAATCGCCTTGGATGAGGTTGATTGCGGAATTGTAAACGTTGTATTCACCGTATTCAAGTCCACCGGGTAAGCACGAAAAAACACCCAACAATAGGGCTATCGCGCAAATAACGCACAAAATTGCGATGGACGCAGATTTAGACATAATTGGCCTCCTTAACTTTCGCCTAACTTAACTAGTCTATTATAATAGCAAGGCAAAAATTAGTCAATCCTTTTGGCGGTTTTATATTCCACATTTTTCAACAAAAAGCCAAAACAAAGGCACTTTCGCCCCAAAAATGCCACACATGCCACCAATTTTGCGGCGAACGCAAGTTTTTGCGCCGACGATGCTTTTTGCCTGCGCATCGCTTGCCCAAAACAAAACACGATGCTTGTTGCAAAACAAAAGAGTTCGGCAAAAACCGAACCCCCAAAATTGCGCAAATAAAACGTCCGTTTGTGTAGGCAGCGTTGCTAGGCCTTGCGGCTTTTAATGATTGCAACAAGCATGGCAACGCACAGCGCAACGACAAAATCCAACGCCACAGGCCAACCCAAAGTTACGCCCAAAACAACCTGCGCCACCACCGACAAAAGGCAAAACACCACCACAGCAACAACACCCTTGAATGCAAATTTTTCCGCCTTGGCAAAAATTGCAACGCCCAATGCAATGGCAACAATCTTTATTGCCTGGTTTGCAACGTTCAAAACCTTTTGCGAAAAGCCAAAAACTTGCGCCAGCATAGCCAACACCAAAACGCCAACGCAGGCAAAAATAAAGGATGCAAGGCCGGCAAAAAAGCCTTGTTTTAGCACAGATTTTTCACGCATAAAAAAACCTCCGAATAGCAATAGTATACTATTCGAAGGTTGATTTGTTTAGTACAAAACTATTTGATTTCGTCTTCTTCGCTCAATTCCTTTTTTTCGGCCTTTTCTTCGGCAATCGCTTCGGGCGATCCGGGAACGGGCTTGATGGAATGGATGGCTTGACGCAAAAATTGCATTGTGGTTTTGTTGCCTTCAACGCCGGTTTCAATCCAAATGTTTTCGTCATCTAGTTGAACAACTTCGCCAATAATGCCACCAATAGTGGTAACGATGCAACCAACGCACAACTTAGACATCATTTCTTCGGCTCTTTTCTTTTGTTTTCTTTGCGGAACGATCATGATAACGATCATGAACACCAACAAAACGCCAAGGATAACCCACATAACCCAACTGTTTTGGCTTGTGCTATTTTCCGGAGCGCCAGTTTCTTCAAAAAAGTTCAAAATGTTAAGCATATTTTTTTCTCCTTAATTTTATGCGCGAAGCATACGCAACGCGTTGCTAGTGACACTAGACTTTTGTTTATTATACAGTATAAAGGCAAAAAATGCAACAGCAAAAAGCAAAAAATTGCTTTCAACTATCTTTAAGCCAAACACATTGCAAAATAACGTTACTTTTTGTAGTATTCGGCGTAGAAATTGCATTTGTAGTCGGCAAAACTGTCGTTCAAAATTGATTCCCTTGCGCCCTTTACCAAATTCAACAAAAAGCGCACGTTGTGTATAGACAAAAGTTCCGCTCCCAAAATTTCTTTGCAATTTACCAAATGGCGCAAATACGCCTTGGTGAAGTTTTGGCAACAATAGCAATCACAGTTGTCGTCTAGCGGCGAAAAATCTTGTTTGTAGCAACCGTTACGCACCACCACTTTGCCGTGCGAAGTCATTGCCGTGCCGTTTCGTGCAATGCGTGTAGGCAACACACAGTCGCACATATCTATGCCACGCTCGATGCCTTCCAGCAGATAGTCGGGCGTGCCCACCCCCATAAGGTAGTGAGGCATGTTTTCCGGCAGGTAGGGGCGAATGGCATCCATCATTCGATACATCAAGTCGGCCGGTTCGCCAACGGAAAGGCCGCCAACGGCTATGCCGCATTCGGCATAATCACGCACGAATTTTGCCGATTGCACACGCAAATCTTCGAACATGTTGCCCTGAATGATGGGGAACAGCATTTGACTGCCGTTTTGGTGCGCCTTTGCGCAACGATCCAACCACTTGTGAGTGCGTTCCATTGCCGACTTGGCATAGGTTTTGTCGCATCCGTAGGTGGAACATTCGTCAAAAGCCATGATTATATCCGCGCCAAGGTCGTGTTCCGTTTGCATGACGCTTTCCGGCGTGAAGACGTGACGACTGCCATCTAGATGTGACGAAAAAGTTACGCCGTCATCGGTAATTTTGCGCAAATCGCCCAAAGAAAATACTTGAAATCCGCCGCTATCCGTCAAAATGGGCTTATCCCAATTCATAAACTTGTGCAAACCGCCGGCTTGACGAACAATGTCGCTGCCGGGGCGCAAATACAAGTGATAGGTGTTGGATAGCAAAATTTGCGTGCCAAGTTCTTTAAGTGTTGAGGGCAGCAGAGATTTTACCGTTGCCGCCGTGCCGACAGGCATAAAAATTGGCGTTTCTATGTCGCCGTGTGGCGTGTGAAAAACACCGGCTCTTGCACCGGTGTGCTTATCTACGTGAATAAGTTCGTAACTAAATTGAGGTTTCATGTTGTTGTTTAGCGGCATAAGCCGTTCCGTTTTGTATTTTTAGGTTGCGCGAAGTGGCCGCAATTAAAAACGTGCCACACGTTGCCATTTCGGCAAGCGTTTTGCCAAAAGGCAAACTATCTTTCGCCAGTTATGAATGTGGCATCGCCAAAGGAAAAGAAACGATATTTTTCCTTTACGGCCACGTCGTAGACGTGCAAAATTTCTTCCCTGCTGCACAGTGCAGCAACAAGCATTATAAGGGTGCTTTCCGGCAGGTGGAAGTTGGTGATAAGTCCATCCACCACTTTGAATTTATAGGGCGGATAAATGAAAATATCGGTGTTGCCACTACATTCGTGCAACAGTCCGTTTTCGTCGGCAGCGCTTTCTAGCGTGCGAACACTGGTTGTGCCCACACAAATAACCCTGCGGCCTTCGGCTTTTGCCAAATTGATGCGTTCGGCCGCATGCGCGGATACGGAATAGTATTCCGAATGCATGTGGTGTTGCGTTACGTCATCCACCTTTACCGGGCGGAAAGTGCCCAGCCCCACGTGCAACAGCACTTCCACTATTTCCACGCCCATATCCTTCACTTTTTGTAGCAATTCTTTTGTGAAGTGCAGGCCTGCCGTGGGTGCGGCGGCCGAGCCATCCACCTTGGAATACACCGTGTTATAGCGTGTTTTGTCTTGCAATTTTTCGTGAATATAGGGGGGCAAAGGCATTTCGCCCACTTTGGACAAAAGGTCTTCGAAAACGCCGTCGAAAATAAATTCCACAATGCGGCTACCGTCTTCGCCGATGGATTGCACCTTGGCTTTTAGTTGATCGGAAAACACAAACACGGCTCCCGGTTTTGCAATGCGGCCGGGTTTTAGAATTACTTCCCAATGGGTAAGATCCAACCGTTTTAGCAACAAAAACTCTATTTTGCCGCCCGTGCCTTCCTTGTGGCCATAGATGCGTGCCGGCAAAACTTTGGTGTTGTTAACCACCAAAACGTCGCCTTTTTTCAGGTAGTCGGTTATTTGGCGAAAGATTTTGTGTTGGATGTTTTTTGTGCTTCTGTCGTATACCAACAATCTTGCGCTATCTCTTGGTTCCACCGGCGTTTGCGCAATAAGTTCTTGCGGCAAATCGTAGTAGAAATCACTGGTCTTCATCTTGTTCGTCCTCTGCGTAGATAGAAAGCATTTCCATGCGTTCCTTGGAAAGTTTTTTGCCCAAATGCTTGTAGGCAAGGGGCATGCAAATTCTTCCTCTGGGCGTGCGAGCGATAAATCCCAACTGCATCAAGTAGGGCTCGTACACGTCCTCTATTGTGGCTCGGTCTTCGCCCGTTGCCGAAGCCAACGTTTCCAAACCAACGGGGCCGCCACTAAATTTATCTATGATGGTTGTAAGCACGTTTTTGTCGACGGCATCCAAACCCAGTTCGTCCACTTCCATAACGTGCATGGCGTGCAAACAAACTTCCTTATCCACCCTGCCATTGCCAATAACTTCGGCAAAATCGCGCACACGGCGCAACAATCTGTTGGCAATACGCGGCGTGCCTCTGCTTCTTCTGGCAATTTCGAAAGCGGCATCGTCGCAAATTTCCGTGCCAAGTTTGGCGGCCGACTTCAAAACTATTTGTTTTAGCTGTTCGGGGGTGTAGAGCAACAACCGCATTTGCATACCAAAACGGTCTCTTAGCGGTGCGGCAAGGTTGCCTGCTTTTGTGGTTGCCCCCACCAAGGTGAATTTTTCTAGCTTCAAATTGACGCTATATGCGCTGGGGCCCTTGCCTGAAACGTAGTCCAAGCGATAATCTTCCATTGCGGGATACAAAATTTCTTCCAAACTGCTGTTTAGGCGGTGAATTTCGTCGATGAACAGCACTTCGTTAGGTTTAAGTTTGGTAAGTATTGCCGACAAATCGAATTTGCTGGGAATTGCAGAACCGCTGGTGATGGTGATGGGCACGCCCATTTCGTTGGCAATTATGTGCGCCAACGTGGTTTTGCCCAGTCCCGGAGGGCCGTATAGCAACACGTGATCCAAATTTTCGCCACGAGATAATGCCGCCTTTATATAGACGGCCAAATTTTCTTTAACTTTGTCTTGCCCCACGTAGTCTTCGAAGGTTTTGGGGCGCAAAATGTTTTCTGTATCCCTTTCCTTTTCCGTTAGCGTGCTAGTGAAAAATTGTTGTTCCATAGTAATTTCCAAATGTTTTTTTATTGCTAGCTTATTCTGAATGCCATGTTAACCAATTCAGAAGCAGTTGTTGCCCCCAATTTGGATGCCGCTTCAATTAGTTTTTCCGCATCCGCTTGGTTTTTGCCTAGCGAACACAAAATGGCAATTGCTGCTTGCGCTTCTTGGTTGAATTGTGGTGCTACGGCAACTTCCGAAGAAAGCGCAGAAGCATCCACAATCACTTTTTCTTTCAATTCCAACACAAGGCGTTCGGCAGTTTTTTTGCCCAAACCTTTTATTTTGGTCAGCTGTTTGGTATCTCCGTTGAAAATTGCCACCGCAAGGGAGTTGCTATCCATGCCGGAAAGCACCGCTTGCGCCATTCTGCACCCCACACCAGAAACGGAAATAAGGCGCAAAAACATACCCTTTTCTTCCTCGGTGGAAAACCCAAACAGTTGCAATCCATCTTCCTTTACCTGCAAATAAGCATACAGGCGCTTTTTTTCGCCCACTTTGCAATCGGCCAAAGTGAAGGAGGAAACGGCCAGTTCGTAACCAATTCCGTTCACGTCCAAAACCACGCAATTATCTTTGCAACTGGCAACTTCGCCCAAAAGGTAGTTAAACATGTTTTACCTCTACTTAATAAAGAATTTATCCGTCATTCCTGCCGTTTGAATGTGTGTCAAGGCAACTGCCAAGGCATCGGCGGCATCGTCCGGACGGGGCACGCTTGGCAAATTGAAATGGATTTTTACCATTTGTTGAATTTGCTTTTTGTCTGCGCGGCCATAACCCGTCATTGCTTGCTTTATTTGCAAGGGAGTGTATTCGTACAATCTGCCGCAATGATGTATTGCCGCAAGCAACAACACGCCTCTTGCGTGCGCAACGTTTATGCCCGTTGTTATGTTTGTGTTAAAAAACAATTCTTCGGCAGCAATTTCGTCGGGGGAATATTTTTCGATAAGCTCTTGCACGCCCTTGTAGATAAGCGCCAAGCGCACGGGGAAACTTTCTTCCTTGGGCGTGGTTATAACGCCATAATCCACCACTTTTTTGTTGCGAAAATCGTCATAATCCACAACTCCGTAGCCCACGATTGCCAAACCGGGGTCAAAACCAATAACTCTTGTCATAAAATCTCCGCCAAAAGGCTCATCAATTCTTCGTCATAAGATACAGCACTGCCATTGCCACTGCAACGTAGCAACTTTCGCGTGTGTTAACTGCGTTGTAGAGATATTCCTTTATGCCAACGTTATCCACCACTTTTCTGCTGCCCAACAGCGGCGCTTCGATGCGTGCTCTATCCATAAGTTTTTCGGCAATTCCGCCCTGCGTGCCGTAGTATTTGTCGGGGTCGGAAAAGGCCGTGAGGCCGATATCTATAACGGCATCGGCACCGGCAAATGCCGCTTCGGGCTTATCCAAAATGATGCCCTTGCGCGTTGTTACAAAATCGTCGGGCGGCAAATACCACACCAAGCCGGAACCAAACAGTTGCAAACAGTGCTTCAATTCGGTTATTTTGTTGCTATCCTTGTTGCCCACAACCAAAACAGAAAGGTTTTGCAACCCATCCAATTTTGTGCTTAGCGTCATCAAGTCGGCCAAAACGCCGATGGGGTCGTACTGTCCCGAACCGCCGTTGATAACGTTGCATTTTGCAACGGAAGCAAAATTTTTGACCAAATTGTCGTTTTCGTGCGAAACAACCACCGTGTTTACGCCCATGTTATCCAACGCACGGCATTGCGCCAAAGTGTCGTCGGCACCAAAAACGGGGCAATGGGAACCGGAAAGATAGTTGGTGGCTAGCAAAAACGCCGTACTTGCCAAACAAGGCTTTTGCCAAACTCCGGCCACCATGCTTCCAATTAGTTGCGGGCCTTTTTTGTAGGAAGTCATCACAACTCGGCGCATTTGCGTGGCAACATCTAAAACTTGAGTTATTTCCTGCCGGTTAAGCGCAGTTAGCGAAAGTAAATTTTTCATACTACCTCAATTCTGTTTTGTCCAAAACGTCCAAAACCTTCAAAAAATATTGCGGCAACGGTGCCGTAAAAGTCATCTCTTGCTTTGTTCGTGGGTGGGTGAAACTAAGTGTTTGCGCATGCAAAAGTTGCCCGTCCAAATTCCACTTGCAATTTTTGCTGCCATAGGTTTTGTCCCCCACCACAGGGTGTCCCAAAAATTTTGCGTGCACCCTTATTTGATGCGTCCGCCCCGTTTTAAGTTCGAAACGGCACAACGTGTAGTTTTTGTAGCGTTTCAAAACGGTGAAAAGCGTTTGAGCGCTTCTGCCGTCGGGCACAACGTCCATTTTTTTGCGATCCGACTTGCTGCGCCCCACCGGCTGATCAACAAAGCCGCTATCTTCTTTTATTACGCCATCCAAAAGCGCAACGTAGATGCGGCGACATTGCTTGCACTGAATTTGTCTTTGCAACTCTACGTGAGCGGCATCGTTTTTGGCAATAACAAGCAGACCGCTGGTATCCTTATCTAGCCTATGAACAATTCCCGGGCGCAACACTCCGTTGATGCCGGAAAGATCTTTTACGTGGAACAGCAACGCGTTTACCAAAGTGTCGGTATACACGTTGTTTGCCGGGTGAACCGTCATGCCTTGCGGCTTGTTGATAACGGCCAAATCGGCATCTTGATAGACGATATCTAGTGGAATATCTTGCGCAACCACGTCCAAAGGCACTTCGTCGGGCAAGTTGACTTCCACGGCGGCGCCTTCTTTCACGGCCAAGGAGGCTTTTTGCACCACCTTGCCATCCACAGTCACGCAACCTTGCGCAAGCAATTTTTGCAAGTGACTGCGTGTTAGGCCGCTGTTTTCCGAAAGAAACACGTCCAAGCGGCGAAAATTGTCTTCCGCCGTAAGTTCTAGCTTACGCATTGTCCTTCTCCGCATTGCGCATGGTGCGTTCCTTTTTTATTTCCGGCACCAGTCCGTCGAAATCGAAGAACAAAATGCCCAAAATTGCCAGTGCTACGCCAATAACCAAAAAGCTATCGGCAACGTTGAATATGGGCGGGAAAATGGAAAAGGAAATGAAATCGCGCACCTTTCCGCTGAAAAATTTGCCTGCGGTGGTTGCAACAAAACCTCTGTCGATGGCGTTGCCAACTGTACCGCCAATAACAAATGCAAAACCCAACTGGCTGCAAACACTGCGTGTTCTGCTGCGGCAAAGCAGCCAGACAAAAAGGGGCACACCCACCACTGTGATGACAAAAAAGATAATGTCGTTGGCATCGCTTTGAGCCATTCCGAAAGAAGCACCTTCGTTATAGACGGAATAAAAACGCAAAAAGCTGCCCAAAACCGGCACACTGTTGCCTTGCGTTTTGCCCAAAAGCTGGTCGAATATGAAAGATTTTGTTAGTTGATCCAAAATGATGCATATTGCCACTACGCAAGTATACACGGTGGCAAAGGCCCATTTTGGCAAAGTGTTTTTGTTTGCCATGTTTTTCTCTTCTAATATAATTTGTGATTAACCACGCTTTTTGCAAGCGCCATTATTTTTTGAATTGAAACACGTCGTCAACGTCGTCCTTTTTGGTGTCGTCAAAGGAAAACACGTCTTCCGCTTGCGGAGTGCTGAAAACTTTTGAGTTTTTTATTTCCGCATTGCCCAAAATGGATTGTTTTTGCAACTTGCGGTAGAATGCCCATGCGCCAATCGCCAAACAAGCCAAAACGCCCACCAAAATTATTTTGGGCCACAGCGTGTTGAACCACAAAGCATTGTTAACCAACTGTTCGCGTGCGTTTTGCGCCACCGCAACAAATTGGTCATTTACCAGCGTGCTGCACACCGTGCCGGCAACGGCTTCGATGCGTTGCACAATCAAACTGCCGTTATATTTTTGCAAATTTTCCAGCGTGTCCGAATTGGTGTTCATGTTGTTCTTTTCGTCCACGATGCTTTCAACGTAGTCCCACGCAACGTAGTTGCCAGAAAAGAACATTGCCGTTGGTATGCCTTCCAAACGGAACGGGGTGTGGTCGGAGCCTTGCACCGGTTCGTAGTAGCCATAGCCATAGACGTCCAAAAAGCTGTAGACACCTTTGGCGTGCGGTTTTTCCTTTATGTTTGCGCCTTCCGATGCATTTTGCAAAATGAAATCGGCAATATCAGTTTGTTGGTTTTCGCAGAACAAATACAAATTGTCGCCGTTGACGATAACGTCCACGTTGAATGCCAACAAAATATCCTGTTTTTCCGCAGAAGAAAGACTGCCAACAAAACTTTGCGAGCCCAAAAGACCACGTTCTTCGCCGCCAAAGGCAACAAAAGTGACGTTAAAGGGCAGTTGTGCAGCATGCGGCACCAACTGTTGCATTGCCAAATACAAGGCGGCAACACCGGCGGCGTTATCGTTTGCGCCCATGCCGGTTGCATCGTAGTGCGCACCTACAACCACCGTTTGTGCAAGCAGATTTGTGGAACGCAACTGAGCAACCACGTTATAGCCGGCACTTTCGCCTTCGCCAAAGGACACTATTTGCGATTGCATTGCTACTTGTTGCAACACATCGTCGAATTTTTGTTTCAGAAAAGTTGCGGCAACAAGTTCTTCCGCTGCGCCGTAGCGAGCAGGGCACGCCGTCAAAAACTCTTGCAAGAACAAAAATGCAGGACTGTTTTGGTAGTCCGTCGTTTCGGCAACGGCCACGGTGTTGACACTTGCAAAACAAGCCAAAAGCGCAACGCACAAACAAACAATCAAAAATTTCTTCATGCCAGCACCCCCAACACCAAAACCACAAGCAAATAGGTTGTTGCAAAGGCCTTGAAATAATACACAACGGAAATATCGTTGAAATACAGTTTGGCCGTCACCTTATAGAATGCCAAGGCGGCAACAAGCGACGACACAAATGGAAACAGCACCGCACCCCAAGTGGAAAACAGCGGCGTGAACAGGTTTACCAAATTTAGCAGACCGCAAATAAAATATCCCAGCGTAAAAAATGCGTGCGCCAGCAAACAATATTCGTTGCGAGGCACCGAATATATTTTTAGGAAATTCAAAACAACGTTGGCAATGGGCGGCAACAAAAACATCCACAATGTGCCTGCCAACACCGAGCAAACAAGGGCAAACCACAGCCGCGATGCGCCAAAGGAAATGCCCATTAGCGATTCCACTACCATGCAGGAAGAAAGCCCTGCTTGCCAGTTTGCGAAAACGTAGGTTAGCACGAACAACGTGCGCGCCAGTACGTTAGATAGCTGATAATTTTTTTTAAGTTTTTCTAGCATTATTCAAAAATCTCCAAAGCAACGCAGTCACGCTGCCACCAACTGCAAAATGAGCGAAGTCATAACGTCCGTTTCATCCAAAAATGCTTTTAGTTTGCAATCGGCATTTTCGAAGTAGTTTAGCATACGTTTTAGTTGCATAGGCTTATACTTATCGGCAATTTCCCTAGCACGCTCCACTGCGTATGGCTTAACGCCCAAAAGTTCCGGCAATTTTGCCGAAGAATCGGATGTTTTTACGTAGTAGGCGCGGCGGAAAGTGTTGTATAACAGCGCAAACAAACCGCGCGCATCCTCTCCGGCAGAGATAAGTCCCTTATACAGTTCCAACGCCGCCTTGGCATTTTTTGTGCAAATGGTTTTGGAAAGGTTAAAAACAACGTATTCCGTATCTTTGTGGACAAGCATTTCCACCGTTTCCGGCGTAACTTCGCCATAGTCCAAAAGTTTTTGTGTTTCGGTGGAAACACGAGACATATCGAACAAACAGTATTCGGCAATTTTGGCGGCGCACAGGGAAGAAACTTCCACACCCTGACGTTTGCAGTAGGCAACAATCCATTTGATAATGCTGGAACTATCCAACTTGTCGCAATTAACAACAGAAAGCCCCTTAACTTTGCCCCAAAAATCCGCTTCGTCCGCCAAAAACACAAGGCAAAAACTGCCGTCGCTTTGCGCAATCAAACGGGAAATTTTTTCCGCAACTTCCCCCTGACGGCCTTGTTGAATTTGAAGATTTTCCACCACCACAAGTTTTTTTGCAGCAAACATAGAAGGCGTGCAACAACACTGCTCCACCTGTGCATAGGTTGGGGCTTCCAAATTGTCCACGCCGAAATCGTCGTCAATGCCGTAGGCTTCCCTGACGGTGGCAACCGACTTCAACTTTAACCAACGGTCGCCTCCTGCAAAGCACAGCGCAACCGGTTGATCGTTTTTTAGATGGCTTTTCAAATTCAAAAAAGTTGTCAAATCAATTTCTCCGGAAGTTTAGTATTATTTTATCATCTTTTTGACTAATTGTAAAGTTTCCGTACTTATTTGCGCCAAAGTTAGTGGCATAGTGTTGCTGATAAAAGCTTAGCGTGGGCATGCCCAGTTCGTCAAACTCTTTGGCATCGCTGGCAACTATCCAATAGTTTGCATCCTGCCGCAGTTGCACAAAATGGTTTGCCTTTGCGCCCTTGCCCAAAACGTTTGCAACGCTAACTTGGCCGGTTTTAACAACAACGCCGGCAAGTCCGCCGTCATACACAGGCTGAACGGTTATTTCTTGGCCAAGCACCACGTTTGGCTGCGCACGGAAAACCGGCACGTCATTTTGCTGACAAACGTCAAAAAATTCGTCGTTGCCACTGCTATCCAACAGGTACACTTTTTGAACGTTGCCTTTTTCCATAAATTGCAACACGGTGCCGGCGGCATCCACCTTGGCTGTATCCGTGACGTAGAGTGTTACGGAAGAAATTTTCTGGCCGTCCAAAAATTCCTTTGCATAGGATGCGGCATAGTTATCGGCAAAATTGCCAACCACGGCAACTTCGCCATTTTGGTTTGTTGCCACAAGCACAACGTCTTCGTAACCGAAAAACACCTTCACGCAGTTTGTGCAGTTTTGCGGAATGCGAGCAACGCCCACACAAATAACCAATGCTAGCAAACAGCTTATTGCAGCGGCAAGCTTGCGTTTAGGATGCAAATTGACGTAGCCGCCCACCAAAAACATTAGCGCTATACAAACCACAACGCCCACCACCACAACTTGCATGCTAACACCGGCATCCAGCTTCAAGCAGAACTTTGCCACGTGCGTTACAACTTGCAAAACGTTATCGGGAACCCACGCAACGTAGTGGAAAAACGATGGCAACAAACTTACCAAACTTAGCGCAAATGCCACGAATACCAAAGGTATGGCCAAAAGGTTTATAACAAGGCCAAGCAACACTACTTCCTGAAAATAGTAGGCAATGATGAACACCGTGGCAAAGGTGCAGGAAAAGGACATTGCCATTGTGGACAAAAACCAGTGCAAAATTTTATTGGTTTGGCGGCGCAAAAATTTTCGGTCTATGTAGAAATACAGCGTGGAAATGCCCAAAACCGACATTACCGAAAGTTGAAAACCCACGTCGTAGAGATAGAATGGTTGCGCAATTAGTATTAGCGTAACCGCCCAGCACAGCGAAGTGAGCAGATCGTACTTGCCAAACAGCGCCCGTGCAAGGTAGGTGCAACAGGCCATTAGCAAAGCGCGCATAACCGACGGCGAAAAATCGCACACGTAGGCATAGAAACACAGCGGAACAAGCATAATAAGCAGTTCCACCAATGGATGCAACTTGAAAAACTTCAAAAACAAACCAAAAATGGAAATAACAAAACCAACGTGCAAGCCGCTTACCACCAAAAGGTGAATTATGCCGGCGGCAACATAGGCATCATTCTTTTGCTCGTCCAAAGCGTTTCTGTCACCGGTCAGCAAGGCATAGGCCACGTCTCCGTTTTGCGGCATGTATTCCAAAGTGACGTCGTAGACGTATTTGCGAACAATTTCGCCCAAGGTTAGGTCGCCGCTTTCGACAACGAGGTTTTCCACGTCGCTAAACTCGTAGCGCACACGATTTTTAACCAAACTTGTGTTCAAATTGTCCTTGACGACGTATGCACGGCGAAGGGTGCCAAACATGCTTACGTTATCGCCTGTGTGCAGTTTGGTGCCATCGTAGACGTAAACTTTAACGCGCCCTTCTAGCTTTTCGCCATCAATAAGGCAGTTTTCCAAAAACACCGTATTGGAAGCGTTGCCGTTGCGCTGAATATCGGTAACTCGGCCCACCAGCACGCCCTCGTGGGAATAGTTATCCGTTTCGCCACGCCACACGTAGTTGCCGCCGAAAAGGCCGAAGGCTAGCAGAAAAACCGCCAATGCAAAGGCGGCAAAACGCCAAGCACGTTTTTTGACAATCAAAAATGCTACGGTTAGCGCCAACAAAAGCACTGCGCACACAATAAGCGGAACGTAGTTGCCAAAGAGCATTTCGTGACAGCCCACAATGCCACACACCATGCAAATTGCCGCAATAAGAGACAGGCGTGGATTAACAATCTTCTTCATAGTCGTCCACGCTCACAAAAAATTTGTAGTGATTTTGCAAATAGTCTTCTTCGCCCAAAATTTGCAACAGTTGCTTTTTGTTTGTTATTTTGTGTTGCGAAACGTATTGAGCCAACGCATCCACCACGTGCTGCGGCACGTTTTCGATGGGGCTGGCCGATGCCACCAAATAGCCGTTCAAGTTTACGCAACTGAAAGTTTTGCCATTTTCGCAATAATCCAGCACCAATTGCTTGGTTTGCGAAGTGACTATTTGCAGCGGATTTTGCGGATAAACCGTTTGCTTAACCGTTGCGCAACGCAACAGCACGGCGGCAAGATCGGTGCCTTCCGCCACTTCCACAAAGCCTTCTTCCGCCACGGCGCCGCACACGTACACGCGAAAAGTTTGCGTAGCAACAGGATCGGAAACTTTTTCCGCAAACGGGCTGCACGCGCACAAAAGCAGGCACACTATCAAAATGACGGGCAAAACTTTTTTCATTTGTACAAAAAAATTCCCGCCTTGCCGTGTTTTACGTAAGGTTCAACCTGACAAAAACAGGGTGGGTAATCTACCGAGTGCCGACAGTCTTTCACTGAAACATAAGTTTTCTGACTCCACACGGAAGCCTTCGTGACCTGACATTGACAATCGAACACGATTCCCTTTTACGAAACGTAGTTGACGCAAAATGTAAAACTGGTCGTACAAGGCAGGAATTAAATTCCTTGTTCAATTTTTATATATTGTACTATATTTCCACTGCCATTTCAACTTAATTTGAACATTTGCGCAAAAATTATCCGTGCAAGCAAATTGACGGTGCGTGCAAACAATTTTTGGGGCAAAAAAACGTCCACGCAGTGTGCGTGAACGCTTTTGGCATTGATTATTCAATTAGTCACGATGCAATTCTGCCTTGATGCGGCGAACGCCTGCGGAACTGGATTGTTCCTTGGTGATGGTAAATTTGCCAAGCAAGCCGGTGTTTTCGGCGTGAGGGCCACCGCAAATTTCTTTGCTGAAATCGCCCATGGTATAAACCTTGACAATTTCGCCGTATCTATCTCCAAACAAGCCGATTGCGCCTGTTTTGCGAGCATCTTCGATGGGCATTTCTTCACAGGTTACGGGAAGATTGCGTTGAATTGCTTGGTTTACAAGTTCTTCCGTTTGCTTTATTTCTTCCGGCGTCATAGGTCTGCCAAAGGAAAAGTCAAAACGCAAACGTTCGGGCGTGATGTTGCTGCCCTTTTGCTTTACTTCGTCACCCAAAACACGACGAAGTGCTGCTTGCAACAAGTGCGTTGCAGTGTGCAAATAGGTGGTTTCCACACCGCCGCCTTCGGCCATGCCGCCTTTGAAACGTTGTTCGCTTCCTGCGTGCGATTTGGCTTGGTGTTCGGCAAACTTTTGTTTGAAACCTTCCACGTCCACAGTGTAGCCGTTTTCTTCGGCCAATTCCACCGTCATTTCCACAGGGAAACCAAAAGTATCATAAAGTTTGAAGGCCGTTCCGCCGGGCACAACGTTGCCGGGAATGTGGCTGATAACCTTCATAAATTCTTTTTCGCCGGCAACAAGCGTTTTGCTGAACTTTTCTTCTTCCTTGTTTAGTTCGTCAATTATCTTGTCGCGGTTGGTGGTAAGTTCCGAATAGACGTCGGCATAAACACCAACGTAGACGTCGGCAATTTGTGCAATGCTGCCCTTGGGCATTCCCAACGAATTTGCCATGCGAACGGCGCGGCGAATAAGTCTGCGAAGAACGTAGCCTTGGTCGACGTTGCTGGGCACCACGCCAATGGGGTCGCCAAGCAAGAAGGTTGCCGTGCGAACGTGATCGGCAATTACGCGCATTGCCTTGGTGGTTTTTGCATCCGTTCCGTAAGTTTTGCCGGAAAGTTGTTGGATTTTTGCCAAAGCATCGGCAAACAGGTCGATATCGTAGACGGATTTTAGGCCGTTAAGCACGCAAACGGTGCGTTCCAAGCCCATGCCCGTATCCACGTTCTTTTGCGCAAGAGGCGCATAGGTGCCGTCTGCTTGACGGTTGAATTGCATAAATACGTTGTTCCAAATTTCCAAATACTTTCCGCAATCGCAACTGGGGTCGCAGTGGTCGCTGCAAGCAGGTTTGCCGGTATCCCAAAAGATTTCCGTATCGGGGCCGCAGGGACCGGTTGTGCCGGCAATCCACCAGTTGTTCTTTTTGGGCAAATAGAAAATGCGTTGTTTGGGGATGCCGCATTCTTCCCAAATTTTTGCAGATTTTTCGTCACGAGCGGCATCTTCGTCGCCAGCAAACACCGTTACGGAAAGACGATTTGCATCCAAACCGAGATATTCTTTGCTGGTCAAAAATTCGTAGCTCCAACGGATGGATTCTTCGTTGAAGTAGTCTCCCAAAGACCAGTTGCCAAGCATTTCGAAAAAGGTGAGGTGGCTGTCGTCACCAACTTCTTCAATGTCGCCGGTGCGAACGCACTTTTGCACGTCGGTTAGGCGGTTACCTTTGGGGTGTTTTTGTCCCAAAAGGTAGGGAATTAGCGGATGCATGCCTGCCGTTGTGAACAACACGGAGGGGTCGTTTTCCGGAATTAGGCTGGCCGATTGAATTATTTCGTGGCCTCTTTCGTGAAAGAAACTCAAAAATTTGTTGCGTAGATATTGTGAAGTGATTTTCATATTTCCTCTGTTGGCGGAAACCGCCGTTTGTTAAATTTGCAAAAACTCATTGCAATAGTAAAGACACAAAGCAGCGCTTCGCGTCTTTACGAACGTTATTAAGCTAAAAAACTTTTTAGGCAACGGCTTCCTTTGCCTTTTTGCTTCTGTTGCCCAACGAAATGAAGAAGAACAACCAGTATTGAACGGGAATGACAATTGCCATGTAGCCAATTTGATAGGTGCCAACGGTGAACACGTTTGCAATTGCTTGTATGAAGCCTTCGGCCGGAGCAACAAAGTTGAACACGAATGCAACGCCCACCCAAAGTGTGGCAAGAATGGCCATGATTAGGTAGAACAAGTTTTTGCGTTTGTTCTTTCTTCCGCTGAAAATGCGTACCAAATATGTGAAGAATTGAACTAGCAAGGTGATTTCCGTGATGCAAATCAACAATACAACAATGATCCCGCCTGTTCCCCATGCTTCGGAAACAATTTCGAATGCAGCACCGGCATCTTCAAGAATAACTTCCGTAATGATTGCAAGCACGTCGTCGCCGTATAGGTTACCACTGCTGCTTGTGAGAAGGCCACCGTCTATTTGAATGAGAAATTCGGGACGATACGCAACGGACAGGAAAGGCAATAAGTAGCAAACCAAAACAAGCAACAGCGAGAAGAATGCAACCCATCTTGCTCCACTTTTGGATTTTTTGGGTGCCGCAACACTTGCAGCTGCTTCGGGAGAAGCGTATTTCACATTGCCGAAGCTATATCCGCAACTGCACACGTTTTCGTTTGCATCCACTTCTTTGTGGCACTTGGGGCAAATTTTGGTTTGAGCGCCAACACGCAAGGGTGCACCGCACGCACCGCAGAAACTTGCCATTGGAGAGTTGGTTTTGTGACACTTGTGACAAACTATCACTTCTTGCGGCACGGCTAGTTGTTGTCCGCAACTGGAACAATACTTGGCGTTTAGCGCATTGGCTTTTCCGCAACGAGGACACACGTTGAAACTATTGGAACTCGACATTTATTTTTTCCTCCCTTTTATTTCTTTGGGCGCGCCGCACGACGTGCAATAAGCGTCGGTGGCATCGTTAACTTTTTCACATTTGGGGCAAACCCACTTTTCGTTGCTTTCGGGGCTAGTTCCGTCGAACGACCACTGACATTTTGTGCAGAAGGTGTTGCCAACGGGATTTTCCGTTCCGCAATTGGGGCAATACTTTTTTATTTCTTCCACGTCCAGTTTGAAACCGCAATTTACGCAGAACGATTCGTCCGGCGGATTTAGCGTTCCGCAACTGGTGCAAATTTTCTTTTTGCCACGCTCGTCTTCCAAAAAGGCTTGTGTTACCATTGTTTCGCCAACGCTAACGCTTTCGTGCACTACTTGCATTTCTTGCGTGTCGGAATTGGCCAAAGTGCAAAAACAATAGGAACAAAATTGCGATTCCAAATTGTTGGGGCGACCGCAATGCGGGCAAATTTTGCGCCTAACAACACGGTGATCGTGCAATTTTGCAACGGGCGTGCCGCACTTTTGACAATAGATTGCGTGTATGGGCACCAGCGCACCACAACCGGGGCACTGCGCTGTTTCGGCCGGAGTAGACAGCGAAATTCCGCCGTACACCTCGTTCATTTGCTCGCGCAAATCGATGGGCACGGGGGCGTAGCCTTCTTCGTCGCCGGCTTGCACCTCTTCTAGGGAAGTTTGCTCTGCTGCCGGTGCGGGAATGGCAACGGAATGCAACTTGTTGCCGCAGTTGATGCAAAAGTCGAACGACTTGTCGTTGACGGCTCCGCAATGCGGGCAAAGCGTTTCTTCCTGAAACACAAACGCCGTTTCGCCGCAGTTGCAACAAAACTCGCAATCGTTTGAGTTTATTTCTCCGCAGTTCTTACAAACTTTCATTTTTACCGCCTTTAAGCAAAAAACTATGCTAATGAATAATATATACCTTTAAGGGTTGTTTGTCAACCTACTTTTTTGCAGCGTTGAAACTATCTTTGAGGCCGACAATCTCGTTAAACACCAATTTTTGCGGTGTGGAATCCTTATCCAAAACGTAGTAGCCAACACGCATAAATTGGAATTTATCTTCCACTCTTGCCAAAGCCAAACTCTTTTCGGCCTTGGCGGAAACCACCTTCAAACTGTCTTCGTTGAAACGCAGGTTGAAATCGGTTACGCCATCCACCACGTCGTTTAGCAAACTTTGCAATTTGCGCACTTCCACGTCCAAACAGTCGTTGGCATCCACCCATTGAACAACGCCCTTAACTTTGATGCCGCTTTCGTCGTGGCCGGACTTGGAGTTTGGCACAACGGAGCAGTGCAATTCGGCAACTTCGCCATTTTCGTCTAGCACAACGTCGTCGCAATGAATGATATACGCGCCCTTCAAACGAACATATCCATCCGGTTTTAGGCGGTGATATTTGGGCGGTGGAACAAGTGCAAAGTCGCTGCGATCAATATACAATTCCTTGCTGAACGGCACGTCGCGATAGGTGACGACTTCGGCGTTGGGGTTATCTTCCACTTGCAACGTTTCAACACCGTCGTAGTTGGTTAACACCACTTTCAATGGGTCGAACACAACCATAACACGGTTGGCGTTAGCATTCAAATTTTCGCGAACGCAGGATTGCAAATAGCCTTCTTCCACTTCGCTGTTGGCCTTGGAAACACCAATTCTTTCACAGAAATCGCGCAACGCTTCGGCTGGATAGCCACGTCTGCGCAAGCCGGATAGCGTGGGCATACGGGGGTCGTCCCATCCCAAAACCTTGCCTTCGTCCACAAGCTTTTTCAAAAAACGTTTGGACATGATGGTGTTGGTTATGTTCAATCGTGCAAATTCAATTTGTTGCGGACGAGGTTCGGGAAATTCACATTCACGAACAACCCAATCGTACAAAGGACGGTGATCTTCGAATTCTAGCGTGCAAATAGAGTGCGTGATGCCTTCGTAGGCGTCTTCGATGGGGTGCGCAAAGTCGTACATAGGATATATGCACCACTTATCGCCTGTGTTGTGATGGGTTGCATGCAGCACGCGGTAGATAACGGGGTCGCGCATGTTGATGTTGGGCGATGCCATGTCTATTTTGGCGCGCAAAACTTTTGTTCCGTCTTGGAACTTGCCGTCGCGCATATCGTAGAACAATTGCAAGTTTTCTTCCACCGTGCGGTTGCGGAAGGGGCTTTCTTCCCCTGCTTCCGTCAAGGTGCCACGGCGCATTCTAATTTCTTCCGCCGTTTCGTCGCTGACGTATGCCAAGCCCTTTTTGATAAGCTTAACGGCGCTTTCGAACATCACGTCGAAATAGTCGCTGGCGAACAAAAGTTTATCCCACTTGAAGCCCAGCCATTGAATATCTCTTTTGATGCTTTCAACGTATTCTTCCCCTTCCTTAACGGGGTTTGTGTCGTCAAAACGCAAATTGCATTTGCCGTGATATTTTTCCGCAAAGCCAAAGTTTATGCACAAACTTTTGGCGTGTCCAACGTGCAAATAGCCGTTGGGTTCGGGCGGAAAACGAGTGTATACTTCCGTGACCTTGCCACTTTCTAGGTCGTTATCGATAATTTCTTCAATAAAATTTTTAGATTCGCTCATAACTTTTTCCTTACCTTTTTTTGCTTACTCTTCGTCGCCGGTATATTCGGGAATTTGATCGTCGGCATAAAAGTCGTCGCCGGCGGGTGCTTCCAATTCCTCGTCGCCTGCAACACCCAAATCCATCACTTCGTCTTCCGGCGCTTGTTGCTGTTGTTGCGCTTCGGCAGACAAATTGATGCGATTGCGAATGAGATATTCGTCGTCGGCAAAACGAACGATTTTGCCAATCCAGTGAAGAGGAATTGTTGCCGTTTCACCGTTACGGTGCTTGGCAACTATCAAACTGTAGTTAACAACACCGCTTTGTGCGTTGGCATCTTTGTGAATAAACAAAACTATGTCGGCGTCCTGTTCGATTGCGCCCGATTCGCGCAAGTCGGACAAAACAGGTTCGCTGGAACCGGATTTTTCGCCCTTTATGTTGCGGATTTCCGCATCACGCTTCAACTGCGACAAGGCAATTACGGGAACGTTCAATTCCTTTGCCATAAGTTTTAGCGCACGAGTGATGTTTGCAACTTGGTTTTGACGGCTTTCGTCGCGCAAACCGGATGCATCGCTGTTCATAAGCTGAATGTAGTCGATAACGACAAGATCCAGCCCGTGCATGGTTTTTAGGCGACGGCATTGCGAAACAATTTCCGAAGGCTTTATGCTGGCAAAGTCGTTGCCATACAATTGCATTTTGGAACAAATAATATCCTGTGCGGTGCGCAAGCGTTCCAAATCCGTTTCGCTGTTGGGAAGTTGACCGTTTTTGATGTATTCCAGCGGCACCGAAGACATGCTGGAAAGCATACGTTCCACCAACTGTTCGTTGGACATTTCCAAACTGAACACGGCAACGGTTTTGCCGCTTTTTGCAACGTTTTCCACAATGTTCATGGCCATTGCCGATTTACCAACACCGGGACGGGCTGCCAAAACAATAAGTTCGCCGCCGTGCAAGCCGTTGGTTAGGCGGTCGAATTTTGCAAAGCCTGTTTCCATTCCGCGGAATTGATCGGGATTGCGGAAACGTTCGCTAATTTTGAACAAAACGTTGGCTGTTTCGCCGGCAAGGTGCACCAAGCCGCCGTTTGCGCCACGCTGCGACAAATTGAAAATGGCTTCTTCCGCTTGGCTTATTGCTTCTTCCGCACTGGCAGAACTATATGCAATTTTGGTGATATCTCCGCAAATGTTGATAAGTTTGCGCATAACGGCGGCACGCTTAACAATGGAAACGTATTCATCAAAATTGGCAGTGCCGGGCAAAACGTTGTTCAAATGCAAAACGTAGTCGATATCCCCCACCTTTGCCAAATTGCCGTTGCGGCGCAAAGCATCCACCACGGTTGTGAAGTTGACGGTGTTAACTACCAGTTGACCTTCCACTTTGTGCGTACCACGGGAAATTTCCTTCATGGTTTCGAAAATTATTGCATGGTTGGGCTGATAGAAATCGTCCGCATCCAACTGGGCAAGAATTTCCAATTGCAAATCGGCGTTGCGCATTATGCAACACAAAACGTTTTGTTCTGCCTCCACGCTGTTGGGCATGGTTGTGTAGGGCACTGTGTTTTGTTCGTTCTTCTTTGGCATTTGGGCCACTCCTTTATGACAAAATGACGATTTTTCGCAATTATAAGCAAAAAGCGCAAACCGCCGCTAATTATCCATATAGCATTATACTATTATTTTGCAGATAAATCAATCACCTTGCGCAAAAAGGTGCAAGCAAATTTTAAAATAAAAATAACGCAAAAAACACACTTTGCGCCGTCAATCAACTTCCGGGCGCGGCAAAATCCCCCTAACAACCACTTTGTTGACCATTTTGTAGCTGTTTTGCCTTATTTTTAGGCGTTTAACAAGTCTATTTCCGTCATAGTAGTTCAAAAAAGACTGCGACACTACGCCATCGCTACCACCGGAAAGCACTTTGAATTGGTCGCAATAGATAATATCCGGATATTTTTGCGCATCAAAAATTTCCACCACCTCGAAGGGCGTGCGCTGGGCAACGCTTTCTCGCACCACTTTGCAGGCGTTGGGCAGGCCAAAAACCGTGCAAGTTATGGTTTGGCTGGATTCGTTCACCTTTGCCGAAACGTAGACGGGGCAAGCCGTTGTGTTGGTGAAGGTCAAATCTGCGCCGCCATCGGATACCATTGCATCGAAACCTGCCTCAACATAGGAGGAAACAAGAGAATGCTGACACGCCGACGGCAGAAATTCGGCAAGTAGCAACGCATTATAAAGCGTGGTGGAAACTTGGCACACACCACCGCCCACACCGTCCACGTAGGCGCCGTCCACAATAACTTTGGAAGAGCGGTAGCCGCGTTCGGCAGTGCGTGGTCCAACAGTTTTATTGAAGGAAAATTTTTCTCCCGAACCAACCACTGTGCCATCCAGTGCCTGCGCAGCAAGAACAACGTTTTGCAAACGATTAGTGTTGCCGGCGAAAAAAGTGGTTGAAAAACTGCCCTTTTGCGTTGTTTTTTGTTTTAGCTCAGGCACCGTGACGGCGGCATCTGTAACTGTGGGTAACTTTATTGTTTTTTCGCCCTGCAACATTTTGTTGAACAGCGCAAGTTGGTTGATATAAACGCCGTTTTGCCCCTCGGTGTAGTGAAAACCGCTTTGGTCGAAACTTACCGTTGCATCTTGTTTTTGACGTTCCACAAAACGGAAACAATGCAAAATTTTGTCGAAATTTGGCAAAATGTAGTTGAAAATGGCAGAATTTGGCAGTTGCATTGCTTGTAAATGCTGTGCCAGCGCTTGTTTTTGGCGCAACGAGCCGAAGAACGCACGCGGCTGCGCATTGTTGCAACCGATCATTTCCTGTTTTAGCGAATAGTGAAAGACAACGTCGCCGAAAGTTACGTCGGCTTCCACGTTCCACGGCAGTTGCTTTGCTTGCGCCACAGGGCAAAGAAAAACGCTTGCAAAAACTGCAAGCGCAAATAGTAAGGTTAAAATTGTTTTTGTTTTCATATTCCCAATATCTTTTTGGTGTAGCTGTTGGGCGAAAAGGTTTGCGAGCCAAGCGCGACGCCGTGCGTGTAGTCGTGAAAATCGCTGCCTCCGGTGACGATAAGCCTATATTTTTTCGCCATTTTGCAATAGAATTTGCGCTCGGCGTTATTGTGTGTGAAATACTGCGCTTCAATACCACCCAAGCCGGCAAGCACCAGCGGATGCAAAAATTTTTCGAACTGCGAAAAGGGCATGTGAAAGTTTTTGGGATGTGCCAAAACGGGGATTCCGCCAAACTTCAATGCAAACTGAATGGCCTCCACCGGCGTTAGACGGCGTGTTTGAACATAGCAACATTTGCCTGTGCCAAGATACTTATCGAAAGCTTCCGTTGCGTTTTGGCAATAGCCGCGCTTAACCATTTCGCGGGCAATTTCGCCACGCCCGATGGATCCATCGGATTTTAGCGACAAAATGTCAATATCTATGCCGTTTTCGTTGAATTTTTGTTGCATAAGGCGGTTGCGTTCGGTGCGGAAATTGGCAATTCGTTGCATTTCCGTCACAAATTCGGGGTCGGAAAAATCCAAATTGTATGCCAAAACGTGCACTTCACGGCCGGCCGCAACGGTGGAAAGTTCCACTCCGCAAAGGCATTTTATGCCAACCTCTTCCGCTCTTTTTTGCGCACGCAAAACGCCGCCCACCGTATCGTGATCGGTAACGGCAACGCAATCCAGCCCTTTTTCTTTGGCCATATCTATTAGTTGTTCCGGCGAAAAAATACCGTCCGAAACGTTGGAATGTAGGTGAAAATCGCACTTCATATAGTAAATATATCAAATCATTTGCAGTTTGTCAACAGCAGGCAAAGGCAAAAAAAATGTGGCAAAACCGATGCCGTACACCTGGCAAATTGTCAAGTTAGGTGCAACACTTTTGAGAATTTCCATTGGATAAATCTTTCGTTTTTTTCAACGTGATGCTTTATTGGAACTGGCACTTATCAATGCCAAGTTCTTTTTTTACGTTGCAAAACTTACTCCCAAAAGATTTCTTTTGCCATTTTTCACAATAATTTTGAAAATAGCACCGAAAAAGTTCGTTTCGCTGGCTTTTTGCGCAGCTTTGTTGTTTTCCGCTGCTAAAACACAATTGCAACACAGCAACAAGGGTTCCGCAAATGCGAAACCCTTGTTTTAAACTATGCAACTTTTTGCAAAACTATTTTGCCAAAGAAACTGCAACTGCGCATGCAACGGTGGCACCGACCATGGGGTTGTTGCCCATGCCGATGAGGCCCATCATTTCGACGTGAGCAGGAACGGAAGAGGAACCTGCAAATTGAGCGTCGGAGTGCATACGTCCCATAGTATCCGTCATGCCGTAGGAAGCCGGACCTGCTGCAACGTTATCGGGGTGCAAAGTTCTGCCTGTGCCGCCACCGCTAGCAACGGAGAAATACTTCTTGCCGTTTTCGATACACCATTTCTTGTAGGTGCCCGCAACGGGGTGTTGGAAACGAGTGGGGTTGGTGCTGTTACCTGTGATGGAAACGTCTACCTTTTCGAAACGCATAATTGCAACGCCTTCGTTAACGTCGTCTGCGCCGTAGCAACGAACCTTGGAGCGTTCGCCGTCGGAGAACGGAACTTCACGCACGATTTTTAGTTCGCCTGTGTAGTAGTCGTATTGAGTTTGAACATAGGTGAAACCGTTGATACGAGAAATGACGTATGCGGCATCTTTTCCAAGACCGTTCAAAATTACGCGGAGCGGTTTTTTGCGAGCTTTGTTTGCGTTACGAGCAATGCCGATAGCGCCTTCTGCTGCTGCAAAACTTTCGTGTCCGGCCAAGAATGCGAAGCAATCGGTTTCTTCGCGAAGCAACATTGCGCCCAAATTGCCGTGTCCCAAACCAACTTTACGTTGATCGGCAACAGAACCGGGGATGCAGAATGCTTGAAGACCCAAGCCGATGCATTCGGAAACTTCCGCTGCGGATTTTACGCCTTGTTTGAATGCAATTGCGCAACCAAGAGTGTATGCCCAAACAGCGTTTTCGAAAGCGATGGGTTGAACGCCCTTAACGATTTCTTCAACGTTTACGCCGTGAGACAAGCACAAATCGCGTGCTTCTTCCAAGGAAGCCAAGCCGTACTTTTTAAGTTCGGAATTGATTTTGTCTATTCTTCTTTCGTAACCTTCAAATGTGATAGCCATTGTCTTTTCCTCCCTTATTCGTTACGCGGAATAATATATTTCGCTGCATTTTCGAAACGACCATAGTGTTTCTTTGCCTTTTCCAACGCTTCATTGCCAGAAACGCCTTCGGAAACCAACTTCATCATTACGCCCAAGTTGACGTATTCGTAGCCGATGATTTCGCCGTTTTCGTCCAAAGCACATCTGGTAACGTAGCCTTCGGCCATTTCCAAATATCTGGGGCCTTTAACCTTTGTGGAATACATTGTGCCAACCTGACTGCGCAGGCCTTTGCCCAAATCTTCCAAACCGGCGCCAACAGGCAAACCTGCATCGGAAAATGCCGATTGAGTGCGTCCGTAAACAATTTGCAAAAACAGTTCGCGCATTGCAACGTTGATAGCATCGCAAACAAGGTCGGTGTTCAATGCTTCAAGCAAAGTTTTGCCGGGCAAAATTTCTGCAGCCATTGCAGCAGAGTGAGTCATACCGGAGCAACCGATTGTTTCTACAAGTGCTTCTTCGATGACGCCTTCTTTGATGTTAAGCGTAAGTTTGCAAGTGCCTTGTTGGGGAGCACAGCAACCGCAACCGTGAGTGAGACCGCTGATATCTTTGATATCATAGGCTTTTACCCATTTGCCTTCTTCGGGAATGGGAGCGGGACCGTGATTGCAACCCTTTTTCACGCATTGCATAAGTTCTACTTCGTGTGAGTATTGCATAGGTGGTTTTATCCTCCAAAAAAAATTTAGCGTTAAAATTATATCACAAACACAAAACAAGTGCAATGTTTTTGTTGGCAAAAAAATTATTATCAAAATAGATGCCGCCATAAAATTATTTTATTGTTTGTTTTGGGTGCAAAAGCGTGAGGCAAAACGCTTTTTTGCATATTTGCTTGACTGCAAACACACGCTTGTGACGCGATTCCAAACCACCACTGCACAAAACGGTGCCAATTGCTTTCCGCACACAAGAATAGTTGCGAGCAGTTGCCAAAACAAATTTAGATGCGCACTAAGACAATGTCGTTTTGACATTGATATTATAAGAAAATTGATTTTACGGCCGAAACGGCGCAGTTGCACGAGGTAAAACCCACCACTGCATAAAATGTTGCCGATAGCATTACCGTGCGCAAGAACAGTTGCAAGCAGCTAAACAAATTGAAAAGCGCGCGAAAAAAAGTTTCCGCGGCTGTTTGCAAACAAACGCAAACAGTTGAAAAACTTGCCTCTAGCAAAACAATTGGAACTTTCGCGTGGTGCACAAAGATTTTTCTTTCCCAAAACAGCCGCAATTGCCTGCCATAACACACGGTGCCACTTTTTGCGCAACAAAACAATCCCAAACAGGTGCAATCAGGCAAATTTTGTGGTACAATGCCTGCGAGGTTATTATGAAAAAGTACTTGAAAATTTTTGCGCTGCTGCTAACACTTTTGTTTGTTTTTGCGGCATGCGTGCCCACACCGCCGGTAACCGACCCCGACGGCACAATTGAACAGCCGTCCACTCCGGAACAGCCGTCCACTCCGGATACACCGGATACACCCACCACTCCAACCACTCCAACCGAGGAACCGTTTGAAAACTACGGAAAGAAAGTTATTGATATCTATCTTTCCAACGTGAACGTTGAAAAGGGCGGAAAATATACTTCCATGGAGCAAGTTGCCGCTCACATATATTTGTTTCACTGCTTGCCATCCAACTTTATGGTGAAAAAGGACTTTCGCAAAAACACCTACACTTCCGAAAACATGTTGAGCACCGGTGGCGACAGGTTCTACAACAAGGAAGGATTTTTGCCCACCGCCGCAGGCAGAACGTACACCGAGTGCGACATAGACTACACGGGCGGATCGAGAAACGCCAAACGAATTGTTTATTCTTCCGATTGGCTTATTTTCTACACCTCCGATCACTACGAAACGTTCAGCATTTTGAGGTTTCATCCATGAGAAAATTCACACTTGATTGTGCCGTTTTGACGGACAAAAAATTGTTGCTGGAACAAATGTCGAAGATTTTTGAAGGTATGTATGCGCTAAATTATGATGCGTTTATTGATGCCGCAACTTTTTGCGACGAAAAAACTTTGCTGGAATTTTTGCATTTTGAAAAGTTTGAAAACCCGTGCAACTTGCAAGAAGTGTTAGAAATAATCCGCAACGAAAACCCGGACGTAGATTTTGAAATTGGTTAAGCCCTGCCACCACTTTCGACAAGCAAACAATGGCCACTAAAAAAATAAAATTTGAAATGGGCAAAAGTTGAGCAACACCAAATGAAGCAAAGCGCCGGTATGGCCACCAAACTGCGGCGCAAATTTGCAACGCAACCTGCGTATTGCCGCAATTCCAAAACGACTTTGCGCACTGCCCACTTTGTGGAAGTGCCACTAAATGCCCCGCCCCTGGGCAAAGTGAACGACGGGCAAAGTTGCAAAATTTCAACAAACAACAAATATTTTCACACAAAAAAATGCACCCGAAAAAGTCTTTAACTTTTGGGGTGCATTTTTGATGCTAGCGATAAATTTTGTTTGGCCAACGCTATTCATAAAGTATGTTCGTCAAAAAAGACAAAGCAATCGTCCTCATTCTTTTTTTCGAACATAATGCAAAGGTGCGGTACTTCATTTTTGTAAACGCTCTTTTTTAGCGTTACAATTTCGCGCACGTAGCCAACAATAATTTGCTTTTGTTCAAGGGTTAGTTCGGCCGTGTGGTAGATTGTGACAATTTCGTCGGTTAAATCCAAACTGACAAAATCGCTTCTGTCGCGTCTTTCAACAGTAAAAAACAAATAATCGTCAAGCTGTTCGTCAACATATTTTTCCAAGTTAGCCAAACCCTTTTTGACAGACGTTTGCTTGTAGGGGTCGTCAAAAACATAGTGATCTAGTCGTACTGCAAACATATTCCACCTCCGTGTGCCACAATTATACACCTTGCACGGCAACTTTTCAATACCGCAAAAACATTTTTTGCCCACCACTGCAAAGTTTTTGGTAAAAATGGTGAAGAAAAAGAAAAAGGAATGGCAAAAAACATTCCTTTGGGGCGACCACAATACTGATGCACTTTTGAGCGGAAAAATAACCGAGGGGGAATGTTGGAGATATAAAAGAAAAAACATACTGGTCAAATAATTCAAAAAAGCGCCATCATCAAGGCGAATGCCTTGCATATCATCAATGCGTAGCATTGCATATCATCAATTTCGCAGAAATTGCATATCATCAAGCCGCACAATATGCACGGCTTTGCCGTGATGATATACGTCAGCGTTCCGCTGCCAATGATATGCCAAGCCTTGCGGCTTGGATAAAAAAAATCCACCAGCTGTGCTGATGGATTTTTTTGGTAGAGACAGTAGGACTCGAACCTACGACCTCTCGCATGTGAAGCGAGCGCTCTAACCAACTGAGCTATGCCTCCAAATGGTGCTTATACAATACTCTCATTTTGAAAATTTAGCAAACGTTTTGCCACAATTTTTAAAAAAATTTTGTTATAAGCATCTAAAATTAGTGCTTGAAGCCATTAAGCAAGCGAAAAATTTGCCTGCTATGCTTCCAAATCATTCAAACTGATGCCGTTGGCAATGCAAAAATCCGCAAACGCTTTTTGCGCTTTATAGTTGGGGTGGCACTTGCCTGCTTCCCACCTGTTAACCGTAGCAAAAGCAACGCCCAGTTCCTTTGCCATCATTTCTTGGCTCAAATACAATTTTTTTCTGACGTACTTAACTTTGTCTTTGAATTCCATTTTTACCTCCGCACAACAGTGCTCTATCACGATGCAAATTATACCACAGTTTGCGTTTTTTCGCAATGAAATAGGCTTTCAAGTTACTTTCAGTTTTCGCAGTCAAACAACCGTTTATTCTTGCTTTTGTTGCGCCTGTTCAATGCGTTTTTGGGCATTGGCAAAATAGCGTTCGTAGGCCTTTTTGCAATACTTGGGGCGTTTGCAAACCTGGTTTTCGTCGGGATTTTCGAAATTGTAGGTTCCGTTGACGCGCCAACCGTTCAAAATGCCTATTTTTATGGCATCCTTGGGGCAAGAAAAGGAACATCTGGTGCACATAATGCACTTGTTGCCAAAGCGGAATTTGCCGCTTTTTTCGTCGTAGGAAATGTTGCCGACAGGGCAATTATTCACGCACTTCATGCATTTTACGCACTGCTTCTTCACCTTGAAAAACTTGCCGTTAACCTTCATTGCGCCGTGTTCAATGCGAAGCACCCACGAAAACAGCCTGCCAAACACAGGGCGTTTCAGCAAGCAAATTTTGCCATCCAAAACGTCGCAAACATCCAAACTGATTAGTGCTTGCGCCGTTTGCCACATTTTTTGCGCTTGCAAATCGGTGTGGCGGAAAATCATGTTATATGGCATCACGTAGTGATATTCGTTGGTTAGTTTGCCAAAACCACGCTTTTTAAGCTTGTCGCAAAGGTGAATGGACGAAACGTTGTTTATTGCAAGCGGTTCGCCGGAAGTTTTGACAATGAAATAGTTTTTGCCCGTTTGTTGCGGCAACTTGCGCACAAACTTATACATAACGTAGGGCGCGTTGAACGCATGGATTGGATAGGCAAAGCCAACCAAATTGAAGTTGACGGGGCTGGGAATTTCTGCGCTGGAAGTGATATCGAACAGCAAGCATTGCACGCCGTGTTGTTCAAAACAAGTTTTGTAGCAGTTGCAAGCCTTCAACGTGTTTCCCGTTCCGGAAAAATAGTAGATTATTGCGTTCATTATTTTTTCCTTTCGAAATGAGCGTTGAAATCTTGGTCGAGCCAATATTTGCAGTCTTCGTCCTTTTCGTGGCTGTCGTACCACACTTGGGCATAGAACGGGTTGCCTTTTGCCAAACGGTCGTAGTCCCAAACGTAGCGTTTATTGCATTCGGGACACCAGTGGCCGGCTTTCAAAACAGAAAAGGCCGTAAGTTCAAATTCGTGCCCGTCTTGGCAACGCCAAACAAGTTTTTGGAACAAATTTCCCTTTTGGAAGCTAGTGGAAACAAGTTCGCCACCGCGGAAGGCGGCTGCTTGGCGCAAATCGTCGATGGTGATATCTTCGTCGCGTTTTGTTTCGTCATAGCCGTGCGAAAGCAGTTTTGCGTTTTGGGGGTCGCGCAGCGCCTCGTAGTCGATATCCGAACCATCGGGCAGTTTGCCTTTGCAAAGCAAGTTGAAATCCTGCCAGCGGCTGGAAAGGTGACAATCTTCTTCCTTGGCGCCAAAATATGCACACTTGCGTCCTTCGTCGTTGTTTTTTATCCAACGTCTGGGTGAGTTTTTATCCTTCAACAGTGGCATAATTGCCAAACCGGAAATAACTTTTGGAGGAATGATTTTTGCAACGGCATAGTATTTGTGGTTGCTTAGAATTTCCTTCCAGTAGTCGTCGACACTTTCTGTTTGATAGTGGAACAGGTCGTCCAAAACGTGTCCATCCCAAAACCAAACGCCGTGGAAATTGCGTGCGGCGTTCCAGTGCGGCTTCATGAATTTTTCCGTAGAACCGCCAATAATTTTGAAACCGCCATCAAAAACTTCGTAGCCAGTGATGCGGTTTGCAGCCGGGCCGCCAAGGTTATAGATGTTGTTCCAAAACTCTTCCACTTCGCCTTTGCAATCGCGTTCCACAATGTTGCCCATAAGTCGGCCGCTATCGCGCGCCGTTACCCATTCCAACGGGGCGTTGTAGCAGGTGTGGAACATAAGACCATCCGAAAGGTTATCGGTGAGCATGCGGTTGTGCAACATGGCCGTTTGACGAATAACCGCCCACTTTTTCAGGCCGGCTTCCAAAACGTAGCGTTCGCCCTCCAACTTGGAAATGGCGTAGGGATCGTATGCACTGGGCAAAAGGGGATCGCCCACTCTGCCGAATGGGTGAACGTGGTTGCGGTTGCCATATAGCGCTACAGTGGAAATGTGCACGAATTTGGGCTGATTGGGCAATTCCAAAACGGCATCCACCATTGCTTTGGTGCCAAAATAGTTTGCCTTGTCCGAAAGGTCGGGGCGTTGGTCGGATTTGGGCGGAATTACTGCCGCCATGTGAATGACGTAGGCAACATCCTTCACCAGTGCGCGGCAAGAATCGATATTGGAAGTATCGCCGACAATCATAACCGCCTTGCCAGCATGAGCCTTTTGCAATTTTTTGCCACGCTTAATTTCCGAAGGCAAACACAAAAAGAAAACTTTATCCACTGCATCCAGTTTGCAAAGGAAATTGAGCGTTTCTTTGCCCATGTTGCCTGTTGCGCCTGTCACTGCCACGTTAAAACTCATAAAAAATCTCCTCTTTTGCGATATACCAAATTATATAACAAATTGGTAAACTCTAAGTAAAATTATACAATAAATGCCCAACTTTGACAACGATAAGTTGCAATTCCGTGCAAAAAAAATTGCAACGGTTGCGTGCTGTTTCAAGAAAATTGCACTACGTCACCTGTTTTTTGCGTCCACCACTTGTTTTGCCGTCGGCAACAAATACACAACGGACACAGCAAAAGACGAAATAACAAAAACAATGGATGCAAAACATCGCAATTTCACAATGAAAAAGGCCGTGGAAAACCACGGCCAAACAAAAACTATTGAACCACTTCGAACACACCGAAAACCACAATGCCCACAACGGCCGCCAACAAAATAAGCCAGATGGGGTGCACCTTTTTACCCTTTATTTTAACTTTGGAAAGGGGGAAGAATGTGCAAATGATAATAAGCGAAATCCAGTTGAATTGCGAAAAACCATCGGCAGAAATGTTTGTTAGATCCAAGTTGGGCAACACCACAGCGCACGCAACGGAAACAACCGCCGATAGCACCAATCCCACAACAACCGGTCTTATGCCATACAAAACGTTTTGAACATATTTGTTGGTTTTGAACTTTTCGAACACCTTTGTGACAACGACAATTATCACCAAAGACGGCAAAACCACGGCAAAAGTTGCCGTTAGGGCGCCCAAGAATCCACCAAAAACGCCCAGCGAAGTTTTGGAACCGACGGTTACACCAACGAAAGTTGCCAAGTTGATGGCAAAGGGGCCGGGGGTGGATTCCGCCACGGCAATGAAGTTGATAACTTCCGTGCCGGTTAGCCATTGATGGCGTGCAATTGCTTGTTGCACCATGGGCAACATTGCATATCCGCCGCCTATTGTGAACAAACCTATTTGAAAATATTCCCAAAACAGCCACAAGAATTCCATTATTTATCCTCCTTGTCGCATGCGGAAGAATCGTCCGTTACCACGCAATTTTCGTCACGATCGGCAACTTCCACCTTTTCCAACGGAAGTTGCTGTTGCTTAGCCTCTTTGACAGAGACTTTTTCCCAAACAAACTTATAGATAACGCCCAATGCGCCACCAATAAGAATGACGAAAATAACGTTGAAGTTTGTGAATGTGGCCACTGCAAACGCCGCAACCAACAACACTATGGAAAACACACTTATTTCTAGCTGTTTGGAAAGTTTTGTGAATGCGTTGACAATCAAAATTGTTACGCATGCTTGAATTCCCGTGAAGGCCGCTTTGTACCATTTGTTATCTTGAAATGCCGAAAGGGCAAAAGACAAACCGAAGATGATGGCAAAGGAGGGCAACACAACACCCAGCGTTGCAACAAGCGCACCCCAAACGCCGTGCGTGCGGTATCCCACCGACGTGGCCGAGTTTACGGCAATGACACCGGGGGTAGATTCGGCAATAACGATGATATCCAACATATCCTGAGAAGTTATCCACTTCTTTTTGGCAACAAGTTCTTCTTCCAAAATGGCAATCATTGCGTATCCGCCGCCAAAGGTGAATGCGCCCACTTTGAAGAAAGTCCAGAACAATTGCCACAAACCAACTTCGTACTTTTTGTTTTTCATTTTGTCTCTCTTAAATACTAGATTTTTTCTAACAATTTTGCAACGCTATCGTCTTCGAACAAGGGCAAATAATCCACAACGGCCGACGAAGCGTCTTGCATAAAACCGTTTTTTAGGCCTACGTTGTGGAAATATTGCAACACGTTTTCGTATTCGTGCGCATAAAGCCGCCTGTTAAGTTGCAACACAACGGCATCCTGCCGCGCAGGGAAATATTGCGACATAAGGCTTACAAATGTTTCTTTGCCAAAGTTTGCAATCCAATCCAAAATACGTTTGCTATCTTCCGTGAAGGATGGCAACGCCAAATGCCTTATAAGCAAGCCTTTTTGCATGTAGCCTTCTTTATCGAACAGGTCGACAGGCTGTTGCCTGCGCATTTCGCAAATGGCCGCAGTTGCAACCGAAAAATAGTCTGCCGCACCGCACAACAGTGACGAAACTGCGCTGTCGCAAAACTTCAGGTCAGGCAAATATACGTCCACCAAACCATCCAACTGTTGCAACGCACTAACCTTTTCGTAGCTGCTTGTGTTATACACCACAGGTATTTGCAGGCGAGGCTTTGCAATGCTTAGCGCTTGCGCCACTTGAGGCACAACGTGCGATGCCGTCACCAAATTTACGTTGGCAACACCCTGATCTTGCAAATACAAAAAGACGTCGGCAAGTTTTTGTGGCGTGACGGAAATGCCGTGCGGCGCAACGGAAATATCGTAGTTTTGGCAAAACCGACATTTCAAATTGCAACCGGCAAAAAACACCGTGCCACTGCCCTTTGTGCCAGATATGCAAGGTTCTTCCCAATCGTGCCTGCCAACGCGCGAAAGCACAACGCCATCGGTTCCGCAAAAACCAAGGCGCAAATTTCTTTCGATGTTGCAATTTCGGGGGCAAAGGGTGCATTTCATGGTGCTATTATAGTTCAGCCCCAAAAATTTTGCAAGCGCAAACGCCCTTGCAAACAAAAACGGACTGCAATTTAGTACAAAAAGGCACAAGCCGTACAGCCTAGAAGCGTTTTTGCGCAAGTATGATATTTGCAGGAGAGGTTATGTTTGCACTACTTGAACTATTGAAACGTGCGCTGTTTTTCACAGGATATTTCAGCAACGGCAGCTACCCAAAGCCACTTTCGGCGGAAGAAGAGGAAAAGTGCATTGCCGATATGCGCCGTGGAAGCAACGCCGCGCGAGAAAAGTTGATAACTCACAACATGCGACTGGTGGCTCACGTTGCAAAAAAATATGGCAAAAACGATTTGGACGACCTTATTTCCATTGGATCCATAGGGCTGATAAACGGTGTGGAAAGTTTTTCGCCGGAAAAGGGCACCACCCTTGCCACCTACTTGGCGCGTTGCATAGAAAATGAAATTTTGATGACACTTAGAGCCAACAAAAAGCATCAAAACACCGTCTATTTGAACAACGCTTTGGGCGTGGATAGCGACGGCAACGAATACACGCTGTTTGACGTTTTGGCAGTGAAAGAAGAAAGCGTTTTTCACAAGGCGGAAATTGCCATTTTGCGAGAAACGTTGCTAAAAACAATAAGGCGCTATCTTACGGACAGGGAACAAAAAATAATTTTGATGCGCTATGGCATTGAAGAAAATTGCGTGCCCATGACACAGCTGGAAACAGCGCAAAAACTGGGCATTAGCCGCAGTTATGTTTCACGCATAGAAACACGAGCGCTTGGCAAACTTAAACAGCACCTTGCCGACTGACCGCAGTTGCAAACAAAAAGCGACAACGCCGGCGTTTTGCAATCGGCCGCACCACTAAACGTGTTTTGCGTTTGCTTTTTCTTGCGGAAATGCTTCGAAAAAAATGTTCACAAACAAAACAGGCGCCTCAAAAACTTTGAGACGCCTGTTGAACGTTTTTGATAAAAATTTTTGCAACAATAGCCTGTTGCAGTGCAGCCAACTTTTACACGCCGATTGCAATGGCAAGGAACAAAAATCCCAAAGAAAGAGCCATTAGCAACAGTTGGAACAAAATTGTGCGTTTGAACCAAGTGCCCAAACTTTGATCGGCAAGGCCAAGACCTATAAGCAGCGTTCCGCATGTGGGGAACAGCACGTTTGTGTAGCCATCGGCAAACAAATAGGTTAGCAAAATTACGTTTATGCTAAGGCCTTCGATAGGCGCAAGTGTGAGCATTGGGATGATAAGCACGGCTTTTGCGGATGCGCTGGGAATGAAAAATTCCAAAACCAAAATGAACGCATAAAGCACCAAAACTGCAACGTAGGGGCTGGAACCGGTGACAATTCCGTAGAAAAAGTGGAAAATGGTATCCAAAATTTCCCCTTTCTTTGCAATGTAGGGCACGGCAAAAGCAATGATGATGATTAGTAGCGACGGAGCAATATCCTTTGCACCTTCCAAAAACGCTTTGCCCATTGGTTTGAAACCGCCAAGCAAAATGCGACCGACAATAACGGTACCCACAATAAATGCAACGCCCATTATTATCATGCTGGAACTGCGCAAAGCAGGAACGCACACGGCGACTATCACGCCCAGCAAAGCAATGCCGAACAGCAAACAAACAAGCAATGCTTTTTTGCCGTCTTCACGCTTTTGAACAGGATCTTCCACAATAAATTTGGAAATATCCGGCGCTTCGGTGGCAAGTTTTTCGTCGTGACGGCACAGATACGTCATGTATAGCGAGGTTACAACAAACATCACGCCAAAAATGATAAGGCGATACCACATACCGTCGGTTATCAAAACACCTGCGTTTTGCGATGCAAGGCCAATGGTTAGCGGGTTGGTTATGGCCGTTGTGAAACCCACGCCGGAAGTCATCAAAATGAAGCTGATGGCGGTGAACTTGGACCAATTCATTGCGGCGCACAACATTGCCAAAAGCGGATACAAAATTAGCAGTTGCTCTTGCAAACCGAACACTGCGGAAAGTATCATCACCATAAATGTGATTGCCCACACCGCAACAAAACGGTTTTTATACAACTTGCTTATCACAAGACGAACCAGCGATTCCAAACCACCGCTTTTTTCCAACACTTTGAATGTGCCGCCCAGCACCAACAACAATGCCAAAATGGAAATTTCGTTGACGTTGATGGATGCAGGGAAGGTTTTTTCCGTGTTGCCCCAAATAAGCGATTCGAAGGGCGCAGTTATCCAACGCCACACCGGCAAACGGGTGCTACTGCCGCTTTCTAGCTGAACGTAGCTATCGGGCACAACTTGCCCATTTTTGCTTTGGTCGTCGGTATATTCGATAAACGTTTGGTCGTTTCGAGTGCCAACAAGCGTTTGGTCTTGGGTGTATTCGTAGCGGTAGTATTTGCCGGCCGGGATGACAAACGTAAGCACGCCGGCAGCAATAACCACTGCAAGCAAAATGCACACCATCAAAATGAAACTTTTTACGCCTATTTGTACCTTTGTTTTGCCGTCGTTTGACGCATCGTTAGGCTTTATGGTTGTGGTCATCGAATTTACCCCTCTTTTGCATAGTCAAAAACGTCGCTGGCAACGGAATTCCATTTTTCATCCGTCAAATTGTGCAATTCTTCACTGGCAAGCATCCACTCTATCATTTGGTTGGTGGGGCCATCCAAAACAAGGTTGTAGTAGTCTTCGTTGCAGTAGAATTCCAAAAACTTGCCCGTTGCCATTGTTAGCGAATACAAACCCTTTATGTCAAAAAACATTTTGTCTTGGCCGCTTGTTACCGTTAGGCCGGTTTTATCCAACACAACGTCTCCTTCGATAAGCGTGATGCGGTTTTTGGGATATTTCTTCCAACCGTCGGTGCGCAGTTGAGTAATTTTGCCACGTCCGCTTAGTTGGAAATTTTCTTTGGAAACTTCGTTGCGAACAAAGTTGCGTTCCCACTTTACCCATTGATCAATATCTTCGAAATAGCGTTTGCCGTTTAGTTGAACAATATCATAGTATTCGTTGACGTTGATGGCATAGCCGCACTGCTGGCATTGCAACTTTTCGCTGCCCTTCTTGCCCAAATGCACTTTTAGCGTGTGAACGCCGTGACACTCGGGACAAACAAACAAAATGTTGTCGATACCAACAACGTTTGGGTGCTTGCCAACATATTTGGTGCGATTTGTTTTTTGCGCCTGAAAATCGTTATAGACAAAGTTTTTAAGAAGAACGCTATAAATTTGTTCTTCCGTCATTTCTTTTAGTTGTTCTGGGGTGAACAAAATTTTGTAGTTGACAACAATTTTGCCACGCTTTATTTCACGTATGTAGCGCGGATTTGTTAGGTACGAACCTGTGGACGTTGCCAAAACAACGGTTACGCCGGCGCGCTTGATAAATTTGCAAGTGGCAGGGTTTATGGGATGAGTGCTGCCGGAAAGAGATTGGATGCCTTCCGGGAAAAGCGCCAAACTTCTGCCCGATTTTAGCACACGCAACATGCGGCGCGTGCAATAGGTATCCGGCTGATACAAAAACTTGGGGATGGCATTCATTGCCGACATGCCAAAATAGTTGGTTCTGCTAGTGAAAAAGTTTTGGTAGCCGGCCACAATGTGAATATCGGCACGGCCAAGCCCATGCAAAGTGTAGAAAAAATCGTTGCGAGAAGCATGGGTGGAAAGAAACAAAATTTGTTTGTGTTTTATGCTTTTTTTGTCGTATTCGTAGGTGTATTTTACCTTGTGCTTGCGACATTTACTGCCAAGCCAACAGTGAAAAAACATGCGTGTACCCAAAGACTGTCGTTTGACTGAACAATTGAGTAGTTTTTCTTTGTAGTCTTTTTTCATATAAACCCCGTTTGTATTTACAGCTAAAAACCCTTAACTTTTGTTTACTTTTACAGTATACCCCAAAAAATAAAGTATTGTCAATACTAAATAATCATTTTGACGACACTTTTCGACAAACGAACGGCTGTTTTTGGGAAAAAAGTTGCCAAAAACAAAAGGCAAAAGTCGACGGCGGCGAAAAAGCCGCCACCACTTCAACCGCAAACGGAAAAGCAACTTTTTGTTGCACGAAAACTGAACACCGTTCGCTTTTTTTATGCAACCAAAGTCTGCAAATCGGCAAACAAAAAAAGCTTGCAGTGCCTTGTGGCAACAGCAAGCAAAAAACTTCTTAAAATTGTTTTGGGCAAAAAAATGCCTCGGCACTAGGGCCGAGGCAAAACGTTTTGTTACATAAGGATAGGTCTGATGTTGAACAAAGTGCAGATGATATCCAAAACCCAACCAATGCCCAATCCGTAGAAAATCCACAAAAATCCGACAAGAGCTTTCAAAACGTTCTTTTGAGCGATACCGTCAATAAAACGAACGATACCAAAAACAACGTCCAAAAAGATTGCAAGCAAAACGCGAACGATCCAAGGCAAACTCAACAAAGAGGAAGCCAAACCTTTACTTTTCTTAGCCATACAAAAAAACCTCCGTTTGTGATACCTATATTATACTACCTATTGCGCCAAAATGCAATGCAATTTTTCAAATTTTGCATCAAACGCAAAATATTTTTTTGACGCGGCTAGTCGTCCACCAAAATTGTTTGCTTGCCAATGCTTTGCAAGAATTTTAGGAAATCTTGCGTGGGCATGATGACAGTTGCAGTGTTGTCGCAAGGATGAAATTTCACACTGGGGAAGGTTAGAATTTGCCTATCCAACAGCAACGGACAGGGCTTTTGAGGATTTTCGTTCAAAAAGGCAAAGGGCGAAACGCTTCCGCGGTGCACGCCCAAATCGGCAAACAACTTTTCCTCTGTGGCAAATTCGAATTTGGCACAACCAACGTAGGAAGCCAGCTTTCGCATTTCCGCACACTTATCGAAGGGCAACACCACCAAATAGAAATTGTCGCTCTTTTTGTCCTTTACGTAAAGGCTTTTGCACGAGGCGCAATTTTCCACGTGAATGATTTGCCGCGATTCTTCCGTGGTTACCACTGCCGGGTGCCGAATTAGCCGATAACTTGCCCCAATTTGTTGCAAATAGTTTGTTACTTTTTGTATCATAGCCAAATTATACGCCAAAAGGGCAAGTACGTCAACAGCACGAGTAAAAGGAAATTTTGCAAACAAAATTTTGACGGTTTGGGGCGTGGCAAGCGTGAGATTGCGTAAAGCGTTTTGCCGCCGAGCGCACTGCGTGTGCCGCGAGCACTAATTCAAAGGCAACATGCTGTGTTAAGCGCTTGCCAAAACCAATCAAACTGCGCCAAAAACGCCAAACGGTGGCTGTTTTTTGTTACTTCAACTTTTTGTGCGCACCGTTATGCCGAATACAAAAACAGCATCACGCCATCAAAAATTTTGGAACACAATTCTTCGCGGTAGCTTTCTGTTTGCAATTTTTCCGCTTCCTGTGCATTGCTCAAAAAGCCACACTCCACTATCACTGCTGCGCACGGGCTTTCACGACAAATAAAAAAATCTCCGCCAATGGCCTGATGATTGTTGCCAGTGAAACGATTGAACACGTTTTGCAAACTTTCCGCAAGGGCACGGCCTTGATCATTTTCGCTTTGAAAAAACACCTGCGGACCACTGCGCCAACTTTGCGAAAACTTGTTCATGTGCAGGCTTATGACAAAATCGGCGTTGGCGGCGGCAATAATTTCCTTGCGCTTTTGCATATCGCGCATTTTGAAACCGTTTGTGGCCAAGCCGTACAACCCCTCCTTCGTTTTGCGAGTTTGCACCACCTTGAAGCCGGCACGCTCAAAATATTTTTGCAAAGTTTTTGCATATTGCAAGTTTAAGTCCGATTCCTTTACGCCGCTGGGCGATTGCACGCCGCCATCCACACCGCCGTGCCCGGCATCGATAACAACGGTAACGTCCACCAAAGAAGTGGGCTCGAACAAATCGGCACACAGCACCGCCGTCAAAGCAAATTGCAACGCAATCATCACTAGCAGCGCCAATGAAACACTGCGCCTTTTAATAACCACAAACACACTGCGCCTCCGTCAAAAAGTAAAATCGCAATCCTAACATTGTTATAACATAAATATATCATTTTAAGCAAAATTCGACAAAAATGGCGTGAAAAAGTGGATAGTTATGCACTTATCCACCAAGTTATCCACATTTTTCCACAGCAAGGTGGATAACCTGTTTCACGAAGGTCATGAAACAGCACCGCCGCAGAAGCCACTTGGAAGAAACGTTCTAAAACGCATCCGAATAGTACATTTAACCTCCGAATTTGCTATTGACAACATGTTTTGCCACCACCAAAAACAAACTATTTCACAAATAGTAAGGGCGACTATTTCATAAATAGGTTGCCTGTTTTGCCCAAAAAAGAATAGTTTTTGCAAAGGTGGAAACAATCTACACAACAATATACAAGGAGAAACAAAAAATGAGTATCAATCCTTTTGTCGAAAAACCGCTTAAAAGAGCATACGACTTCTACGACTGGAAAAAGATGTCTCTGCCCACCTACAACAAATTTGACGTGGATCCCTACACCCGAGTTAGGGTAATTTTGGCCAACGGCGCCGAATTTGAGGCCGTGTGGTTTTCGCACCAATTTCACCGCCACGAGACGGATAACGACTTGCGCCGCGAACTTGCCCTGTTGCGACGCAAGGAACAGCAACAACAAAAACGCATTGCATCCCTAAAACCCATTGGCGAAGGCATTTTGGAACACACCATCGGCTACGAGCAACTGGCGGTGGACCTGACGGCCATTTTTGCCCAGCGCGAAAGTGACAAGTACGTTAAGCAGGCAATGGATTTTGCCTTGCTAGAAGACTTCGACCACCTGTACCGCTATGCCGACTTGCTAGAAATGGATAAGGGCATAATTGCCGAAAAGCTTGTGGGCGGCTACACCGAGCTTATGCCGGGGCGGCCGACAATTTCCGAACACCGCTACCCCACCGATGAAGTTAAGCGCTACACAAACTTCAAAAAGGCATCGTCACTAACCAAACTGGATATCAACATCCTAACGGCCGCAGAACAACAAACCATGAACTACTACATGAACCAAGCAGTTTTTTACCAAAACAAATTGGGACGACAGTTGTTTACGGAAATTGGCATGATAGAAGAGCAACACGTGACGTTATACGGCGGTTTGAAAGACACCACTTGCACTTGGCTGGAAGAACTGCTTATGCACGAATACACCGAATGTTATTTGTATTATTCATTGTGGCAAGACGAAACGGATGCCCGCATAAAAAAGGTGTGGGAAGAACACTTCAACGACGAGCTGGCCCACTTGCACAAAGCAGCCGAACTGCTGCAAAAACACGAAAACAAAGTTTGGCAACAGGTTATTCCACAAGGACAATTCCCCGAACTGTTGCAATTCCATTCCAACGTGAAATACGTGCGTGAAGTGCTGGCAAACACAGTGAATTTGACGGCGCAAGGGGAAGGATACGACCACGTGGAAAATCTGCCGCAAGACGCAAATTTTTTTGAATATCAACGCCAAGTGAACAAAAAGGATAGCGACGTTGCCAGCCACAACGTCATTAAAAAATTTATTGCCGATAACGGCAAAGACTACCGCTATCAAACGGCGGAACACCCCGTCGAAGAACTGCGCGACCGCACAAAAGACAACGTTTCGGTGGGACGATGAATGAGCACAATTTTCAGGACGAAATTTTTAGCGACGTAAAAAATTTGCGGGCACCAAAAATCATCCCCGGACAAAACCTGCCGCTGGATGCCGCACTGTTCTATCCTTTTGGATTTCCGCCACTGTGAACGGCACAAAATCAAACGTCTATTAGAAATAGCAAAGCCCTCAAAAAAAACATGGCAAAACAGAAATTGCAAAAACAATTTGCAACAATTGGATAGAAAAAACATAATTCCGCAAAAAGCACAATTCAACCCAAAAGAAGTCAAAATATCCATTGATGCACAAAAAGCGCAAAAATCAATTGCAAAAAACGCAAAGCATCAAAAAAGGCTTGCTAAGTTGGCAAGCCTTTTTGTGCACTAAAAATAAAACAAACTAGATACCGTTTTTGTAGCAATCCACAAGGTTAAGCACCGTTTCCAATGCCTTTTGCATGTCTTCAACGGCAACAAATTCGTATCTGCCGTGAAAGTTGTGGCCGCCCGTGAACAGGTTGGGGCAGGGCAAACCTTCGTAGGATAATCTTGCGCCGTCCGTGCCGCCACGAATGGGGCAAACTTTGGGGGTTACGCCCGCCTTTTCCATCGCCAAACAAGCGTTGTCAATAAGGTGTTTGTGCGGCAAAATTAGTTCTTTCATGTTGTAGTAGCTGTCTTTCACGTCCGCAGTGACGGTGCCGGCGCCGTACTTTTCGTTCAAAAAGGCAACGGCCTTGGCAAACAACTGCTTTTTGATTTGGAATTTTTCTTTGTCGTGATCACGAATAATATAGTTGGCAACAGCGCCGTCGCAATCGCCTTGCATGTCGCAAAGGTGAAAAAATCCTTCGTAGTTTTCCGTATACATGGGGTTTTGGAAAACAGGCAACAAACTTTGCAATTCCATAAGCACCAAGCAAGCGTTAACCATAACGCCCTTTGCCGAGCCAGGATGCACGCTTTTGCCGGATACGCTAACTTTTGCCGCAGCGGCATTGAAGTTTTCGTATTCCAATTCGCCCAAACCGCCGCCATCCACGGTGTATGCGCCATCGGCATCGAATTTTGCCACGTCAAAAAAGTCGGTGCCGCGCCCCACTTCTTCGTCGGGGGTGAAAGCAATGCGAATTTCGCCGTGCGGAACGTTGCTGCTGCAAAGTGTTTGCGCCATTTGCATTATGACGGCCACACCTGCCTTATCGTCGGCGCCCAAAAGGGTTGTGCCGTCGGAAGAAACCACTGTTTTGCCAACGCATTGCAACAATTCGGGAAATTCCGTGGGGGAGAGTTTGCGGCCCTTTGCCAAAGCAATGTCGCCACCGGTGTAGTTTGTTAGAATAGGCTTAACGTCCTTGCCGCTTACTGCGCTGGAAGTATCCACGTGCGCAATGAAACCGAGTTTGTAGCCACCAGTGGTGTTTGCAGGAATGCGAGCGTAAACGTAGCCGTATTTTTCGTCCATTTCGGCGCTTACGCCCATTTCTTTAAGTTCGTCACATAGCAAACGAAGCAAGTTTTTTTGCTTTTCGCTTGAAGGATATTGTTCCACGTCGGGCACCGATTCGGTATCTATCTTTACGTATCTTAAAAATCTTTCCAAAAGTTGATCCATCATAACCTCCTGCGTCCCAGAAACCAAACGCATTTTCAACTAGTTGCATGCAAGCAAAACGGCGAGCTTTTGCTGAAACTTATAGCTTAGAGCCACGTTCTTCGTCCAAATAGGATGCCAGCAAATCGGCCACGTGGGCGTGCACTGCCAGTTTGTATTTGCCAAACGCTTCGCTTGCCGAATAGCTTCCGCCACGAACACGATCGTCGAAACCGCCCATGTGCCAATTGATGGCCATGGCTTCTTCGGCGGTTAGCTTTATAAATTGAGAAATTATAAACACCGATTTTTCGCCGTGACCAAACGGGAATTTTTCTTCCACCTTGAAGAAGGGCTTTTTTACCCAACCGCTTTCTTCCTTTACGTTACGGTATTCGATGGAATAGAAATTGACTTTGCACACGTCGTGCAACAGCCCGACAATGGCCAGCGTTTCGTCCGAATACTTTGCGCTTTCCTCTTCGTCGGCACGCACCATCTTTACCAAGCGGTGATAAACGTTTAGCGAGTGTTGGCACAATCCGCCCACTTCCGCCATGTGGAAACGAGCCGATGCCGGAGCGGAAAAGAAATCGCTGTTGCAAAGATATTCCAGCAACTTGTCGGCGCCTTCACGCTTAACGTAGGTAGTAAAAACGTCAATAAATTCGTTTTTTGCTGTCATAACGGTTCCCCTAAAAAAGTATTGGGCATTTGCCCCAAAAATTGCATTGTAATAGCATTATACACCCGTTTTGTGCATTTAGCAACGGAAAAATTTTAGCAATTTGCTTTTTGACGAGTTTTCACATAGCCGTAGCGGTTGCGATAGGCCACCAAAAAACTTATTGTTACCACCAGCGACAATGCTTCCGCCACCACCGTTGCCAGCCAAATTCCGTCCAAGCCCATCACCGTCGGCAAAGCATAGATGCACACAATTTGGAACACCAGCGTGCGCGCAACGGAAAGTATTGCCGAAATAAGCCCGTTGTTTAGTGCCGTGAAAAAGCACGAGCCGAACATGTTTAAGCCCACAAACAAATAACAAATAGAAAACAGCCGCATGCCGTCCACCGTCATTTCGCACAATTCGCTGTTGTAGCCAACAAATATTTGCGCAATTGGGCGTGCCAAACTCACACTGAAAACTAGCATCAAAACGGAAATACCGCAAATAATTTTTAGCGATTTTGCAAAGACGTTTTGCAATTCCAACTTGTTTTGTGCGCCAAAGTTGAACCCGACAATGGGCGTGACGGCTATGCAATAGCCAATGAAAATGGCGGCAAAAACAAACTGAACGTAGCAAATAACGCCATAGGCATCCACGCCTGTTTCTCCAACTATTGCCATTAGTTGTTTGTTATACAAAATTGCAACAAGCGATGCCGAAACGTTGCTAAGCAATTCGGACGAGCCGTTTGTGCAGGCAGCTAGCACCACCTTGCCGTACCAAGCAGGTTTGGAAAAGCGCAACTTGCTGCTGTTTTTGCACGCAAAGTAGATTATCGGTGCAATGGAACCAATTGCTTGACTTATTGCCGTGGCAATTGCCGCGCCCAAAATTCCCCACTGGAAAACGGCCACGAACAAAGCATCTAACACCATGTTGGTAACGCCGCTTGCAACGGTAAAAACAAAGCCAAGCATGGGTTTTTCCGCAGTGGAAAGGAAGTTTTGAAACATGTTTTGCAACATGAAGAAGGGCAAAGCGCACAAAAGCGTTATGCCATATTGCATGCCCAATTCCAAAACGGCAGGCGAAGCATCCATCCAAAGCGCAAACGGACGTAGCAAAAGCAAACCAACCGCGCCAAGCACCACTCCGCTTGCTGCCGCAACAATAACTATAAGCGTAAAATACTTTTTGGCAAGTTGCGTTTTGCCTTCGCCCATAGTTTTGGAAACTATCGCAGTGCCCCCGGAACCAAACATAAACCCAACTGCCGAAAGCGCCATAACAAACGGGTAAATCAAATTGACAGCCGTAAAGGCGTCCTGTCCCGCAAAACGCGAAACGAACAGGCCGTCGACAACGGAATAGATGGAACAAAACACCATCATCATTATGGGCGATGCCGCAAAGCGGAACAGCCGTTTGTAGGTGAAGTGATCGGATAGTTGAATCATAACCAGCCTATGATACTTTATGCGTGAAATTTTGTCAAACAACTCGGCCCACATTGCAACGTTCGGCGGCAACTTGCACGTAGCAACGGCCAAACGTGTCAAGCACCAACGCTTGCGCTGTGGGCTAGCGAAGCCTATTTTTTTCACACGCAAACAAAAACGCTTGCAAAAAATCCGTTTGCAATTTGGGTGCTGACGTTCCCACACAAAAACGCTTGCACTGCTTTTGAAATTTATTTGCGGTTTGCAACGCCACAATGCTTTTGCCTTTGCAAGCACAAGTTGCCAAAGCCAAATTACGCAATACGTGCTGCAAACACGCATCGGCCAGCATGCTTGCAAATTGCTGCACACAAAAACACGTCAGCTTCCGCATTTTGCTGTAACACAATTTTTGCCAATTCCATATTGTGAAATAGACTTTGAAAGTCAAATTTACAAGCCGAATGTTTTCGGCGAACGGAGGTGAAAGTATGTTCAACGGAATGTTCAACGAAGGCTGCAACGACGGTTGCGAAAAGGGCAGCTGCAATTGCACGTGGATTTTGTTGATTATTCTCTTTCTGTGCTGCTGTGGCGGAAAGATGAAGAACTTCAATCTTAGCGTCAATCCCTGTTGCCTAATTTTGATGCTGGCACTGCTTGTTTGTTGCGGCGGATTGACCTTTGGCTGCAACAAATAGCAACCATTCCTTGTACATAACAAAAGAAAAGAAGGGGGCGCACAGTGCGTCCCCTAAAAAACAAAATTTGCACCCATAATAAACTATCAAACGGGCGCAAGGTGTCAAAATTTGCACACACCGTTTGCCCGAAATGGCGACACAACGCCAACTAGGACAAATATTGGTTGACAAAAATCAAAAAAACAGTTATACTAACTAAAAATTGAATACAAAAAGGAAATGTGGGAGAAATCCCTTGTCCATTCGCCTTTTGGAGTAAACGACAGACTAATATTTTAGTGCGTCGTTTTTTTTATAACTATGAAAAATTTAGCAACAAAAAAACATAATATAGCATTGATAATGCTTTCCGCCACGGCCATTGTTTGGGGCGCGGGTTTTTTGTTGAGCGACACACTTTTGGTGCACGGTTTTAGGGACGTTCCATTCACGCTGAATGCACTAAGGTTCGGCTGTGCCGCACTTGTTCTTATGGCTGTTTTTGGCACAAAAATTAAGCTTAACAAACAACTTTTGCTATATGGCTCGGTGGGCGGTTTATTTTTGTTTGGCGGTTTTGCATTGCAACTTATTGGGCTTAAATACACCACGCCTGCTTCCTGCGGATTTTTCACAGCATCCTATTCGCTGTTTGTTCCCCTTATTTGTTGGATATTCTTCAAAAAACGTCCTTCGTGGATAGTTGGCTTCGGCATTATTTCCGCATTGGCAGGTTTGCTGATACTAAACGTACCCAACGGCAACGCCGCACAGGGCGAAAACGAACTGCTTGGCAACATGCTGGCACTGGGCGGATCGCTGTTTTTTGCCATCCAAATTATTTGGGCAGACCGCGCACTTAAAGATAAGGGCGCCGATTCACTCGGCATGACGGTTGTTCAAATTGTTGTTTGCGCCATTGCTTTTGTGATATCTGCGCTGGTGCTGGAAACAAAAAGTTATTCGTCCTTGCAAATTGATTGGAGCGTGTGCTGGTGGGTGCTTGCAATAGTTTCTCTTGTGGGAACGGCCTTTGCATACTTTGCACAAACCTTTGCGCAGAACCACCTTACTTCCACCGAAACTTCCATTATTATCGCTTGCGAATCGCCCATTGGCGCAGTACTTTCCGTTGCGTTGGGCGCAGACGTTTTTTCCTGGCAAATTTGTGTGGGCGGCTTCTTTGTGTTGCTTGCCGTTGTGCTGGTGGAAATTTTGCCTTCCGCATTGCAAAAGAAAGTGCAACAAACTGTGGCGAGCGACAGCGAAAATCAGACGGAACAACCCGAAAACGACCAAGGGCAAACACCGCAAAATTGAAAGGCCGAGCGGCCTTTTTAGCGCAAAAACATGCTGATTGCAATTTCACAACGCATGTGCTAAACGTTGAACATCTATATTACTAGACAAAATCCTCCTGTGGTTATTCCTGTGCCCAAAGCACATTTTGTTTTACCGCAGGAGGATTTTTTTATTAGTTAACCATTTTTGAACCACCAGGGCTCGGTGGTTTTCGTTTTACAAAAAAAAGCCAAAACTCCCCCTTGGAAGTTCGGCCTTTTGAAAAAACTATCTTTGAGTTAGTATTTTTTCCACGTAGTTTTCGATGGATTTTTGCACCACTTGTTTTGCCGTTTCTACGTCGTGAACTTCCGAAACGGATGTGGGCTTGTTTTCCAATTCCTTGTAGACGCGGAAGAAATGTTGCATTTCTTCGAAAATGTGCGCCGGCAATTCGCTGATGGATTTATAGCCGTTGTAGGTGGGGTCGGTATAGGGAATGGCAATAACCTTTTCGTCACCGGAACCATTGTCGCTCATGGTGATGACACCAATGGGATAGCACCTTACAAGGGACATAGGCAAAAGCGATTCGGAGGACAAAACCAAAACATCCATCGGGTCGCCGTCGTCGGCCAACGTGCGCGGAATAAAACCATAGTTTGCCGGATAGTGCGTGGAAGTATACAAAATTCTATCCAACACAAGCAGACCTGTTTCCTTATCCAACTCGTACTTCATTTTTCCGCCTTTGGTAATTTCAATCACGGCGTAGAAATCGTCGGATTTTATGCGGTTGCGTGAGATATCGTGCCAAATGTTCATAGCATCTCCCTCCAAACTGTTGTTAGATAATACACTATTACCAAATTTTTGTCAATAGGCAATGCAATTTTGAAAAAATTTTGATACAAAAAGGTTATAAATGTTTTGTGAAAATATTTTTGCAAAGAAAAATACTGCCGCCCTAGATAAAAAAAGCAACAGCATTTGTGTTTGTGATTTTTTATTTGTTGAACAACGCACAAAACTGTGCCGTTTTGCAAAAAAACAAAAAGTGTTGAAACGCTTGGTGCGCCAGAATACTTTTGAAAGCAAACTGTGCAAATAGCCATGCGGCAAAACACAGCGTTAACCCTGGCAAAGTTATTTGTTAAAAATACTTCCACGAAATTTGCGCATACACAAATAAATTAAGTGAAAAGTGTTTAACGCTTCTGAACACAAAACTTGCAGTTGGCCGCAGATGATTAAACTTAAACGGTGACTTGCTTGTTGCGTGCGGTATTGTTATTTTTTTTGAGCACACAAAAACTATGGTTACGTTGCAAAACAGCCCCAAAAACAAAAAAAGTGTTGAAACGCTTAGTGCGTTAGAACACTTTTGAAAGCAAAGCTTGTGCTTGAACGGCAATGCCGTCTCCGTTGCCCAAGGCGCCTAGTTTTTCCGTTGTTGTTGCCGAAAGGTTTACGCAATCGGGCGAAACACCCAGCACTTTGGCCAAATTTTGCGCCATTTTGTCGATGTGCGGGGCAATTTTTGGTTGTTGACAAATCACCACGGCGGAAACATTTTGCACGGCAAATCCGCTTTGCTGCGCCAATTGCACGCATTTTGCAAGCAATTGCAAACTATCCGCACCCAAATAGGCATCGTCCGTATCGGGAAATTGCACGCCGATATCTCTGTTGCCCGATGCCGAAAGCACTGCATCGCACACAGCGTGCGCCAAAACGTCCGCATCGGAATGTCCCACAAGTTTTTTGCAGTAAGCAATTTTTTCGCCGCCCAAAATAACACCATCACCATCGCCGAAAGCGTGAACGTCAAAACCTGTTCCTACCCGAAAATTGGGTAAATCGTTTGGTACGGTTATTTTTTTGTTGGAAAATTCCCCTTCCACAAAGTGAACGTCGCCAAATTCACCAAAAAACAGCGAACTTTCGTCCGTTTGCGTGCTGCCGTTTTCAAACGCCGTGCAAAGCTTTTGGTAACAAAAAACTTGCGGCGTTTGCACTGTGAAAAAGTTTTCGCGGTTTTGCAGTGCAAGTTCGTTCCTTTGCCAAATGGTGTCGGTAACGGGCAAAAATGGCACGGCGCTGCCAAATTCTTCCGCCTCGTCAAACAGTTTTTGCACCAACTTTCTGCTAACAAAGGGGCGCGCACCGTCGTGCACGGCAACAACCGTGCAACTAGGGGAAACGGCCGCCAAGCCGCGCGCAACCGATTGACTACGGTTTTGGCCGCCCGCAACGGTTTTTGCACCGCTAACAGCGCAATCGCCCACCACAACTATTTCGTCGGCAATGCCCACAAAGGCATCCACAGAACGTTGCAAAACGCTGCGATCCAACACTTGTTTTTGAAGTTTGTTTTCACCAAAACGGGAAGAACTTCCCGCGGCAACAATAACTGCGCTTCTCATCAATCCAAAATTATTTCGTACATTTCGCTTGCTTGTTCTTTTTTTACCGTTTCCTTCAAGTCAAGCACCTTAAATTTCAAGTTTGCACCGGCAAAATGTACGCACACAACGTCGCCTACTTTAAGTTGGCAACCGGGTTTTGCCGGCCGTCCGTTGACATCCACTTTGCCACCGTCGCACGCTTCCTGAGCAACCGTGCGGCGCTTCAAAATTCTTGAAACTTTCAAAAATTTGTCTAGTCTCATTTTGCACCTTCCGTAACAAAAAACGACAAGTCTACACTTCCTTTCTGTTTGCAAACGCGCGAGAAAGAGTAACTTCATCGGCATATTGCAATTCGCTGCCAACGGAAATTCCCTGTGCCAAACGGGTAACCTTTATGCCGCACTGCTTAACGTATCTTGCAACGTAGGCCGCAGTTGCCTCCCCTTCGGTGGAAGTATCCGTAGCCAAAATAACTTCCTTCACGTCGCCTGCCAACCTTTGGAACAGCTGTGGCAAGCGAATATCCGATGCGTTCACTTTGTTTAGCGGGTTCATAACGCCGCCCAAAACGTGATATACGCCCTTATATTCGCCAAGACGTTCAATTGCAATCACGTCTTTGGCTTCTTGCACCACGCAAATGGTGGTTTTGTCGCGCGTGCGACAAATGCAACAAGGGTCTTCGTCGGTGTAGTTTCCGCACACCGAACAAACCTTTACGTTGCGTTTGGCATCCATCACCGCTTCGGCAAAAATGCGCGCCTCTTCTTCGGACATTGCCAAAATTTTAAGCGCATAGCGTTGTGCTGTTTTTGCGCCAACGCCGGGCAATTTTGTGAATTGATGAATAAGCCTTTCGATAGGTTCAACGTATTTTAGCATTACAACAATCCTTTCATTGCGGCAAACGGAGCCATCAGCTCGTCTTCTTTTTGTTGCGCCTTCGAGCATGCATCGTTAATGGCGGCAAGAATAAGATCTTCCAGCATTTCCACGTCGTCGGGGTCGCAAGCTTCCGGTTTGATTTTTATGGAAGTCACAATTTTTTTGCCAGTGACGGTTGCTTCTACCAAACCGCCGCCAGCGCTGCCGCCAACTTCAAGTTCTTCTAGTTCCGCCTGCGCTTCTTGCAATTTTTGTTGCATTTGTTGCGCTTGCTTCATTAGGTTTTGCATATTTCCACCGCCAAAGCCGCCGCCTTTCACGCCGCCGCCGGCACCATTATATCCATATTTGTTTCCCATGGTTTTGCTCCTTATCTTTTAATATTGCTTTCAAAACGGACGTTATCGCCCAAGGATTTTAGTTGTTTTTCCACTTCGCCATCCGAAGTTTCTTCCGTTTGACAAAATTCCACCGGCTTGTCGCAGAAGGGCTTTATTTCCTGCAACAGTGCCTGTTTGTATTGCGATTCAATTAGCATCATTGCCCCCTTAGAGCAACTAACAACAAACTTGCCGTCGGCAATTTTCACATCCGATTCGCGCCACACACCCAAAAGCAAGGGCAAATCCCTTTCTTCCAAAGCGTATTTCACGCCCAGCCAAATGGATTTTGCGTTGGTTTTATCCACCACGTAGCGGCTTGTAGGTTTTGCATTTTGCGGTTGTTGTTCCAAACGAGTTATGCGGCGTTCCAAACCGTCCACGTCCACTTCGCCACTGCTTGCGGCAATGCGCAAGGCCAATGCCTCGAAGGAAATTCTCGGCGACAGGGCAAAACGCAACTCGTTTTCCGCCTTGGCCAAAGCATCCAATGCATACAGCAACTTTTTGTCGGTAGTTTGGGCGGCAATTTCCACCAGCCTTTCGAATGCATCACCCGGCAAACAAAGCATTTCATTTGCGTTTTTGCACAGTTTTACCGTTAGCAAATCGCGCACGTAGGAAGCAAGATCCTTGCATAGTCGCACCACGTCCTTGCCGTCGCACACAAGTTTGTTAATTTCCGTCAAAATTTGAGAGGCATCGTTTTTCAAAACAGCAACGGCAAGATTTGCAATGCCTTCCTTAGAAGATCCGCCCAGCACCGAAACAACCTGTTCGTAGGTTAGTTTGCCTTCCGAAACGGATGCGCAACGGTCGGCAATGGAAACGCAATCACGCACGCTGCCTTCCCCTGCGCGGGCAATGGCGGCAACGGCTTCACGGTCGTATTGTTTGCCTTCCTTATCGTAAATTTTGCACACAAGTTCCGTAAGTTGCACCGACGAAACCAAGCGAAAATCGAAACGCATGCAACGAGACAATATTGTCGCAGGAATTTTGTGCACTTCCGTTGTGCACAAAATAAACAACGCATGTTCGGGAGGTTCTTCTAGCGTTTTCAAAAGAGCGTTGAATGCTCCCACCGACAGCATGTGAACTTCGTCGATGATATACACTTTGTATCTGCCGTTTACCGGCGGATATTGCACCTTTTCACGAATGTCGCGGGCATAATCCACGCCGTTGTTAGATGCTGCGTCCATTTCCACCACGTCCACGTTTGCTTCGGTAAGCGATTTGCAGGTGAAACATTCTCCACACGGATTGCCATTGTGCTGTTTTGCATTAGGACAGTTGACGGCCCTTGCAAAAATTTTGGCGGTGGAAGTTTTTCCCGTGCCACGCGTGCCGGTGAACAAATAGGCGTGAGATATTTTGTCCTTCAAAATTTGGTTGCGCAACGTGTTGACGATGTGATCTTGCCCAATAACGTCGTCGAAAGTTTGAGGACGATACTTTCGGTATAAAGCAACGTAGTTCATATTCACTCCTTAAACAAATGCAGTAGCAATTTTTTGCGAGCGCGTTGCATTGCGCCGTCCACTGCTTTGTAGGTTACGTTAAGTTTTTTAGATATATCTTCGTAGCTGTACCCTTCGGCAAAAAGGCGAATAACTTTTTGCTCCACGACAGTTAGTTTTTCCTTGATAATTTTGCTAACCTTTTGGGAATATTCCTTTTCCAACAGGTCTCCAAGCGGCGTGCTTTCCGCAGTGACGTCTTCTAGCTTGGCAATATCTATGTGGTCTTTTAGCGGACGGTTTTTATCTGAATTGTCCCTTTTCACCGCATCGATAACTTGGCGCACCACACACAACTTAACAAACGACGGGAAATTTCCCTTGTTTTCGTCGAAGTTGGTTACAGCGTGGAACAAGCCCACCATTGCCTCCTGCAAAAGGTCGTCCTTGTCGCCGCCCACCAAATAGAAATTGTTGGCCACCGAACGAATAAGCCCTTTGTAGTTTTCGAAAATCTCGTTCATTGCGGCTTGGTCGCCGTTTTTGGCACGACGAATTAATTCTTGCATGTTAACCTCTTTGGCGAACCACTTCGTAGACGGCAATTCCGCAAGCAACGGATGCGTTAAGCGAATTTACTTTTCCCTTCAATTTTAGCGAAACTATGCCGTCGCACACTTCGCGGGTAAGTTTGCCCACGCCGGAGCCTTCGCCACCGATAACCAACGCAACGCTACCCGTCAAGTTGGCTTGGGTTATTTCCTGCCCGTCCATATCGCAAGCATAAACCCACACGCCGTTTTGTTGAAGTTGTTTGATGGCCGCATTAACGTTGGTAACACGGGCAATTTTCACATGAGAAATGGCCCCTGCCGAACAACGAGCAACGGTATCGGTTACGGCAACTTGACGGTTTTTGCCAATGACGATGCCATCAACACCGGCACATTCGCACACACGAATGATGCTGCCGAAATTGTGCGGATCGTTTATTCCGTCCAACACCACAATAAAGTGATTTTCGCTTGCCGCCAAAATGTCTTCCAATTCGCAATAGCTAAATTCCGTAACGTCGGCAACGTAGCCCTGGTGTTTGCCTTCGACACTTTCCTTATCCAAAACGGCCCTATCCACAAACTGGATTTTTACGCCGTTTTTGCGTGCAAAGGCAATCACGTCGCTGTTTTTGCCCTTTTCGCACATAAGTTTGTTGACGGTGACGTTTTCTGAACGCAATGCTTCTAGAACGCAGTTTCTTCCTTCAATTTTCATCTGATAAAAGTTGTTTTATTCTTTCCGTTTCGCCAATCAAATACAAATACCCAATAACCGCTTCGAAGCCGCTGGCCTTGCGATAATCGGCACCGCTTTGATTTTTTGCCTTGTGATGAGCGTTGCTGTTGCGTCCACGCAAAAACACGCTCTGTTCTTCTTCCGTCAAAAGCGGAAAAACCTTTTCCGCACGCAATGCCTGCTGGTGAGCATTCACCACCTGCGACGACATTTTGTGCAAATCTCCCGCTTTGAAATCGTGCTCCTTCACCAAGCGTTCCCTAACAAACAAACTGTGAACGGCGTCGCCTATGTACGCCAACGACAGTGCGTTTACATTTTGCGCTTGTTCCTTGGAAATAACCTTGAAAAATTCCATTGCTATTCGTCTTCGCTAAACAATTTTTTGCCGTAGACAACACAACCGGTAAGGTAATCGATATCTTCGAAACCACGGTTTTCGTAAAAAGCCTTGGCACCTTCATTTTTGATGCCACACACCAAATAGATGCCTTCCACAAAGGTGGCTTTTAGTTTTTCTTGCAAAGCATCCACCAGCGCCGTGCCAACACCCTGACGTTGATATTCCGGCAAAATGTCTACGTGCAAATGCGCCGTGTAGCCTTGTTTTGCATAGCGTTGCTCCATTTTTACTTCCGCAGCAAAACGATAGTAGTCCGTTCCGGAAATTTTGCGCACCAAAGGCAAATAGTTTTGCGTTAGTTGTTCGTGGTATTGATCCAATTCCACAGCGCACAAAATGTAGCCAACGGGGCAATCGTTTTCGTCAACGGCAACAAAGCAAAATTCTGGTTCGTTATCCAAATAGTAATCGCAGTACATCGAACACACTATCGCACGGTTTTGCGGCGTGGGGTTTTCGCCCAGCCAAGAGGTTGCAAGGCAAATATCTTGCACAAAACGAAAGTCCTTTTTTTGATATGGTCTGATGCTGATCATGTTGTTTCCTCCACCAAATACTTGTCGATATAGCTACGATATGCAGCAGTTTTTTGCAAAAAAACCGCACATGCACCCATTCTCTGTTAATGATACAACACAAGTCGCCGATTGTCAAGTGCGATTATTGCACAAGGCCGCCTTGCGTTGCCAAAATTGCGGCAAAAATGCATCAAGACACGCGGCGCAAACGCATGGCATGCGCCAACAAACGGCCAACGGCGAAAAAGCAAAACACGTTGCTTTTGCATGCACCTGCACCATCGCTGGCACAAATGAGAAACAAAAAACCAGATTGAAAATCTGCCGTCCGCTTCGCGCGCAAACATAACGGCAAGTTTTTGGGACAAAAGTGTTGACACATGCCAAAAGACGGTTCAAAAATGAAATGGCAACAAAATTTTTCGCCATTGTTGATATCTTGTTTGCGCTGTGATACAATTATAAAAAGAAAAACGGAGGACTTTTTTCGTGCAAAAACAACTTAGTGAAGGCAAACTTTTGCAAAACGGCAGGCTGGTTGAGGCAGGCTATTCCACAAAAACCGTGCGACAATACAGCCGAAAAGATATTGTTGGGCATTCGTGGAGAATAAAGGAATGGGATTACTACGTAATAACCGATGGCAAAAAGGCCGTTGCGCTTACAGTTGCAGATAACAGCTACATGTCGCTTGTTTCGGCATCCTTTTTGAATTTTGAACAGCCTTGCTACAAAACCACAAGTGAAATGAAATTTTTCACTTTCGGCAAGTTGAATTTGCCATCCTGTCCGGAGACCGGTGACATACGCTACCAATCAAAACGATGCAATTTTAGCTTTGAAAAGCAACAAGACAAACGCATTCTTAGTTGCACCATGCAAAACTTTTGGGATGGCTCGCCCTTTGAATGCAAGTTTGAACTGTTCAATTTTCCGCAAGACCAAATGACCATTGCAACGCCCTTCAACAAACCGCACGCCTTCTACTACAACACCAAAATTAACTGCATGCAAGCAAAAGGCTTCTGCATTGTTAAAGGCCAACGCTGGGATTTTGACGAAACAAACAGCCTTGGCACGCTGGATTGGGGACGTGGAATTTGGACATACAAAAACACTTGGTATTGGGGAAGTTTGCAAACCTACGTGAACGGCAAAACGTTTGGGTTCAACCTTGGCTACGGCTTTGGTGATACTTCCGCCGCTTCGGAAAACATGCTGTTCTTTGACGGAATTGCGCACAAGCTGGATAAAGTAACCTTTGAAATTCCACAAAAAGACGGCAAGGACGACTTTATGTCGCCGTGGAAAATTTGCGACAACGAAGGGCGTTTGAATTTGCGTTTCGAACCCATTTTGGATAGAAAGGACGTAACCGATTTGCTGATTTTGGCATCCAAACAGCACCAAATTTTTGGCAAATTTAGCGGCACCGCCATTTTGGATGACGGCACGGCTGTGCAACTGACGGATGCTTTGGGCTTTGCGGAAAAAGTGTTCAACAAGTGGTAAGAAATTTCGCCACAAAATGCCTTGCACCGCTTGCGGATAGCAAAAGCAGTTGCAAAAAATCAAACGGCATTGTTCTGCTTGCAGGCAACGGCAAAACACAAAACAAACAGCATTTATTGCAAAAAACAAGGTATAGTCAAATTGCGACTATACCTTTTTTGATAAAAATTTAGTTTTTGCGTTTAGCCTACTGCTTGTAGATTATGCGACCGCAGTGTTCGCACACCATGTAGCCTTTGGCCATTTTGGATTCCACCTGCGCGGAGGGCATTTCCATGCGACAGCCGCCGCAACGGTTTCCGTCCATAAGTGGAACAAAAACGGGGCGAACCTGCTCGGAAAGCTTTTTGTATTTTTCAAACAACGATGCTTCGATGGCGCCTTTAAGTTCGGCCTGTTGCTTTTTAAGTTCCACAACGCGCGGCTTAACTTGGTTGGTGGCTTTATCAAATTCGGCATTGCACTTGTTGTATTCGCCTGCCAAACGAGGAATTTGCACTTTGGAAATGTTGTCGAAAGTCTTTTCCAAATCTTCGCCGTCGTGCAAAATTTGTTTAACTTCTTTTTCCGTTGTGGAAAGCAACGCCAACTGTTCGTCTAGCTTTTTGCTCATGTAGTTTAGTTCGTCTTGGTCTTCGATATCGGCCAATTCTTTGGTGTATTCTTCGATGACGGCAGTTATTTTTTGCAACGTTTGGGTTGCGGCGGAAAGTTGATTGCGAAGGTCTAACGTTTTGTGTTCCAAGCGGGCAAGTTGTTCTTCCCCTGCTTGCAAAGCCGCTTTAACTTCCTTGCGCTTAACGTAAAATTGGTTTTTGCGCAAATCACGTTCGATTTTGTTAAGTTCGATATCCAACGTTTGGTATTGCAACATTTCTTGTTGTATCATTTTTTACCCTCCATAATTTCGGCAAGCAGGCGCGCCGCCTCTTCGTATTTTTGCGATAGGCAAACGTCGCTGCTATTAGATAGTATTTGTTGACGCTCTTGGTTTAGTTTTTGCAAATAGGCTACAAAATCTTGCGACGGATTTTGCAAATTGTCTTTGCCAAAAAGCAACTGTCTTTGCGTCAGAATGTCGTTGCTTTTGCATTTTTTGGCTGTGATAAGGTCGTAGAATTTTCCGTCGAAAAACATCTCGTCGGAAACTATTTGATAATCTTGCAGCAGTCTTTGGCGCAGTTCCAACTGGTTGCGCATTGGTTGCAAAACCAAATGTTCGGGCAAGTGCTCGGCACCATCCAAAACGGAAATTATTTCCATACCGCCCATGCCGGCAATAACGGCACAATCGGCAAAAACTTTTCCCAAACCGTTTTGGCAAACGAAACTTGCTTGCGGCAGCAACTGCTGTGGGCAATTGTTGCGTGCCTTTTGCAAACTGGGTGCGGAAATATCCACAAACACCACTTTTTGTGCAACTCCTGTTTGCAGTGCGCCCAAACCAATGTAGCCATGGTCGCAACCGACGTCGGCAAGCACTTGGCAATGCGGCAATGCGGCAAGAATTTTTTGCAATCGTTTGGTCATATCAATCCAGATAGTCGCGCAACTTTTTGGATTTGCTGGGGTTGCGCAATTTTCTTAGTGCTTTTGCTTCGATTTGACGAATTCTTTCACGAGTAACGTTGAATTCGCGGCCTACTTCTTCCAACGTGCGTTGTTTGCCGTCGTCCAAACCATAGCGCAAACGAATAACCTTTTCTTCACGCGGGGTTAGTTTGTGCAAAGCGGCAATAAGTTGTTCGCGCAACATTGTTTGAGCGGCCATATCGCTGGGCGCAATGGTTTTGTTATCTTCGATGAAGTCGGCCAAATGGCTATCTTCTTCTTCGCCGATGGGCGTTTCCAAACTGACGGGATCTTGCGCTATTTTTTGAATTTCTTCCACCTTTTCGGCAGAAATACCCATGCGTTCGCCAATTTCCGCAGAGGTGGGTTCACGGCCCAATTCTTGCAACAAAATGCGTTGCGTGCGCACTTGACGGTTGATGGTTTCCACCATATGTACGGGGATGCGGATTGTTCTTGCTTGGTCGGCAATGGCACGTGTGATTGCTTGACGAATCCACCACGTTGCATAGGTAGAAAACTTAAAGCCTTTGGTGCAGTCGAATTTTTCCACCGCCTTCATAAGGCCCATGTTACCTTCTTGGATCAAATCCAAAAACAGCATGCCACGGCCAACGTAGCGTTTTGCAATGGAAACCACCAAACGCAGGTTGGCTTCGGAAAGTTTGCGCTTGGCCTCTTCGTCGCCTTCCATCATTTTTTGCGCAAGTTCCACTTCTTCCTCGCCGGAAAGAAGGGGCACTTTGCCGATATCCTTCAAATACATTTTCACGGGGTCGTCTACGGCAACGTCGCCAATGGTTTTATACAATGCGGAGTTATCCTTTTCGAATGCGTCCACAATTTTTAGCCCGTTGTTTTCCAAATATCTGTAGATTTCTGCGTTTTGTTCGGCGGAAAGATCAAGTTTTTCCAACTTGTTTTCCAATTCTTCATAGGTAACTTTGGAAGTGTCGTTTTTAACTTCCGAAAGCAAATTTTTCAAAAAATCTTGTGTGATTTCCATTGTTTATCTCCTTTTCAACACTTCGTCGATTTTTTTGTTGATTTCCGTTATTTGCAACAGCAAATCCGTTTGGTCGGGATTGGCTTTGTAGCGTTTGGTTATTTCGGCTTGTTGCTGCCGCAACGCTTCCACTTGCAAAATGCGAGAACATTCTTCAAAATATTGTTGGTTCTTTTCCTGACGTTCGGGCGAAAAATCCACGTCCACTATTTGCGAATATTCCTCCGCAGTTGCATCCGGACAAACGGTGTAGAGCATATCCGATTGCGGTGCTTCACCTTCGTTTAGGCGCTGGAAGATATAATCGAACAGCTTGGACAAAAAGTCCGTTTCGCAATAGGGTTTCTTTTCCAGTTTGGCGTAGGGCTGATTTGTTAGCATGCTTGCCGCAACAAAATACTTCGCCTTTGTTTCGCCAGAAAGTGAATCGGTGATAGCGGCCTCTTCCGCTTCGCCCGTTTCTTCCACCGTTTCGCTAAGCTTGCGACGGAAAAATTCCTGCGAATAGCCTGTGTAGGCGGCCACTTGCGCAACGTAATGCGCTTGACGAACGTCATCTAGTTGTTTCAACATTTTCACCGCGCCGTTAACAAACTTTGGCATGTTTTTGTTGCGAGTGCGGTTATCCACGTTAAGGGGAAATGCTTTTTTTAGCAAATCCAACTTGTAATCCGGCAAGGCTTTTGCTTGGTCGATAAGTTTTTCGAACTCCTCTGCGCCGTATTTTTTGATGTATTCGTCCGGATCCAAATTTTCCGGCACCGACATCACTTGCACTTCCAAGCCTGCCTTATCCAAAATATCCAACCCACGCACGGTGGCTTTTTGCCCAGCGGAGTCGCCGTCGTAGCAAATGTACACCGTTTCGGTAAGGCGGGAAAGCAACTTGGCCTGATTTTCCGTCAAAGACGTTCCCATGCTGGCCACAGCACGCTTAAAGCCGGCCTGATAACTTGCCATAACGTCCATGTAGCCTTCCATCATCACAATGTTGGGCAATGCCGATTGTTGCTTTTGTTCCTTGGCAAAATTCAAACCAAAAACGTTATCCTTTTTGGTGAAAAGAGGCGTGTCGGAAGTGTTTTTATACTTGCCGAAAGAAATTGTTTTTTCGTCGAGCCCTCTGCCGCCAAAGGCAATAACCTTGCCGCTGACGTTGAAAATGGGCACAATCAACCTATCGGCCAAGGCATCAAAAACTGTGCCGTTGGGTTTGCGCTGGAACACACCGCATGCAACGCAATCGTCATGCGAAAAGTGCTTGTTTTCCAAATAGTTCACTAGCGAATACATATCCGGCGAATAGCCAACGCCAAACTTTTTTAGCGTTTCTTCGTCGAAGCCGCGTTTTTCCATGTAGCGACGGGCCACTTCACCGCGCGACGAATGAAAAGTTTTGTAGTAGAAAACTGCCGCTTCCCTGCAAATTGCAAGATATGTATCGCGTTTTTTCTTCTTTTCGTCGTAGGCCTTATCCCGTTTTTGTGCCTGCGTTTCCGGCATTTTAAGTCCGGCACGCTTGGCCAAAATTTCTAGCGCTTCCATGAAGGTGCACGATTCGTACATCTGAACAAACTTCAAAACGTCGCCACTTTCGCCGCAGCCAAAACATTTGAAGATTTGCATGTTTCTGTTAACGTTGAAACTGGGCGTTTTTTCCCCATGGAAAGGACACCGCGCTTGAAAGTTTGTTCCGCGCGGGCGCAATTCGATATAGGAGCCAATAACGTCGACAATATCGTTGGCGTGCTTGACTTGTTGAATGAAATCCATAAGTTCGTTCATACTGCACCGTTTTTGCCAAATTCTTTGACAACTATAATTTCCGCAAAAAAATCCATTTTCCCCTAAAACAGCAAAACTTTTTTTATTTTTGTTTATTTTTGTTTTGCTGGCCCATGTTTTTTTGCGCCGGGTGGCCGTTTTGGTGTTAAAACAAACGTGTTTTTTGCACTTATTTTTCGGCTATCGGGCAAAAATTGAAACTTGCGTGCAACAAAACTGCCGCAACAAGCTTTTGGAAAAAATGGAATACTTGCACCAAATCAACAGCGCAAAATGGACAGCCGCAAGATGCACCGCACATGCACAAAAAATCGTGCTTTGCCTTTCGTTGGGACGTTTGGCGACAAATAAGTGTGCAGCTAGGTTGTTTGCCACTATCCTTTTGCGGATTCACGGCACCACCACAACAATGAACAAAACAAAAGTCCGAGGAAAACCCTCGGACATATTTTTGATTTAGCGCCACCGCTTTGCATGCAAAAACAAAGTGGTTTGATGCGTTGCAATGCCACGCATTTTGCAAAAAAGTTTTGTCGCAGTGCTAACCTTCCAAAAAACTTGCATGGTTTGTTTTTCAACAACCTGCCAGCGCCTTGCAACACGCCGCGCGCCTGCCACAAAACAATTTTGCTAGCCGTTGATGATATCCTTCACCTTCATCAAGCGGACAGTTGCGGAACGCTCGCTTTCGTCCAACTTCATTTTGATATACTTTATTGTTTCGGTGAGTTGCGGAATCATGATGTTTTCCAATGCGTTTACGCGACGCTTGTTTTTTTCTATTTCGTCGGCAAGCATGTTCACCGTTTTTTCCGTTTCGGCAAGCTGAATAAGCTTATACAACACGGCGTTCAAACCGCGCACGGAATCATCCAGTTTTTCCGTTACGGAAAGAAAACTGTATGGATAAAGTTCGCCTTCGGTCGATTCGTCTATGCTTATAGAGGGCACGTCGATGCCCATAACTTTGCGTTTGCCACAAGTCAGCGACACCGAGCGGCCGGCAAGCATAACGGCCTCTTCCACTATGCGGCTATCCGAACAAGCGCACGCCACGGTGAAGTTTTGCAATGCCAAGGATAGTTCCTTTTCGCACTCCATGCGCAAACGCTTGTTTTCTTCGGCAAGCGATATGAATCGGCGAATCATTTCGTCGGTTTTATCTTTTAGCAGTTTGTGCCCGCGCGTTGCGGTTTTTAGCCTTGCTTGAAGGCGTTTCATTTCCATACGCGTGGGGTTTACGTTCATTACGGCCATTTTTAGTCCTCGTAGGGTTTGTAGTACTTATCCAACAATTCTTCAGAAATACGTTTCAACTCGCTTCTGGGCAAAATTCCCAAAAGTTTCCAGCCAAGATCCAACGTTTCTTCGATGGTGCGGTTAACATTGAAGCCTTGCGCAACGTATTGCTTTTCGAATTCGACGGCAAACTTAGCGTATAGCTTATCAACGTCGGAAAGCGCCGCTTCACCCAAAATTGCAGAAAGTTCCTTGGCTTCCTTGCCTTGCGCATACGCCGAAAACAGTTGGTTCATTGTGCTTGCATGGTCTTTGCGGGTTTTGCCTTCGCCAATGCCCTTATCCTTCAAACGAGAAAGGCTGGGCAACACGTCGATGGGAGGGTTGTAGCCACGCTTATACAAATCGCGCGACAAAATTATTTGTCCTTCGGTGATGTAGCCTGTCAAGTCGGGAATGGGGTGCGTTTTGTCATCTTCTGGCATGGAAAGAATAGGAATTTGTGTGATGGATCCGTTGCAACCGTGAATGCGACCGGCACGCTCGTAGATTTGAGCAAGGTCGGTATACATATATCCGGGGTAGCCACGACGACCGGGCACTTCCTTGCGTGCGGCAGACGTTTCGCGCAGAGCTTCGGCATAGTTGGTGATATCCGTCAAAATAACCAACACTTGCATGCCCTTTTCGAAAGCAAGATATTCGGCAGCGGTAAGCGCCATACGCGGCGTGGAAATACGCTCGATGGCGGGGTCGTTTGCCAAGTTCATGAACATAACGGTGCGTTCGATTGCGCCGGTTTTGTTGAAATCCTTAATGAAGAAATCGGCTTCTTCATAGGTGATGCCCATTGCACCGAACACCACTGCAAACTTTTCGTCATCGCCCAAAACCTTTGCTTGACGTGCAATTTGCGCCGCCAGTTGTGCGTGCGGCAAGCCGCTTGCGGAAAACACAGGCAATTTTTGGCCACGAACCAACGTGTTTAGACCGTCTATTGCAGAAATGCCCGTTTGAATAAATTCGTTGGGGTAATCACGAGCGTAGGGGTTGATGGGTTGTCCGTTGATATCCAAGCGTTGGTCGGCAATTATGGGAGCGCCACCGTCGATAGGTTCACCCATTCCGTTGAAAACACGGCCAAGCATTTCTTCGGAAACGGCAAGTTCCAAACTTCTGCCCAAAAAACGGGCTTTTGCTGTGGAAATTTTTAGCCCCTGAGTGCCTTCGAACAACTGCACCAAAGCACGATCGCCGTTAACTTCCAACACTTTGCCTTTGCGAATTTCGCCGTTTTCTTGCTTTATTTCCACAAGTTCGTTATAGCTAACGCCGTTTACGTGGTCCACCAACATAAGGGGACCAACCACTTCTCGAATGGTTTTGTATTCCTTAAACATTATTCTTCACCCTTGTTGAGTTCGTTAATTTGCTTTTTGATGTTGCGTTCGATTTCGTCGAACCTATCCAGATGCGCTTCTTCGATATACTTGCTGCGACCAATTTGTTCGCGAACGGGCAAGTTCAACAAATCTTTTAGTTCCACGTCCCGTTGCAATGCCGCGGTAGCTTCGTGATAGAAACCCAAAATTAGGCGCATCATGCGATATTGCTTGTTAAGCGAAGTGTAGGTATCCACTTCGTGGAAAGCGTTTTGGTGCAAATAGTCTTCGCGAATGGATTTTGCCGTTTCCATGGTCAATCTGTCGCGAGCGCCCAAAGCATCCATACCCACCAAACGCACAATTTCGTTTAGTTGATTTTCTTCTTGCAAAACGTAGCGCACTTCTGCTTTTAGTTTGTTGAAATCTTCCGCCACGTTTTCGGCATACCAATCTTCCAATTTGTCGTCGTAGAGCGAATAGCTTGTTAGCCAATCGATGGCAGGGAAATGGCGCTTATAGGCCAGTTGTGCCGAAAGGCCCCAAAATACTTTTACTATGCGCAATGTGGATTGAGAAACAGGTTCGGAAAGGTCGCCGCCCGGAGGAGATACGGCGCCAATTGCCGAAACCGCACCGACGGTATCGGAACTGCCCAAAACCTTTACTATGCCAGCACGTTCGTAGAATTCGGCCAGACGGCTTGCCAAATATGCGGGATAGCCTTCTTCGCCCGGCATTTCTTCCAAACGGCCGCTCATTTCACGCAAGGCTTCCGCCCAGCGCGACGTGCTATCCGCCATTATTGCCACGGTGTAGCCCATATCGCGGAAATATTCGGCAATGGTTATGCCTGTGTAGATGCTGGCTTCACGAGCAGCAACGGGCATATCCGAAGTGTTGGCAATAAGCACAGTACGCTTCATAAGCGCTTCGCCGGTTTTTGGGTCGTTAAGTTCGGGAAATTCGCGCAAAACGTCCGTCATTTCGTTGCCACGTTCGCCGCAGCCCACGTAAACGATGATATCGGCATCCGCCCACTTTGCAAGTTGGTGTTGAACAACGGTTTTGCCGCTGCCAAAAGGACCGGGCACTGCCGCCACACCGCCTTTGGCAATGGGGAACAACGTGTCGATTACGCGTTGACCGGTAACCATGGGGTATTCCGGCGCCATTTTGGACTTATACGGACGACCTTTACGCACCGGCCATTTTTGCATCATGCACAGGCTTTTTTCGCCCACCGTTGCAATTTCGTCCGTTATAAGGTAGTCGCCTTCCGCCACAATGGAAGTAACCTTGCCACTCACGCCATAGGGAACCATTATTTTGTGCAAAACAACCTTTGTTTCCTGCACGGTACCCAAAACGTCGCCGGCTTGAACTTCATCGCCCACATTGGCAACGGGCACAAAGTGCCACGATTTTTCACGGCTTAGCGAATGAACTTCCACGCCGCGGCAAATACGGTTGCCGGATTTTTCCATGAGCTTATTTAGCGGGCGTTGAATACCGTCGAAAATGCTTTCGATAAGCCCCGGCCCTAGCTCTACGGAAAGGGGCGCGCCGGTGGATTCGACACTGTCGCCCACCGTTAGGCCGCTGGTTTCTTCATATACCTGAATGCTTGCTCGGTCGTTACGCAATTCGATGACTTCGCCAATAAGTTTTTTATCAGAAACCTTAACTACGTCGTACATTTCCACGTCGGCCAAGTTTTCCGCAACGATAAGCGGGCCGCTTACTTTCACGATTTTTCCAACCATTTATTTGTCCTCTTTGTTAAAAATTACGTCCACGCCGATGGCCTTTTCCACGTCGTTTTTGATGCCCTGCAAACCAAACCCCGACGAATTTGTGGAGGTTGGGATGGGCACAATGGCAGGGAAGGGCTGTGTTTTGGCTTTTGCCAATACGGCAGGAATTTGCTCGGCAAGATTTTCCGCCAAAAACAACACGGCGTACTGCTGTTGTGATAATTTTTTTATTAGCGCTTGCGCTTCCTGTGCGGTGGTGGCATCGAAAACTTCCACTCCCACCGATTTGAAGGCAAGAACGCTGTCTTTATCGCCTATTACGGCAATTTTGTTAACCATTTGGCTCCTTACAAGCGCCGTTAGCGCTTTTTGTTGACTGACTTGTTAGTGCCGTTTTTTACGGCTATAAGAATGCGACGCACTTTGTCTATTTCGTCTTGTTTGCGGAAATAGTAGGCCACGACGGGCTGAATTGTTAGGGAATCGGCATATTCTGCAACAATTTTGTTGCGGCCTTCCCGTTGCAATTCTTCTGCCGAAGACAAATCCTTTTTGCAAACTTCGGCAAACTTGCCCAGTTCTCCGGTCAAAGCAGCACCATTCCAAAATTCAAAAACGTTTTGTTTGGATAGCGTTCCGCCCACCACAAACCAATCGTCCAAGTCCTTTTGGGTGCGACCGGCCTTTTGCAAGCGGCAAACGAGCATAAGGTTTGTTGTATCCGCATGCCATTGGCACAACCTTTTTATAAGCGGCACTTTGCATTTATTGGCACATTCGCGCATTTCGGCAAAACATGCCACGTCCAAAATTCTATCCACCACTTGCGGACTTCTGTTGCCCTGTGCAAACTGAAAGTCCACGGCATCGCACGCTTCCGCCATTATGGGGGAAAGTTGCGAATAGTCGTCGTTGACCATGCCTTCCGCCATTGCTTGCGCACTTAGTTTTGCATGTTCAAAACAGCCGTCGGTGCCATCTATGCGAGCATATTTTCGCTTCATAAGCACTTTGGCGTTGTGGTAATCGTATTGACACGAAAAATAGTTTAGCACGCCTTGGTTGAAGCACAATTCTTTTAGCAAAGCCACGTTGGCATCCGCCTGAGCGTTTAGCACCTCTTCGTAGCCGTTTGCCTCAACGCTGACGCCGTAGCCGCATTCGGAAAGCACCTTCAACGCTTCGCCCAAGGTGAGGCAATCGGCAAGCCGAGAAAACTTATCGGCGCCAAGCAGTTTGGTGGACATAACGGCAATGCGACCGTTAGCATACAATTGATTGCTCATGTTACTCTCCAAACAAAGCCGTTGCAACTGCTCCTTCCGTTTGCTCGCGCACGTATGCAACAACGTTTTTCAGCGACAAATCTTTGTCGTAGCCTTCGCCTTGCAACAGCAAGCCGCCATCCGTTTGAAGGTTGCCTTTGCCCAGCACAAGCTTTTTGCCGGTGCTATCCAAAAACTTTTGATCCACAAAAGTTGCATCGGCCTTGCTAACAAACACCGTTTCGCCATCTTCGGCATAGTTTTGCAACAGTTTGTGCAAAAATGCCTTGCGTTGGGCACCGGAAAGGTTTTGCAAAGTTAGCAAAGCGTTTTGATAGCAAGCGGAAACAAGCGTTTGCTTTTTTTGCAACTCGTACTTTCTGGAAGAAAGCTTTGCACCGGCCAAACCGTTACGCAAACTTTCTGCGGATAGTTTTTCCAACCTGGCGGCAAGCGTTTGCTTTTCGGCATCTATCGCTTTTTGCGCCGCTTGAGAAATTTCCGTAGCTTGATTTTGCGCTTCGGCTAAAATTTCGTTGCATTTTTCTTCTGCATCGGAAAGTATTTTGTTGATTATGTTGTCTTTTCCGTTCATAGTTGCCTCGGTTGCGTGGTTATCTTGCGAATCCCAACAAAGCAGTTACTTTTTCGGCAACTTCGGGAATTTCGGGAACAACGATTTGATCCACTGCGGAAACGGGGATGTTAGCAAACAAAATGATGGATGCAACCAAGCCCAGCAATGCGTAGAATTCGATCATTGCAGGGAACAAGAATGCTTTGGAAACTTCGTTTCTTTTGCCAACGCCAATGATTGTTGCGGCGCAGGTACGTCCTTGCAAATAGCCGGAAATGGATCCGCCTAGCATCATGGGAACGCATGCCCAGAAAAGGTTCCAGCCCTGAGCGGTTATTTGTGCTGCAGTGGGAGTGATTTCCGCTGCGGCCAGCGCTGCCGTTGTGGGCAAATAGGATGCGCCGATGATGGCAATAACGAAGCCGTACAAACCTTGTGTTGCCGGCAACAAAGCCAACACGATGACTTTGCTGAATTTGCTGGGATCTTCGGCCAAAACGCCGGCAGCTGCACTGCCCGTTGCCTTCATGCCCAAGCCGGATCCAACGCCACACAGCACTGCTGTAAGCGCCAAACCGATGATACCGATTGTTAAACCTGTCATTTTTCTTTTCCTCCGAAAAATTTTGTTGTTATTGTTATTTTTTGTTGCGGTTTTTGCCGCAATTATTGTTGATTGTTGAAAATTTTGCTATACGTAGTGGCAAATTCGCTACAAGCCTACTTTTCGTTTTTTAGCAAAACATATTTTGTGTCGCTGCCAAATGGCACGAACAATTGTCCGTCGCCTTCGTAGAATTTGCCAAAAAATTCCACGTACTGCAAACGACCGTTGTGAATGTAGACGCTTAGCAAGCCCATAACCATGTTGAACAGGTGCATTACAATTAGAATAAGCACGCCAAACACATAGCCAAAGCCACCGCCGGCAGATGCCATTTCGGCAAGCATGTTCACTACTTGTCCGATAAGCGCGGACGAAAGCATCAAACCGAACACACGAATGTAGCTCATGGCATCGGAAAAATAGTTTATCAGTCCATACACACTGCCAAAGCTTTTGGTAAGTTTGCCTTTTAGCCCTGCCGTGCCTAAACCTGCGAACACAACGCCCACTGCCAATGCGCCCAAACATACGTAAAGGCCAACGTTAGAAACAACTTGCGGCAATTTTAGAACCATATACGGCTGGTATGCGGCCATATCCAAAGCGGCGTTCCAAATGGCAACTATCAGCCCAATGAACACCAATATCCACGGAAAATCACAAAGCCAAGCGGCAAGTTTTTGACCATTTTTATACTTTGTGGCCATGCTGCACCCAACGCCCACCATTATGTGGCAAAGCCCCAACAAAACGCTTAGTATGATTGTTAGCATGGGATACTGCGAAGCATCTGGAAGTATGCCGGGATACAAGGTGTAACAGAAGAAAGAACCGAACAGCGCGCCCACCACTATTGCGGAAATTCCGCAAAAACCAAACACTTGCAACAGCGTCTTCATGCCGGTTTGCTGCTTTATGTAGAAACTGGCAAACAATCCTGCCGCAATAAGCAGCAAGCCGTAGCCGATATCTGCAACCATAAAACCAAACAACACAAAGTAGCACACACTCATTGCCGGGTTGGGGTCGATATCGTGATAGCTGGGCGGTGTGTAGGCGTTTGTGATACATTCGAACTTGCTAACCACCTTGTTGTTTTGTGTCAACGTGGGGGCAAATTCTTCTTCGCCTATTTCGTCGAAAGCGGCAACAAAACAGTTGCCAACGCTTTCTACCGCGGCAGACACCGCTTGTTCGTCTTGAGCGGGATAGTAGCCTTCCAAAACGAAAGTTTGCGCCGTTTTTTGAAAATCGCCGTCGGCATCGGCCTTTTTGATGCAAAGATTTATCCAATCCACGTAAATCTGCCAGGCGGGAACTTGGCTGCAATATGTGGCAACTTGCTGTTTTGTTTGACGAAGCTTTTCGAGTAGGTCTTGGCGCTTATCGTGCAAGTTTTGCAACACAGTTTGCGGCAGTTGGTCGCAGGAAAGCGAACATCTTGCCAGCCCCAACGCCGAAGCGGAATCGAAAAACTCCGTTTGGCTTTTGTGAGCGACAACAGCAACCACCGCCGTTTGCGACGTTCCGCAAACCTTTTGCACTTCCACCAAGTCATGGGTTTCAGCCAAATCTTGTAGCTGCGAAAAATAACTTTCCGGCAGTTGGCACAACCGCACTTCCGCCCATTCGGTGCTTTGATACCACGTTGTGGGGTGTGGCAAATCGGCAATTAGTTGAAAGTTGTTTGTTTCCGTTTGGTTTTGAACTAGGTCCGCTTGCAGTTGAGCAATTTGTTGGCGCAAGTTTTGCAAACTTTGCAACTGATCTTCCACCACGCTTTGTTGTTTGCCAAATTGCAAAAACTGCTGGAAGGTTTCTTCCTGCTTGGGACAACGCATAGACGACTTGGGCAACTGCGCCTTTTCCACTTCGCTATCACGCTTGAATTCGGCGTTGAAAGCATCGGAAAACTCCGAAAGATATGCCATCGCATCTTCTGCAAGGCGCACCTTTTCGGCATAGCTTTGAACAACGTCGGGCGAGCGGACGGTTTGACAACGGTCAATTTCTTCCGTTCGCTTCAGCTGAACGATGTTGCTTTTGATAAGCGCGTCGAAAATTTTATCTTTGTCGCATTGCATTGCCAACAAAGTCATGCGTTTCATTTTTACGATTGCCATGTTACAACAATTGCTCCAAAACAATTTTTGTTGCCGCATCTACGTTTTTGGCGTATTCGGCAATTTTTTCGTCGGTGACGGCATTTAGTTTTTGCAGTTCTTCTTGCGCCTTTTGTTGCACTTCGGCTTGGATTTGCTTGCTTTTTTGTGCAAAATCCGCCTTGCTTTGCGCCGATGCCTGTTTTTTATCCTTATCCGACTGAATTTCCGCAGCGGTTACGACGTTTGCGGCATCTTGCTTTGCTTGCGCAATTTTTTGGGCGGCAAGGTCTTCCGCTTCCAAAATGGAATTTACTACTTCTTCGATCATGTTTTTTCTCCGTCAAATTGGTTATTTTTCGATTTTATCCACTCTGTTTTGATGACGACCGCCATCGAACGGTGTGAACAAAAACGCATCCACTATTTTTTGAGCCGTAGGAAAATCGACGTATTTTTGTCCCATTGCCAAAACGTTTGCATCGTTGTGGCGACGTGTCATTGTGGCCATATCTTCGTTGGTGCAAAGAGCGCAACGAATGCCATGAACTTTGTTGGCGACAATGGAAACGCCTATGCCTGTTGTGCAAATTACCACGCCTTTTTGGCAGGTGCCATCGGCAACGGCTTGCGCCGCAGGGCGAGCGAAATCGGGATAGTCGCAACTTTCCGTTGAGTTGGTGCCAAAATCGACAACCTGAATGCCTTTGCTTTGCAAATAGGCAACTACTTGCGTTTTTAGTTGCAGACCGCCGTGATCGCTGGCAATGGAAACTTTCATTATTTCACCTCGTTGTTACGTTGATATTTTTAGGGTATTTTTGGGTTGCTTTTTCATGCAAACACACAGATTGCAAATTGTGCACATTGTCAGCTTCAAAATTTTTTGGTTGTTACTGCAATTAAACACGCTAACGGCAAGTTGTGACGTTAACTTCAATATTTTGGGCAGCTGATTGCAAATTGCGCATATTGCCACCGCAATATTCTTTGCTTACATTGCTTTTAGCAAACACGCTGTCAAGCAAAATTACTCACACCTGACAACGGCACCGTTTTTTGAAAGCATAACGATTTTTACCGTGAAAATCGTGCGTTATTTGCGGCAAATTTTGATGGTTTTTGCGTTTTTTACACAATTTGTTGCACCATTTTTTGCGTGTTTTGCGTGTTTTTTCAACAATTTTGCAAATTTTGGCACGCAAAACTTAAATTATGTTGTGCGATGCCGAACGAATTAGGCGGTTCAAAATGCTTTGCGCATATTGCGTTTTGGAAGAGAAACTGGCAATGATATAGTCGTAGTGTTTTTCCAAATAGCGCAAGTTTTCGAACAGGTTTTGCGCAACTTCATCATCCGTTTGGCCTATTTGCCAGGTGTTGCAACCTTCAAAAAGTTGCGGATTTTCCACCAAAAGCACGGGATTTAGCCCTTGTTTGCACAAATTTTGGTAGTACTGCGCCAGTTTTTGCACATCGCCATCCAGTTCTAGCGCCATGGGCACTTTGGGCGCATAGTGTTTGTAGCGAACACCGGGGGAATTGACCTTTTCCTTGGGGTCGGTTACCACGCGAACGGGTTTGCCCAGCACTTGCTGCAATTTTTCCGCCGTGATAAACCCCGGCCGCAAAATAAGCGGCGTTTCGCCACAGCAATCCACCACGGTGGATTCGATGCCCACTTCGCACGGACTGCCGCACAAAATTGCGGAAATTTTGCCGTCCATATCTTCCTTGACGGCTTGCCACGTTGTGGGGCTGGGACGAGAACTTGTGTTGGCACTGGGCGCCGTAACGGGAACGTTGCAATGGCGCAAAAATTCGCGCGCTTCCGCCGACTTGGGCATGCGAACGGCAACGGTACCCAGCCCTGCCGTGATGCAATCGGAAATGATTTTTTTCTTGGGCAAAACAATTGTTATGCTGGCCGGCATAAGGTTATCGATGATTTTTTGTGCATCGGCCGGCACCCTTTCGGCAATTTGGTGGATTTGACTTTTATCCCAAACGTGCACTATCAGGGGGTTATCGGACGGGCGGCCTTTTGCCACGTAGGTGGATTTGACGGCGGCTTCGTCCAAGGCGTTGGCACCCAAACCATAGACTGTTTCCGTAGGGAAGGCAACAAGTTGTCCTTGACGTATTAGGCGACCTGCTTCGGCCAGATCGTTTTGGTTGAATTGCAAATACTTGGTTTCCAAAATATAACTCCTGCGCTGTTAGCGCTTAATCTCCGCTATTATACCACGAAACAGCATTTTTGTAAACCCCCGATTTGGGCGATTTGGGCGATAAAACGGCTGGATTTTTTGCGATTGCCTGACAAACTGACGGCAGTTGTTCAGCGGCACCACAAACAAAGAACTTTTTTGCGTTTTTGCGGCAAAAACAAGCGCGCTACAAATGGCGGCAAGTTTGAAGATTTTTTATTTTGGGAACGCACCACTACGGGAACTTTGCAACGTTTTGGACGCAATAACGGCTTATTGCTGTTTTTTTCGCACGGAAATTGCGCAAAAAGCACGCACAAATTGCACAAAAACACTGCACCGTTGTACCATTTTTGCGACACAGGCCCGATATTCGTGCCCGCGCCTTGGTGGCTTTTTAGGCAAACAAAAGCGCCGCTTAACGGTGCTACGCTCGGCGCACAAATTTTGCAAACCCATTGCAATTTGTTTCAAAGTGCGATACAATATTGCAAGAAGAATTTTGGAGGATTTTTTATGAAAATTACCTTTGTTACCGGCGCCGCAAGCGGACTGGGAAAAGAATTTGCACTTCTTTATGCAAAAGACGGAAACAACTTGTTGCTTGTGGACGTGAACGAGCAAGGTTTGACGGAACTTGCCACGGAACTTAGCAGTGAATATCCCGATTTGGTGATAGATACTTTTGTGGCCGACCTTTCAAAAACGGAAGAACTGGAAAAAGCCTTCCGCCACACGGTGGAAAAAGGATATTTTGTGAACAACTTGGTGAACGCTGCCGGTTTTGGCGACAGGTGTGACTTCAAGGATATGGACGTGAACAAGCAAGTTGCCATGACCAACGTTAACTGCAACGCCGTGCTGTATTTCACAAGAGTGTTTTTGGACGGCATGCTTGCCAATAACGAAGGGCACATAATAAACGTGGCATCCATCGCCGCTTTTATGCCGGCTCCCTACATGTGCACGTATCACGCAACAAAAAGTTTTGTGCTGTTGCTAGGTGAAGCCGTTAGCTACGAAATTCGCAAAACAAAAGTTAAGTTGCTCACGTTGTGCCCCGGCCCGTTTTTATCCAAATTTGTGGAACTGGCCCACAATGACTACACTTTTGAAAAAATAAAGCCCATCACTGCGGCAAAAGTTGCGCAAATTGGCTACGCAAAATCCCTTAAAGGCAAAAGTTTGCACATTATTGGGGCAAAAAATCGCCTGACCATTTTTGCAACCAGACTTGTGCCACGCAAACTTGTTACGTCTTCTTCTGCAAAGACAATGAAAAAAGGCGACTGATTTTTTGACTGTTGCGCCGGGCAAAAACTTTTGACGTGAAAATTTTGCCGATTGAAATGCGGCAAACTTGCGCAAAAGCAAGTTGAAAGTGCAAGAGGGAAGGTCAAACGGCAAAATTGGCGCTGAAAATTTGACGACAGACACAATTGGCCGGGGAATGAAAATTTGCCACGAAACCACTTTTGTGTTGCAAGCGGTGGCACTAAAAATTTGTTGGAACCGCCAATCCCGACACTCAAAACATATTAGAGTTACCAGTTTTGACACTAAAAATATGTTAGTGCCACTAGTTTTGACACTAAAAATATTTCAAAATAAAAATAGTTTTCTAAACATTTTACCTATGTTAGACTTTATCTTACCATAGATTACCTGTCGGCTGTATTTAGATGCAAACACTATATGGTACATGCAATTCCATTCTGTATGTGATAAACTATTTGTATCTATCATTAACATTTTCTCCTTTGGTGGTTTAGTTTGTTGCGGTTGGCGAACCACTAACATTATACATCACCAAAGGAGGATACGTAAATACGCACAGGTAAACCCTTTTGGAACCACCGCTTCAAGCGGTGGTTTTCGTTTTATAAAAAAACGCAGAAAGCAAAACTTTCTGCGAAAAATTGTTTTTTGTTTGCCAATGCGTGGCAAAATTATTGAGCGTTTTGAAGATATTGTTCCAAAGCGATGGCAAGTTGATCGGGGCAGGAAGTGGATTTGGGACCACACTTGATGCCTTTTAGCCTTCTGATGGCTTCTTCCACAGCCATGCCTTCCACCAAAGCCGCTACGCCTTGCGTGTTGCCGTGGCAACCACCCAAATATTGCACGTTGCACACTTTGCCGTCGATAACTTCGAAATTGATTTCTCTTGAACAAACTCCCTTTGTTACGTATTTCATATTGCACCTCTTGTTTCTTTTGTGTTTGCGCCCGGATGGGTGTTGACTAATCTTGATAGCTTGTTACGTTGGCGCCGTTATCCCACAGCTTATCCAAAGCGTAGACGTCGCGAACGTCCTTGTGGAAAACGTGAACAATAACGTCTTCGTAGTCGATGGCGATCCAACGGCCTTCACGGAAGCCTTCCTTATGAGCGGCAAACAAACCGTTCTTTTCTAAAGTTTCTTCCAAGTGCTCGTAGATGGCCTTAACTTGCGGCGCGCTTTTGCCCGAACAAACCACAAAATAGTCGGCAACGTTGCTTACGCCCTTAACTTCAATTATTTTGATATCCGCCGCCAACTTTTCGGACAGCGTTTTGCAAATGAGTTGTACTTTTTCGTTCATGTGTGATTCTCCGTTGTGAAAATGTGTTTAGTATATTTTACGCTAGTTTGCGCGATTTGGAAAGTAAAATTGCAAAGTTTGTTCCGTAAGAAGAAAAACGTTTTCGCCGTGATGAGAAAGTGTGTAGCTGTTGGCTTCTTCCAAACAGGCCAAAAACTGTTCGTCCAACGTGCCTTTTGTTAAATGTTGCAACGGATATGGCCGTGTTTGTTCGGTTTTGTCGGCTACGTATACGATTTTTTGCAACCGTGTCATGTTTGGGCATCCCGTTGTGTGATATGCAATTGCATCCAAAATTGCTTGGTCGGTTATGCCAAAATCTTGCCTGGCCACAAGTGCGCCCAAGAATGAATGCACCACCGGCTGTGGCACGTTGGGCATATCAAAACCATAGTTTGCGTGGCTGGATGGGCTTACGTACTTGGCGCAATCGTGCAACAAACAAGCAACAAACACTTGGTGTTTTTCCTGCTCGGTGGCAAGTTCCAGCCCACGCTTGACAACGTAGAACGTGTGTTGCAAACGCTTTGGCGTTAGGTAGTTTTTAAGTTTTTCGGCAAGGGGACGATATTGCGCATACAAGCCGTTTTGCAAAACGAAACTATCCACTGCTTGTTCCACGAAAGCCGAGTTATCAAAGCCAAACTGGTAGCGCAAGCGAATTTCCGTGGAGCTGACGTCGTTGGGAACTACGTCCAAAAAGGTTACTTTTGCGCCAGTGGCGTTGCAAATACGCTCCACTTCACTATCGGTTGTTTTTTGACTGCGATATGCCACTGCAAGGGTTGCTAGCCGGGCAATTTGTTCGGGGCAATGCCATTTTTCGAAATTTTGAAAACTGTCGCCGCCGATTATGAGGAAAAACTGCGCCGTGGGGTTGACCTGTGTTAGGTCTTGCAATGTATCCACCGTGAAACTTTTGCCCTGGCGCACAATTTCGCAATCGGAAACTTCGGCAAAAGAGCCGAAAGCAAGGCGCGTTAGTTGCATGCGCGTGGCAGAATCCACTTCGCAAGGCTTGTGCGGCGGAATTCCGCATGGAACGACAATTAGCCTATCCAACTGCAACTGTTTTTTTGCTTGCAAAGCAATTTGCAAGTGCGTTTTGTGCGGCGGATTGAAGGTACCGCCGAAAATTCCAATCTTCATACCGTTATTGTACATTATTCGACGCAAATTTTCAATTAAAATACAAAAAAAGTGTAAACAATTGCACTATGGCTAGGATATTGAACGTTTTTTTGTGCACAATTATGACTTTTTTGCTGGCATTTGCCTGGGTGACGTACTGTTTGAAAAACACAAAAATTGCTTTGCTGCTTTCCGCAATCATGACAATTTGCTTTTGCTACCTGTTTTGGGTGCTTTCCAAGCAGACGGAACGCAAGCGCAACGCCCAAAATGCACGCAAAAAAACGTTGCAAAATTTCTTTTTGTTTTTGAAATTTAACGAAAACAACGCCAATACCTTTGCTTCGGCACTGCAATTCTACGGCTACGCAGTGCAATCGAAGGATTTTGACAACGTTTTGATTCAAAAGGAGGGCAAAACACTTGTTTCTTTTTGTTTTGAAACAGAAAAATTAAGTGAAGAATGCATGCGCCGTGCGGTGATTCTGGCCAAACGAGAAAAGTGCGAAAAGTTGCTTATTTTGGGCAACAGGGCGGAAAATGCACTTTTGAAAATAGCCTCCCTACACATTCCCACACGCTTTGTAGACCTTGAAAACTGCTACCGTTTGCTGGAACGAGCGGAAACATTGCCAAGTTTCCCCTCTGTGAAGAAAACCCAGCGCAAAATTGTTGCCGCAGTTGCATTCAACAAAAAACGATTCGGCTGGTACTTGGGCGGAGCAGTTTTCACGTTGGCAACGGCCGCCGTTTCCCTGTTGAAAATATATTTGCTGGTGTGGGCTTCGGCGCTTTTTGTGCTTGCAGCATACAGCTTGCTTAACAAAAAATATAATGCAACGCCCACCGACGTTACGCTAGACTAGGTTTTTAGCTTGTCTAGCGGAGTATCCGGATTGTTTTGTATGACGGCTTTTTCCAATTGGGCATAGTTATAGCGCTTTTTTAGCGCAAAATGTTCGTCCACCACTTCCAAACAAAAGGCATAGTTGCCCTGCATGCGGCGAACTACGTCGGATAAGGGGCAATTTTCGTTGAATACCAAAGTTTTCTTTTCCATTCCTCTTTTTCTTAGCACATTTCTGTTTTGAACAAAGGGCGCGCGAACGTAGCAACCACCGCTTTGCGCAAAAACACCGGCAAACAGGCCAATGGCAAACAATCCCACCGAAAACAATTTGTTTGGCGTATGTAGCGAAAAAACAAACAGCAAAAATGCCGCAAGCGACAGCACAACCGTGATTATTTTTGTGGTTTTTAGGGCGTTTATGCGCTTTCTTTCCAAAATGCCCGTCAAAATTCGCCCACCGTCCAGCGGATAGCAAGGCAACACATTTACGGCGGCCATACTTAGGTTGGCGGCAAAAAATTCGTCGGTGAAATAGTAGAATTCCGGCAACACCCACCAGGCTGCCAAACAAAACAAGCACAAAACCAAATTGCACGCAGGGCCGGCTACGGCAATTTTTATGCGATCGAACCCTACAACGTCGCCAAAATCGCCATATAGCACTGCGCCAAAAATGCCAATTTGAATTTCCGTGCAACGGTAGCGTAGTTTTTTTGCCACAACGTAGTGCGCAACTTCGTGCAACACCATGGCCAAAGAATACAAGGTGGCGAAGTATCCACGCTTGAACACTGTCGCCACCGCTATGAACAATATGAAACTTGGTTTTAGTTTGAATTTTAGACGTTCCACGATAGTTCGGACGGACTGCCGACAACTTGTTTTACAACCTCTCCGTTGCGCAAAATGGATGCGACGAATTTGCCGTCGTACTTGCCAAGCAAATCGCTGGCGGATACCGTTTGAGACTGTTGCACAAACACCGTTGTTAGCCCAGAATACACCAAACAAGTGTTTTCGTCTATGCTTATGGTGACGGAGCCATCTTCCACCTTCGTTACAGTGCCATCGGTTAGCGACAACGCCGCGCGGCCGCCACTGAAGGTCATAACGCCGTCGGTTACGTCTTCCAAGGTTAGGTTGCAAGGCACGTTTATTTTGTTGCCTTGATCCGTTTGCCCGAACAATGCCGTTGTGGCTGTTTTTACTGCGGCAAAAACTTCCTTGCGAAAATCACCATCAACAAACAAAGTTGCCGCAAGCGTTGCAACGCACAACACAGCTATTATAGCCACTTTCCAGCCCTTTTTTAGTGCGCGTTTGGGCTTTGCCGATTTGCTTTTGGCATTTATATACTTGCGCTCGGTGTAGGAAACGTCCAACCAATCGCTTTCTTCCGCATCGCAAGTTACACCGTTTATTTCTTCGTATTGCATTTTGCACCTCCGTGTTGTTCAAAATACATTATTCGTTTTTGGGCATCGTTATGCCTACAAACAGCGGGAATTTTTTACGTTGTTGACGTTTACGCAAATTATCACGTTACATTTTTCGCCACCAACGATTTCCACCGTTAGGCCGTCAAACTGAAAACGGTTGCTTAAAAAATTTGTTAGTTCCTTGCAAAAAAGTTGCTTATCCATGGGAAAAATATCCCGCAAAACCAGGTTTTTAGCGCGAATATAGTTGTTTTTTTGTTTCAATTTTATGCATTCCTTTTAAGTTTTCGTTTCAAGCGGCCCAAAAATCCTTTATATTGCGAAACACAATCGTACATTTCGCACGAACCGGTGATAAGATTTTTTGCCAAAACGTCGAATGGGCGAAAAACTCCGTCACGCAAGTTGCAACCAACGTCGTCGTTATCCGGCACCACACCCAGCGGCGTCCTGCTTAGTATGCTGAAAACTTCAAATGCATCCAGCGCTTCGCCGGACAAGACCAAATCACCCCGAACACGATTCACCACAACGTAGACGGCGTGTTCGTTCAGCTGCGAGATGGTTTTGTTTGCATCGCGAACACACGCAACACTGGGCGTGGTTACCACAATTGCTTCGCTGGCGCAACTTATGGCACGGCGAAAGCCAACGTCGATGCCGGCAGGACAATCCACCAAAATATAATCGAAACTATCTGCAAGTTTGTTTAGCACTTTGTTTGCCATATCCACCGTTATTTGACGCTTGGCCGAATGGCAACTGGGCATAACGTAGAGGGTGGGTTCGTAGTCGTCTTGAATTAGCGCTTGCGACGGGCGACAGCGATTTTCGCAGACGTCAACAAAATCGTAGACGACTTTGTTTTCCACCGACATGGCCACATCCAAATTGTTAAGTCCCAAGTCAAAATCCACCAGCAACACCCTTTGGCCGCGATGCGCCAAAGCAATGCCCAAATTGGCGCAAACGGTGGTTTTGCCCACTCCGCCCTTGCCACTTGTTACAACTATTTTGCGAGACATGTTTTTTACCCCCTGTGTAAGCAGTATTTTAGCACCGCTTTGCGCTTGTTCGGCGCATTCGACAAAACTTTTAGTGGCTTTTTGAAAGGAAAAAAGTGGCATTTTGCCGCAAAAGTGCGAACGTGATTTTGTGCGCAAAACCGTTCGCGAAAGAAAAAACATTGCAATTTGCGCCACAGAAAAGAAAATTTGCCGAAAAAAGGCGCAAAGTTTACTTTGAATTTACACAAATATATATAATATTCAATTATATGGTAGAAGTTTGACTATTTCTAGGTAGACATAGTTAACATCTATAAACAAAAACGAAATTGCAACGGAGAAAAACATGAAAGTCAAAGTGATTTGCGGAATATTAGCACTTTTGATGATTACGATTGGCGTGGCTAGCATTATTAACAGCACGCCAGACGTTTACGACGGGGACAATCCATTTATTGAAGACCCCAGCATTAAGTTGCCCGAAGGTGTGACGGTGGAAGACCTTGTTAACACCTTTTTGGAAAAACCTAGCGGGGCAACACCTGATTCCATCGACCCCAAGCAGGCGCTATACGTTTGTGCGGGCGAGTTGGACCGTGCAGGTGGGTTCCGTGCCACGTCGGAAGGCGCCAGCAAATCGGCAGGAATATCTCAAGGGGTATTTTCGGAGCGCACGATTGTTGGCAAAAACGTGTTTAAACAAGCAATAAGTTTGGGAGTGATGAAGTTTGCCGAGCAACTTTACGTTTGCGACGGTAGGTACCTTTCGCGCTCTCCGGAAAAAGTTAATTCCAGAAACGACGTTATTTGGCAAGACAAAGCCTACGGATACACCGAAGGTGGATTTTTGGGCAAGGTTGGTTACGTTGCCAACGGACTTACCGGCTACGTTTTGAACGACAGAACTATTGTTGATGCCAAATTGGAAAGCTACGACGAAGAAACCGGCCTGTACACATTCCGCTACGTACTGGACGTTGAAACTGCTCCGTTTTACGTACTTTATGAAATGCGCAACAACTCCGGCTCCGGTGTGTTCGGTTCCTTTAACCGCGCAGAACTGATAATCACCATGGATAGCAATTTCGTTATTAAAACCCTCACCACCGATTGCGAATATCGTGCAACGGCTGTTGGCTTGACAGTTACCTGCACGGAAAGCATAACGGAAACGTTCTTTGACATTGGCTACAGCGGCGAATTGCCCAACAGCGATTTCTTTGATAACGCCGAAGTTATTGGCGGCGTGGATATTCCCAAAGAAAAGACGGCATTGGACGTTTTGATGGGATTGTTTGGGCCGTATTTGAGCGGCGAAACTCTGAATGCAAGCATCAGCGTGAATGCAAACGGCAAAAACTATGCAAACTTGCTTGTTTCGTTGAAAGACCTTGACGTTGAAGACCTTTCGAAACTTGCCGTTGACGTTAAGATTGGCAACGACTTGTTTGTTACCTACAAAAACAACCTGTTTGTTACCTATCAAGACTTTAAGGCGCAAATAGACGTTAACAACCTTATTAACCTTATTGGCGGCTTGTTGCCGACAAGTGAAGAAGATGGCGGTTTGAGTTTTGACGTCGATTCACTGATGGAATCGATGACCTACACCATTGAAAACGGAGCTTGCACTGTTACTATTCCCATTTCGCTGGGGGATATTTCCATTGAAGCAAAATTGATGGGAACTGTTAAGGTTGTTACCGACGAAAACGGAAAAGAAACGGAAGAATATACCTTCACCGGCGCAACGGCAAAAATGGGAGACCTTTCTTTGGACATTGCTCTTGCCGATGCTTGGGTGGCGCCTTCCGTTGAAAACGTGCAAGAATATCCCAAAGTTTCGGAAATTGCAAATCAACTTATTGACCAAAGTGCAATCATTTTGAATGCAAATGTTTTGGGAATTTCCTGCGACGTGGCATTTGACGTGCCCACCATGACTTTGATTGCCAAAGCCGAAGATTTGGGCTTGGAAGCAACATTCAAAAACAACGTGCTTTATGCAAGTGTTGGCGAAGCAAAAGTTAAGTTTGACGTAGCCAACGTTCAAGAAATTGTTGACCTTATTAAGCCGCTTATTGGCGATTCACTTGAAATGCCGTCCATTTCTGTAGACGACGTTTTGAAGGCACTTGCAAACGTTACCGCTACCGCAACGGAAAGCGGCGTGGAAATTTCGCTTACTTTGGAAAGCTTGGGAGTTGATGCGAAAATTTCGCTTGCTCGCGGAGAAAACGGATTGAGTTTGAAAGACGTTTACATATCAATTGGCGAAACCGCACTTACTGTTTCGCCGTCCAAACGCTTCACCGTGGAAGAAATTGTTGCCCCCGAAAACTACGTTGATATAACGGACGTCGCAAAAGCGTTTATTCCTGAAATAACGTCACTTATAAATGCTTCGGGATATTCCTTCGATATTGCTTTGAAACTTCTAGCAAACGAAAACAGTTATGACGTGACAGGCACGCTAGTGC
>CAZNZO010000007.1:0-8236 GCA_964577535.1 uncultured Oscillospiraceae bacterium
AGGTAGAGCACGTCCTTGGTAAGGACGAGGTCACCAGTTCGAATCTGGTTATCAGCTCCACAAAAGTCGTGTGCAAAAGCATGCGACTTTTTTTTGTTACGTATCGGCATTGTTAACAGGTTGCAAACTGAAAATAACTGGCAAACGTCGCCGCTTGTGTGAAGCGCCGTTGTTTTCAAGCATTCTGCTGCATTGCCGAGTGCCCAGCCAAAAAACTTTGCTTTTACGGTGCGTGTTTTGACGGTGGCAAATGCAAGTTGCTTGCGGTTGCAACGGCTTTGTTCAAAACAAATTTGCAACAAAAAGCGGATGCATCACAGTGGTGCATCCGCTTTTGTCATTTTTAGTAAATGTAAATTTTCTTTCTCAAATATTCTTTCAGTTCCGAAAGTGCAATGCGTTCTTGTTGCATTGTGTCACGGTCGCGAACGGTAACACAGCCGTCCGTTTCCGTTTCGAAGTCCACTGTCACGCAGAAAGGCGTTCCAATTTCGTCCTGACGGCGATAGCGTTTGCCAATGCTGCCCGCCTCGTCATAGTCGCAGCTAAATTCTTTAAGCAAATCGGTGTAAACTTCCGTTGCCTTTTCGCTAAGCTTTTTGGAAAGTGGCAACACGCACGCCTTCATGGGTGCAAGTTCGGGGTGCAAGTGCAACACAACGCGTGTGTCGTTTTCGCCAACAACTTCTTCGTCGTATGCGTTTGCAAGGAATGCCAAAAAGGCTCTGTCAACGCCCAAACTGGGTTCAATAACGTAGGGAACGTACTTTTCGCCTGTCACAGGGTCAAGGTAGTCAAGCGTTTGACCGGAAGCTGTTTGGTGACGAGTCAAGTCGTAGTCGGTGCGGTCGGCAATGCCCCAAAGTTCGCCCCAACCGAAGGGGAATTTCACTTCGAAGTCGGTGGTGGCCTTGCTGTAGAAGCACAATTCGTCTTTGTCGTGGTCACGCAAGCGCAAGTTTTCTTCTTTCATGCCAAGGTCCAACAACCATTGTTTGCAAAAGTTTTTCCAATATTCAAACCATTCCAAATCGGTGCCAGGTTTGCAGAAAAATTCCAATTCCATTTGTTCAAATTCTCTCTGGCGGAAGATGAAGTTGCCGGGAGTAATTTCGTTGCGGAATGCTTTTCCTATTTGACCAATGCCAAAGGGAACCTTTCTTCTGGTGGTGCGGCAAACGTTTTTGAAGTTAACAAAAATGCCTTGTGCCGTCTCTGGGCGAAGGAACACGGTGTTGGTGCTGTTTTCCGTAACGCCGATAAAGGTTTTGAACATAAGGTTAAACTTTCTAATGGGCGTAAAATCGCATTTTCCGCACACGGGGCAGTGAATTTGGTGTTCTGCAATGTATGCCGACATTTCGTCGTCGCTCATTGCGGCAACGGTGTTTGGCAAACCGTGTTTTGCCTGATATTCTTCAATCAAATTGTCCGCGCGGTAGCGTGTTTTGCATCCTTTGCAGTCAATAAGCGGATCAGAAAATCCCGCAAGGTGTCCCGTTGCTTCCCAAGTTTTGGGGTTCATAATAATTGCGGCATCAATGCCAACGTTCAACGGATTTTCTTTAACGAATTTTCTGTACCAAACGTTTTTAATGTTGTTTTTAAGTTCTACACCCAACGGGCCGTAGTCCCACGAATTGGAAAGTCCACCGTATATTTCACTTCCAGAATACACAAAACCTCTGCCTTTTGCCAGATTAACCAATTTGTCCATAGTAAGTTGTGCCATAGCGTCTATGCTCCTCTTTTCGTATGATAATATTCTAGTTTTTTGTTGTTGGTTTGTCAAGCAAGTTGCAACACAAACGAAGTTTTTCCGTTACGTTATTCAAATAAATTGACATCTATTGCAAAAAAAGCAAAGGCGTGGTATAATGTGTGCAAAAATCAGAGTATATATCTATGCGGCAAATTGTTGCCGCAAAAGGAGGCTAGTATGAGAATGGGTAACCCTGCGCTTCGCAGAACCTTATCTAAAACACAAAACGGCAACATGTCGGTTGAAGTGGAACCAGCTACGCACGGCGGCATTGCCAAAAAAACAATATTGTTTGCAGCCATCACTTTGATTGCGGCCGTTGCAACACTTTTGCTTATGCGCTATGCAATCAACGTGGAAAGTGGCAAGTTGCTATCCACCTTGCTTGTGGCGGCTGGTGTCGGGTCTGTTTTGATGATTGTGCTTTCCGTCGTCATGATGTTTTGCCCCAACAGTTGCAACGTTTTGGGCTCGCTCTATTCCGTTTGCCAAGGCGTTTTGCTTGGGCTGGTTGTTTGCATGGTAAACACCGTTTTGCCCGGCGTTGCTTTTGCGGCAGTCTTGGGCACGCTTATTGTTTTCGTTCTTTCGGTGGTGCTAAACAGATACCTTAGCGTTCGCATTTCCGGCAGATTTATGAGGGCTATGTTGGTTGGTTTCATCAGCTTGTTCGTGGTGGAACTTGTCGTGCTTATCGTTTCGCTTGTCAATCCGGAATTGGGCTTGGCGGCAAACTGGTGGATTCAACTTTTGGCAACGGTGTTTTGCGTGTTCTATGCATCCATCATGCTAATTTGGGATTTGCAAACGGCCGACGACATCGTTCAATACGGTGCCGACAAAAAGTACGAATGGCTAGTTGCATTTTCACTGGTAACAACGCTTGTATATTTGTATTTGGAAATTTTGGAACTACTCATACGGTTGATCGCCGTTTTCTCCGATCGCAACTAGAGCTATGCAACAAAATCTAATAACAAAACCGGTAACGCTTCTAAAAAAAGGCAAACTTTGTGCAAAAGGCTATTCCACCGGAATGAACTTCATCTACGACCGCAGCCAAGTGCGCGGATCGCTAAAAGAATGGGATTTTTACCAAGTTATTTGTGGTGATCGCGTGTTGCAGTTCACCGTAGGGCACATTTCCCGCTTCGGGCAAATTTCCGTCAACGTGTTGGATCTAAAAACCGGCCAAAAACGTGGTGTTGGCAAAATCTTTTTGAACACAAAAGTGCTAAAAAAACAACTTGCGCAAAGCCCTGATAAGCCTTGCACAATAAAATGGTTTGGCAAACACCTAAAAATGCAAATAAAGGTCACGGAACAATCCCGCCGCCTAACCCTTTCCGCAACAGGCAAAGATGGCCTAAAAGCCGCCGTGGACGTGCTTTTGACCAACTGTTCGGCACAAAAGGACAAAATGGTTATTGCCACGCCCTTCCAAAAGCCCAACCAATGGTACCTAAACTACAAAGAAAATTGTTTTGTGGCCAACGGCTATGCCCGTGTGGACGATTTGGAAATGAACATTGTCGACGGCAACGGCCTTATCGATTGGGGGCGCGGCGTGTGGCCTCGCTCGCACGAATGGATTTGGGGCAATGGTTCCACAATGGTGGATGGAATGCACTTTGGCTTCAACATTGGTTGGGGCTTTGGTGATCTTTCCAACGCAACGGAAAACATGTTTTTCTTGGATAACAAGGCCTATAAGCTGGGCGAAGTGCAAGAAACGCGCGTTGGCGATGCCTATCGCTACACGGATAAGGAACACAAGTTCACCTTCAACGTTACGCCCATTTTCGATAACTTCACTCGCACCAAAGCACCCACCGTCAATAACAGTTGCCATCAGGTGTTTGGAACGTGGCGCGGCTTCGTAACCTTGCCCAACGGCAAAACTATCGAAATTCCGCCCTTCATTGCCTTTTGCGAACACGCAAAAAACAATTGGTAATTTCAACAAACAAGTGCCTCAACCGTCGGTTGGGGCACTTTTATTTGCAAAAAAATCCACTAGCAGTGCTAGTGGATTCCAAAAGGCTTGCCTGTGCGCATTTAGGTGTTCTCATTTTGTGTTGCATACTGTTATGGGCTTGCTAATTGCAACAAACTAAAACTTTCAACGCAACTTTGCCTTTGCAAAAGGATTGTCATAGGTTCGTCAACCATAACAAACTAGGCTGCCAAAGAAAGAAGCAAGTATAATGAAATTTGTCTGCATTTTTGCAAAAAGGCTATTTTGGGGTGCCGCTAAGTTTTTCAAACTTACGTTTGGTTGCTTCTCCGCCACGCAAATACCGTTCTTGCCAGTTTTCTTGCAAAACAACCGATGCCTTTTGGAACAAACTTCGGCTAAGCAAAGGCAATCGCTCGTTCAAATCCTTGTGCGCGGTAGATTTGCTTATGCAAAACGCTTTTGCCGCTTCTCGCACTGTGCATCTGTTTTCAATAACGTAGTCGGCAACTTCAAAAACCCTTTCCACAATGTATTCTTTCAAATTTTGCTCCGCAACACTTTGTATAATGTATTGCAAAAGCAATCAAAAAATGTCAAATTTTGTCCAATTGAAAATTTCGCACGGTTGCTGTGCACAAAAAACGACGAAAGCAAAACTTTCGTCGCTATGTTATTTTCCAAGTTTATCCCACAAATTGTATCTTTCCGGATGCATAATGGCGTTGGCAATTTTTGTGGATATTGCCGGGTCTTTTGCAGAAAGTTCCTTCAAAATATCCTTCATCGATTCCCGTTGCGAGTGCTTGTCTGCCGGACACGGATTTTTGCACACAGGCAATTCCTTCGCCGCACCAATAATATCCCTTTCGTCAATATAAATCATAGGGCGAATAAGCGTAACGTCACTTCTCGACATGTACGAAACAGGTTGCATTGTGCTCAAACGTCCTTCATAAAGCAAGCTTAGCAAAAAAGTTTCCACAACGTCGTTTTTGTGGTGTCCTAGCGCCAACTTGTTGAATCCCAGTTCGTTAATTTTGCTGTTCAATGCTCCGCGACGCATTTTCGCACACAAACTGCAAGGGTTTTTCTCCTTGCGAACGTCAAAAACAATTTCCGCAATGTCGGTTTTTTCCACGTAGTAGGGCACGCCCAGTTGGTTGCAAAAATCTTCCACCGGTTTGTAGGCGTTTTCCGCAAATCCCATATCCACCGTTATGCCGCACAACTCAAAGTCGTGTTCCGAAAAGCGTTTGTATGCGGCAAGCAATGCCAGCAGCATAAGGCTATCCTTTCCGCCAGAAATTCCCACGGCAATTTTGTCGCCGCTTTCTATCATGTGATAATCGTTTATTGCTTTGCGCATGTGCGAAAGCAGTTTTTGTATGTTCATAAATTTGCTCCCAATCGTGGCAAAAGTCAGTACCTAAATTGTATTGCAAAGCCAATATTTTTGCAACAAAAAAAGTCAAAAAAATAATTAAGAATATTTCCTAAATATGCTTGACAAACTAAATAGGAAATGTTATCATTTATTCACAAAGGAGGCCTGCGGTGAGATATTCCAAACAAAGAGAAGTTGTGTATCAAGTTTTGTGCCAAACGGATACGCACCCCGACGCTTCGTGGGTTTTTGAACAAGCACGAAAAATTTTGCCATCCATCAGCTTGGGCACGGTGTATCGCAACTTGGACGAATTGTGTGCAATCGGCCGTGTCAAAAGAATAAGTGTCGATGGTTCTGCCGAGCGTTTCGATGCAGCAATGCACGCACATGCTCACTTTGTTTGCGAAAAATGCCACAGCGTGTCCGATGCAGGTATCCCAAGTGTTTCGGTGGATTGCCCCTGTGGCAAAGCAACCCGTTCGGAAGTCACGCTCTACGGCGTGTGCAACAAGTGCAGGCAAGCGGCAAACTAAGTTTGCGCCGCCTGGCGTTGCGCTTACGGCTATGCGCCGCACAAAAAGTATAAAACAATTGCCGCAAGGCAAAAAATAACAAAAATAACAAAAAAACAACAATAAGGAGAAAATCACTATGAAATTTGTATGTTCTGTTTGCGGTTACGTTCACGAAGGCGACGAAGCCCCCGCATTTTGCCCTCAATGCAAGGCCCCCAAAGAAAAGTTTGTTGCTCAAAGCAGTGACCTTAGTTGGGCTGCCGAACACGTAGTAGGCGTAGCACAAGGCGTTCCTCAAGATATCCTCGACGATCTTCGCGCCAACTTCAACGGCGAATGCACCGAAGTAGGCATGTATTTGGCAATGGCTCGCGTTGCTCATCGCGAAGGCTATCCCGAAATTGGTTTGTATTGGGAAAAGGCTGCTTTCGAAGAAGCCGAACACGCTGCGAAGTTTGCCGAACTCCTTGGCGAAGTTGTTACGGATAGCACCGCAAAGAACCTTGCTATGCGCATCGAAGCAGAAAATGGTGCAACACTTGGCAAAACCGACCTTGCAAAGCGCGCAAAGGCTTTGAATCTTGATGCCATCCACGACACCGTTCACGAAATGGCTCGCGACGAAGCACGCCACGGCAAAGCATTCCAAGGTTTGTACAACCGCTATTTCAAAAAATAACATCAAATTGAAAGTTTAGCAAAATCCGTTCCACGCCACACGGTGTGGAGCGGCTTTTTTTGTGCACAGTTTGTGCGCAATTGTGCGCCCGCTGCAATACAACAAAACTACCGCTTGCAACGCAGATAATTTTGTTGTATAATAAACAAATAAAACCTGCCGAATTTTTTGGCAAATTCCAAGGAGAAATTCCATGGCCTTGTTTGGAAAAAAACAAAAAAACGAAATAAGGTATAAGGTTGGCCTTGCGCTTTCCGGTGGTGGCACTCGTGGCATAGCGCACATTGGTGCGTTCAAAGCATTCGAAGAAGCTGGCCTAAAATTTTCCTGCGTGGCAGGAACAAGCGCAGGTAGCATTTTCGGCGCACTGTATAGCAAGGGCGTTGCCTGGCAAGATATGCTTTCCGAAGCAAAAAAACTAAACCGCAAGGACTTTTTGGATAAGCGCTTCATTTTGGGTTCCGATTCGTTGAATATTGCCAACGTTGCAACGCGCTTTTTGGATGGCGTAACTTTCGAGCAACTTCCAATTCCCTTTGCCGCCGTTGCTGTGGATATTTCCCGCGGCGAAGAAGTGGTGCTAGACAGTGGTGATGTTGCCACGGCTGTTGCTGCAAGCAGCGCAGTGCCTGCTTTGTTCACCCCGGTGCGTCGCGACGGAATGGTTTTGGTGGATGGCGGTTTGCTAAACAATATGCCTGCCGACGTTTGCCGCACAATGGGCGCCGACGTGGTTATTTCCGTCGACCTAAACCACACACGCGGCAGCGGAACGTCTTCCCCTCGCTTGCCGGATGTGCTAATGGCCACGTGGTCTATCACAACAAAATCCACTGTGTATAAGGGCGAACTCAACAGCGACGTCATCATCACTCCGCAACTTTCCGCCTACAAAAACACTCGGCTAGAAAACATCGACGAAATGTTTGAAGAAGGCTATCGCGCCACGGTGGAAAAATTGCCCAGCATTTTCGAAATTCTCAACACAAAATTCTAAAACGAAGGTACGTATGCGTCATAAAAAACTTATAGCGTTGTTGGCATTTTTGGCACTTTTTGCCACTTTTGCGTTAGCGGCTTGCAACATGGTGCACCCCGTTCAATTCAATTGGAACTGCAAAGATGCCGATCCCATTTCTCAAAATTTCACTAGGGGAAGTGTTGTTGAATTTCCCACTCCCATCACGCGCGAAGGCTATCTGTTTGACGGTTGGTTCACCGATAAGCAGTGCACAGCAAAGGTTCCGCAGCAAACCGTGGTGGATAAAAACACACCTTCCGTCTACTACGCAAAATGGATAGCGTTGCCCAAATCGCTAAGCGCAACGCTAAACGTGCAGCCATTTGTGGGTGACCAGCTTTCCCAGGAAAACGTTTCTGCAATGGTAACCTATTGGGACGGCACGCAAAAGCAGTTGCAATCGTCCTTGCTCACCGCCGATTTGCAAAATGCCACTCAAACTGTCGGCGAAAAACAAATTGTCGTTTTCTACACGGAAAATTCCACAACGGTGCAATGCAATTTGCAGTTTTCCGTTAGCGCTGTGGAAATGCAAAGCATTGTTGCATCCTTCACCGGAAATCAGCCTATCGTTGGCCAAAGTATTTCCAAGGCAGATTTTTCCGTCACCGCTCTTTTCAACAACGGCGATCAGCAACCGGTAACAGATTTCCAAATCAGTGGCTACGATGCCACAAAAGTTGGCGAACAAACGCTAACAGTCAGCTACCAGCAAAAAACAACAACTGTTACCGTCACCGTGTTGCCAAAAACGTTGCAGTCGATAAGCGCAACGGCCGGTCAAACGCCTATCTATGTGGGAGACCAACTGCCAACTTCGTTTTTCACGGTAACAGCCGCCTACGATAACGGTGACAAGCAACCGGTAACAGATTTCCAAATCAGTGGCTACGATGCCACAAAAGTTGGCGA
>CAZNZO010000007.1:8336-71799 GCA_964577535.1 uncultured Oscillospiraceae bacterium
GTCTATCAAGGCAACGTATAGTGGTACGGTGCTTGTTGGCGAACAGCTTGATGCAACCAAACTGGTAGTAACCGCAACCTACCACAACGCCACCACACGTGTTGTTCAAAACTACAACACAAGCGCTTGGGATGCTTCCACCCCCGGCGTAAAAACGTTGGAAATTTCATATACGGAAAACGGCGCAACCAAGTCTTGTCAACTGCAAATCACCGTCACACAAAGCGGTGTAATTGCAAACAGCAACCTTTCCATCCACTTTTTGGAACTTGGCAACCAGTATACCGGCGATAGCGTATACGTAAAAGCTGGCGACACGGATATTCTGATTGATGCCGGCAGTCGCAAAGGCAGTGCGGCAACAATCGGCAACTACGTTGATAACTACTGCACCGATGGTGTTTTGGAATACGTCGTCGTCACCCACGCTCACCAAGACCATATTTCCGGTTTCGTGGGCACCGAAAGCGCCAAGGGCATTTTCCAGCGTTACGAATGCCAAAACATAATTGAATTTGCGCGTAGCGATTCCACAACACAAATCTACAAGGATTATCAAGCGGTGCGCAATGCCGAAGTTAAAGCCGGCGCCAATTGCTACACGGCAATGGATTGTGTCAACAACGCCAACGGCGCACAAAAAATTTATGACCTCACTGGCGATGGTTCCATCACAATGGAAGTGTTGTATCACAAGTACTACGACAACAAATCCAGCGACGAAAACAACTATTCCGTGTGCGTGCTTATCACGCAGGGCGAAAACAACTATCTGTTCACCGGCGATTTGGAAAAAGAAGGCGAAGCCTCCCTTGTGCAAAGCAACCCCAACCTGCCCGAAGTGGTGCTGTTCAAGGGCGGCCATCACGGCAGCTACACGTCGTCCAGCGCAGTTTTGCTTGCCAAAATAAAACCGCAATACGTGTGCGTGTGCTGCTGCGCCGGCACAACGGAATATACCAACGGCAAAGTTGGCCCACACACCTTCCCTGCGCAGGAATTTGTTGACCGCATCGCAAAGTATACCGATAACGTCTACGTAACAACGCTTGCCGTGTTGGATTCTAGCGGCAAACTAAAAGACCACACGTCCATGAACGGCAACATTGTGTTCAGTTGCATAAACGGCCAAATTTCACTTGATTGTTCCAACAACAACACAAAACTAAAAGATACCGAATGGTTCAAAAACAACCGCACGTGCCCTGCCGAATGGGCAAGCGACAACTAGTTTAAGCAAATGCAATTGCAAACAGGAGGTAGCATGGCAAAATCATCCAAAAAAAGTTCCGCAAAGAAAAACGCCAAGCGCGTTGTCGATGCGGCAGGCAAATACAGTTCAAAAAACAGCAAAAAGAAAAACGTAGAAGTGGTTGGCGGCGTTGCAAAAGCTGCTGCCGAAAGTGCCGCTTCGTCACGTAACAAAAAACACAAAAAGTTCTACACGTTTTTGTGCGTAATTGCAATAATTGCCGTTGTTGCGCTCACCGTCTACGGCTACTACAACGGTTGGTTCGATACTATTCTCAATCCCAACCATCCGCCCGTAACAACCGATGGCGAAATTTCCTTCCACTTTTTGGAACTTGGCAACCAGTATACCGGCGATAGCGTATACGTAAAAGCTGGCGACACGGATATTCTGATTGATGCCGGCAGTCGCAAAGGCAGTGCGGAAACAATCGGCAACTACGTGGATCAATATTGCACCGACGGCGTGTTGGAATATGTAATTGCAACACACGCCCACCAAGACCACATTGCAGGTTTTGTGGGTACCGCTAGCGCCATGGGAATTTTCCAGCGTTACGAGTGCAAAAACATAATTGAATTTGCGCGTAGCGAGGCAAAAACACAAATCTACAAGGATTATCAGTCGGCGCGCGATGCCGAAGTTGCCGCAGGCGCAAATTGCTACACGGCAATGGATTGCATTAACAACGCCAACGGCGCGCAAAAGATTTATGACCTAACTGGCGACGGTTCCATCACCATGGAAGTATTGTACCAAAAATACTACGAACAAAAAAGCGGCAGTGGCGGCGAAAACGACTATTCCGTGTGCCTGTTGTTCGCGCAGGGCGAAAACAACTATTTGTTCACCGGCGATTTGGAAAAGGACGGCGAAGCCTCTCTTGTGGAAGAAAACCCCAACCTGCCCGAAGTGGTGCTGTTCAAGGGCGGCCATCACGGCAGCTACACGGCATCTAGCGACGTGTTGCTTTCCAAAATAAAGCCGCAATACGTGTGCGTTTGCTGCTGCGCAGGTAGCACGGAGTACGCATCCAACCCAAACCACACCTTCCCCGCGCAGGAATTTGTTGACCGAATCGCCAACTACACCGACAACGTTTACGTAACAACAATGGTGGGCGAAACGGACAACGACTTTATGTCCATGAACGGCAACATTGTGTTCAAGTGCACAAACGGCACAATATCGCTAAATTGTTCCAACAACAACACAAAACTAAAAGATACCGATTGGTTCAAAAACAACCGCACGTGCCCCGACGCTTGGAAAAAGAGCGATGCCGAATAGGGAGGAAAACATGAAAATTTTATTGCTAAACGGTGTAAACATGAATATGCTTGGCCACCGCGATCCGTCGCTATATGGCACCCAAACTTTGCAGCAATTGCAAAACACCGTTGTGGAATACGCCCACGGTTTGGGCGCAGAAGTGCAGTGCATGCAATCCAACCATGAAGGCGTTTTGGTGGACTGGTTGCAACAAACCGATGCCGATGCCGTGGTGCTAAACGCCGGCGCATACAGCCACTACAGTTACGCATTGCGCGATTGCATCGAAAGCCTTTCCATTCCCGTTGTGGAAGTGCACATGACGGATGTTTCCTCTCGCGAAACATTCCGCCACACCGACGTTCTAAAAGACGTTTGTACAGGCTATTTTGCCGGTAAGGGCGTCCAAAGCTATTTGGATGCAGTGCAGTTTGTCGCCAACAAAAAGTAACTCAAAAACCAAAACAACGGCGCAGATAACCTCTGCGCCGTTTTCGTTTTACCACAAAAAAACGCAGGTAATTAAACCTGCGTTTTAGTTTTTAATTAAATTATTGATTGTTGCGTTTTTTGAACCAACGAACAACAACAACTATAAGCAATGCGCCAACCAAAGCAACACTGGATACTACCGAAAGAATCAATCCAACGTCAACGTTGTTTTTCGTTGTGGTTTCTTCTTCGTCGTCTTCCTCTTCATCCGTTGCCAATGCTTTTTCTACCATTGCTTCCCAATCGGGTTCTGCGGAAACGTTAACGTTTGTGTTTGCAGATACCAAGGAAGAAATTTCTTCGGTGGTAAGTTCTTCAAACACCGAGTAGCCGCTAGCGGTGGTGAACTTAATTCTGTCACGGTTGGTTGCGGGAGCATCTTCATCGCCTTCTGCATATTCAGCAGTGTCGATGGTGTAGGAACCGATTGTCGTCAACGAAACGTTGTCGTAATAAACGGTGCCGGCTTGTTTGGTTTGTCCGTCGATGCTGCCGTTGAACAATGCAACGCGAGCGGTAACGGTTTCGTCGCCAGTGATAATCACAACGTAGTAACGGGTCCAGCCGTTGCCTTCTTCGGAACTTGCAATCATACCAAACTTGGTGTCGGTTGCTGCATCGCCGGTTGCCGTTGCGCTTTCAATCTTGCCCATAACTGCGTTTTCCGTTGTTCTGTCTTCAACGTTCTTAACAACGTAGATAAACGGAGCGCTGTTGCCCGTTGTCTTTGCCAAAACGGAGAATGCATAAACGGTGTGTGCGGAAAGGTTGATATCTGCGGACAAATATCCGTAGGAAGTTGCAACGTTGTTTGTAAGCTTCAAGTAGTTTTGTTCAGAGTCGTCAAACTTGGGAGCACATTCGCCGTTGGCAACGTCGCCTTTGTTGTTTCTAATAATGCTGCCGCTAACTGCCGATTGGCTGGTTGCAAGTCCTTCGGGACGAATGTTGCCTTTGCCATCCTTATAAATAAGGTTGTCGCCTGCAAACACCGGTTGCCAACTTGTGGGTTGGTTGGGGTTGCTGGTGGAAACGCTCGAGAAGGAACCATTGTTAATGGAAGTAGAAGCCGTTGCGCCAACAAGGCTAACTTTCTTTGCATACGTTCCGCTAGAAGCCGAGGAATAATCGGATGCGGAAATTTGTTCAATAAACGGTGTGGTTACAAACAAAGCGCCGTTGGGGGTGTAGTTGCTGGTGGATGCATATCCTTTGATGTTGCCAAGTGCAAACAAAACGCGAACGGTTGTGCCGTCGTCTGCGGAAGTGGTGGGTTTCAAATAGATGTCGTATTTAGCCCAACCGCAGTTGCTGTCTTCGGCAATGTCTTGGCTGGTAACAACCGAAGTAAAGCTGCCCGATTCCAAATCCGTCCATTCGCCGTCAACCAAAGTTTGAAGGATAACGTTGCCTTGTGCCAACACGTTGTTTTGATGTGTGCGTGCCCAGAAGCTGATGTGCAAGTGGTCTTTCAAATCTGCACTAGATTTAACAACGATGGGTTGTCCGTTCCAAGCGCTCAATTCCAAAGCAACGGGAGTTCTAACTGTTCCGTTGTTTTCAATTTTGTAAATGCCAAAGTGGTCGTGAGAAGTAAAGGGAGAATAAGCGTTGCCTTCAACTTTTGCTTCTGCAATGGTGGGATACGTTGTGGTGGTGTATTCAGTTGCCACTGTGGAACCAAATCCAACCAAGCTTGCATATTCCGATGCTGCCACTGTAGCGTCTTCACCGATGATGCCATATCTGGATGCGAACGTCACGCCTTCGCTGTTATCAACAAAGTTGCGGTATTCGTTTGCAGAAACCGTCGTGTAGGTGATGTCGTCCACAAACAAAATGCCTTGTGCGTTTGCGCCGGTGTAGGTGTTACCAATACCAACGTTAACAACAACCGATTGAGAGCTTGCTTTGCGGTTGAACACGTAGAAGTTAAGTTCTTGCCAACCTTCGGCGTTTGCTACGCTAAATTCCTTTGCATAGGAAAATTCGTCCAAAGCGGAAAGACCTGTGGAAGAATATTGTTGGATAGCAACAGTTGCGTTGCCTTCCGTAATCAAAGCAGTGTTAACCCACACGGTTATTTTTGCCGAAGTTTGAGATGCAACGGAAAAACTTGTGGATACGATTGCCGCATTGGTTGCTTCTTTGGTAGCAAACATAAACACGTTTGTATCAAGGTCGTCGTTGTGAATGCCGGGGTTGGTAATTCCGCTAATTCCCTTTGCAGCAAGGTCGGTAGCAACCGTTTCCCAAACTTCTTCGTTAACGTCAATGATGCCGCCAATAACGTGCGCTTCATTGTCAAGTTTTTCAAAGCCGTGTTCCGAATCGCTTACCGGAGCTTTGTAGGTGTATTTCGTCCAGTTATCTGCGGTTTTGGGGAAAGTGGTGTTATCCTTATCGTAGTAGGCGAAGTCACCGTTCTTAATGTACGCCTGAGACGTGCTTGTATCTGTGGACGGTTTGTTTGTGTCGTCCGAAGCTTCTTGTCTCAACATCAAGGGAAGAGACACAGCAAGGATAATCACCATCACCGCGCAAATAACGGAGATGATAATCGTTTTCTTTGTGCTAGGAGTCATTGGGCTCTTTGCTTTCGTTGTAGTTTTGCTCATACCTATATTACCTTTCATTAAGATAGTCTTTTCTATATGCCGAACTGCATACTTGCTATCATTTTAATACAAACTAACAAAAAAATCAATCAAAAAAGGGTATAAACTCACGCAAGGTTGAAACAAAAAATGGAACTAAACGCAAAAAGTAAGTTATTGTTACTAACAGTGGGTGCTGCCGCAGGATTTGTCAACGGATTTTTGGGCGGAGGCGGCGGAGTGGCCGTGGTGTCGTTGCTGCTCATCGTGCTTCAATTGCCGCAAAAAAATGCGCAGGCAACGGCGCTATTGGTAATTTTGCCACTAACCGTTGTAAGCGCCGCAGTGTACGTTGCCAACGGATGTGTCGATTGGGTTTCCACGGCGTGGTGCACTCTAGGAGTGGTTATAGGCGGCGTGGCAGGGGCGGTGCTCCTTTCCAAGCTTAAAGGAAACGTTGCAAAATTTATTTTTGCCGTTTTGCTTATTGTTGGCGGCATAAAAATGCTTTTCTAGGTGGGGTAAAAAATGAAGGTGTTTTTGCTTGTGTTGTTCGGGTTTTTGTCGGGCATAGTTGGCGGAATGGGCATGGGCGGTGGCACGGTGTTGGTGCCGCTATTGTCCTTTTGGGATATTTCTCAAAAAACCGTGCAGGCGCTAAATTTGGTAAGTTTTTTGCCAATGTGCTCCGTTGCGCTTGTGTTTCACGCCAAAAACAATTTGCTTCGCACAAGGCATTTGGGATGGGTGGTGGTGCCGGCATCGGTTTGCGCCATTGTCGGCGCGTTTTTTGCCGGAAAATCTCAAGATAAAACGCTGCGAAAATGCTTTGCGCTTTTTCTTGTTGCCGTGGGCATTTGGCAACTGGTTGTGGCAATAAAGTTCGCCCTTCGCGCTCGCCGCAAAAAGATGGTGGTCTTTTCCACCGTGCGGTGTCTAAAAGCCCGTCCGCCGCAGTTGAAACAAGGCTAATTTGAGCTTGTAAAACAACTTTATACGCAAAAAAACGAGGTTGCAATCGTTGCAACCTCGCTGTTTATTTCGTTTTTTAGTTTCTGGGGATAAGTCCAATAAGGTTTTCGTACGTTCCGGGGAAGAACAGGAAAACAACTATAATTGCCAAGCATGCAAGGAACACAATTCTCAAAACAATGTTGCGTTTCGACATTGCTTCCAGGCCAACAATTGCCATCAAAATCAATCCACCGTACGATCTTACTATGTTCAAAATGTTAAGCAGCGTGGGCACGCTATCAAGGAAATTCCATTGTGCGTTTGCCAGCAAAACTATCCAAACCAAAACCAAAATCACGGCGACAATCTCGCCAACGATATCCAAAAACTTACTCATAGCTCTTTCTTCTTTTGCCATTGTGTTTTTCCTCCTTCACTAAATGGTGGTTTTATTATACTGTCTTTGCCCACTGCCGTCAATATGCTTGCCTCAAAAATGATAATGCAACTTTTTCACTTTTGAAGGGCTTTTGCACTTGCCTAAACAAAAAAGCAAATGTGCAGTGCGCTTTTTCAACGTTTTTTGTTTTCAGGGGGGCTCATTGTTTCCCGGCGTTTTTCAAACTCGGTGCCTTTGCGGCATAGATAACTCAAAACGTCGCGTGTTCACAGGCAGTTTTTTGCAAATTTAGCCATTGTTCCGCGGCTATTTCAAAAAGTTTTGCCGGCAGTCGGTGCTTTTGCAACAAACCGTTGCAAAATTGCAAAATATTTGGTAAAGTATAGTGGGTAAAAAGGATTAGAAATGAAGTACTTAGCATTTGATATAGAAGCCGCTAACGGCTATAAACTGTATAGTATTTGCAGTATCGGCATAGTTGTCGCCGACGAAAATTTCAACGTGGAATGGCGTAAAAACGTTTGGATAAACCCCAAAAGCACCTACAACCTAAACGGCACGCGAAAGAACGTCGGCATCGATTTGCATTTGGATAAAAAACTGTTGGATTCCTCTCCCGATTTTTCGCAAGTCTACGACGAAATAAAGGCGCTGTTAACCGACGAAGATTGTTTGGTGGTGGGGCATGCGGTGGATTCCGACGTGCGCATGCTAAATGCGGCGTGTCAACGCTACCATTTGCCATCCATCAATTTTTCCTTCATGTGTTCGCAACTGTTGTATCGGCTGTATCGTGGCGAAAAGGACGTGAAGGCGCTTTCCAAAATAGCGGCAGATTTGGGGATAACCTATAACGAACACAATTCCGAAGACGATGCGTGGATGTCGCTAAAAACTTTGGAATTTCTCACCAAAGATAGCGGTCTTTCGGTGATGCAATTGGCGGAAAAATACCATGTGCGTTTGGGCAATAACAACAACTTCGAACTAACTCGCCCCGTATCGCTCGATGGTCAAGTCTCCAAAAAGGGACAAACGCTCATTGCCGTCAACAAAATCAAGGACTATGCCAAGGGCATAAAAAAAACTTCCTCCCAGTGGAAAAACAACGTTTTTTGTTTGGCTCGTTCGCTGGAATTGGCGCAGGACGAAAAATTGTTGTCTGTCGTCAAAACTATTGCCCAAAGAGGCGGAAGATACGCTTCAAAGCTGGTTAAGTGCAACGTCTACGTCAAAAACGATCTTTCTTTGGAACAGGACGAAATGCGCGAAAGGCGTGTTGCCGAATTGGCAGAGCAAAATTTGCTAAAAGTTGTCACAGTTCAACAGATTTTGGACGGCAATTTGCAAGTGGAGGTTTCCTGTATGAAACAAAAAGTTGAAGAATTTTTGTGTAAACACGGCGAAAGTGGCAGTCAAGTGGATGCCGCCGCACAAATTAGCCGTTTTCAACAAACGATAAGCCAAGGTTTGCGCGCTCATGGTGGCATCATTCCTATGATTCCCACCTATTTGTGCAACGTGGATCGTTCCAAAATAAGCCAAGGCAAACGCATTTTGATAGATGCCGGCGGCACAAACTTCCGTTCGGCAGTGGGCTATTTCCAAGATGGAAAAGTAAAAATAGAAAAATTGCAAAAAACAACCATGCCTGCATCCAAGGGTGAAGTGTTGTCTAAACAGCAATTCTACAACAAAATTGCATCCAACGTTGCCTATTTGGCGGAAGATGGCGGAGACGTCGGCTTTTGTTTTTCCTATCCTGTGGATATGTCGGCGGATATGGATGGCATCGTCACAACTTTCAGCAAAGAAGTTAAGGCGCCCGAAGTTATTGGTACGCGCGTCGGCGCCGAAACTTTGTCCGCACTGGGCAAGTTTAGCAGCAAACAACGCAAAATAGTCATTTTGAACGATACCGTTGCAACGTTGCTGGGCGGTATGGCCACTTCGGATAAAACCTATTCCACATATCTGGGCTATATCTATGGCACCGGAACAAACGTTTGTTGCATAGTGGATACCGCGCAAATAACAAAGGAAAGCAACCTGCCACAGGGCAAAATGCTTGTCAATATGGAATGTGGCGGCTACGACGGCTTTGTTTTGGGCGATTTCGACAAAATTGCCATCAATCTTACCGATGCTCCCGGCAAGCAACTGTTCGAAAAAATGACCAGTGGCAAATATCTTTCGGAAATAATTTATCAAACGCTTTGCGGCGCTCAAAAGGAAGACCTTTTGTCTGTCAATGCCAACGTCTCCCATTTCGAACTTAAAGATGTGTCGGAATTTTTGTCTGATAGCGGCGAAATGATGGAATTTTTCCATTGCGACCAAGACGTTGCCGCCGCCAAGGAAATTTGCCGCCAGCTTATCGACCGTGCGGCAAAACTTGGAGCCATTGCAAATGCGGCCACCGCAATTTTCACCTGTGGGGACAAGTCGCTTCCCGTTGCCATTGTTGCCGAAGGCACAACATTCAACAAACTTGTGGGCTATCGCAGTGCTTTCGAAGGCTACCTGCACGAATTTTTGGCTCCTCGGGGCATCAGTTTCGAAATTGTTCAAGGCGAAGAACTTAACCTTGTTGGCACGCTAATGGCCACCATGGCGTTATAAAAATTTGTTTGCAATTTGCAAACTGTTGGAGAATACAAATTGACAAAACTTACCGATAGTGTACAAAAGCCCTACCGTTATTTTGGCGGGGAATATAATTTGGCTGATATGAACAAGCCGTGCGACGTGCGTTTTTGCATGTGCGTTGCCGATAGTTACGAAGTGGGCATGTCCAACTTGGGCGTGCGCATTTTGTACTATTTGTTCAATTCCATCGAAGGCGTGGTGTGCGAGCGTTGCTACACGCCCTTTGCCGACTACGAAAACTACCTAAAACAAAATGGATTGCCCCTGTGCAGTTTGGAAACGCAAAAACCGCTGGCGGAATTTGATTTCGTCGGTTTTTCCATGCAGTACGAAATGTGCTATTCCAACGTTTTCCACATGCTAACTTTGGCGGGAATTCCCGTTTGTGCGCAAGATCGTGACGACAGTTTCCCCTTTATTGTGGCAGGCGGCCCCTGCACCGTCAACCCCGAACCAATGTATAAGTTTTTCGATTTCTTTTTCGTTGGCGAAGGCGAAACGCCGTGGCGCGAAATAATTGAAGACTACAAAAAGTTTAGCGGCACAAAAAAGGAATTTTTGGCGTGGGTAGACGAGCACTATTCTTGCATCTACGTTCCGTCGTTGCACCCTGCCGAGTATCAAGGCGACGTAGTCGTTTCCTTGCCAAACAGAAGCGTGTGGCGCAATATCGAAAAGGATATGAACACGGTGTTCACGCCGCAAGTGCAATTGGTGCCCAACATGGAAATTGTGCACGACAGGGCCGTCACGGAATTGTTCCGTGGATGTGCCAACGGTTGCCGTTTTTGCCAAGCCGGGTTTATCTATCGCCCGGTGCGCGAACGCAGCGTGGATAACGCATTCGAACTGTGCAAAAACTTGTTGCAATCCACCGGCTACGACGAATTGTCGCTAAGCAGTCTTTCCACCAGCGATTATAGCGGACTTATGCCGCTACTCGAAAAATTGTTGCCCTATTGCAAACAACGCCACGTGCAACTAAATTTGCCAAGTTTGCGTTTGGATAGTTTCAAAGGGGATATGGCGCAAGGCAACCGCAAAAGTTCGCTAACTTTTGCGCCAGAAGCAGGCACACAACGCTTGCGCAACGTCATCAACAAAAATATTACGGAAGAAAACATTTTCGGCACCCTTGCCGATGCTTTCGGGCAGGGCTATTCGTCGGTGAAGTTGTATTTTATGCTAGGTTTACCCACCGAAACGCAAGAAGACGTGGAAGGCATTGCAGATATTGCGTTCCGCGTAAAATCCTTGTATAAAAAGGTGCGCAAATCGGGCAAGGACTTGCGTATTTCCGTTTCCTGTTCCACCTTTATTCCCAAACCTTTCACCCCATTTCAGTGGTGCGCTTTTGCCGATAGGCAAAGCATCGAACAAAAGCAAAAATATCTTGCCGAAACGTTGCGCAAAAAGGGCATTGGCTTTTCCTACAACGACTACGACGGTTCGCTTATGGAAGCGGTGCTGGCACGTGGTGGCAGAAGTGTTGCCGACAGCTTGTACGAAGCCTACCTAGATGGTGCCCGTTTCGATGCCTGGACGGAGTGTTTCGATTTCAACCACTACAAAAAGGGATTCGAAAAGTACGGCGTGGACGTGCAACAAATTGTGGGCGCAAAGGGCTTGGATGAAAAATTGCCGTGGGATTTCATCAACGTGGGCATTTCTAAGGAATTTTTCAAGGCAGAATATGCCAAGTCTCAACAAGGCATAACAACGCCCTCTTGTAACAAACAGTGCAATGGCTGTGGACTCAAAAAATACGGATTCTGTGCCGACGGTCACGGCAACGACGCATTCAAGGCAAAATAGTTTTGCCAAAAGGTTAAAAATGGTAATATTCAAATTCGAAAAAACTTCAACTGCCGCTTTGGCGGCGCACGTGGACACTTTGCGCACAGTAACATATATTTTGCGCCGCGCAAACCTAAACGTGGAATATTCGCAAGGCTACAACCCTCACATGGAGTTGGTGTTTTCCCCTCCGCTGGCGCTGGGTGTGCAAAGTTTTTGCGAATACGTAGGCGCAAAAATGGAACACAGCGACGGTTTATTGCAAAAAATAAACGCCGTTTGTCCTGCCGGAATTCGGTTTGTAAAGGTGTTCAACAAACAAATGAATTTGGCTGCGAAAATCAATCGCGCAACCTATCAAATCGAGGCAAAAGGCCTTGGTGACGTGGCGGAACAAATTCTTGCGGAAAACTACCAAATTTCCTACGAAGAAAAGGGCAACACGGTTACTAAAAACGTTGCATCCCGCATTTTCAATGCGCAAAAGCTAAATGCCGATGCCGCTTTGGTTACGCTTGCCGTGGGCAACGAAAACTTGCGCCCGGATAGGCTTGTTCGCCATCTTATGCAAACAAACGGTTTGACGGGCGACTATAATGTCACCAAAACGCAAAGTTTTGTGGACGAAACACCCGTGGACGACTATATCGAGGGTTTGCAACAATGAAAAATTTCGAACTTTCCCTGCCGCAAGGCTATGTCGCCACTTAAATTTACCAAACAACGCAGATTTATTTCTGCGTTTTTTTGTTGCAATTTTCGTGTAATCGGCAAAATGATTGACTATTTTGCCAACTTGGTGTAGAATATGCCCAGTAAGAGACAGCCGAACGGTTGCGTGGGGAAACTCACGAGGAAAGTCCGAGCACCACAGAGCAAGAATGCAGGCTAACGGCCTGTGAAGGCGACTTCAAGGATAGTGCAACAGAAATATACCGCAACGCTTTGCGTTGTAAGGGTGGAAATGCAGGGTAAGAGCCTACACACGCTTTGGTGACAACGCGTGCATGTAAACCCCATTCGGTGCAAGAAATGAGATCAAATGCCTGCTCGGCATCTCGACGTATTCGCTGGAGGCTGTCGGTAACGACAGCAGTAGATAGATAACCGTTTAAGACAGAACTCGGCTTACAGACTGAACTCTTACACAACGTGAAACCTTTGGGTAACCACCCCGAAGGTTTCTTTTTTTGCAATTTTTTGTGGCACAGCATTGACATGGTGTCTTTTGTGTGATGCACAGCGTTGCAACTGCGGCAGTTGCTGTAACTTTTTCACAGGTAGCCTTGCAAAAAATTGCTCAACAAAATGCAAAAAATAGCAAAAAAATCAATCCATGCTTATGCATGAATTGAAACGTGTTTTTGCAAAAGAAGCGACCATTTATCGTTTTTCAAACTCTTTGCCGTTAATCAAAAAATCAATGGAAACGTTGAAGTATTCCGACGTTTTGCGCAGCATTTCAACATAGGGACTGCGTTTGTCGTTTTCGTAGTAAGACAACGCTTCCCTGCTAATGGAAAGATCCAATGCAACTTTCAATTGGCCAGTGGCCTTTCTTGTTGCCAATTCTTTCAATTTTCCGCTTCAAACCCCACACGTTCACTCTTCTCCACAACCAATTTGCAGCCTTTTGGCGGAAAATTGTTCTCCGCATTGTCGTGTTGCCCTTATTTATTTGCCAAAACACAACAAAAATTGTATAATAAGCAGTAAAGGTAAACAACAATGAGCAACGAAAAACAAAACTTAACGGAACAACCGCAAACAAGTGTTGAAGCGGCAAATTCCGGTGAAACTGTCGTTCAGTTTGATAACGTAAGTTTCTACTACAAGGTTTATAACGAAGATGGCACTGTGCAAAAGGCAGTTGGCGTGCAAGACGTCACTCTGTCGGTAAAACAGGGCTCTTTTGTTGCGCTTGTTGGACACAACGGCTGTGGAAAATCCACCCTTGCCAAGCTAACAAACGGGTTGCTTTTGCCGGCCAAAGGCACCGTAACAGTGTTTGGAAAAAGCACTGCACAGCAAGAAAACTTGTTTGAAATTCGCAAAAACGTGGGCATGGTTTTCCAAAACCCCGACAACCAAATGGTTGCCAGCATTGTGGAAGAAGACGTTGCTTTCGGTCCGGAAAATTTGGGAGTTCCCCAACCGGAAATTGTCGAGCGCGTGCAATCGGCGCTGGAAGCCGTCGGCATGCAAAATTTTGCCAAAAATTCGCCGCACAAACTTTCCGGCGGACAAAAACAGCGCATAGCTATTGCAGGTGCGTTGGCAATTCGTCCGCAAGTGTTGGTGCTGGATGAATCCACCGCTATGCTCGATCCGCAAGGGCGCAAAGAGGTGTTGGAAGTTGCACACAAACTTAACGCAAGCGGCATGACGGTGTTGCTTATAACCCACTTCATGGAAGAAGTGTTGGATTGCGACCAAGTGATAGTGATGAATGGTGGGCGTATTGCCGCAACAGGCACGCCAATGCAAATTTTTGCAGATAGCCAATTGTTGCAAAACGTGGGGCTTCAACCGCCACGCACTGTCACCCTTGCTCAAAAATTGAATAGTTGTGGCTTGCCCGTGCCGTCGGACGTGGTGGATGCCAAACAGTTGGGAGGTAGGTTATGTCAATTGTTGCAAAAAATCTAACCTTCACCTACAACCCTAAGGCTCCAAGTCAGCAAGCGGCTGTAAACAACGTTTCGCTAACGGTAAACGATGGTGAATTTGTTGCCATTGTCGGTCACACCGGCAGCGGAAAATCCACTTTTTTGCAACACCTAAACGCTTTGTTGCGTGTGCAAAAGGGCAGTCTTTCCGTTTGTGGCCAAGATCTTGCCGCTAAAAAACCCGATTTGAAGCAATTGCGCCGCGACGTCGGCATGATATTTCAGTATCCGGAATATCAGCTTTTTGCCGATACTGTACTAGAAGACGTTTGTTTTGGCCCCAAAAACTTTGGCTACGACAAGGAAACTTGCCAAAAACTTGCCAAAGAAGCGTTGCAAACGGTGGGGCTAGACGTTGCCGTTGTTGGACAAAAATCCCCGTTCGATCTTTCCGGCGGTGAAAAACGCAGGGTGGCTTTTGCCGGCGTTTTGGCCATGAATCCCAAAGTTTTGGTGTTGGACGAGCCCACCGCAGGGCTAGATCCGCGCGGCAAAAACGAAATTTTGCAAATTGTCCATTCGCTAAATCGTCAAAAGGGCGTAACGGTTATAATGGTTTCGCACGACATGAACGAAGTTTTCGAAAACGCCGATCGCGTTATCGTGTTCGAAAAAGGCCAAATTGCCTACGACATGCCGCCTCGCGACCTGTTCAAAATGGAAAAAGAAATTGTCCAAATGAATTTGGCCGTGCCGGAAATGGCGCAAGTGATGAACGTTTTGGAACAAAACGGCATTGTTTTGCCTAGCAGTTGTCGAACCGTCGACGACGTGTGCGAAGCGGTCAAAAACCTGTTCGGAGGTGACGAAAATGCTTCGTGACGTTACTTTCGGACAATACTATCTTGCCGATTCCTTCGTGCACAAAATGGATGCAAGAATAAAACTTTTGCTGTGCATTTTGTTCATGGTGGGCATATTTTTTGTGGTTAGCTTTGTTGGCTTTGCTTGGATGACGTTGTTTTTGGCGCTGGCAATCGGCTTTTCCAAAGTGCCGCTTGGCTCCATTTTGAAATCCGTCAAAGGCATAATTGTGCTGCTTATGATAACGGCCGTCTTGAACGTGTTGTTCGTAAAGGGCGAAACGTTGTTGTGGGAATGGTGGGTGGTGCAAATCTATGCCGAAGGGCTTATTTTTGCCGCCAAAATGATGCTAAGACTATCCTACTTGGTGATGGGCACAAGTTTGCTAACACTAACAACCACGCCTGTCGACCTCACTCACGCCGTGGAAAGTTTGCTAAAACCATTGCGTGTGTTGAAGTTCCCCGTGCACGAACTGGCACTTATAATGAGCCTGGCATTGTCCTTCATTCCCAGTTTGATAGAGGAAACGGATCGCATAATTCGTGCGCAAAAAGCACGTGGCGCCAACTTCGATACCGGCAGTTTGATAAAGCGTGCAAAAGCGTTTATTCCCATTCTAATTCCTCTGCTAGTTGGCGGTTTCCGTCGTGCCGACGAGTTGGCCAACGCAATGAACAGCCGCTGCTACGAAGGTGCCACAAAGCGCACTCAAATGCGCATAATGAAACTGTCTTGGCGCGATTTTTTGGGTACGTTTGTTGTAATTTTGTTCTTCACCGCCATTTTTGTGTTGTATGCAAAGCAGGATGTTTGGATGCAACTAGATGGCACGTGGGCAGAAATTATGAAGTGGCTCTACTTTGGAAACTAATGGTGAACCATGGCTAGAATAAAATTAACAGTAGAATATGTCGGCACGGATTTTTGCGGCTGGCAAAGCCAAACAAACGGCGTGTCGGTGCAGGACGTATTGGAAAAAGCCTTGGCCGACTATTTCGGCTTGGCAATTCGGGTGCATGCCGCAGGGCGCACCGACGTGGGCGTTCACGCAAAAGGCCAAACGGTTCATTTTGATGTGGAAAAAAGCGTAAACACATTCAAACTGTGCTTGGGGCTAAACGTTCGTTTGCCAAAATCCGTTGCAGTAACAAGTGCCGAAATTGTCGATCAAAACTTCGATGCTCGCTTTTCGGCAAAATCCAAAACCTATTGCTACCGCGTGTACGTTTCCCCCTTCCGCAAACCAACGCTGGATGCCGGCAGTTTGCAAGTGTATAAGCCGCTAGACGTTTCGCTTATGCAACAGGCGGCCAACATGCTTGTGGGCACGCACGATTTCAGTGCTTTTCAAAAGAAGGGAAGCAATTTGAAGGGAACAGTTCGCACCATAAACAGTTTTGAAGTGGTGCAAAACGGCTCTCAAATTGAGTTTTGGGTTAACGGAAACGCATTTTTGTATAATCAAATTCGCATTGCTTGCGGTTTGCTGCTGGAAGTTGGCAAAGGCAAACTAAAACTGGAAGACGTTCAAACAATGTTGGATGGCAAACGCCTAACCTTCAAAACGTTGCCGGCAAAAGGCCTAACGCTGGAACAAGTATATTACGGAGAATAACAATGAAAAAGAAAAAGTTCACAAAAGGCAACGTGTGTTTGTTTTTTGCGGCATTGTCGTTTTTTTGCATAGTTGTGTTTGCAATTTTGGCATTGTGCTTTTGCGCAAAGGATTTTGCCATTGGCAACTTTCCCTTGTGGGCGGTTTTTGCAGGCGCATGCGGTTTTGCCGTGGTTTGCTACGGCGTGTCGCTTGCCTGTTCCGCTCCGCTAAAACTGTTCAAACGCAATTTGGAATTGTCGTTGGAAATTCCCATTGTGGCAACTTTGCTTATTGCCCTTTCCCCCTTGGCTGCAGTGCTGTGGGTGGTGGAGCAAATTTTCGATGCCATTCAGGAAAGAAAATCCCAAAAGAGCAAATAATTTGCGCCGCAAACGCAAATTTTGCCCAGCGCAAACTAGCTGTTGCAAACCTTGGCAAAAACAATCAAAATATAACAAAATAGTGGCGTTTTGGCGGAAATTTTCCTGCCAATCAGTTGACAACTTGCCACGCAACTTGTATAATTGAAAGGCTGTGAATAATTCGGCGCGGTATTTTAAGCTCTGTCGCGTCTAAACTGCGTTTCCACTGGCAGTAATTGTTCAACCGCGAGCAGCACACAAACTTAAATATTGGGAGAAAACAAAAATGGTAAAAACTTACATGGCTAAAAAAGAAGCCGTTGAAAGAAAATGGTACGTTGTTGATGCTACCGGACATCCTTTGGGACGCGTTGCAAGTCAAGTTGCATCCATCCTCCGCGGAAAGAACAAACCCACGTTCACCCCGCACGTAGATACCGGCGATTGCGTCATCGTCATCAACTGCGACAAAGTTGTTTTGACAGGCAACAAACTTAACGATAAATACTACGTTCGTCGTTCCCCTCGTCCGGGACACCTCAAACAGGTGCAATACGGCAAACTCATGGCTGAAAGAAGCGATTTCGCTGTTATGAAAGCAGTGAAAGGCATGCTTCCCAAAAACAGTCTCGGCAGACAAATGCTTACGAAACTTCGCGTTTATAAAGGTGCCGAACACAAACACGAAGCACAACACCCCGAAGTGTTGGAGATTAAATAAGGAGGGAATGAACAATGGCTAAGGCAAAAGCAACCAAAAAGGTTCAATTTTGGGGAACCGGCAGAAGAAAAAAATCTATTGCACGCGTCAGACTTATTCCCGGCGGCAACGGCACAATCACTATCAACAAGCGTGATATCGAAGAATACTTTGGATTGGACACGTTGAAGTTCATCGTTCGTCAACCTTTGAACGCAACCGAAACAGCTACCAAGTACGACGTTGTTGTTAACGTTGTTGGCGGCGGCTACACCGGTCAAGCAGGCGCAATCCGTCACGGTATTTCTCGTGCATTGGTAGTTGCAGGCGAAGACAAATCCATCTTGAAAAAGAACGGATTCCTCACCCGTGATCCTCGTATGAAGGAAAGAAAGAAGTACGGCTTGAAGAAAGCTCGTAAAGCTCCTCAATTCTCTAAGAGATAACAGGTTCAACAAAACAATTCGAAAGTTCCGATTTTTTCGGGACTTTCTTTTTTGCCTTTTTCAAAAGTGGTGCATGGCCGTGTGCGCACGTGTGCACTTGTTTTCGTGTTTTGCGGAAGCAAAGTGTGGGTTTTGCTGTAATTTGTTTGTTATGTTTTGCTCAACGTCGCAGTGCGGTTTTTTGCACAGTGCTATTTGAAGAGCGTTTTGGGGACCCACTAAATTTTTTTGGGGTGGGCGGCAATTTGCTCGTTGACTCGTAGCAACCGCAACAAGAGCAAAAGGGGCACATTGCTATTTGCAAAACAATTTACTATTGATGGCTGCCAAACCTTTTGCTGCGCCGTCTCATTTCTTCTATTTGTTGAACAATTTCCCCTCAGTGGTGTTACAAGCCCCCCAAAAAAACTGTAACTGCGTGCGAAGTAACAGTTGTGCCAATTGCAGGTGGTTATCAGTCCAAAGCGCGCTTTTCTTTGGTCGTGTGCGCATATGAACAAGTGCACATATGTGCAACAAAAACTAGGAGTGTGCACGTTTGCAGAACTATGGAAAAATTTGCGGAATTGTGCTTTGTTTTGCCACTTGCGGGGGCAACGGCCATTCGCCACACAACAAAATACTTGCAGGGGCTTGAAAATTTTTCGCAATTTGGTATAATACAAACAGTGATTATTTTGCTTGCCATCGGCAATCACTCCGAAGTGGCACATATCCAAAGCGCCCAGCCGTTAGTTTGGCACGGCAATGTGCCGACGTTGCAAATGCTTTGACAAAAGGCAACACGCTTTGTGGATATAACACACAAATTTTTTGGCTTTCGTTGTTTGCAAGAAGCAGTCTCTCCATCGCAAGAGCGAAATATATGTAATGCCATTGCCACGCCAGGTAGCAAAACAATTTTGCCATTTGGTACAAAAAAAGTTGCAACGTATTGCATTTTTTGCGACTTTTCACCGAAAAACAAACAAAATTTTGGTAATTATGAAAGATTTTGCATTTTCAAAAATAAATTTGTCGTTGGTTGTTGGTCAACTTCAAGGGCAATTTCATCCGCTAGATAGCATCGTCGTATCCGTTCGCTGCGGCGATGTTGTTCGTGTTACAAAACGTCGTGATGGCAAAATTGTGGTTCACGGTTGCAAGGGGATAGATCAACAAAACAACGTTGCCTACAAGGCGGCGCAACTTTTCGAAAAAGAATTTGGCGTTGGCGGCTGTTCCATTCGCATCAAAAAACGCATTCCCATGTGCGCAGGTATGGGCGGTTCTTCTGCCGATGCTGCCGCGGTGGTAAGATGTTTGTGCAAATTGCACGGCGTGGATATCAAAAGTTCCAAGGTGCATCAACTTTGCGCCACTTTGGGTAGCGACGTCAACTTTTTGTTGTTCGGCGGTTTGGCAAGAATGACGGGCAAAGGCGACGACTTGCAATTTTTTGCCGAACAACCCAATTTGCATTTTGCAGTTACAACCTTCAACCAACAATTGCTTGCCAAGGATGTTTTTGCCGCTTTCGATAGTGTCGGTGCCAAAGCAAACTTCAACAATCAACAGTTGTTGCAAGGCATTTTGGGTGGCGAACAGTCTTGTTTGCATTCGCTCTGCAACGATTTGCAGTTGCCGGCAACAAGCCTATCTCCTTTTGCAAACAACTATTTGGCTTTTTGCAATGCCAACGGCCTGCCCTGTTGCATGACGGGTAGCGGCAGCGCCTTTTTCGTTGCGTTTTTCAACAAAAAACAAGCGCAAAGCGCCCAAAAATTGTTGAAAAGGGCCGGTTTCAACACTTTCGTTTGTTCTGCGTTCTATCCTAATCGCTAAATTTCCACAAAAGCGCCGCAATTTTTCGTAAATTTGCGGCGTTAACGTTATTGTTCGCCTCAAATTTGGCCACACTTTGGCCACAAACAAATTGCGAGGTGAACGCATGAAAAAGATTGCAATAATAGCTTTGTTGCTGGTGTCGGTACTGGCAATCGTGGCAATGGCGCCACAAAAACAATCCGATTCCGATTATTTGCGCATACATATCCGCGCCGACAGCAACTCCGCCGAAGACCAAAACGTCAAATACGTTGTGAAAAACGCCGTGGTGCAATATCTTGCGCCATTTCTTGTCCAAGCCACAACCAAAAGCAAAGCGTTGCAAATTGTGGAAAAGCATCTCGATTCAATAAAAGAGGTGTGCAATTCCGTGTTGCGTTCGCAGGGCAAAAACTACTTGGCAACAGTCAAACTGCGCAAGGAAGATTTTCCCGACCGCCGCTATCAGGATCTAACCCTATCCGCCGGCGTATACGATGCACTAATAATCAATTTGGGTAGCGGCAATGGCAACAATTGGTGGTGCGTGGTGTACCCGCCGCTGTGTTTTGTGGAAGGCGTTTCCGGTTCGCAAGGGCTGGTGTTCAAATCCAAATTGCTCCAAATAATTTCCGAATGGCGACAAAAATAGTTGTGCGCCAAAATCTAACAACCTTTTTGCTCGGTGCTTTGCGTGCCGAGCTTTTTTTTGCATTTGTTGCGCATAAACCTGCAACAAGCAAAAATAATTCTACAAATTTCGCCATTGCCGGTTGGTGTTTTGCTTGACACTTTTTGCGGGAAATTATACACTATAAGTGTGAATTTTGCCTGGCGGCAAAATCTCTGCAAAGCGTTGGCTTTGCACCAAAAACTAGCGTTTTTGCACTTATAGTGTGTAATACGTCGTCGTTCTTGCTCCTTGCAAGCAAAGCAAGAACTCCTTGTATTATACCCACCCAAACATTCGAACATAATTGGGCTAAACGGCCACAAGTTGTTTGTTTGGCGGTAAAAACATCATTTTGCCTGGCGGCAAAATCCCTGCAAAGCGTTGGCTTTGAACCAAAAACTAACGTTTTTGTGCACTTCAAACGTAACAAATTGTTGTTTTTGCCATTGCAATCACGGCAAAACTTCTTCAAAAAACAAAATATAAAGTCGGCGTGGAGGGAATATGCTTAATCAAACACACGGCACTATCAAAATATTTGCAGGCAATGCCAGCCAAAAACTTGCGCAGGATATCTGCAATCAGCTCGATTTGCCCCTTGGGCAGTTGGAAGTTTCCCGTTTTTCCGATGGTGAAACATCCGTTTCCATCAAAGAAACGGTGCGTGGCTGCGACGTTTTTGTCATTCAATCCACGTGCAGTCCCGTCAACGACAACTTGATGGATTTGCTCATCATTTTGGATGCGCTAAAACGTGCTTCCGCCGGCCGCATCACAGCCGTCATTCCCTATTTTGGCTATGCCCGCCAAGATCGCAAAGCCCGCGCACGCGATCCTATTTCTGCAAAACTTGTTGCCGATTTGTTGCAAACAGCCGGCGCAAACCGCGTGCTAACAATGGATTTGCACAGCAACCAGTTGCAAGGCTTCTTCAACATCCCTGTCGATAACCTTATGGGAATGCCCGTTTTGGCTCGTCATTTCCAACGTCAAGGCCTGTCCGAAGGCATAACCGTTGTCAGCCCAGATATGGGCAGCGTTTCCCGCTCTCGCGCATTGGCGGCAAAGTTCAATTCGCCCCTTGCCATCATCGATAAGCGCCGTCCCAAAGCCAACGTTATGGAAGTTATGAACATAATCGGCGATGTTTCCGGCAAAACTTGCCTAATGTTGGACGACATGATCGATACTGCCGGCACCATTTGCCAAGGCGCAAAAGCGTTGGTGGATAACGGCGCCAAGGAAGTTGTTGCTTGTTGCACGCACGCAGTGCTTTCCGGCCCGGCAATTCAACGCTTGCAAGATAGCGTTCTCAAAAAGGTTGTGGTGCTCGATACCATTCCCCTTCCGCCGGAAAAGCTCATCGACAAAATCGAAGTTGTTTCCATTGCATCGCTGTTTGCCGAAGCAATCGAACGTGTCTATACCGATTTGCCTGTTTCCAAACTGTACGACTAATTTCTGCTAGCATCCACAAAGAGTTCGACAAAACCTGTCGGGCTCTTTTTTTGTTGCGTTTTTTTGCTGCAATGGTATATTTTGTTGCGCCCACGTCAACAATGCTATCGAAACATGAGAAAACTATTCACACTATCTATCATGGTTTGCGTGCTAGGCACCTTGCTAGCCTTTGTCCCAAAACCGCTGGCAAAGCAAGCAAACCTTTTCCCAAACAACGCAAACGTCACCATTTGTTGCCGCCAAACAAGCTTGCCTTGCACGGAAATAGGCAACGGAAAACTGGTGCAGTGCAGTTTGGCAAACGTTCATAAAACACTTGCCGCATGCCAAAACGTTGATGGCCTAAGCATCAGGTTTTTCGGCACGCTGGATGATTTCAACGCCTTGCAAGCAAGCTTAAATTTGCAAGTTTCAAGCGTGCAACAACTGCAAAACCTAACTATCGTTTGCGGATATAGCAACAAAATTTGCGGCAGCATAATGGTGGAGGGCAATCGTGTCAATGTGCAAATGGCGTTCGATGGCCAAACAATAACAGTTGGCTCGCCACTTATTTTGGATAGCTACTAAAACGCTGTATGTTTCAAAAAGTTGCAACCGTTTGTATATTTTTTGAACAAAAGGGCAACAATTCTCACAAACAAAACGGAGGCTAAAAATGAATTCTACAAAACAAACAAGCAAATTTTCAAGATTTTTGAAAAATAACGCGGCACTGTTGCTAATTATATTTTGTCTGGTGGCAATAGGTTCGGTGGTGCTAGTGGTAACGCTAGCGGAAAAGCAAAGCGAATTGCCTAGCGATAACCCCGTTGTCAAGCCCACCCCAGGCGACGACGATTCTGTTGTCAAGCCCACGCCGGATACGCCTGTTCCGTCCACAGTCAAAGTGTATTTCACTGCGCCGGTAAACTACTCAAAAATAACCATGCAGTATTCCGAGGAAGTGGCCGTGTTCAACCAAACGCTTAACTATTGGAGCACGCACAAGGCGTTGGATCTTGCCGCCGCCGACGGCACCGACGTTGTTGCCATGTACGACGGCACCGTCGTTGACGTAACCGAAAGCTACGGCATGGGCAACGTTGTCAAAATCGACCACGGCGAAAACGTCGTCGCCACCTATGCTTCGCTTGCCAACGTCGAAGTTGTCAAGGGTCAAGAGGTGACCCGCGGCGAAAAAATCGGCACCGTTTCCACAACTGCTTCCTACGAATTTTCCGATGGCGCGCACTTGCATTTGGAAGTGGCAAAGGATGGTGTAGCGTGCGATCCAACCCCCTACGTCAACGGTGAAATTTTCCGTGAAGTGGAGCAAAAAACTGAAAAGGAGTAGTATCACTCAAAATTTGGCACTTGTTTTCAAGTGCCTTTTTTGTTGCGCAAAAAGTGATGTAAGCAGGTTTTGCAGTTTGCCAACAGTTTGACATTTTCCAGGCAAACCTATTTTATCTGTCCTTTTGTTGAAAACCGCCATTTTCTCACAACCTGCGCTTGCAAAATGGAGCATCTAAGCGTTGCGGCACATTTTCGTCAAATTTCGTTGCCTTTGCGGATGTCGGTTTGGTGCAACTTGGGCCTTTCAACGACAATTTTTTTGGTGGTGCAACAAACTTTGCCACTATTCACCCTTTGGCGCACGCTAAAATTTTGGCATGACCGTCTACGTAGAGTATGCCCTTTTGGATAATTTCACCATGGACTTTTTGTTGCTGTTTTTTGCGGCGCTAACGCTAAAAGTTGGGTTTAGGTGGTGGCGCATTGCTTTGGGCGCGTTTGTGGGCACCGTCACGGCAATTGGTTCGGTGTTTCTTTACGGAGTGTGGGCGTATGTGGGCAAAATTGTTTGCCTTTTTGCCATGTGCATCACCGCCATCGGCGTTGGCAAAAAGCTTTTTTGGTTTGTTCTGCTAACCTTGGCCTACACTTTTTTGGCTGGCGGCGCCATTGTGGGTGTGTTCAACTTGCTAAAAATTTCCTACGTAACAGAAAGCGGCTTTTGCTACAACGCACCGGTGCCACTGTTTGTGTTTTTTGTGGCCATTGTGCTTGTTTCCGTTGGCGGATACGCCTTGCACTTTTTCCTTATTCAAACCAAACAAGTTGCACCGTTTTTGCGAAAAGTGACGGTAAGGCTAGATAACACCTACCATTTGCAGGGTTTTTGCGACAGTGGCAACAGCGTTAGTTGCAACGGCGTGCCCGTTTGTTTCGTAACAGATGGCAACTCAAAAATTTGCAACGAAATAGCGCAAAAGTTGCTATGTGGCCAAACACATTCCGTGCAAATTCAAACGCTTGCAGGCAGCAAAACCATCGTGGCCGTTTGCGCCACACTGCAAGTGGAAAATTGTTCGCACAGCATAATGCTGGCGTATGCGCCGCAAAAGTGCAAAACGCAGTACCAAATTATTCTTCATTCGTCCTTTTCCAATGCGCCACAACCAAAAATGGAGGCTAAAAAATGAAACCGTTGTTGCTATTAAAAAAGTTGTTGCAAGCGTTGTCGCTGTCGCAAAAAACCGTTCACTATCTTTGTGGAACGGAAGTTTTACCCCATCCGCTGGATGCCCAAAGGGAGGCGGAATTGTTGCAAAAAGCCGCACAGGGCGATGCCGATGCCAAGGATGTGCTGGTAGAACACAACCTGCGCTTAGTTGTGTTTTTGGCAAAAAAATTCGAAAGTAACGGGCTGGATATGGAAGACCTTGTTTCCGTGGGAACAATTGGCCTAATAAAAGCCATAAACAGTTTCAATCCGCAAAAACAAATAAAATTGGCAACATATGCAAGCAGATGCATCGAAAACGAAATTCTAATGTATTTGCGCAAACTATCCAAACGCAAGCAGGAAGTAAGCCTAGACGAGCCGCTCAACGTGGATGGCGAGGGCAACGAACTGCTGCTGGCGGACATTTTGGGCACCGATTGCGATGCCGTGTATAATCAAATGGAAACGCAAGTAGAGCGCCAGTTGCTGGAAGAAGGCTTGGCGCACCTAACCAAACGCGAGCAAAAAATAATTGAAATGCGTTTCGGTTTGGACGGCAAGGACGAGCGCACTCAAAAGGAAGTTGCCGATATGCTGGGAATATCGCAGTCGTATATTTCTCGCTTGGAAAAGAAAATTATTGGTCGCCTAAAAAAGGAAATAAGCAAACTGGTGTAGGCGGTGCATAAATGGTGGTGAATGCAAGCCGGCGCAACCGTTCTGGCCGGACTTGTGCCAGACTCTGAAAGTTGCGGCGACGTTTAGCAAAACCGTTGTTGCGAAAAGTTGCATTTTTGCAAAATAACGTCTAAAATTGCCGCTTGCCACGGCAAACGCTTGCAAACACTTGATTTTTCCATGCAAATGCAGTATAATATTGGCACTGTGCTAGGCGGGGAGCTAGCGGTGCCCTGTCACCTACAATCCGCTACAGTGGGGCTGAAAGTTGCAGGCGGCTTTTTGCGTTGGAAGCAGGAACTCGCAAGGAGTGTTGATCCCAAGGTCTTGTGCAACGTGACTCCGTGAACCGTGTCAGGGTGGGAACACAGCAGCACTAAGCGGTTCGATCGTGTGCCACAAGGTTGCTTTGGAGTAGCCACCTACGAAGATACCGTTCTGGCGTAGACTGTCAACTGCAACGCACAGTATTTAAAAAACACCAAAGGCGTTCGAATTTTTCGAGCGTCTTTTTTGTTGTACAAATCAGGCAAATTTTGCAGCCGCATATTGGCGCGGCAAAACCCTGCCGGCGTGGCGCCGTGTTCGCAAAAGTCGCAACCGTTGTGCAGTTTTTGCAGCATTTTTCCATTAAAACGTCCCAAGTTGTTTGGGCGTTTGCGCCTTTTGCCTTCAAGTTTTTCACTAAATAAACATTGCACGTTGCATTTTGTTTTGCTTTGTGGCTGTCGAATTTCCACAACCGAGTGCAAAACGACCTGCGGCGTATTGGCATCTACCACTAAATGTGGCAAGTGCACGTCGCTTTCACAAGCAAGCTTCGGCAAAATAGCAAAACTAAAATCGCCAAATTTTTTGCATGGTTTTCAATTTGCGCAACCCTGTTTGCGGTGCGCAAATTGCACTTTTGCTATCAGCGAGACAAACACCCAAATGTCTGTCGCCGCATCAAAACGCACTTTGCCATTGCAACCATTGACTTGCAACGAAATTTGTTTTATAATTTGTTCATAGGAGCAGTTATGTTAAGAGAAAAAGTTGAAAGAATAAATCAATTGGCAAGAAAGGCCAAGGCGGAAGGCCTTACGGAAGAAGAAAAGGCCGAACAAGCAAAACTTCGTGGCGAATATCTTGCCGAATGGCGCCAAGGGCTTTTGCAAACGCTAGATAACACCTACGTTGTGGACGAAAGCGGCGTAAAACGCAAAATCCAAAAGAAGCCCGACTACGTAGAGAAAAAGTAAAAATGAATCCTCAAATTTGCACGTATTGTCGGCGGCTATCGCGCACGTCCGTTTGCGACTATTGCGAGTCCAAAACGCGCGCCGTGGAAGAAAACGATGCTGTGTTTTTTGCGGAACTTTCTTCACAGCAGCAAAAAATGCTAGCGGAAGTCTTTCATCAAAACGCCGTGGAATACTTTTCGCAACCAATTTTTGGCGACAGCAAAACCAACAAGCCGCGTTGCTATCACGTTTTTGTGCCCTATTGTCAGTATGCGCTCGCCTGCGATTGCTACAATTTGTTGTGGGGCAAGGTGCAACCAAGCAAGCCCTTTGGTGTTTTGGGCACTACGGTGCAAGTTGTGGTGGATAGGCCTCTTGGAAGTGTTCATCCCAATCACCCAGATCTGGTGTACCAACTGAACTACGGTTTTGTTCCGGGCATTTTGGGCGGCGACGGCGAAGAGCAGGATGCCTATGTTTTGGGTGTCGATTGCCCAGTGGAAAGTTTTTGTGGCGAGGTTGTTGCCGTCATCGTTCGGCAAAACGACGTTGAAACAAAATGGGTTGTTGCGCCCGTTGGAAGTAACTACACAAAGCAACAAATTGCGCAAGCGGTGCACTTTCAGGAAAAGTATTTTCAAATTGAAGTAGTAACAAAAAACGATTTCCCGCCGCAAAATTGAAAGTTGCATTCAAAAAATTGTTTTTGCACTGCAAGTTGCCCGGCAAAGTGCAACAAAAATTGTGCAGTTCAAAAAAATGCTTGCAAATATGCAAGATATTTGCTAAAATTACATGGTAAATGCGTTGGAGCAAGGACAAGACTGCAAAAACACTCTGCTAAGAGAGCGCGCCGTTTGGTGAAAGGTGCGAGAGAGGTTTTGTAAGCCATCACCTTGCAAGCAGACTTGCCGAAAATTGCAGTAGGCAGGTACGGCATGCAATCCGTTATCTTGTTGCGCGGTATAACTCGTTTGGCGCAAATTGCCAACCGAACGTACTTGTTTGAAATGGTAAACTCTTTTTGCAGAGCGTTTTTTTCAAACGCTTTGCATTTTTTTTAGCGCAAACACGCAAAAGGAGGCGTTATGTCTAAATACAAAAAGGTTGATAGTTCTTTGAATTTTGTGGATAGAGAACTGGAAGTGCTTAAATTTTGGAAAGAAAACAAAATTTTTGAGCAAACTGCGGCAAAGGGCGAAGGTTGTTTCACCTTCTACGATGGCCCGCCGACAGCCAACGGAAAGCCGCACATCGGCCACGTTCTCACCCGTTCCATAAAGGATCTCATCCCTCGTTACCAAGTGATGAAGGGCAAAAAGGTCTTGCGCAAAGCTGGTTGGGATACTCATGGTTTGCCTGTCGAATTGGAAGTGGAAAAACTGCTGGGCATCAACGGCAAAAAGCAAATTGAAGAATACGGCATCGAGCCGTTTGTGCAAAAGTGCAAAGAATCCGTTTGGAAGTATAAAAAGGAATGGGAAGATTTGTCCGACCGCGTTGCCTATTGGGCGGATATGGAACACCCCTACGTAACCTACGACAACAACTATATCGAATCGGAGTGGTGGGCGCTAAAAACCATTCACGAAAAGGGCTTGTTGTATAAGGGCTTCAAAATTGTTCCCTATTGCCCTCGTTGCGGAACGGCATTGTCGTCGCACGAAGTGGCGCAAGGCTACAAGGACGTGAAGGAAAAATCCGCCGTTGCAAAATTTCAACTGGTGGATAGCCCCGACACCTATTTCCTTGCCTGGACAACAACCCCCTGGACTTTGCCCAGCAACGTTGCATTGTGCATGAACGCCAACTACGACTACGTCACCATCGAACAAGATGGCGTGCGCTACGTTTTGGCAAAAGATTTGGTTGCAAACCACTTCGAAGAAGGCACCTACACCGTTGTGGAAACGAACAAGGGTAGCCATTTTGAAGGCGTTCACTACAAACCGCTCTACACCTATTCGCAAGAAAAAGGCGATTGCTACTACGTCACCAACGACGACTACGTTACGCTAACCGACGGCACAGGTATTGTTCACATTGCGCCTGCCTTTGGCGAAGACGATGCCAACGTGGGCAGAAAATACAATTTGCCACTTGTGCAACTTGTTGGCGAAGACGGCAAGTTTGTGGAAAACTGCGGCGAACTTACCGGCGTGTTCTGCAAGGATGCCGATAAACTAATTCTAAAAGACCTAAAAACGCGCGGATTGCTGTTCAAAGAACTAATGTACGAACACAGTTATCCTCACTGTTGGCGTTGCGACACCCCGCTAATCTACTATGCACGCAAGTCGTGGTTCATCAAAATGACCGATCCTGCCGTGAAGGAACAATTGCTAAAAGCCAACGCTTCCGTCAACTGGATTCCTCCCACAATTGGCAGTGGCCGCATGGGCAACTTCTTGGAAAACGTCATCGATTGGGGCATTTCTCGTGATAGATATTGGGGAACCCCGTTGCCCGTTTGGGTTTGCAACAAATGCGGCAAAGTGCACGTAATCGGCAGCCGCAAGGAACTTGCCGAAAAGTGCGGTTGCAGCGAAGATATCGAATTGCACCGTCCGTTTATCGATGGTTGCACTTGGAAGTGCGATTGCGGTGGCGAATATGTTCGCACGCCGGAAGTTATCGACTGCTGGTTCGATAGCGGCAGCATGCCCTATGCGCAATTCCACTATCCGTTCGAAAACCAGCAACTGTTCCAACAATATTTCCCTGCCGATTTCATTTCCGAAGCGGTGGACCAAACACGTGGTTGGTTCTACGTTTTGTTGGCAGTAAACTCGCTGTTGTTTGGCAAGGCCCCCTTCAAAAACTGCATTGTTTTGGGCTTGGTGGGAGATGAACACGGCGTAAAAATGTCCAAACACAAAGGCAACGTTGTCGATCCGTGGGATAGTTTCAACAAGCAAGGCGCCGATGCCGTTCGTTGGTATTTCTACACAGGCTCCTCACCGTGGTTGCCCAGCCGCTACTACGACGATGCCGTTTCCGAAATGCAACGCCGCTTCTTGGGCACGCTGTGGAACACCTACGCTTTCTACGTGCTTTATGCCGATATCGACAACTTCGATCCTTCCAAATACAGTTTGGACGATTGCAAGCTAACGTTGATGGATAAGTGGATTCTTTCCGAAGTAAATCAACTGGTAAAAACCGTCGATTCCGGCCTTGCCAACTACGAAATCACCGAAACGGCTCGCTCCATCGAAAAGTTTACCGATATGCTTTCCAACTGGTACGTGCGCCGTTGCCGCGAACGTTATTGGGGCAGTGATTGGACGGCCGACAAACAGGCGGCTTACGTAACGCTCTACACCGTTTTGGATACCCTTGTAAAGGTTGCGGCACCCTTTGTTCCCTTCGTCACCGAAAGCATCTATCAAAACGTTACGGCAAACTTCTTTGCCGATGCTCCCAAGTCGGTGCACTTGTGCTCCTTCCCTGTTGCTGACGAAAGCAAAATCAACAAGCATTTGAACACCGCAATGGAAAAGGTTTTGGACGTGGTTGTTCTGGGCAGAAGCGCTCGTAATGCGGCCAACGTCAAAAACCGTCAACCGCTTTCCAAAATGTACGTTGCAACCAGTGGCGACTTCGACGAAGAAATGAAAGACATCGTCAAAAACGAACTTAACGTTAAGGAAGTTGTTTTGGTGGATAGTGCCGATGGCTTTGCCGACTACGAAATCAAACCGCAACTAAAAACACTTGGTCCCAAGTACGGCAAGTTGTTGGGCAAAATTCGCGAACACCTTGCAAATTTGGGCGCAAAAGCCAAAGAAGTGGTGCAAAACGTCAAGAATGGCGGCAAACACGTTTTCGATATCGACGGCAACCAAGTTGTCGTGGAAGAGGGCGATTTGCTTGTTTCCAGCAAAAACAAGCAGGGCTATTCCGTTGTTTCCGACCACGGCGACACGGTGGCATTGGACGTAACCTTGGACGAAAAACTTGTGGAAGAAGGTTTGGTGCGCGAAATTATTTCCAAAATTCAAACCATGCGCAAGGAATGTGACTTTGTTGTTACCGATCATATCATCGTTGGCTACAAGGCCGAAAAACTTGCTGAAGTTTTCCAAAACAACGCTCAAACCATTGCCGAAGGCACTTTGGCCGATAGCGTTGTGGCGGCAGAAACCGGCGCTTTCCAAAAACAATGGGAAGTTGGCGGCGAAGCGTTCACGCTGTTCCTAACAAAAGCATAATTGCAAAAAGCACAAAAAAGGGCTTCAACAAATTTGTTGAAGTCCTTTTGGTTTTGTAAAAAAATGTGGTACGTGGTGCAAAAAACACGGCATTTTGTTATCCGTTTTGCAAAAATCTGTTGCATAACGGGCAGTTTTCCTCAAACAAACGGCGGTACTTTTGCTATTCCAGGCAAATGTTTGCATCGCCGGTAACGGCCAAAAAGAAGGTTTCTCCGTCCAAGTTTAGTGCTAATTGCGTAAAAGTGGCATTTGTGGTATCCACCGTGGTGATGGTGGGCGGCTGAATTTCCAAGCTCTTCCACAACGCTTCCTTTTTGCACCAAATTTCAAAAAACGTTTTTTCGCAATTTGCAAGGCACATTGCTTGCTTTTCGCCTTGGGTAAAAAACTTTTTTGCCACGGCCTGGAAGTTGACTTTCACCTTGCGTTGCAAGTCTATTCCAACGGGCCTATCGGCAAGCGCCACCGCAACGTAATTGCCGCTGTGCGAAATGGAAACGTAGCCGTTTTCGCAAACGCATTTGCCGCTTGCAAGGTGTTGCAACACTAGTTGTTCGCCACGTTGCTTTGCCATGCAAACAAGCTTGTCTTCGGCGGCCTTTCTTTGTGCAACTATTTTTTTGTTGGGCGGCAAGTCAAGTTCCGTTTTGAACACCATAACTTGCGCAACGCCGTTTGGGTTGTTTTTGTTGTTCATAACTTTATTATACAAACTATCGTGCCAAAAGTCAACGGTGCACTGTGTGGCGAATTGCCGCTAATTTGCAAAAGAAACGCGCAAAATCTGCTAAACAGTTGAAGAAAAAACAAAAATAGTGTACAATGTAAAAAAGTGTGCGCAACTTGCGCCACCTTGCGAGAAAACTGGTATGCAAATCAACAACGAATGGAAAGATTATCAAATATATGCCACCGGAGACGGCGAAAAGTTGGAGCGTTGGAAAGACGTTGTGCTTTTGCGCCCCGATCCGCAAGCCATTTGGCATGCGGCAAAACCCCTTGCTTCCGTCAAAAAGCCGGATGCACGCTATCTTCGCTCTTCCACAGGCGGCGGGCACTGGGAGTTTAACAAACGCATTCCAGAAAGTTGGACGGTGTCGTGGCGCAATTTAACCTTCGTTGTGCGCCCAATGAACTTCAAACACACCGGCTTGTTCCCCGAACAGGCGGCAAACTGGGCGCAGATGATAGACCTAATCAAAAACGCTAATCGCCCCATAAGCGTGCTAAACTTGTTTGCCTACACTGGCGGCGCAACAGCAGCTTGCCTTTCGGCAGGCGCAAGCGTTTGTCACGTAGATGCCGCCAAAAACATGGTGGAAGTTGCCAAGCAAAACGTTGCTCTTTCCAACCTGTCCAATTGTCCTGTTCGCTACATTGTGGATGATTGCCGAAAGTTTGTCAAAAGGGAAATAAACCGTGGCCACAAGTACGATGCAATAATAATGGATCCTCCCAGTTTCGGACGTGGCGCCAACGGCGAAGAATGGAAGTTGGAACGCGACATTCACGACTTTTTGTCCTTGTGCATGCAAGTGTTGTCGGATACCCCTTTGTTTGTGCTAATCAATTCCTACACAACCGGGTTGCAACCGGCGGTGCTTTCCAATCTTCTAAAACGCACCGTTCCAACCGAAGGCGACGTGTTCGCCTACGAGGTGTGTTTACCCACCGATGAAAAAACAGTTTTGCCTTGCGGCGCAAGCGGACTTTACGTAGCAAAAGGAGTTATCAAATGAGAAATTTCACAATGGACGACGTAAAAATTTTGCACGAAGACAACAGCGTTTTGGTGGTTGTAAAACCGCAAAACATACCCAGTCAAGCCGATTCCAGCGGCGACTTGGATTTGTTGACGCTGCTAAAACAATACATAAAGGAAAAATATAACAAACCGGGCAACGTCTATTTGGGGCTAGTTCACCGTTTGGATCGTCCCACAGGCGGCGTTATGGTTTTTGCCAAAAACAGCAAGGCGGCTGAACGTCTTTCCAAACAAATAGCGGATGGCGACATGTCCAAGTTCTACCTAACAACGGTTGTCGGCTCCCCTAAGGAAACAACGGCAACGCTGGTGCACTACCTAAAAAAGAATGCGCTAACAAACAACGTGTACGTTGCAACTTTTGGCGATCACAACGCCAAACGCGCGGAACTTTCCTACAACGTGTTGGAAACCAACGGCACCATTTCGCTGTGCAAAGTGCAACTGGGCACCGGCCGTAGCCACCAAATCCGCGTGCAAATGTCTGCAATCGGCACACCTGTTTTCGGCGACGTGCGCTACGGCGGCGACAGCCTTATGAAGGGAAGCAATCTTGCTTTGTGGGCATATCGTTTGGAATTTAATCACCCTGTTTCCAAGGAAAGAATGGTTTTCGTGGCATATCCGCCGCAAACCGCCCCGTGGACTACGTTCGATATCAAAAAACACGTGGAAGTGTTCTCCGACGACAGCGAAGACGACGGAATCCCTCTCTATACCGCTCCGCAAACGTCGCACACACTCAACTAACAAAAAACAACCGCTTGCTAACGTGCAAGCGGTTTTTTGCTGTAATTTTTTGCTATAAATCTCTTGTTATAAATTTTTTGTCAAAATCTTTTGCTGTTAATCTTATTCTAAAAATCTTTTGCAGAAGTTTTCTAATTTCAATTTTTGCGGCTGCGCAATGGGCAACTGTGGGGCTTTTGCCTGCGTTTTGCGCCGCGTTGCAGCTAGTCTAGGTAAAGTTCCCTAAGCGTTGCAATGTCCTGCTCAGAAACGCCACAAGCGGCAATAAATCCGTCCACGCTGCCAAAATCTTTTTCTATTTCGTCATAGAAACTTTGCAAGTAGGTTGGGCTAACTTGCAACATTTTGTCAATAATGGACAGTTCCTCGTCGGAAACGTGTCCGCGCACCTTTTGCAAAATGGCGTTGCGGTTTTGTGCGGTCAATTCGTTTGTCAGCAAATAATCTTGCAAAATTTGTTGCCTATCTGCGCCCAAACAGTGCAAAAGCAAAGCGGTGCAGGTGCCAACGCGATCCTTGCCCATGGTGCAGTGCCAAAGCGTTGCGCCGCCAACAGGATGGGTAAGTTTGCGCAAAAATTCGCCGTAGCCATTGCGACAGTGGTCGTCGTGCACAAACTTGCTGTACAAAATTTCCATGTGTTGGCTGTAAGTTTCATTGCGTTGGCTCATTCTTTCAAAGCCGGCTTTAAGTTTGGTGGCAATTTCCTGTGCGGAAGATTTTTCGTAGGTGATGCCAAAGGTGGTGGCGCGAATGATGGAAACGTCTTCGAACACAACCCCTTCAAATGGATAGTCGGGCGAAAGTTGTTTTTCCATATTCGTGCGCAAATCCAACACGCGCGCCAGCGGCAAACTTTGCAAAACGTCAACGTCCTGTTGCGTAAGACGGCTCAATTCGCCACTGCGAACAAGCTTGCCGTATTTAACGGTGCCAAACAAAGTTTTTGTTCCGCCCAAATCGCGTGCGTTAGGCGCACCAACAAGGTTAAGAATGCGCATTTCCGCCTCCGTTGTTGGCAAGTTGTTTGTTGATGGCGTTCACAATCATCGAAATTGCAATAAGGTTGTGTCCGCCTTCGGGAATTATCAAATCTGCCTTGCGCTTGGAAGGTTCAACAAATTGCTCGTGCATGGGCTTAACGGTGCTGGTGTATTGATTTATCACCGATTCCATCGTGCGGCCACGGTCGCGAACGTCACGGCGCAAACGGCGAATAAAACGCACGTCCGCATCGGTATCCACAAACAGTTTCACGTCGCAAAGGTCGCAAATGCGTTTGTCGGTGAAAATCAAAATGCCTTCCACAATAATCAGTTTTGCACTGTCCGTCTTTTCCCAAACTTCACTGCGGCAATGACGCGCAAAGTCGTAGGTGGGGTGCAAAATGGATTTTCCCTCTTTAAGTTGAGCCAGGTGTTCCACCAGCAGATCGGTGTCTAGCGCATCGGGGTGGTCGTAGTTCAACTTGCGACGTTCTTCATAAGTCAAGTCATCGTGCGGTTTGTAGTAGAAGTCGTGCGAAAGTATCACGGCATCTTTTTTGAACGATTGGTAAATTTTCTTTGCAATGGTGGTTTTTCCGGAACCAGTACCGCCGGCAATGCCGATAATTATCCTTTTCATAAATCCATTCTAGCACTTTTCGACAGTTTGTGTCAATCGCAAAAGCCGCCCAAAAATCATAACTGAAAAAATTGCAAAAAGGTTTCCTTTTGCATAGCAGAGGCAAAAATTTTTCACTTGCGGCAAAAAATGAATATTTTTTGAAATCTTGTAAAAAATATTGTGAAAAACAGTTTACAACGGCAATGAATAATGGTAAATTTATTGAACGAAAAGACGAATTTTTTAAGAAGTTTGGCAAAAGGTGAAAAAATGGCTAAGTATAAAAAATGTCCAAGATGTGAATTGAACTATATCCCTCAGGAAGAGGAAATGTGCGATGTTTGTAAGGCCGAGTTGGGGCTGGATACCAACATAGTGCTTTTGGATGATATCATCGATGCCGACGAACCGCTAAAACTTTGCCCCGTTTGCAAAACTGCCTATATCGGCATGGACGAAGACATGTGCGAAAACTGCTTGTCGCACGAAAAGGACGTTAGCGAACGCGACGACGAAAACGACGACGAATGGCGCACCTATTTGGACGATGACGACACCGGCGACGGTAGTGACGACGATATCATTTCGTTGGAAGAACTGGAAGCCGACGAAGACGACGACTTCGACGACGATTTCGAAGACGAAGAAAACCCCGATTTGGATTTGGACGACTATCCAGAAGACTTCGACGACGACTATGACGATGACGAAGATTATGACGACGAAGAAGAAGAGGACGACGACTAGTTTCAACAACTAAATTAAGTGCCGCGGCAATTTGCTGCGGCCTTTTTTGTTTGCGTTTGGCAAAAATTGGCAATAATTTGTCAAGAGGTAAAAATGAAATCAACTGCCAATATCAACACAGCCAAACTGCTTGTGCAAAAACTGCTAGGAAAAAAAGTGCGCCTAAAACTCAACAAAGGCCGCAACAAAGTTAAAAATTTTCAAGGAGTGGTGTGCGAAGCGCACCAAAACGTTTTTGTTGTGCAATTGCAAAACGCCTTGTTCGATCGCATCAGTTGTTCCTATGTTGATGTGTTGTGCGGCGAAGTGGCTTTGGCGGAATTGCCCCACGCAAAAAGCGGCAACGGCGCATAATTGGCCAAAACAGGTAATAATTTCCCCTTCGCAGCAATATGCTAGGTTGAAACTAATTGTTTGCGGAGGTGCATTTATCATGTCTAATGTGCAATTTCAAGAGGCATCGTTTTTCAGCAGAATGGAAGTGGCAAAAATTCAAACAACGCAAAACGTGCGCGTGTCGGCCAAAAACGATATTGCCGAAGTGCTTTCGGTGGGCGTGGATACCGTCGTCAATTCCTACGAGGCGGCGCCTGGCGAAGTAACTTTTTTTGGAAAAACGGCAATAAAACTGTTGTATAGCGACGGCGTGTCGGTGGTGGGCTCCAACTATACGGCCGACCTTGCCGAAAGTGTGCAAAACAGCCTGCTAACGGCCGATAGCAAGTGCGTTTTCAACGTTGTCACAATGGATGCAAAGGTGCAAACAAACGCAAACGTTGCAACCATCACGGTGCTATCCGAAGTTACCGTTTTTGCATACGTTGCGCAGCCGGTAACCTATTTTGCCGATAGCGACAATCTGTTTTTGCGCACGCAAAACATCGAAGTTACCACCGCCGCCGACGTGCAAAGTTTGCCCTTTGCCGTGGAAGAAGATTTGGTTGCTTCAACAACCATTTCCGGCGTGCTAATGGCAGAAAGCACCCTTTGCATCAAGGACTATGTCAACGCCGATGGTGTTCTAAAGGTTTCCGGCGACGCCGCAGTGCGCCTTACTTACCAAAACGGCGAAAGCATTGTCACCGACGTGTTGCCCTTCAAATTCAGCCACGAGTTCGATGCCGCCACCATTCCGCCCGAAGCGCAACTTGTGCTAACGCCCTTTATCAAGGGCACAAAAGTGCGTCTAGATATTGCCGAAGATAGCCAAAACACCGAGTTTTCGGTGGAAATTGCCGCCATTTTGCGCCTGGAACAAACCGTTTCGACGGCGCTTACCGTTGTCAACGATGCCTATGGCACCGATTGCGATTTTGTTTTTCGTCGCGAAAAAGCACAAACAACCTTGCCCTGTGGCAGTGCCGTTCAGTGCAAGCGTGTTTCCGGCACAGTGGCAGATGCCAATAACGTGCTTGCCGTAACAAATGTTGGCGCTTTGGTTACCGATTGCATTTCGCTGGAAGGCCACGCTCAGGTGGAAGGCGTGCTGTCGGCAACAGCGCTTTTCCGATCGGAAAATGGCATCGAAAGCACCCAGCTGGAATTGCCCTTCATTCAAACGGTGGATGTGGATTTCCTTGCGCCGCAGTGTGCAAGTTTCGCAACCGTTGCCGTAACGGATTTTTCGTTGCAGCAGGATTCTGCCCTTCAATATTCCGCCGTGCTTTGCATAACGGTGGATGCTTGGCGCAATCAGCAACACAACGTTATTGTTTCCGCCGACGAAAAGTCCTTCGACAAAACGCAACTTTCCGCCATCGAAGTGTGCCTGGCACACAAAGGCGAAACCTTGTGGGAATTGGCCAAAGGTTTGCACATGTCCGAAGACGATTTGCTTGCCGTCAATCCCGAAATTTCCACACCCCTGCAAAAGGATGCACGCATAGTGGTGTATAACAAAATCTAGCCGTTGTCGCAAAAACAGCATAACGGTGGTGCAAAATTGCATCTTTCAACAAGTTTTGTTCCCAAACGGAATTGCAAAATGTTGCCTGTCGGTGCCAAAACAATGCAACTATTTTTGGTACCGCTTGCGGCGGTCAGGTTGCCTGGCAAAACGTCTTTCCGGGCGTGAAAGTTGTTGTGCCTAAACTGCTTGCAATGCCTCGGCAACTTGCAAAACACATATTTGCTGCTGGCACTCCCAAAAACGCAACCTGCAACAAAAAAACGGCAAGCAAGGTTTCACTTGCCTGCCGCAAAACTGTGTGTAGTTATTTTATGGGTGTAATCTTTTCCAAGCCGCCCATGTATTTGCGCAGCACTTCCGGCACCGTCACAGATCCATCCGCATTTTGGTTTTGTTCCAAAATTGCAGGGAACACGCGGCTGGTTGCCAAACCGCTGGCGTTAAGTGTGTGAACAAAATCCAACTTCTTGTCGCTTTCTCTGCGATAACGCATGTTGCCTCTGCGTGCTTGGTAATCTCTTGCATTGGATGCGGAAGAAACTTCCTTATATATGTTCATTGACGGAATGTAAATTTCTATGTCGTAGGTGCGAGCCATGCTGTCGGAGCAATCGCCTGCGGCAAGTTTGCTAAGTTGATAGTGCAAACCCAAACCTTCAACAAGTCCACAAGCCATATCCACCATTTCTTGGAAAGCAGCATCGCTGTTTTCCGGAGTGGTGTATTGGAACAATTCCACTTTGTTAAATTGGTGTCCTCTAATCATGCCGCGTTCTTCCGAACGGTAGCTGCCGGCTTCTCTGCGGAAGCAAGCGGAATATCCAAAGAATTTTTTGGGCAAATCGCTTTCGTTCAAAATTTCATCGCGATATAAATTTACCAAAGCCGTTTCTGCCGTGGGCAAAAGGAATTTTTTACCTTCTGCATTGGCCAGTTGATAAACGTCGTCTTCAAACTTGGGGAATTGGCCGGCGGTAAGTCCGCATTCGTAACCCAGCATGTAGGGCGGCAACATGAATGTATATCCTTTTGCAAGGTGACTATCAATAAAGTAGTTCAACAAAGCCCATTCCAATCTTGCGCCACGGTCGGTATAAATCCAACTGCCGTTGCCTGCAAGTTTTGCGCCGCGTTCGTAGTCGATAAGTCCCAAACTCTTTGCCAATTCAACGTGATCTTTCGGCGTAAAATCGAAGTGCGGTTTTTCGCCAAAAGTTTTTATGGGGCGGTTGTTTTCCTTTCCGCCGGCTTCCAAATCTTCGTCGGGAAGGTTGGGCAAACGCAACAGAAAATCTCTTATTGTGTCGTTAACTTCGTTAAGTTCCGCATCTTTTTGGGCAATTTCGTCACCAAGCTTTTTCATTTCGGCAATGGTGGCAGAAACGTCTTGTCCGGCCTTTTTAAGTTTGGGAATTTCCGCCGAAACTTTGTTGCGTTGCGCTTTCATGCTTTCCACTTCGGCAATAATTTGCTTGCGCTTTTCGTCCCACTTCAAAAAATCCGTAAAATCAATATCCTTGCCGCGCTTCAAATATCTTTCGCGAACGGCTTGTGCGTTTTGTCTTATAAGATTAACGTCAATCATAGTTGTTACCTCTATTGTATTGCTTAATATGTCAACGATTATTTTACCATATCAAAAAAAATATTGCAATAACTTGCAACTACTTGCCAAAATTTTCCGGCAAGTTTTGCAAAAAGGCGAAAGCAAGCGGCACTTTTTGCAAAATGATGTTCGCAAGTTTCTTGGCCGTCAACTTGTGCCGCTAAACTTCCCATATCGCTTGCCAATAATGTTTTTTTGGAATATAATATAGGCACAAAAAAGGAGAGGTGCAACTATGCAACTTCGAGTTTATAACACTCTCACAAGAAAAAAAGAAGAATTCAAATCCATAAAGCCGAATTTTGTTTCCATGTATTCGTGCGGCCCCACCGTCTATAAGTATGCGCACATTGGCAATTTGCGCGCCTACGTGTTTATGGACGAATTGCGCCGCGTGTTGGAATACGACGGCTATCGAGTGAAATCCATAATGAACGTCACCGACGTTGGCCACTTGGTTTCCGATGGTGACGACGGCGAAGACAAAATGCAAAAATCCGCCAACGAAACGGGCAAAACGCCGTTGGAAATTGCACAGTTCTATACCGACCAATTCATGAAGGATATCGACGCCCTGCACATAAAACGCCCAACCGTTTGCCCAAAAGCCACCGATAACATTCCCGAAATGATAAACGTGGTGCAAGCGTTGTTGGATAAGGGCTACGCCTACGAAACGGAAGACGGCATCTATTTTTCCGTCGAAAAGTTCCCTTCCTATGGCAAGCTTTCCGGCATCAGTTTGGCCGATCAACGCCACGGCGCTCGCGTGGAAGTAAATTCTTTCAAACGCCACCCCGTAGATTTTGCCTTGTGGAAAAAGGCCGCCCCCAACCATTTGCAACAATGGCCCAGCCCTTGGGGAATGGGTTTCCCTGGCTGGCATATCGAATGCACTGCCATGAGCGAAAAATATCTTGGCGAAGTTTTTGATATTCACACCGGCGGTGTCGACCACATTCCCATTCACCACGAAAACGAAATTGCCCAAGCCGAATGTTGGCTAGGCCACAAAGCCGTCAACTATTGGATGCATAGCGAATTTATGCTTATCGACGGCGGCAAAATGAGCAAATCGCTTGGCAACACCTACACCGTTAGCGACCTTATTGAAAAGGGCTACACGGCAAACGAGTTCCGCTATTTCTGCTTGAACGTGCAATATCGCCAAAAAATAAATTTCACGTGGGAAGCAATGGATGCTGCAAAGGCCGCCTATGGCAAGTTGTGTTCGCAACTTGTGGCGCACAAAAACAGTTCCGCAAAAACCAATCCGGAAGTTATTGCCGATTTCCGCAACAAGTTCCAAGATGCCATCAACGACGACTTGAACGTTCCCCTTGCAATAGGCGTGTTGTGGACAATGCTAAAATTGCCAAAATCCAACGATGTTTATCGTTTGGCGCTGGAATTCGACAAAATTTTTGCCCTCGATTTTGATAAAGTCAAGGAAGAAAAGGTGCAAATTGTCGTTCCGCAGGACGTTTTGCAATTGGCCGAACAGCGCAAAGTTGCCCGCAGCCAAAAGAACTGGGCGGAAAGCGACCGTCTTCGCGACGAAATTGCCGCCAAAGGCTACGCCATAAAAGATACCGCCACCGGCTACGAAATAACTTTGAAATAACAAAATTTGCCGGGAAACCATTTGCGCCAGTTTCTGAACCGGCCGTTTCAAAACAATGCGTGTCGCGCCGAAGCCACACCGCAGCATTTATAAAAACAATGCGTGTCTGGCATTTTCAAACACAGATGGTTTCCATGCCAAATTTTCGTTGCAGAACGGTTTCAATCGAATTTTTTGTTAACAAACTGTTTCAATCAAAAATCAACCAGAACACAAAACACCTCGAAAGTTGTTTGCTAGCAACCTTTGAGGTGTTGTTTTTATTGCAAAACTGTTCGCCCAAAAGTACTAAACAAGCACGCCCCTTGCATATTTTATGCAGGGGGTTTTTATGTCCGAAAAAATCAATACGCACGGTTTTTCTTTTTGTAACGGCGTGTTTACCGTCAACGGCGTGGCGCAAGTGCTGGAAATTTCCGAAAAGCAAGCGCAATTCAAATTGCAAGGCAACGTTATCACGGTGAAGGGCAGTGGATTGAACGTGGTGAAACTGGATAGGGATTCCGGCGTGGTGCAATTGGAGGCGCAGTCGTTGCAGTCGCTGTCCTATCGGGCCACGGCAGGCATAAAGGGGTTGTTTAGTTGACGCTGGGCGAAGGCACGCATCAACTTGGCGTGTTTGCGGTGTTTGTGTGCATTGGCGTGGTGCAAGCGGCGGCCTACGTTTTTGCTAGCGGATTTTTCAAAGGCAAGTGGTGCGTGTTGTGGGATTTGCTTTTTGGCGCACAGTTCACTTTTTGCGTTTGGATTGTCAACGTGCAGGTCAATTGCGGCAAGTTTCGCGCCTTTGTGTTCGTTGCGTTGGCGGTGGGAGCAATAATTGCCGTGGCCACTTGCAAATCTACGCTTGACAGAACTGCAAAGCTGTTGTATAATTTGGCTACTTCCCAAAAGGTGGCTAACAATGAGATTATTCTACAAAAAGGGCACGTCAATTTTGATAGTTGCGGCAATAATAGTGCTAATATTCCTGTTTTGCATGTTGCTGATAACGCTAACGCAGCTAACCAGCCTAAAACAAAAATCCGAAAGATTGCAAGCAATGGTGGAAGCCGCCAAAAACGACGAGCAGTCCAAGCAGGAACTGTTGGAATACAGAAAAACCGATAAGTACGTCATCGAATGGGCAGAAAGAATGAACATGATTCCCGACGACGTAATCAACTACATAAAGGATTTGGAAAAATAATATTTAACGGTGTCGCAAGTAGCGGCGCCGTTTTTCAAAGTTCGGCAAGCCTAATTGCTGCAAGTGAAAACAACGTGATGGCAGAAAGCACGTTGGCCTTGGCGCAGTGCACCGTTTTGGCGGTTGTTTCGCCCAAAAACACGGCGAACAAGTGGGTTGCGGCAAACAACACGGGTGTTAAAATTGCATTGCCCACGTTTTGCAAGGAAAGTGAAAGTGCCGCCGCCGCACCGTCTAGCGCCACGCTTACGCCCGTTGCAATGCACTGCATGGCAGATGGCGCTTGTTGCTTTTCAAGCAAATTGCAAAATCCCAAAACAATCAAAATGGCCGTCCCAAAGTAGGTTGCCGTTTGGTCTAGCAAATTGCTTAGCGCGTTGCCTAGCAAACAGGCGGCAAGACAAAAAAGATAGGTTATAACGGCAACTGCGGCAAGCAGGGCGTTGTTGTTTTTGTTGCCTATGCCGGCGGAAAAGCCTGCAAAAAACGCATCTATGGATACCGTCAGGGAAGTTGCAACAAGCATTGGCCAATCCACGTGTTTCCCTCAAATAGCAATTATTTGGTGTATAATACGAAATTTCCGTCAAAAGTGTTTGCAATTTGCGCTTTAGCGGCACAATCAAACGCAACAAGTCAACAATTATGCCCACAAACGGCGGCCAAAAACATTATTTGGTTGCAAAATCGTTGACAATAAAATCAATAAAAGGTAAAATAATTGTATATGTGGCAAAATGCGGAAAATATCCGCGCCGCAACGCATCTGGGGGAAATTCCCCTGCGGAGGATTATTGTGAAAAAAGTAGTAAGTTTGATAATTGCATTGATGCTAATAGTAAGCGTGTTCGCCGTTTCTTCGGTTGCTTTTGCCGAAGAAAACACTTCTCGTGCGGACGTCGTTTTCAATAAAGAATATTTCGAAAACCTAACCGAAATAATCACCTTCAACAAGGTGCACGCCGTAAGCAACGAATTTTCTTTGAACAACGCTTGGCTTAAAGACGCAGCAAAGGTAAATGCCGTGTTCCAAAACGCAAACTATGTTTTGGATAATTCCGAAGGCGCCGAAGAATTTGCCGTAACGTCGGAATCGGACAAGGTTTTTGTTGAATATTGCACACCCAGCAAGGACTATAAAGACAAATGGTCTTGCACAAAGCTCACCACAAAAATCAACGTTAACGCAACCGGTTGGTGGGGATTCCGTTATGTTTTGAAAAACAGCAATGGAACAACCAGCACCAGCGACGACAACGCCGTTAACGATCTTGCAAGAACGTCCACAATCTACGTGTATTTCAGCGACGAAAGCGCTCCCGTCATCAGCAAGTTGCATTCCGATATGGAAACAGCCATGAAAGACGGCATCACCGTTGGCAAAACCTACACAATCAAAACCAACCTGTCCATTTCCGATACTTCCACCACAACAACCACCTACGTTGTTTACAAAAAGGTTAACGGCGCTTGGACGGAAGAACCCATCTACGACAGCACAACAAAAGTGGTGGCCGAGGGTTTTGAAGAAGGTATTTCCACTGCCGGCGTAATCACCATGCTCGAAAGCGACGTTTTGAAAGATAACGAACCTATCTACAAAATTGTTTATACCGTTCGCGATGCATTGGGCTATGAAACGGTTGTTTCTGCCGAACAAGAACTAACTTTGTTTGCCAAGGCAGAAGAAAAACAAGCGCTCACCAGTTCTCAAATTTGGCAAATCGTTTTGTACGTTGTTGCCGGTTTGTCCTTGGTTGGCATTGTTGTTGTGTTGCTTATCAAACCCAAAGATGCAGCAACCGACGTTGCCGATTCTTCCAGCAACAAATAGTTTAAAAGCAAATCAAAAACTCCCGAACTTCGGTTCGGGAGTTTTTTTTGTTGTAAAACAAAAACCACCGCTTCAAGCAGTGGTTTCAAAAAAGGTTTTGCCTAATGCGCACTTACGTATCATCAGTTGGTGACATATAATTTAAGCGGCCTGCACGGTTGCAATGCAGTAAATGCCAAATGGGGTGTTGATGGTCTGCGCAATTAGCGCGCGTATGTCACTTTAATGCTATTGTGTACGTGCAAAAGCAATGGTGCATGTTTTTGCGGTACGTATGCCAAATTTTTGTGCTGTCCGTCAAAAAAACACGCCGCTAACAAAAATTTCAATGCCAATTGCAATCAAAATTACGCCGCCCAAAATTTCTGCCTTGTTGCCAAGCTTTGTGCCAAACTTTTTGCCCAAATAAACGGCGCCAATGCAAATTCCAAAGGTTATTGCAGCAACAATGCCAACGCAAACAAACGCTTGAGTCAGGGTGTAGTCGGCAATGGAAAATCCCACCGAAAGTGCATCTATGGAAGTGGCAATGGTTTGCACAAACAGCACTTTGAATGTGAGAGCCTTCTTTTCCGTTTGTTCGTCGCCCTTGTGTCGTATTCCTTCCACAAGCATTTTGCCGCCAATAAAGCCCAGCAGCGCCAGCGCTACCCACGGAATGATCCACTCTATTTTTGTGAGGAAAGCCGAACCCACCAAGTAGCCGATCATGGGCATCAACCCCTGAAACAGTCCAAACATAAACCCAATAAGTGCAACTTTGCGAAACTTCATGTTTGGCTCGTTCAAACCGTTGGCCATCGAAACGGCGCATGCGTCCATTGCCAACCCAATGCCTAAAAACAAACTGGTGATAATCACTTCAACCATATTTTCATCCTCTGTAATTGGTATTTGCGCAAAATAAAACGAGAACAATGCTAACGTTTTATCATTAGCATAAGTCTCGTTCTTTACAATTGCACCTGGATATTTCCATTGTGTAGATGCAACAACTATTTCTAGTGAACTACTCCCTTATGTGAGCGCACATCAATTATATCACCTTTTTCGCCCCTTGGCTAGCATTTGAACGCGGTTGTCTGGGCAATAAGCATGAGTGAATCAGCCTGACGCAGAATCTATATGCCAGTTGCTATATTGGATTCTTTTCATTTAACAGCAGGTGTGCTAATTGTTCAACAGGGGCAATTGTTGAAACAATGTGTCTCGCGAAGTGCCGTTATTATTCTCTTTCTGCAAGATAATCTAACGAAACGTTGTAATAATCGGCTAGTTTAATAGCAACCCAAAACGGAACCTCACGTTCTCCTCGTTCATATCGTTGATATACCGTCACCTGCATGCTTAGAACTTTTGCAATTTGTGCCTGTGTTTTGTCGTGATCTTCTCTTAAATCTCTTATTCTTCTATAAACAAACATAAGTACACATCCTACTGAATTTATGTACTTTTATTATATAAAAAACACCATTTGGTATTGACAAATAACACCGTTTGGTGCTATTATATTTTTAGTGTTGGATATAACACACATACATCAGGAGGAAATGCAAATGAAAAAAGTAATATCGGCATTGCTGTGCGCAGTTATATTTATTGCAGCGATAGGCATATTTGCCAGTTGTGCGTGCTCGCACGAATGGAAAAATGGAAAGTGTGTACATTGCAACGAGGAGTGTCAACACGAATGGAATGAAGATAAGTGTTCTATTTGTCAACGAGTCAATCCGCAAAAAGATCTTGAATATGCTTCCGCAAAAAATGCATATGAGTGCATGTCGGAAGTTAATGAACTTTGCGTAAAGATTATGGATTCAATCTATAAAGCGTGGTATTTTGCAATATATAAGGCTGATGATTATTCATTATCAAATCGCTTGCTTTGGTTTGAAATATACACAGGATTGAATGCAAGTACAAGTGGGGCAGTTGAAGCTTTATCTAAGGACCTTGGATATGAAGATAGTTCACTCAATGGATGTATTTTTGTTAGCAATATAAATACCGCAGTAGCACTTGCGCAGAAAGTGTACGAATTAAATGGCAATTCTGCTACAATCGATAATAAACTAAAAACAGCGCATGCGGAAATAAAAAAACTAAGCAATACTTATGCAGATATTACTGGTTTTCCGACATTAAAATCGTACTATTCCGAGTTGTCATCATATTGGGAATTTTGCAATTCGCCCAATTGCTCGTTCAGCCAACTATCAGGAAGAATTGACACTTACGAATCAAATCTGAGTAGATACAAACAGGACTTGACTTTCTACTTTGAATAAACAATGAAATGGCAAGAAGCAAAAGAAAAAGGAACGGCAGTAAACCGTTCCTTTTTCTTTTGCGACCACCAAGCAAGCCGCTTTCTGGTGGAGATAAGGGGAGTCGAACCCCTGACCTCTTGAATGCCATTCAAGCGCTCTGCCAACTGAGCTATACCCCCAAATATTGTGCGTAGCAGCAGTGCCGTTTCGCACGCGAACTCTTTGCTGAGTGTTTTTTAATAGAAAAACCTAAGCCGAAATTCTTCGATTTAGGTTTTTGTGGTAGAAGCAAGTGGACTCGAACCACCGACCCCCACCTTATCAGGGTGGTGCTCTAACCTGCTGAGCTATGCTTCTATATTTTTGGTTCGCACCACCCTAAAAAATGGTAGTGCAAACTTAAATGCAACTATGGGTTTGCTTGCCGCTAGGGCAAACAACCGTTATAAACAATTGACGCGCATTTTGCAACAGTCAACAGCATTGTCAAAATAAAAGCACCTGACATTGGTGGAGATGAGCGGGATCGAACCGCTGACCCCCTGCTTGCAAGGCAGGTGCTCTCCCAGCTGAGCTACACCCCCATGTCCGTCAAGTGCCTATAAATAATAACATTTTAATCACTTAGTGTCAATTATTTGCACGCAATTTTTTATAATTTTTTTGCACAATTTCACATTTCAAAAAATAATTGATTTCAATTCATTTACAAAACGCATTTGGTGTGTTACAATAACTGCACATGGACGATTAACTCAGCTGGGAGAGTGTCTCCTTGACGTGGAGGAAGTCACAGGTTCGAGTCCTGTATCGTCCACCAATCGGCGGCTTGCTTTGTGGTCGCAAAAGAAAAGGAACGGTTTATTACCGTTCCTTTTCTTTTGCTTCTTTTGCGGCGCCGCCTCAATCTGGCTTTTGCAGGACCACTCGAAATAACGTAGCGCTCCGCAACAGGGCTTGTCGAAGTAAATTGTTTTTTGCAACAGGGATTTTTGCTATTATTATGATTTCTGTTTTCCTTCACTTACCCTGCGCTTGCGCTTCGGGACGAGTCCTGTATCGTCCACCAGAAAAAAGCACTTGCTGTTTGCAAGTGCTTTTTTCAATGAAGCTCACACGGTTTTTGCATCTTGAAAACCGCTGGCATTTGTGATATAATTTCATTCACAGCACGGAGGCAAATTATGCTAAGTATAAATGAAATTTTCCAAAACTATCAAGATAACGTTTCGTATAGTGAATTTGACGGCGCCTATATCGTTGCTCTGCCGTTTTTCTTCCCAAACAGCAGCAGTAGTGTTGCCATAAAAATTTCCTTCGATGCGCTTGGCCGACCGCTGCTAAGCGATTGCCACACAACGCTGGATTATTTGGACGAAATGGAAATCGATATCGACCGCCACAAGCAACAATTGCAAAAAATCATGCGCCGATACGATCTCACACTCGAAGACAGGCAATTTTTGCTTGCTGTTCCCACCGATCAGCCCTATTATCTAACAAAGTATCTTGGCTTTTTTGTTCAGGCATTGTCGCTTATTGCCAACGTAGATCTTCCGTAGCCGCCCCTCAAAAAACTGTCAGGCACACGTCGCTCGTTCGTTTAGGTGTTCGGGCTTTTGCAAAATGCCGCACAACTTGCGTTGTTGGGGTTTTCAGCGGCCACAAACTGCCCATAAAAACTTTTTGTGCTCAAAATGCGGCCAATTTTGCCTTGTCGAGTCCACGGGGCATTGTTTGCGGCGAAAGAGTCACGGCGGCGAAAAAAACAACCTTCGCAAAAGTTGAGCGAACTGTTGGCACCGGTCCCCATTCTTCTGCTGGAAAATGGTGTGGAGCAACCCATAAAAGCACAATTCACTTTTTTAACTGTTGCACTTAAAAGTATAATTTCCCAACATAACAAAAAATCCATCGACGTTTTGTCGATGGATTTTTTGTAACTATTTGTTAACAAGTTCGCCGGTTTGTTCGTCCACAATGTAGGTAGTGTAGCTAAACTCGCTCGGTCCGCCATTTTCTTCCAGGGCCCAGCCGTAAATTGTTGCGGCCTTTTGCGACGTCATGTTCAAATATCTATATACGCCGTCCGTTTCGCTTGTTGTTTGCCACGTCCAGAACGTTTCCACAAAGTAGTATTCGTCGCCAAGTTTCACAACGTTGGCACGGTGATCGGCAGACATTTGTGCCGCTGGGCCGCCAACGCGCTGGCTGTTCAGCGAAACGGTAACGCAGTCCACGCCGGCCATGTTGCACAGTGTATAGAATGCTCCGCTATATGCCATGCAGTCGCCGCCATATTGCTTAAACAAGCCATACGACGTTTTTAGCGCTGTGTAGTCATCCAAGCCGTCCGGCACGTTAACCTGTTGAATTTCTCCCGATTGCAATCCTGCGCCCCATTGGTAAATCCAAGTGTAAATGGCTCTTTCTTTTTGGAAGTCGTCCATGTCTTCGGTTATTATTTCGTCAAGAATTGCGCTGGCTTTTTGCAAAATGAAGTGGGCGTAAGGGAATTTTTCTTCGTCAATTTCGTATCCGTTTTGATATGCCAACACTGCGCGCATTTCGTCGGTTATCGGGTAGAAGAATGCCATTGTGGTGTTGTCCACGCCCGGAAGTCCACAAAGCACGTTTTTGCCTCTACACAATTCCTCTATTACGTGCATGGAAGATAGCGTTATTTCCGTTGTCATTCCGTAGGTCGTCATGTGTGTAATGGAGTTGCCACCAAACAAGGTGGTGTTAGCAAAACGTTCGCTGAAGTTTGTTCCAATGCCCTTAAATAGGTCATCTTGTTCCACAAACGTTTCCACGCCCTGGTCCTTTATGGTATATTCTTTTGTTGATTGAAACAGTATTGCCGAAGTGCTGTTTGTCTTAACAAACAAATTCACAAGGTCGGCAAAATCCGCATTGGTGCTGCCAAACTTGGGATAAACAATGTTCAAGTGTGCATAGCTTGTTTGTTTTTTGCCGGTGATGGTGTTTTGTGCAACAATGCGAACGTATTTCACGCCCGTTGCACCCAAATCCCATTTGACAATCCAAGTTGCCTCGTCGCCGCTAACTGTTCTTGTTGCGCTGTAACGCACGCCGTGATCTCTGCCTATAAAGGTGTCCGAAAGGTTGTCTAGGCCTATGGAAAGTGTATCCAGCGTAAAAATTTTTTTCGAATCGGGTGTGTCAAGCTCAATAAGCGAATCGAAGTAGTAGCCTTCCAAAACTGTGTTTTGCGGCATAATTTGCGCAAAGTCAAGCCTGTCCACGCTTGCAGAAGTTTTTATGGTGTAGGTAACAGTGGTGTCTTCGTAGTAAACGGTGGCATCAGTGTTGGCGATATCTATGCTTTCAACAAGTGTGCCTTCGCCCATGTGCAGCAATTCGTCTTGGTGTACAACAATTTTAATGTTCCTAATTGTTTCGCCTTCGGCATTCACCACGGAAACAATAACTTCGCCTTCACTCATGCCGCATACGTAGAAGCCGCGCACAAATCCGTAATCGAAGTAGTCTTCTATTTTCACAATGTTTGTATCCCACGAATACGCTGTGTAACCATAGGTGTCGGGAACGGCAAAGTCATAGCGTTGCCCAACGCCAATTTCATATGTAGTTGACCATATTTCCGATAAATCCGGCAAAGTGAAGTTGGGGTCCAGCGGTTTGCGCGAATTTTCTTGCAATGCTCCGCATCTCGAACAGCAAAACCAGTAGCTCAAACTGTCCTCGTGTCGTGCGGAAAAATCGTGGCCCAGCATATTTGTGGCAACGTCGTCAAGGGTAATTTCCGTTGTCATCCCTTGGTCGGAAAAATACTTGCCGCATTTAGAACAGGAATAGTATTCCAAGTTGCCGCTTGCCAGGCAAGTTGCATTTTGTGCATCGTGCTTGATAGGCGTGTGCGCACTTTTGGGAATAATGGTGCTTTCAGGGGTAATTTCGTTAGTTGCTTCTTGGTCGGAAAAATACTTTCCGCAGTCGGTGCAACGCCAATAGGCTGTTAGGCCTTCTAGTATGCAAGTTGCCTCGCGTCCTTTAACACTTCTAAGATTGTGTTGGTGCGTTTCAACGGGCGGTTCGCACGCAACCAGCACAGCAATCAGCATAACCAAAACGATAAAAAACAATGCTTTGGATAGTTTTTTCATATATCCTCCTTATGATACGTCGACGAAAAATTCGCCATTGGGGGAATTTGTGGCAACAAACGGCGGCCACGAAACTTCAAATAGTTGCGCATGTTTTAAGCTCGCAAAACTTCGCTCTTACGCGCACGCGCACGTATTTTCTAAAATATACCATACTTGTTTGCGAAAATCAATAATCGCGCGCAAATAAATATGCGTACTAAAAGATAAAACTTTTCATTTTTGGCGACGGCTTTTTTGTTCATTCCTCGACAAAACCTGTTTTTGTTCGTGCCATATGGTCGAATCATTCCACTTGACATTGCATACAATTTGTATTATAATACCAGTAATAAGTTTTCAAACACGGGTTTCGCCCATTTCAAAAGTTTGTCGTCATAATTTTGTTTTTAATTTTAGCTTTTGTGTTTTTAAGGCGACTAGTTTACGTTGGCGTTTTCAAAACCCGAAATTCTGTTTGTTCTATTGTGTATTGAAATTTTGTTGTTTGGTGCCGTTCGGGTGCCACGTTTTGTTTGTCAATTTGCAAAAAACCATCATTTGGTAGCCTGTTTGGGCAAGTTTTGTTTGCTTGCCGAGGCAGTGATTCAAGTTTCCTGCCGCAACAAAACGCATGCAATTTCAATTTTGTATAATCACCGTCCACACGGTTTTGGAGGATATCTATGGCTAACATTTATGCAACGCTCGAATTGTTGTTGCAACATCTAAACACACTAACCGTTGCCGAACTTCGCGAAGAAGCAAGGGATTTTGGCATCATACCGCGCAATCGCAAGCGCGACGAACTAATTTCGCTCATAGTTGCATCCTATAGCGGCCAACTGCCAGAAGAAAAGCCCAAAAAGGCCGGCCGCCCCACAAAGCGACAGGTGATAAATCGCGTTGCTCAAAGCGAACCTGCTATTGTGGACGATCTTGCCCCCGTTGAAGAAACGGAACTGCCTCCGTGCACCGGCATTTTGGAAATCATGCCCGATGGCTATGGTTTTGTTCGCACCAACAACTATTCTACCACCCCCGGCAAGGACTACTACGTTTCTGCCAACGTCATTTCTCGCATGAACTTGCATTCCGGCGACAAGGTGAAGGTGTTGTTGCATCAATATCCCGACAGATCCGCCCCCACGGCCATCTACGTGAAGGAAATAAACGACGAAATTTGCAATCAAATTCATCGCACTTCCTTCGATGCCTTGGAAGCCTGCTTCCCCAACCAGCGCATTGTTTTGGAAAACGACAAAAAGGACTATTCCTTGCGCGCGTTGGATTTGGTCGCACCTATCGGCAAAGGACAGCGCGGGCTTATCGTTGCGCCTCCCAAAACAGGCAAAACAATTTTGTTGAAGAAAATTGCCATGGCAGTGCGCAAAAACCATCCGGAAATTCACCTAACGGTGTTGCTTATTGACGAACGCCCGGAGGAAGTGACGGATTTCAAAGAAAGTGTCGATTGCGACGTGGTGTATTCCACCTTCGATCAACCGCCGCAAAACCACACTCGCATTGCCGAATTGGTGTTTGCCAATGCTAAGCGCCGTGTGGAACAAGGCCAAGACGTCATGATTTTGCTCGATAGTATCACTCGTTTGGGCCGTGCCTACAACCAAACGGCAGAGCAAACCGGCCGCACGTTGACGGGTGGCTTGGATATTGCCGCCTTGCGCGAACCCAAAAAGATGTTTGGCGCAGGCCGCAACGTTCGCAACGGTGGCAGCCTAACCATTTTGGCAACGGCGCTAATCGATACCGGCAGCCGTATGGACGACATCATCTACGAAGAATTTAAGGGCACCGGCAACATGGAAATTCAACTGGATCGCAAAATGTCCGAACGTCGCATTTTCCCTGCCATCGACCTAAACCGCACAAGCACTCGCCGCGAAGATTTGTTGCTCTCGCAAGAACAATTGGAAGGTGTGTACCTTATTCGCCGCATGCTTGCCCGCGACGATTCGTTGCAAGCAACGGGCGAATTGCTAGAACTAATAATGACGACGGAAAACAACGACGACACAATCGAAACGCTAAAACGTTTGGTGCAATCCGCCGCCGCAAGAAGATTAAAAAAATAGTATACGTATGAAAAAAGTAGTGATAGGCATGAGCGGTGGCGTGGATAGCGCCGTTTCCGCGTGGCTACTAAAACAACAGGGCTACGAAGTGGTGGCGCTGTTCATGCATAACTGGGAAGAGGAAGAGGACGGTTGCTGCACTGCCGAGCAAGATTTCGACGACGTAAAGCGTGTTTCGGATAAACTTGGCATTGCCTACTATTCCGTCAACTTTGCCAAGCAGTATAAGGAACGTGTGTTCTCCTATTTTTTGGACGAGTACCAAAAGGGGCGCACGCCCAATCCCGACGTGTTGTGCAACCGCGAAATAAAGTTTGGCCCGTTTTTGCAATATGCAAAGGCCATGGGCGCCGACTATGTTGCCACCGGGCACTATTGCGGCATCGAGCATGCAAACGGCATCCACTATTTGCTAAAAGCCAAAGATCAATCCAAAGATCAAACCTATTTTCTAAACCAGTTGTCGCAACAGCAGTTGCAAGACGTAATTTTTCCTCTTGCCAACCTGCAAAAAAGCGAAGTTCGCAAAATTGCCGACGAATTAGGCCTAGTGAACGCAAAGAAAAAGGATAGCACCGGCATTTGCTTCATTGGCGAGCGCAATTTCCGCAAGTTTTTGCAAACCTATTTGCCCAATCAACCGGGCAAAATTGTCGATATCAACGGCAAAGTGGTGGGCGAACACGTCGGCCTTATGTACTACACGTTGGGGCAACGGCGTGGTTTGGGCTTGGGTGGCACGGAAGATGGTTGCGGCCGTTGGTTCGTTGTGGAAAAGGATATGAAAAATAACGTGCTTGTTGTGTCACACGGAGACGAAAGCGTGCTTTTGTCGTCGTCGCTAATTGCATCCAACCTCAATTGGATTCCCGCAGCCCCGAGCAACGAATTTTCTTGCACTGCCAAGTTTCGTTACAGACAGGACGAGCAGGAAGTGCTAACGCAGTTGTTGCCGGATGGCAAAGCAAAAGTAATTTTCAAACAAAAACAGCGCGCGGTAACACCGGGGCAGTTCGTCGTTTTCTACGATGGCGATCGTTGCATCGGCGGCGGTGTGATAGACGAAGTTTTTAAGTGAGGTAGCGCAATGAGCAAAAAAGATAAAGATCAAAATTGCCAAACTCCAACAACTTCGGCAGAAGATTGCTTTGGGCTAACCCAACAGGAAATTTCCGACGCCGTGGACGAAATTGTTGCAACCCCAACGCCAAAACGCATTTGGGAAGTGGATTTTTTGCGTGGCTTCATGATTTTGTTTGTCGTTTGGGATCATTTCATGTTCGATATCCGAAGCATGGGCCCCTACAACACCGGTTTGTTCAAATGGCTGGCGCAACTTTCCGTTTCCTACAACACCGGCGCTTTGCGCAAGGCTACGCACGATGTGTTTGTAACAATGTTTGTGTTCACAAGCGGCGTTTCTTGCAGTTTTTCGCGAAGTAACGGCAAGCGTGCGCTAAAAATGGTGGTGTTTTCACTGCTGTTCACAGCCGTAACCTATGCGGCATCTTCCATTTTGCACGTCAATTTGACAATCTATTTCAACGTAATTCACGTAATTGCTCTTTCCGTTTTGTTGTGGAGCGGCATCGAGTGGGTGGCGAAGAAATGCACAAAAGCGTGGCAAAAAAACGTTTTTGGCGTTGCGTGCACGGTGCTTACCGTTGCCGTGCTAGTGGTGGGCGCTTGCGCCGAAGTTTCGCCGTGGCAAAACGATAATCCCGCTTTCTATTTTCTGGTGCAACATGCGCCAACTGCCGGCTACAACAAATTTACCGGTGGCGACTATTTGCCATTTTTACCGGTGTTCGGTTGGTTTTTGGTGGGCGCATTTTTGGGCGGATTTTTGTATAAGCAAAAACAAACACTGTTCCCCTCCGTCAACGAAAAATGGGTTCGCCCCATCACCTTCTGCGGCAAGTATTCCATTTGGGTGTATTTCGGCAGTCAGGTGGTTATGTACGGGCTAATATATTTGCTAGGGCAAGTGCTCGGCTGGCTGTAAAAAAGCCGTCAAAACCCCGTTTTGCCCCTCAAAACGGGCAACGTATTCAAAAAAATTGTGCCGTCGCAGTATATATGCGACGGCATTTTGTTTGAAAAAATAAATTTGAAAAAACAATTGACAGATATTTGTTTTAGTGCTATTCTAAATTTGCTAGGGGTGCCTAACGGCTGAGAGAGTCCCTTCGAACTTGTTCAAGTTAGTACTTGCGTAAGGAAGCGAACTAAACTAAAATAGTTTGCTATCCTTTTGCGCTTCTGGCTTGTTTGCCAGAAGTTTTTTTTCGCAAAGGAGGCGTAAAATGAAAGAATTTTTGCAAAAATATGGTGACGTATTCAATGCCGATCCCAAAAGCTACCGCAAGTTTTTGCAAGCGGTTATAAGCGATGTTTCTGGCATTGTGCTGTATATTGCACTGGCGCTTGTCGTTGCCTTGGCAATTTGGGCCATTGCCGTTCGCAACAAAGACGAAGGCTATTTGTCTTCCACACGCAAAGTTATGCTGGGCGTTGTTTTGGGCTTTTCCTTCGGCGTAATTGCCGTGTTGGGAACCTTCAAACTGTATGCCGAAACGCTGGACGAAGATTTTAATCTTGCCAATTTGTTGCTGATTGTTGGGTTGTTCGCACTTGTGCTAGTGGCAGTTTTCACGTGCTATGCACTTCGCAACCGTCCGTGGAAAAAGTGGCTAACGCTTGGCTTTGCCGTGGCCGTTGCCGCCTACGTTGTGGTGCTGTTGTGCGTGGTGCAACCGTCCGATTCTTCCTATACGCCCGGCATTCCCACCTACGACGAAACGCTTGGCACCTTCGTTTCCACACAAGGCTCTTCGTGGCTGATGTATTTGGTTTGCGGCATTTTGGTTGCAGCAATAGTGGTTTTGGCGCTTCTTGGCAACAAAAGTGCCCCCTTCGACACCCGTTCGCTAACCTATGCGGCCATTTGCATATCCGTTTCGTTCGCACTGTCCTACGTCAAATTCTTTTCCATGCCGCAAGGCGGTTCGGTAACTTTTGCAAGTTTGTTGCCGCTGGCGCTCTATTCCTACATGTTCGGCACTCGCAAAGGCGTTGTTGCCGGCGCAGTGTATGGATTGTTGCAGTTTGTGCAGTCGCCGCAATTCTACCAACCCATGCAAGTGTTGTTGGATTATCCCATCGCTTTTGCATCCATTGGTTTGGCAGGCATTGGCCGTAACGCAAAATTTCTAAAAGGCGTGCAGTTGAAGTTTGCTTTCGGCACGATAATCGCCGTGCTGTTCCGCTATGCTTCCCACACAATCAGCGGCTATTTTGTTTTTTACAGTTGGTCGGCAGGGCAAAACCCCTTGGTGTATTCGTTGGTATATAACAGCTACGTTGCAGTGGACCTTGCAATTGTGCTGGTGATGGGAGTTGTTGCTCTTTCCTCCCGAAACTTGCAAAAAACCGTGCTTACCGCCGGCATTGTGCAAAACTAAAACAACATTGCTTTTTATTTTGAACGGCGCATTGTTTGCGCCGTTTTTTTGTGCAAATGTGTCATTTCAAACAAGCGCAAACGCCGGTGCAAGACGGCCATTTGCCGAAAAGTTGTCAACAGGTTTCCGCACGCCGGAATAAGCATAGCAGCAACAAGTTTGTTTCAATCAAACCTTTTTTGTTCCCATTCTGTTTTTATGCGCAAAATGCAGTTGCCCTTCGTGTTTTGGCAAATCGAGTGGTGGTTCTTGCCTCAAACCGCCAACAAAATACATTGTCGCCTAGCAAGCCCCTTGACTAGCAAGCCCTTTTTCAATGCAAAAGCGCTGTTGCCCGTGCAAAAAGCATGCTCATTTTTCCTTCACTTTTGTTTCTTGGTCAAAAATACTAACACAATACTGCTATTTGCAACTACTTTTCGAGTCAAACGAACAAAAACCACCTCAAATTCAAAAAAAATTTCAAATTTTTTCAAGTTTTTTGAAAAACCATCTATACAAAGAGATTTTGATGTGGTATAATGTGGTCGGAAATTTCGGGAGATTGCAAAAGAGGCTTTTTCTTTGCAAAATTCCGCAAAATATAATCGTGTTCAAAGTGAACAAAAGGAATTGTTATGGAAAGAGTAGCACTAATCGATCTTGGTTCTAACACTGCAAGGCTAGTCATCTATGATATTTTGGATGGTGGCTACTTTGTCGTTGCCGACGAGTATCACGAAGCCGTTCGCTTGGGCGAAACGGAAGCCGATGGCAGCCTAAAACAAACTCGCATCATGCAAGCCATCGCAACGCTCAAACTTTTCAAAGAAATTTGCGCCATCAAAAACGTAAACAAGGTGTTGGCAGTTGCCACCGCCGCCGTTCGTCGTGCAAGCAACCAAAAAACTTTTTTGTCCGACGTTTTCAACGAAACAGGCATTCGCATCACCGTTGTTTCGGAAGAAGAGGAAGCCAACTACGTTTATCAAGGCGTCATCAATTCTATGGAAATTCCTCGTGGCCTCATCATGGAAATTGGTGGTGGTTCCACAAAATTGGTCTACTACAATCGCAGAACAATTTTGCACACCAAAATTTTCGAATTTGGTGCCGTCACGCTAACCAACATGTTTGTTTCTGCCGATAAATCCCCTGAGCAATGCCAAGACGACATGGTAAACTACGTCAAGTCTCAACTAGAACAAGTCGATTGGTTCAGCGAAATCGACCCCGATACTCAACTTATCGGTGTTGGCGGCAGTTGTCGCAACCTTGCTCGCATCGTGCGCAAAGTCAAAAAGTATCCGTTGGATATGGTTCACAACTTCAACATGCAAGTGGAAGATTTCAACTATATCTTCAACATGATTCGCACCCTCGATTTGGATAAAAAACGCCGCATAAAGGGCCTAAGTTCTGCCCGCGCAGACGTTTTCCCCGCAGCGCTTGCATTCATCAAAGCTTTTGTGGATTACGTCGGCTTCACCAAGATTGTTTCTTCCGGCAGCGGCCTGCGCGAAGGCGTAATGTTCAACTATGCCGTTCCGCAAACGCTGGAAAAACCCATCAGCGACGTTTGTGGTTACAGTTTGCGTAGCTTTGCAATGCACATGGGCGCCAACGTTGCTCATGCCGAACAGTCCTTCAATTTGTGCGTTCAATTGTTCAAACAACTGCGTGTTTTGCACAAATTCCCTCGCGCCTACGTAAAGGTGTTGCGTGTAGCCGCCATGTTGCACGAAATTGGCAAAACCTTCAAGTTCTATAACAACCCCAAGCACACATCCTATATGATTCTCAACAGCAATCTGTATGGCATCTCTCACAAAGATCTTGTGCTTGCCGCCTACGTTTCCGACGTAAACAACAAGGAAGAACTAAACACTGCCGATTGGGCAAAATATAACGGAATTCTCACTCCGGAAGACGTCGAAGCCGTCAAAAAGCTTTCGGTAATTTTGCGCCTTGCCGTTGCACTGGATGCCAGCATGCGTGGCGTCGTCACAGAAATCAGTTGCGACGTTTTGGGTGACAGCGTAATAATGAAGACGGAAGTCACCGGTCCTGCCGTATTGGAAATGAAAGCCGCAGCAGCCGTTGCGCTAGATTTCAAAAAGGTGTTCCGCAAAAATTTGGAAATGTTCTAAAACAGCGCCAAACAAGCACCCGGCAGCAAAATTTCACATTTCGTTGCCGCCAATAAAAAACCGTTTTGGCAATAAAACGGCTGTGCGGCACGTAAGGGCTAATGCCAGTTGCCGCTCGCACAAAAATATTCAACAATAACAAAAGCGGATGCAAACTTTGCATCCGCTTTTTTGCTGCCCAAAACTTGCCGCAATCAAAAAACCGCCAAGCAGTTGCTTAGCGGTTTTTTGTCAGTTTCGCCGTGGTCACGAACCCATAAAATCACTTGCGTGAGATAGCGGGTTCCACGCTATTGCATTTTGCACGTAGTATTGAGCATCCCCTGCATAAGGTGTTGCATCTTGTTGCAACGTCAGGTTGAAGTTCAAAATCACAACTTGTGCCAGTATCCACGAACCTTTCACGTAGGTCAAGTTCAGTTGCGTGTCGGCAATTCCCGTCAGTTCGTCAACAATGGATGCATAGGTGTGTCCAATGTTTACGTCCAGCACGCCAAAGTCTTTGTTTATCGGTGCCAGGTCGGCCGTCAAACGGAAGTATGGGTCTTGTGTCACGCCACCTGCAATAGTTGTCGGTTCTACATACTCATAGTTCAGGAATATCTTTTGCAAGTTGCTCAGCAAGTTTTCCAAGCTAGCATCAGTGCCACTGTCTTCCTTGTGAATTTGGTCAATAATTATCTTTTCCAAATCTACCGTGTTCATCACAAGCTTACCCAAGTTAAGCATTTCGTACAATTCGTTTTCCAGCATGGTAATGCTCTTGCCCTGGCGGGTGACTTGTTCTGTTGTGAATTGTTTCGTGTTGCCTTCCCAGGTGTGTGCAGCTGTTGAAATTTGCGGACGGCTTGTTTTTCCTTCGTGAAGGACGGTGCGCGTCAAGGTTGTCAAGAAGTGTTTTGTCACTTTGTCGCTGTGCGCCCTAGATACATTGTGTGCTTTCTGTTTGTTTGTAGTTATTCCAAGGAGGTTTTTGTGTCCGGGGCAATTTCCCTTTCCATACTCGCAATTGCATGCTGTGCACCAATCCACATAGCAACTTTCTTTTGCAGTGGTTTTGCAATCAGAACACCAGTCAACTTTGCACTGATCCGTATTGCTACCTTTTTTTCCGCATTGACTGCAGTATCCGTAGCAGGTGTCAACAGCATCTTGTCCGCAATCCGTGCAGTAGTCGTAAACTTCCATTTCCGACCAAGGTTCCGTTGTGTCTTGGTAGGAGTATTCGTAACGCGAAACGGTAAACCAACCTTTTTCCGGTCCATTGTCATCTTTCACTACTTTGCCATCTTCGTCTACGGAAGATCTTTGTGTGCTGTCATACGTCAAATAGCTTTGTCCACCTTTGTCGTTATAAACGCTGTCGTTAAATGCAAGAATTTTTGCTTTGGTGTCGTAACGTGTCAGCATCGCCGCAATAAACACTTCGTCTTCGTCGTTATCGGGGTTGTCGTCGGTGGTGTCGCCACGAATAATATCCACACGGATATTGGCCAAAATTGGTACCGTTGCCTTTGCAACTCCGCCTAGCGAGCCTAAAACGCTGCTCAAATCCAGCACTGCGGTGATAACGCCGTCAATTGCAAAGGTGTCTTTTCTTGCCGTATCGGCCACTGCTTGAAGCAAGTGTTGCAAGCTGTCAAAGCTTATGTGTGTTGTTTCGTCCCCGTGCACCGCAAAGTAGGTGTTCACGTCGTTACTAATTGCATAGTCCGCAGGAGTTCTTGTTGCGCCTTCTGCAACTTCCGCAATTTGTTGCACTGCCGAAACAGAAACGTCGTTCAAACTTATGGAAACTTTGTCGTACGAAAGGGTCAACTCTCTAAGAGTCAATGTTCCGTGTTCGTCCGATGCCACCAACGTTATGTCGCCCAAGTTGTTAAGCAACACGCCGCCGTTAATAACCATACCAAACACTTTCACGGGCGAAAGCGTTTCGTCTGCGGTCGCTTCTTCAAGGTAGGTAACACTCTTCAAAATGGTGGTGTAATCCAGGTTAGAAACGTTGTTCTGAACTTCGTTCATTGCCTTTTGCATGCTTTCAATCAATTCGGCAATTTGCGGAATTGCATCTTGCAAATCTTCAAATGCGCCGGCGCAATCGTTTATGGATTGAATTGCAATGGTGATGCGCAAATCCGTGTTGTACGTCACGTAGATGCGACCTTCCGTGTAAAGCACTTCAAGTGTGCACAAATCAATCCAAGTGCTACCGCTAAGCTCTTTAAGAGTAAGTTTTGCGCAAATTGTCAAATCTGCAGGATTGTTTCTGTTGTAGAAGAATTCCACATACGAACCGGCCGAGATTGCAAAGGTTGTTGCAATGTTTTGGCTGTCCACCGAAGTGATGGTGGAATCGGCATTGAAATCGAATCTCCAACAGTTGGTTCTAATCAACGTGTCTATGTACGGCATAAAGTCGTTCAAAATGGTGTCAATTTCAATGTAGTCGCCGCCGTCGGCAAAGTCGTCGTAGGTTACGTCTTCCGTCAAGTTGGGCAAAGCAACAAACTCTTTGTTCAACATGTCAATGGCGATGGAAATTCCCACAATTTGTGGGCCTTCACGATCGGCCATTTCCAATTTTACGGGCATTCCTAGCAAATCGATAGTTGCAACAACCGTTTCGCCGTCACTTGCCACGCTAATTGTCAACGAATTCACAATCTTCTTTATTGTTTCCGCCGTGGTGGAAGTGTTTTCTTCCGCTTGCGGCGTTGTGGTTTCGCCGGCAAATGCCTTAACAATTTCGTCAATGGTGGTAACAAGTTCCGTTATTGCTTCAATATCCGCAGTAACGCGAATGTCGTCGCCTTTCTTAATCTTGAAGGAAGTTCCGTCATAGTTGATGTAAAGCGCGTCGCTGTCCGTCAAGGTGGATTTGACGTTAACAAGCTTAAAGTCGTAGTTGTTGTTCACAAGATCCAACCTGCCATAAAGCATGTTGTTGTCGTCCAGCTTAACTATGATATCTGTTCTCCAATCTTGGTTGGTCACAACAACGTCCGACGTACTAGGTGCCACGCTTGCGTTCAGTGTCAATGCAATGTCGTTGCCAATGCCAAGGTTTGCAATTCCAACGGAAATTCCGTTTGCGTTGCCAAGTCCAAGCGCAAATTCCGAAATTCCAAATTGTGCGCCGTTAAGTGCCGCCGTCAAGGTTGCGTTGCCACTTTCTTCCTTTGCAAATTCCAAGGAAGAAACAAGCGAGTTAATGTCAATTTCCGTCAACTTGCCTTCTGCATTTTTCACAACATCCAAAATTGTGTCAAGGTGCTTGTTGTATCCGTAAAGCGGAGCAAGTGTTTCTTCCAAAGTTTTGGTTGTTGCAACTGCCGTGCCAGAAGTGCTGTCGGATGCAAGTTTAACTGCAATTTTCAGTCCGTCGATGGATGCATAAAGCATGTCGTCTTTCATCCAAACACCAACTTCCAAAACTCTAATTCCGTTGTACGAAATCATTGCCGTAACTTCAATGGCAAGTTTGTCCGTTTCGTTGGGCAGTCTAAGCAGCACGTCGGCATCAATGCCATAGTTGCCGTTGCCAAGAGTTAGTGTTCCGTTGGCGGAAATTTCAAATCCTTTTGCTTCAACCACCTGTTTAATCTTTTCTCCGTAAGCATCCAGCACTTGGGTAACGCTAACAAACGTGTCACCTGTGTTGATGTGTGTTTCAACTGCTTCGTCAGCAGTAGTAGCAGAGATATTGAAGTTGCCAATTGCAACAGAGATGCTTTCAAGTGTTGCCGTTGCATCGAACTTAGCATTAACAGTAACCGAGTCAATAGGCAAGGTTACGTCCAGGCCGCCGGTTAGGTCAATAGCCAAGCTGTTCAGCAGTTCACCAACGTTAATAGAAGCGGAAGATTCTTGCGTTCCAACCAGTCCCTTAATTTGGTCAACCAACGTGCCAATTTCGTCAAGCGGCAGTTTAAGTTTAGCGCCACCGCAAGCAACGTAGATAACTTCGTCTTGAAGCAACAGTTCTACCGTTGTGCCGTAGATGCTAATCTTGCCACGAGCTTCAAGTTTCAGTAGGTCAAGAGTAAGGTCTGCTGTTCCCAGTTCTCCCAGTGCAACGTGAAGGTTGGTGGTGTAGTCTTCGGTGGGTGCTTCAACCACAGCCGAAGTTCCAAGCGTTGCAGTGAGACTATTCAAGGCAATCTTGCCAAGAGTAACGTTGCCAGCGGTAACAACTTTATCTTGAAGTGTCAAGGTAACGTCGCTGTTGCCGGTCAGGCCAAGTTGTTCAGCATCAATAACTATTGTCCAAGTGTTTTCATTAACAGACAGTTGTTTAAGCACTTTGCCAAAGTTAATGGCAGAAATATCTTTAACTGTTGCCATAACGTTTTCAATGGCAGTAATAACTCCGCCAATAACGTCGTTGGCCTTCAAGTCGTCTAGGATGGAACTGTTGCCTTCCGAACTAGCAGTAGACGTGGTAAGTTTTGCTACCAGGTCGCTAATTTCATCAATGTCTACTGCCACACGTATTCCGTTAGCTTCGGCATAGATTCTGTCGTGCGCAACGCCATTCACTTCTTCTTGTACGTAGAACAACGTCACGTCAAGCAGTTTGTTGCCGTTGTTGGCAATAACTACGTCGGCTTTCAACCCCTTGTTGTAGTAGACGTTTGCTTCAATGGTCAAGATAGTTTCATCAACTTTAATCTCGCCACTAACGTTTACAGAAATACCATTGTTAAGTCCAAGGTATTGTTTAACAAGAGAAACAACGTTGTCTACCAAGCCTTTTGCATCAACTACTCTTTCTGTGCCTGCAACAACTTCGTCAGAGATAGTGCAGTCAACAGGTTCTTCTGCAAGAGCAATATTGTACGTATCTTCATTCACCGTCAAAGCAATATTGCTCAAGGTAATATTGTTTTCTTCTCTGGTGAAGTTAACAGCTACTTTAACTCCTGCAATTAAGTCTCCAAGGTCAATAGATATGCTAGGAGCATCGGCAGTTAGTGCAAGGTCAAGTTTGCCAAGTAGTGCAGCAAGGTCAATATTTGAACTGCCTTCAGTAAACTGGCCAATAACGTCCACAACGTCGCTTACTGCCAACTTAATAACGTTATTGCCAATCTTAGCATAGATAACGTTGTCTACAAAGCGTACGTCAATTGTTGTTGCGCCGTAGCTAACTGTGCCCCAAACGTCCATTGCCACAAGGTCGGCAGAAACAGCAAGGTCAATGCCCATAACGTTTCCGCTAACGTTAAGTACGTATTCGCTAGTTTCAGGTACAGCAATTACCTGATCGGTAACAGAAGCAGTAGCGTCAAGTGCCACGGTAAGTCCGTCTACCAAAGTGTAGTTGCTAAGTGCAACTGCAAGTTGGTCTTTTGCCGAAACGGTAACTTCAACTGTTCCAAGAGCAAAACATTCAAGGTTTGCATTAAGTGTTAGTGCGCTTTCTGCTTTGTCGAAGGTAAGACCGCTAACCATTGTGCCAACGTCAAGATCTTCAACTTTGAAGTCTTTTATTGCTGCTGCAATAGCTTCAATCTTTTGTGCCAATGCTGTAAGCACGTCGATGTTGAGCTGGTCAACAATGCCTGTCAAACTGCTAAGGTCGAAAGAGCCTTCGCCACTGCCCAAAGCAAATGCCAGTCTAATGCCGTTCACTTCAAGGAACAACGTGTTGTTTGCAACAATAACTTGTGCTTGAAGAACGTTCTTGCCTTCCGTTGCAACAGTTGCATTAACCAATACGTTCTTGCTTGCATCCAGCACTAGCGTGCCTGTCACGTCATAACTGTTTTCGTTTGCTAGAAGTTTCAAAGC
>CAZNZO010000008.1:0-62197 GCA_964577535.1 uncultured Oscillospiraceae bacterium
GCTTTTATCATACTGTGTTACTATATTTATCGCACGTTGAATATATTCTTTTTTGAAATTATAATACGGCAAAATGCATCTGCCAAAATGCACAATTATTTGTGCAAAAAACAAAAAGTGTTTGTCTCCTAGCGGCAAAATCCTTGAAAAACAGAAGCTTTGCCACCAAGACTTTTTTGTTTTGCGTTTTAAGTACATACAGCAGCGAAGTTGTTCTTTGCCGATGATTAAAAAACTGCTTGCATTATGAAGCAACGAAAAAAAAACAAAAAGTATACTCGAAATTAAAAAATGAGTCCGGTGTAATACCGAGCTCATCTCCAATACAATCAATTAGGTTTTTTTGCCGGAACTTTTGGGGCACGTCAAATGCCTAACAACCCATAATCTTTGAAATAATTGCCATCTTGCAATAAAAACTATCGTTTAGCACTTCAAGTGTGCAATACTGCTAAGTTTTTATGCATTGCAAACAAAGAGAAAACTTTTTTCAGTATAAAGCCACAAAAATAAAACACCTAAAAGTCAAATAAAAAAATACATATAAAACAAAAGTATCCTCAAAATTAAAAAATAAGTCCGGCGCAATACCGAACTCATTTTTAATAGCAAATTTTACGTTTTGTCTAAACTTTTGCATTCACAACAAAAGCAGTTTAAAAAATTATTCAATGCCGCCGTCGTTGATAAACAAAACGCCAATTGTATTTGCGCCACAGTGGCTTGTCACAGTGCAACCTGCGGTAGTTTCCAAAATTTCATCAAAAATGCCCCAAGATTTGACCGTTTCTATAACTCTCTCGGTAAGGCCATCTTCCATTTTTGTGTGCGTAACAAAACAACGTTTTTTGTCGGGAGTAGTGAAGGTTTCTTTAACTGCTTCAACATACTTATCTATGCAACGTTCATAACGTCCAGGACGTTTTTTCCAAGTATCCATTTTGCCATCAGCAACCAAAATGCTGGGATTGATGCGCAACAAGTTGGCACCGAAATATGCCAGCGAAGAACATCTGCCACCCTTGAAAAGAAATTCCAACGAATCGATGATGAAAGAAGCTTGCACTGCTTCCTTGCGCTTGTTGGATCTTGCAACAATATCTTCAACGGGCATTCCTGCTGCCGCCATATCACAAGCATCTAAAACAAGCAAACCCGTTCCCGTGGAAAGACTGCGCGAATCAACAACGTAGACGTTTTGCAACTTTCCGGCAGCAACGCATGCGTTGTTGTGCGACGAAGACATTTCTGCAGAAATATTGAAGTGAATAACTGCGTCGTAGCCGTTATCTAGAAAGGATTTGAAAAATTCTTCGTAGTCGTAGGCACTGCGAGCGCCAGATTTGGGCAGTTGCTTTGTGGTTTTGTAGAAGTCGTAGATATCTTCGGGGGAAATGGTTTCACCATCCAGAAGGTTTCTTTCGCCAAGCGCCACGTACAACGGCAAAATGCCAACATCGTATTTTTGCACCAACTCTTGTGAAAGGTCGCAAGTGCTATCCGCAGTTATTTTGATTCTCATATATATGTTCTCCTTAACTCTTCTATTATAAGTCAGTTTTCTAAAATGAAACTGAAAAGCTCAATGTTCTTTATAGCAAACATCTTTGTTCGCGCAGTCTTCGCAATCCACAGGACAGTTTTGCTGCGTTTTTGCGTTAACAATGCGGCCCACGCCAACAACCGTGCAATCATCTGGGACGTCTTTCAAAACAACGGCGTTTGCACCAACTTTCACATTGTTTCCAATGGTGATATTTCCCAAAACTTTGGCGCCGGCACCAATAATCACGTTGTTTTTAAGGGTGGGATGGCGCTTGTTGTGCTCCTTGCCTGTTCCGCCAAGCGTTGCGTTTTGATAGATTGTGCAATTGTCGCCTATCTCGGAAGTTTCGCCTATCACAACGCCATGTCCGTGGTCGATAAACAAATTTTTGCCGATTTTGGCACCGGGATGAATTTCTATGCCCGTCAAAAAACGACTCCATGCGGAAATTAGGCTTGCAAGAAATCTAAAATGAATTTTATAGAAAAATCTGGCAATCCTATACCGAATAAGAGCGTGCACGCCGGGGTAGGTTAAGAAAATCAACAGAGAATTTCTTGCCGCAGGGTCGCGTTGCTTAATTGATTGGAAATAACCCAACTTTTTAGACATTTGTTTTCTCCAATACAGAAATGAATCTACACGTCAATGCGCTTAACGTTGCCAACCGTTGTAACAACACCGTTTTCGACGATAATTCCACCTTCATGCCACATTTGGTAAACAGGCAAACCCAGTTGTTTTATCGCGCGATGCGTGCACTCGTTTTGCAAATCGGTGTTCAAAAAATGCACTTCCAAATCCAGCCCGCGCACCATTCCCAATCCGTTTTCCACGGAATATTGCGAATAGTCTTCGTCGGGGGTTATGTGGTATTTTTCAAGTTGCAACATTGCTCCGGCCGAAGCGCCTGCAACAACGCCGTCAAAATTTTGCACGTCGCCTGCAATGTTCAATTCGTATAAACGGCGAATGGCTTTTTCCGGCATACCACCGGTAAAGAACAAAACGTCGGCATCGGCAATAAGTTTGTGAAAATCCACGTCCACGTCGTAGCAATTTAGCCACTTCACGTCCTCTTCCGTATGGCCAAAGTGCAAAAACGGTCGCAAAATATTTTCGTATTTTTCGCCACCCTTTCCATACAAGGATGCCCAACTGCCACTATCCCACACGTCATATTCTCTAAATGCAAGGGGGATAATAAGCACTTTTTTGTTGCGAAAATACTTTTCGAATTTTCCCTGTGCCCACGGTTCGTGAAAATTGTAGTAGTTCAACAAAATATTAGTCATAAAAACTCCGTTAATAAAGTTGAACGCCCTCTTTCGAGACGTATGCATAGGCAATTTTGTGGGGTGCAGGTTGGTTTTCGCCAACGTGAATGGCGCTTTGCAACAACTTTGTTGCATCGTCCAAGCCCTTTTGGTTGTGATAGACTTCGCACAACACGTCGCCTTTCTTCACGGAAGAGCCCAGTTCCACGTGCATAACAACGCCAACGGAGAAATCTATTGCATCGTCCTTTTTCATTCTGCCGCCGCCAAGCAAGGTTACTGCACGGCCGATATCTGCAGCATTTATGCTGTCGATAAATCCATCGGATTGCGCCAAAACTGCAACTTTTTTGCCCAAAACAAATTTTTCAGGATGCAAAACGTAGCTAGCATCGCCGTGTTGAGCGGTTACCATTTCGGCAAATTTATTCAATGCCCTTCCGCTATCGATGGCATCTTGGAAGGCAGCTTCAGCGCCGGCCTCGTCGTATTTGCCCGATAGGCAAAGCAACTTTATGGCAACTTCCTTAATTTCACGATACAAACGGCTGTGCGCGCCTTTTAACACTTCCACAATGCCAATAACTTCCAAGGCATTTCCCACGTAGTCGGATAGTGGTTGTTCCATGTCGGTTATAAGCGCGCCAATCTTTTTGCCTGCGCGCGAACCGATTTCCACCATTTTTTTGGCAAGTTCCAATGCGCTTTCTTTTGTGGGCATAAATGCACCGCTTCCGTATTTTACGTCAAGCAAAATAACGTCCGAACCGGAAGCAAGCTTTTTGCTCATGATGCTGCCGCAAATAAGGGGAATGGAATTCACCGTTCCGGTAACGTCGCGCAACGCATAAAGTTTTTTATCGGCAGGCGCAAGGTTTGCCGTTTGTCCGATAACAGCACAACCAACACGCTTAACAACGTCAAAAAATTCTTCTTCCGAAAGTGCCGTATCGAAGTTGGGGATGCTTTCAAGCTTGTCAATTGTTCCGCCGGTAAAGCCCAAGCCTCTGCCGCTCATTTTTGCAACGTAAACTCCGCAGCAAGCCAAAATGGGCGCTAGCGCCAAAGTTGTGCTATCACCAATACCGCCGGTCGAATGTTTGTCGCAAACCAAACCACCCAAGCGCGACATATCAACAATATCGCCGCTGTGCAACATGGCATCAGTCATATCAAAAGTTTCTCTATCCGTCATTCCGTTAAGCAAAATTGCCATAAGCAATGCAGAAATTTGATAGTCGGGAATGCTTCCGTTGGTGAAACCATCAACAAAAAAACGAATTTCTTCTGTGGATAGTTCTTGGCTGTTTTTCTTCTTTTCAATAACGTCAAGTATAGTCATAACACACTCCTAAAAAGCAATTGTGTTCGGCAACTTTCACCGAAATATTATTATACTATGAAATCTTGTTATTTTCAACACTTTTATCCAACTTTAACAATTAAAATGCAAAAAAGACTCGCTATTTTTCGCTAAAAAACACAAACGCATGCAAAAAAATTGAAAATGCGGCTTAGCCGAACACAAAAAAAACAAAGGCAACGCAAAATGCGCCACCTTTGCAACAAACAAAAATTTATTTACCAATCTTCACTTATATCAGTCTTAATATCGGTGTAGAAATCCTTATATTTTTCTTTGAATTTTTGAGCATCCGAACGCTCGTCTTTGCGCTCGGCATCACACAAATCCATTCCGTCATCATCTTGCATTTCCGATCGACGCATCAATTCGTACATTGTGGAACTACTTTTCATTTTTGTTCTCCTCGCCTACACTATTAGATTCACCACCCGTGCCGGCACCACTTGCACTCGAATTCAAGTGAGCAAGGGCCACTTTGCGTTTACGTGGCAAACTGGACGTATCTATTTCGCCCGCCTTGGTAAGTGCCCATTTGGTAAGAACAGGGCCAATCAGTTCGTATATCAAAACAGCGCACATTGTTATTGTCACTATTTTAGAGCCCACTTCGGCAAACATGGCTTGTATTTGAGGATCGGTGCTGAACTTGTTTGCAAGTGAAACAAATTCCTTTTTACACATAGTTGCCATACCAATGGCCACGCCTGCTTGCGGGAACAACGTAATTCCCAAATACTTTTTAACTTTGGGGTCGCTTTTAGTGAAAGTTGCACCCAGCATTGTGCCAAAATACTTGCCACAGCAACGAGCGACAACGTAAACCAAAATGCAACAAATAATGCCCCAGTTATTGAACATTCCCAAATTCAATTCCGCACCGGAAAGAATAAAGAACAACATAAGTACAGACGGCGTCCAACGATCCACGCTTTCCATCATTTGCACTGCTTCGTTACGCAAGTTAACAAAACTTGCGCCGGCCATCATGCAAACTAGCAGGTCGGATAGTTTGAACGGACATCCACAACTTTCTTTTAGGTATTCAAAAAGTTGGCAAATGCCTAAACTCAAAAACACTGCAACAAGCGAAGCTATAAGGCGGTTATCGCGTGATTTGAAAAAACGTGGAATCACAGAAAGCAACGCGCCAATCAAAACGCCAACAACAAGTGATGCGGCAATTTCCACCAACGGCCAAAGCAAAATATCCATAACACTTATGGCTGCCGAAGCTCCTGAAGTTGCCACGCTTGTTGCCCACGACATTGCTATGTTGTTGGATATTGCAAACACAACAAGGCCAACGGCGTCGTCCAATGCAACAACAGGCAACAAAGTTCCGGTAACAATTCCCTTTGCCCTGTACTGGCGCACCACCATAAGCGTTGCCGCGGGTGCCGTTGCAGTTGCAATTGCGCCAAGAATAATTGCTTCGTAGCCTGCCATGCCCAAAGACGGGAACAACGTTCCTATTGCCAACAAAGCAACGTCAACGCAAATTGTTGCCAGAAGTGCCTGACAAAACGTGATAACAATTGCGCTTTTGCCAATTTCCTTTATGTGCGAAAATTTAAATTCAACGCCGATAGAAAACCCAATAAATCCCAGTGCAACGGAACTGACAATGGACAAACTGCTATAAACTTCTTCGGCATTGGGCACAAACTTTCCCAAAGCATAGGGGCCGATTATAAGCCCTACAATAAGATAACCGGTAACGTTGGGCAACCCAACTATTTTCATAATTCTTGTAGAAAGCAACCCCAAAATCAACGCTATTGCAATTAGTAACAATGCATTCATTATAAATACCTTCTCGCCTAAATCACGGCCATTTTCAAACTTTTGATATTTTAGTCCTATTGCACACTTATGTCAAACGTTTTCGGCGCAAAACGGACAAATTTTAACAGCACAAAGTATCCCTGCGTTACAAAAACTTTTAGTGCCAAGCTGTGCGTGCAAGAAACAGGTAGACTAGCTTTGCCGTGCGTGAGCACAACCCACCTGTTAAAATGCTTTTCAACCCAACAAAGCATTGCCTTTTGCCAAGTTTTTGCGAAAAAACTAAAATGTACGCTCAATAAACAGCTATTTTGCTTAAAAACAACTATTGCAACACACATGATAAACAAGTTTATTCAATACTGCCAAGCATCATTTCACAACAATTTGTGCAAATCTAGAAAACGCACAAACATGCCAGCAACAAAGCCAATTAACTTGCATCACACAACACAGACTATTTTACTTTATGGCATTTTCTCCGTTGTGCGGCCGCACAACGGCCTTCAAATGCAACAATTGTTAGTTTCTAAATAAACACACACGCTGTTCGATTGCAATGAAAAAACGCCGCAGCAAGCGACGTAATTCAAGTTCACAAAATTATTCAAATATGCTTTTTTGCAAAACATCATCCACTTTTGCTTGCAGTTGCGCAAAAGTGCCGTTGTTTTCGATAATGCGAGTGTAGTTATCACACAACTTTTGACGGGAAACAATTTCCATTGCACTAGCAGGCGAAACACCGTCGCGCGCGCAAACTCGCACAACACGAACGTCCACGCTGCTATCAACAAGCCAAATTTCGTCCCAGGCAAATTCAAAAGCGTTTATGACGGCAATTTCCACAAACAAACTTTTTGAACTTTTTTCCACGCGGTGCAAAAGGGCCTGCTTTACGCCGTCCCAAAAAATTTGGCTGTATTTTTCGTACAGTTTGTCATCGGCAAACACAATACTTCTAACGTATGGCCGGTTAAGTTTGCCGTTGACAACGCTTTGTGGGCCAAGCAAATCGGCAACCTGTTGCAAAATTGCTTGGTCTGTTGCCATCTCGCGAGAAATAGCATCGCAATCCACAACTTCGAAACCGCGCTCCACCAAAATTTTGGATACACTACTTTTGCCGCTGCCAATGCCACCGGTTATGGCAATTACCTTACGCTTCATAAAGCGTTTCTCCTTCTTCCGTATCAGCCACAAGCGGGCAAGCAAGGCTAACAGCCACTTCCATTTGTTCTTTCACAATGCGCTTAACTTCTTCCGCTTCTTCGGGATAGCAGTCCACGATAATTTCGTCGTGAATTTGCAAAACAAGTTTGCTTTTCAAACCGTTTTGTTTAAGGGCACTATCAACTTTTAGCATTGCAATTTTCATTATGTCGGCGGCACTGCCCTGCAAAGGCATGTTCATTGCCGCCCTTTCGCCAAAACTACGCAAGTTATAGTTTGCCGATTTTATTTCCGGGATTTGACGGCGGCGACCGGTGATGGTCGTCACGTAGCCTGTTTCCTTTGCCTGTTGCACGCAACCATCCAAATAGGATTTTATTTTGGGGAAACGTTCGAAATACAGTTGAATATATTCGTGCGCCTTTTTCACGCTAACGTTTGTGTTTTGTGACAAGCCAAAATCACTTATTCCGTAGATGATGCCAAAGTTAACGGCTTTTGCCATTCTTCGCATTTCCGGATTGACAAGTTCAACCGGTATGCCCAGCAATTCGGATGCAACTTTGGCGTGGATATCTTCTCCGTGCATAAAACACGAAAGCAAGTTTTCGTCCAGGGAAAAAGCTGCAAGCAGCCGCAATTCTATTTGAGAATAGTCTGCCCCAACAAACTTTCCGTGTTTGGGAAGGAACAAGCGGCGAATTTCTCGACCGGCATCATCTCGAATGGGAATGTTTTGCAAATTCGGATCGGAGCTAGATAGCCGCCCGGTGGAAGTTAGCGCTTGGTTGTAGGTTGTGTGCACCAAACCGTGTCGAACAAGGGGGCGCAAACCGTCCACGTAGGTTCCTAGCAGTTTGGAAACTTTTCTGTATTCCAAAATTTTGCCGACAATGGGATGCAAATCAACAAGTGGTTCCAACACGTCGGTACTGGTAGAATAGCCGCGCTGATTTTTCTTTCCGTGCGGCAAATTTAGTTTTTCAAACAAAATTTTGGATAGTTGTGCCGTGCTGTTAAGGTTAAAGGTTTCCCCTGCAAGTTGGCAAATTTCTTCCGTCAAACTATCCAATTTTTTGTGCATTTCTTTGGAAGTTTTTTCCAGCAAGTCGCAATCCACTTGCACGCCTTCAATTTCCATTCGGTAAAGTAAATCGGAAAGGGGCAATTCCACTTCTTCATATAGTTTCCAAACGCCGTGTTCCCCAAGTTGCTTTTGCAAAATGTGTGCTAGTGCAAAAATGCCTGCGCCGGTTGATTGATAGCCATACGCATCAATTAAACCGCGCAAATCTTTGTAGGCACGGTATTCCACCAAGTATTGCATCAAGCAAACGTCGTACTTAACACCGCAGAGTTGCACGTCAACGTTTTGCAAAACGTGCCGCAAGTTCTTTTGATCGTAAACGGATTTTGCAACGTCACTTTCCAACAGAGGTTTTAGAGTTTCGAAAACAGTTTGCTCCGTCAATTCGTCCAAGAAACTATCCGACAGTTGAACAACGTATTCGCGCACGTCACTATCGGCCAAATACACCGTTTTTCCGTCATAATGAAATGCAAAGCAATCGCATTTTGCCAGCAATGCTGCAACTTCTTGCAATTGCGCAGCAGTATCCACAATGATACTATCCACCTGAACGGCTTCGTGCGTTTGCTCATCCTCGAACTGCAAGCGTGAAAGTATGGAACGAAATTGCAATTGTTCCATTGTGCGTTTCACTTCGCCGTTAAGGCTATACAATCTGCAACTATCCAAATCGTATTGCACGTCGGCATTGCGAACGATTGTTGCCAAAGTTTTGCTTACGTAGGCCATTTCCTTGCCGGCAACCAACTTTTCGTGCAAGGCACCCTTTTCGGCATCCACGTTGGCAAAAATAGTGTCGATATCGCCATACTTTTCCAGCAAAGACATTGCCGTTTTTTCGCCAATGCCCTTAACGCCGGGGATATTATCCGAAGTGTCGCCACGCAAAGCCTTGTATTCAATAACTTGTGCAGGTGTCAAGCAATAAACTTCTTTAAGCAATTCGGGCGTTACGCTTTCCACTTCGGTGACGCCACGCTTTGTGAGCAACACAGTTACCGACGGAGAAACCAATTGAAGCATATCTCTGTCGCCGGAAACAACGTAGTTTTGATAGCCGTTATCTTTTGTTATTGTACCAATAATATCATCAGCCTCTACACCGGCCTTTTCCACCACGGTTACAGACATTTTTGCCAGCAAATCATGCAAAATGGGCATTTGCAAAGCCAAATCGTCCGGCATTCCTTTGCGGTTTGCCTTGTAGTCGGCATAAATATCCTTGCGGAAATTGTGTCCGCGCATATCAAAAGCCACCACCAATTTTTCCGGCGAATAATCTTGGCACACCTTCAAAAGAATGTTAATAAAACCGTAAACCGCGTTCACGTTGCGACCAGTTTTATCGTTCAATGCAGGCAGCGCAAAATACGCCCTGTTCAATATGCTGTTTCCGTCAATAAGAAGTAGCTTTTTCATGTTTCACCTTGATGTTACTGTTTTTTCTCTAGAATAGGCTTCAAAAATTGTCCCGTATAACTTTGCGTTTGGGCAATTTGTTCCGGAGTGCCGCAAGCAACAACCGTACCACCGGCATCTCCACCTTCTGGGCCCAGGTCGATTATATAATCGGCAACCTTGATAACGTCCAAGTTGTGTTCAATAACCAAAACGGTGTTTCCAACAGAAACAAGTCGTTGCAAAATGGCTATAAGTTTGGAAACGTCGTGACTGTGCAAACCGGTGGTTGGTTCGTCCAAAATGTATATGGTTTTGCCTGTGCTTCGCTTGGATAGTTCCGTTGCCAATTTTACACGTTGAGCCTCACCGCCAGAAAGCGTTGTTGCAGGTTGGCCAAGTTTTATATATCCCAGCCCCACGTCGTATAGCGTTTGAATTTTGTTTTTGATACTTTGCACGTTTTCGAAAAATCCAACCGCTTCTTCCACCGTCATATCCAACACGTCGGCAATGGTTTTGCCCTTATATTTAACGGCAAGCGTTTCCCTGTTATAGCGAGAGCCGTGGCAAACTTCGCACGGAACGTAAACGTCCGGCAAAAAGTTCATTGCAATGCGCAAAATACCATCGCCATCGCAGTGTTCGCAACGCCCGCCCTTAACGTTGAAGCTAAAACGGCCGGAATTGTAACCGCGTTCCTTTGCATCTGGAGTTGCTGCAAACAAATCACGTATCAGCGAAAACACTCCTGTATAGGTTGCAGGGTTGCTTCGCGGAGTGCGCCCTATTGCGCTTTGATCGATTGCAATAACCTTATCCAGTTGTTCTATTCCGCAAATTTCATCGCAAAAAACGTCGCCGGGACGTGCTCGGTTTAGTTTCTCCGCCAAATATGGCAACAAAACTTCGTTAACCAAACTGCTTTTTCCGCTTCCGGAAACACCCGTTACCACCGATAGCGTTCCCAGCGGAACGGAAACGTCAATGTTTTTCAAATTGTTTTTCCTGGCGCCTTTCACCGTCAAAAACTTTCCGTTGCCACTTCTTCGAGTTTGCGGAACGGGAATAGACAATTCTCCGCTGAGATATTTTCCCGTTATAGATTGCGGACAGTTGATAACGTCCTGAACGGTACCCGCGCAAACAATTTCACCACCGTGCACACCGGCGCCGGGCCCCACGTCCACAACAAAATCTGCACTGCGAATGGTGTCTTCGTCGTGTTCCACAACAATAAGCGTGTTTCCAACGTCGCGAAGGCGTTCCAAAGTGGCAATAAGTTTGGCGTTGTCCCTTTGATGCAAGCCAATGCTTGGCTCGTCCAAAATATAAAGCACGCCGGTAAGCCCACTGCCAATTTGCGTGGCCAAACGAATGCGTTGCGCTTCGCCGCCGGAAAGCGTACCCGCCGAACGGTTTAGTGTCAAATATCCCAAACCAACGTCAACAAGAAATTTAAGCCTAGCGCAAATTTCTTTTAGAACCATTTGGGCAATTTTTTGACGAGTTTCGTCCAAAACAAGTTGATCGAAAAACTGAAGCGCACTTGTTATGGATAATTCGCCCACTTCCCAAATATTCAATCCACCCACTTTAACTGCCAGCACTTCGTCCTTCAAGCGTTTGCCGTGGCATGTTTGGCAGGGTTTATCCACCATGAATTTTTCATATTCTTGCCTTGTCCAGTCGCTTTTGCATTCGGCGTGGCGCCTAGTCATCATGGGGATTATTCCTTCCCACGTGGTGTTATAGGTTCGTCCGTCGTCCAAACGACAGATAAGCGCTTCGCCACCGTTGCCATACATTATCGTGTTGAAAGCGGATTTGGGCAAATCTCTAACAGGCACGTCGCAGGAAAAACCATATTTTTCCGCCAAGGCTTCGAATAGTTTGCGCATCCAGCTTGCTGCGCCCAAATTGAATCCAAGCAAACGGATGGCTCCGTCGTGCAAACTTTTTGTGTCGTCCGGCAAAATAAGACGTTCGTCGAATTCTTGCTTGAAGCCCAGCCCTGCGCAATCGGGACACGCCCCGAAAGGACTGTTGAAAGAAAAAGTTCTCGGCTCCATTTCTTCCAAAGTGAACCCACATTCCGGGCAAGCAAACTTGTTGGAAAAAGTCGCTTCCTTGCCTTCTGCGGAAATGGTAACAAGGCCATCGGCCAACTTCAAGGCCGTCTCCACGCTGTCGGAAAGGCGAGTGTTCATTTCCGCCTTGACAATGAGCCTATCCACCACAACGGAAATTGTGTGCTTCACGTTTTTTACAAGTTTAATTTCTTCGTCCAAAGTGTACAGTTGTCCATCCACTACCACACGAACAAAGCCTTGCTTTTTAAGCTGTTCAAAAGTCTTTTGAAATTCCCCTTTGCGGCCACGAACGATGGGCGCCAAAACCATAAGTTTTGTGCCTTCGCCCATTTGCAAAACCTTGTCGCAAATTTGGTCAACGCCTGTTTTGGAAATTTCTAAGCCACAGTGCGGACAATATGGAATACCAACGCGCGCAAAAAGCAAACGCAAATAGTCATAAATTTCCGTAACAGTGCCCACCGTCGAACGAGGGTTGGAAGAAGTTGTTTTCTGGTCGATACTTATGGCGGGGGAAAGTCCTTCAATGCTTTCCACGTCCGGTTTATCCATTTGCCCCAAAAACTGACGTGCATAGCTGGATAAGCTTTCCATGTAACGGCGCTGCCCTTCCGCAAAGATAGTGTCGAAGGCCAACGAAGATTTTCCGCTTCCCGAAAGCCCCGTAAGAACAACAAGTTTATCACGAGGAATCCTCAAACTTACGCTTTTGAGGTTGTTTTCCTTAGCATTTTTAATTACTATGTCTCTCATAGATTATCACAAATGCGCAAAATGCGCCCTACTAGCCCCTCTTTTTCCGTTTTGCCTTTTCCAATTGCTTTGTCAAGCGCACTACTTCCTCACGCAGCTGAATTGCCTTTTCGAAGTCCAACTGGTTGGCGGCAGTCTTCATACGTTGCGTTGTGTTTTCGATATCGCGTTCCAAATCCTTCACGGAACGAACATCGCTTGACTTTTGAGTTATCTCCAAAGTGTTTTCAACAAAGTGCTCAATTGTCTTGGGCACTATGCCATGTTCCACGTTGTAACTGTTTTGAATTTGTCTTCTGCGGTTGGTTTCGTCGATGGCTCGTTTCATACTGTCGGTAACCACGTCCGCATACATAATCACGCGGCCTTCGCTGTTTCTCGCCGCTCTGCCTATGGTTTGAATAAGCGCCGTGTCGCTACGCAAAAAGCCTTCCTTATCGGCATCTAAAATGGCAACCAATCTAACCTGCGGCATATCCAATCCCTCACGCAAAAGGTTTATGCCAACCAGCACGTCGAACTCGCCCTTTTTAAGGCCGGAAACGATTTCTACGCGCTCCAGCGTGTCAATTTCTGAGTGCATGTATTTAACACGCACACTTTGCTTGGCCAAAAATTCCGTCAGACTTTCTGCCATGCGTTTTGTGAGCGTGGTGACAAGCACTCTGCCGCCCTCTTGCGTGACCGAATGTATTTCGCCCAGCAAGTCGTCAATTTGCCCCTTCACAGGCCGAACTTCTACATGTGGATCCAACAATCCCGTTGGACGAATCAGCTGTTCAACAACGTTATCGGCGCGGCGCAATTCGTAATCGGCCGGCGTTGCCGAAACGCAAACAAGTTGCCCCAAACGAGAATCGAACTCATCAAAAGTGAGCGGACGATTATCGTAGGAACTTTGCAACCTAAAACCGTATCCAACCAGGTTGGTTTTGCGTGCACGGTCGCCATTGAACATTGCCCTTATTTGTGGAATGGTCATGTGGCTTTCGTCAATGAAAGTGATAAAATCGTCGGGGAAATAATCGAGCAAAGTATATGGAGGTTGCCCCACTGCGCGGCCGTCAAAGTAGCGAGAGTAGTTTTCTATGCCACTGCAATAGCCCATTTCTTGCATCATTTCAAGGTCGTAGGAAACCCTTTGTTTAAGCCGTTGCCCTTCCACAATTTTGTTGCAATCCAAAAAAGATTGTACTTCTTTTTCCATATCGCAACGAATGTTTTTAAGTGCGTTATCCATTGTTACGCCTTCCACTACGTAGTGGCTTGCCGGGAAAACAATCACGTGCAACAAAGTGGAAACAGTGTTGCCTGTTAGCGCGTCTATCTCGGAAATTTTTTCAATCTCGTCACCCCAAAATTCAAAACGAATTGCGTGGTCGGAATAGGACGCAGGGAACACTTCTACCACGTCGCCGCGCACCCTAAACGTGCCACGGTGAAAATCCATGTCGTTGCGCTCGTACTGGATGGAAACAAGCTTTCGAATCAGCTGCTCGCGCGAAAGGTTATCGCCGGGGCGAGCAGACAAACTCATTTTGTAGTATTCGCCAGGTGCGCCCAAGCCATAGATGCAGGAAACGCTTGCAACAACAATAGTATCGCGCCTTTCAAACAAACTGCAAGTTGCAGAATGGCGCAGTTTGTCAATTTCGTCGTTTATATCAATTTCTTTTTCGATGTATAAATCTCGAGCCGGGATGTAACTTTCCGGCATGTAGTAGTCGTAATAAGATACAAAAAATTCCACTCGGTTTTCCGGAAAGAACTCTCTGAATTCGTTGCAAAGCTGGGCGGCAAGCGTTTTGTTATGGCAAATAACAAGCGCAGGACGGTTAAGATTGGCTATGACGTTGGCCATAGTGAAAGTCTTTCCGCTGCCTGTAACGCCGCGCAACACTTGCGTTGCCAACCCATCGCGCAAACCTTGAGTCAATTGCTGTATTGCGTTTGGCTGGTCGCCGCATGGTTGATATTTTGAATGCAACTTAAAATCCATACTACACACCCAAAAACAAACTCACGCAAATTGTTATGCGTTGAGCTTATAAATTTCGTAAAGTCCCTTCAAAGAAAGTTCTCTGTCGATATGATCGAATATCGGTTCCACGCTGGCAACAAGTTCCGCCAAGCCACCGGTAGCAATAATCTTTGCGTCGTGCAAACCCGTTTCTTGCTTTATGCGATCAATAACGTACTTAACTTGCCCCACCACGCCAAACACAACGCCACTTTGAATAGCCTTGCGCGTAGATTGAGCAACGGTTTTCGTGGGCACTTCCAAATCGACGTTGGGAAGTTTTGCCGTGCAACGTGAAAGACTTTCTATTGTCGATTTAAGGCCAAGAGTAATGGCGCCGCCAATAAATTCCTTGCGTTCGTTAACCACGTTAAAGGTGGTTGCCGTGCCGAAATCCACCAAAATGAACGGTTCTCCATATTGCTTTTCGGCAGAAACACATGTGATAATTCTGTCGCTTCCCAGTTCTCGGGGAAAATCGTACTTAATTGCCAAGCCTGTTTTCACTCCCACACCAACTATCAACGGTTTCACACCAAAAACGTGATTTATAACGTTGGTGAAAGTATAATCCAGCTGCGGAATAACGGACGACACTATCGCACCGGTGATATCCGATTCGTCAATTTTGGAATAGCGCAAAAGTTGCAACAAAAGTGCTATGTATTCGTCCGATGTTCTTTTCACGTCGGTGGACATCTTGAAAGATTTTGCAAGCTTTCCGCCTTCGTCGAACAATCCAATTTTAATGTTTGTGTTACCAATATCAACTGTAAAAATCATGGTTTTGCCCTCTATCACAACTCTTCCGATTGTGTTTCTCTTTTCAAATTGTTGCCGTCAACACCCAATTTCAAACCGCGTCTAACCCCCAAAACAATGGCAGAAACACCTATCAAAGATATTAGGTATTCCGGCAAAATGTTTCTTAGCAATGCCGCATAAATAAGCGCAAACACGCCGTCGTTATTGACGTTTGCAATGGTCCTGGATAGTTCCAAAAAGGAGAAAAATCCAACGGTGTTTGTCACAAGCCCAAAGAAGGAAGCAACCGTCAAACACAAAATTTGCCTGCCGCGTGCATTACCCATGGACCGAGTGACGGTAAGCATCAATCTGTATACCGAAAACGCAACGATGCCCATAAGCACGCGAGGCGGAATGGTTATCAACAGCCAATAATACGGTTTGAAAACTTGCCCCACCAATGAGGAGGGCATCAAAAATTCTTTCAAAAACGATGCAATTCCAAAAAACGTGCCGGAAATTATGCCCATTTTCCAATCGTTTTCCAAAAAACAAAAAGACAGTGTAACCAACAACACGCATCCTGCCATGGAAAAGCCGACAGGAATAAGCGAAATGGCTCTGTCTATCATCATTGCTACGAAAATAATTGCCAAAACTATTGCATATTTAGCAACCTTATACGCCTTATTGTTTACCATAAATCCTCAATTTCGCCCAAAAGGTGCGAATATCTTTTTAGGTAAAAGATACAAAACTAGAAGTATCGCTCGAAACGCCGATGCGACCTACTGTTATTTTACCACAACACACAAAATAATACAATAGATTTTTGCAATGCATAACGCAAACTATTAGCAAACGCAAGCAGTTTTTTAGGCAGTAGAATGCGCCTCAGCGTGCACCGCTTTTGCATTGCCGCAACAAAAAAGGATTCGAAAATATATCGAATCCCAATTTTTAGTATACACGCAAAATCAATTGCAAATATTCCCAGCTATTTCAATGATGGCCGGCATCGTGCAACGCCGGTCTTCAATCAAGAAACTTCAAAAAGAAACCAACCTTTTCTATTGAACGCCACCACTTTTGCTACCATCGGCAAAAAAAACGCTTATTCTTCCTCTTCCGACGGCAAATCGTCAGACAACGTTTGCTGATAGCGATGCGCTTCCAATACCTTTTCGATTCTATCGAAAATAAGTTCTTTGCCGGTTTTGTTGAGTGACGAAACAGGTATAACGTTGCTTTCGCCCACCTTCAAAAACGCAGCAATGGAACGACATCTGTTTTTAACTTGGCTTTTCGAAATTTTATCCGCCTTGGTGGCCACAATCGTGTAGGGAACGTTGTTTTTGAACAAGTAGTTATACATCGAAACGTCGTCACGTGTAGGATCGTGGCGAATATCCACCAAAAAGAAAATATGCTTCAAAGCCCTTTCTTTGGCCAAATATTGTTCCAACAAATCTGCCCACTTCAATTTTTCGGCATCGGAAACCTTTGCAAAACCATAGCCGGGCAAATCTGCCAACAAAAATTCGTCGGGAGTGTTTTCGTTAATCAAAAAGTAGTTGATAAGTCGTGTTCTTCCGGGCAATTTGCTTGTGCGAGCAAGCTTGCCATCGCCCACCAAATAGTTTATCAAACTGCTTTTGCCTACGTTAGATTTGCCTGCCACTGCAATTTGTGGCAAATCGGAAGCAATGCACTGACCGTACGTTGCCGCACCTTTAACGTAGGATGCTTTTTTTATAGTAAACATACAAACCTCGCATGCGCACGTGCGCAAACTTGTGCCAAATTATCTAACCAAAGCATTGGCAAACACGTCCGAAACGTTTTCGGCCAACACAAATTGAATTTGATCTTTAACTTCGGCAGGAATTTCTGCCAAATCCTTTTCGTTATCTTTGGGAATAATCACTTTTTTGATGCCAACACGATATGCCGCCAACGCTTTTTCACGCAAGCCGCCAATGGGCAAAACCTTGCCGCGCAAGGTAATTTCGCCAGTCATGGCCACGTCGCCGCGAACAGGCGTTTTGGAAAATGCCGACAAAACAACTGTTGCCATGGTCACACCGGCAGAGGGGCCGTCTTTTGGGATGGCACCTTCCGGAACGTGAATGTGAATATCCATTTTTTCAAACAAAGTCTTATCCACGCCGAATTCGTCCGCCAAACTTTTAACAAGCGAAATGGCCGTTCGTGCGGATTCTTTCATAACGTCCCCTAAATTTCCCGTCAATTGCACATCTCCCTTGCCAGGCAAAAGTGCAGCATCAACGTTCAACGTAACTCCGCCAACACGAGTCCAAGCAAGTCCACGTGCACTACCTACGGTATCGGGAATAACAGGCAATTCGTCGCGGAATTTTTCCACGCCCAAAAATTCGTGCAAATTTTGCGGAGTAACTTCAACTGTAACGTCGGGGTCTTTAACAAGCTTCAGTGCAACCTTGCGGCAAATTGTGGCAATCATTCTTTCCAAACTGCGCACGCCCGATTCGCTTGTGTAGCAATGCACTATTCTTTCGTAGGTTTCGTTGGATATTGCAATTTTACCTTCGGGAATTCCGTGCAAAGCCATGTTCTTTCTAAGCAAAAACTTGTTGGCAATTTCCACCTTTTCCAGTTCGGTGTAGCCGGTAAGTTCTATCACTTCCATTCTGTCTAGCAGCGGTTCGGGAATATCGTCCGTGGCGTTTGCCGTGCAAACAAACAAAACCTTCGACAAATCGAACGGCACTTCCAAATAGTGGTCGGTGAAACTAAAATTCTGCTCGGGATCCAGCACTTCCAACATAGCGCTTGCCGGGTCGCCCCTGTTATCCTTGCCCATTTTGTCAATTTCGTCCAATAACAGCACGGGGTTTTTGCAAGCGGCTTGCTTCATCATATATATGATTTTGCCGGGAATTGCCCCCACGTAGGTTCTGCGATGGCCACGAATTTCCGCTTCGTCGCGAACTCCGCCAAGGCTAACACGCAAATATTTTCTATCCAGTGCGCGGGCAATACTTTTAACAATAGAAGTTTTTCCCACTCCCGGAGGGCCTACGAAACACAGAATAGGACCGTTCAATTTGCCTGTTAGTTGCATAACGGCAAGAAATTCCACTATTCTATCCTTAATTTTTTCCAAGCCATAATGGTCCTCGTCCAGTATTTGACGCGCCAAATCAAGGTCTTTGTTATCCGTTGTTTCAACCGCCCAAGGCATGTCGCAAAGCCAATCCAAATAGTTGCGAATAACGGCGGCATCGGGCGATGTGGGCGCCATTTTGGAAAGACGCCCCAATTCCTTTTGAGCCTTGTTTTCCACGTCTGCAGGCATTTTGCATTCCTTAATTTTATCCAAATACTCTTGCTTTTCGTTGGCATCATCCCCCAGTTCGGCGGAAATTGCACGAATTTGTTCACGCAAGTAGTATTCCTTTTGGCCATCCTGAACTTGTTGACGCACTCTGTTTGCAATGCGCTTTTCCACTTTGACAAAATCCAATTCCGTCAAGGCATAAACACAAATGCGCTCCATACGGCTATCCAAATCGACGTCTTCCAAAATTTCCTGACGCGCTGCCAGCTTTGTTACCGCTTCGTTTGCCACAATGTTTGTAAACGCAAGGTAGTCGGGATGTTCTTCGTTGATGAAACTATCCAGCGAAAGCTTTTTCAAGTTGGCGTTTATTTCTTGCAAATCCTTCACGAGTTGGCAAGTTTTCGTGAACAAAGCGCGCGTTTCCGTGTTGTCGTTGCAAAAATATTCTTGCGTTTCAACATTGGCAAAAATAATATCGTCTGATGCGTTATAGCGCACTATGGAAGCGGCTTCCAAAGTGTGCACCGTCACAACAAGAGAATCTTCGGTATTTTTGTTGACTGCCACAACTTCGGCAACAACACCAACGTTATAGAAATCGTTTTGAGCAACAGGCGTAGCCCTGGACGGATCCACTTGACTTACCATAAACATAAGTCCGCCGTTTTCCAATGCAAACTTAATTGCGTTGCGCGAAATATGGCGTGCAACTTCTACTTTTGCTTTTACGTTGGGAAAGAAAAAGTTGCCTCTCATTCCCAATAGGGGAAGATTGTTATAAGTTTTCAAATTTACACCTCGAAAAATGCATCATAAGTTAGTTTGTTTTGTTGCAGGCAAAATAAACACAAATGACGTCTTATTGTTAAGCCTTGCAGAACTTCGCACAAAAACGAAGCAAAACAACCTAATTTTTTTAATATTATAAGATAAAATTCGTTTTCTTGCAACAAAAAATTGCACAGTGATTTGTATATGCAAAAAGTGCGCAAGCAAAACACAACACAAACGTGTTCACGAGCCAACATTCAAAAGACAAACGGCAATTATGCAACCAACTGCACCACCACAAAAACAAATAAAATCCCAAAGAGCACCTATAAGTTTGCACTGAAAACGTGTCGCAAAAATTAACTCGAAAAAACAAATATCTGATAAACAACTGAATGTTTGCAAAGTACAAATAAAATTCAACAAAATAACACGTGCAAACTCGCATTATTGCCGCACACGCTAGCGCTACAAGTTGAAAATAACCTGCGATGCAAAAAAAACTGCACCTGGCACAACAACAAAATTCAACGCAAAAATCTTCCAAATTGATGCAACCCAAAGCTTGCGTACTTTTATTGCATAAACATTAAGTTTTGGTGCTTTGAGGTGCGCAGCAACTTGTCTTAAAAATGAACAAAAAAATAGACACCGACAAAGGTCGATGTCTACAAAATTAGCACTTACAACTAGGAAGCACGCTTTATTATTTGCGGTTTGGTTATTCCGTCAACACAACTGCGCGAAACTTTTATTTTTTCCACGTTTTCAATGGATGGCACTTCAAACATGCATTCCAACATTAAGTTTTCAATAACGGCGCGCAAACCTCTTGCGCCCGTTTTAAGTTTGATGGATTTTTGCGCCACAGCCCTTATTGCATCTTCGTCAAAATCTAGTTGCACGTTGTCCAGTTCGAACAGCTTTTTGTATTGCTTTATCAACGAATTTTTGGGTTCCGTCAAAATTTTTACAAGCGCTGTTTCGTCCAACGGCGACAACCCAACAACTATCGGCAAACGGCCAACAAACTCCGGAATCAATCCAAATTTGATAAAATCTTGCGGTTGCAAATTTTTGACAAGCTCGGCGTGGTCCACTTCTTCCGTGCTGCGAATGGTTTGTCCAAATCCCAGCCCTGCGCCTTGTTGACGCTTTTCAGCAATCTTATCCAAACCAACGAATGCACCACCGCAAATAAACAGAATGTTTGTGGTGTCAATGGCAATGCTTTCCGCTTGAGGATGCTTTCTTCCGCCTTGCGGGGGAACGTTCGCAATGGTGCTTTCAATGATTTTTAGCAAAGCTTGTTGAACGCCTTCACCGGAAACGTCACGCGTGATAGAAACGTTTTCGGTCTTTTTGGAAATCTTGTCTATCTCGTCAATATAAATGATGCCCATTTCCGCCTTTTTAACGTCGTAGTTGGCGGCCTGAATAAGTTTGAGCAAAATGTTTTCCACGTCATCACCAACATACCCTGCTTCGGTAAGGGTTGTTGCATCGGCAACGGCAAACGGTACGTCCAGCACTTTTGCCAACGTTTTTGCCAGCAAAGTTTTGCCGCACCCCGTGGGGCCAAGCATAAGAATGTTGCTTTTTTCCAATTCCACGTCGCCTCCACCGTTTTTTGCAAACAAAACACGTTTGTAGTGGTTATATACGGCAACGGAAAGAGTCTTTTTTGCAGCCTCCTGACCAACTACGTATTGGTCGAGCGCATGTTTAATTTCTTCCGGCTTCAAAAGTTTCAAATTGAAGTCTTCATTTCTGGCCGGTGCTTCATCGTCACGCAGCAATTCCGTGCAAGTTTCCACGCACTCGTTACAAATGCAAACGCCATCCGGACCAACCAGCATTCTTCTAACTTCGCTTTCGCTTTTGCCACAAAAAGAACAATAATTGTGAGTCATCTACACTCCTTTTGCCAAATTACTTTCTAGAATAGAACACGTCGTCAACTATGCCGTAGGCTTTGGCCTCCTCGGCAGAAAGATAATTATCTCTATCTGTATCTTTTTCCACTTCAGCAACGTCTTTGCCAACGTTTTCTGCCAAAATACTGTTGAGTTTTTTCTTCATTTTTAGCAGTTGTCTTGTGTGAATTTCCACGTCGCTGGCCTGGCCTTGCGAACCGCCAAGCACTTGGTGAATCATAATTTCACTGTTAGGCAAAGCAAAACGTTTGCCCTTTGTGCCGCTAGAAAGCAAAAATGCGCCCATAGATGCGGCCATGCCGATGCAAATAGTAGAAACGTCGCAACGAATGTACTTCATTGTATCATAAATGGCCAACCCTGCCGAAACACTTCCGCCGGGGCTGTTGATATAGAGTGCAATATCTTTGGTGGGATCTTTCGATTCCAAATAGATTAGTTGCGCCACAACAAGGTTTGCGACGTCATCGGTAATTTCTCCGGATAGGAACACCACTCTATCTTCCAGCAAGCGAGAAAAAATATCAAAGCTTCTTTCGCCATTATCCGTTCTGTCAATCACCATCGGAATCAACATATTCTCCTCCTATAAAAGTGCGTCGGATAAATTATATTCACCCGACGACACTAAAGTTACGCTATTGTATTTTCTTTCTTCAAAAATGCAAGCAACGCTTCGGTTACGGCTTGATTTTCGAAATAAGCAATTTCATTTGCATTCAAAGAAGATTTGAATTCGTCGAAAGTTTTGTTAACTTGTTCGGCGTAATCCTTAATCTTTTCGTCAACAGCCTCTGCCGTTGCAGTGATTTTTTCTACCTTAACAATTTCTTCAAACACCAAACGGGTGCGAACAGCCTTTTCGGCGCGATCACGATAGGTATCGCGAAGTTGGCTTTCCGTTGTTTTGGTGTATTCGTAGTACTTGTTGATATCCAAACCTTGATACATCAGTTGATATTTGAAATCTTCAATGTATTCGTCAATTTGTTCTTCAATCATTTCAACGGGAATGTTGATGGTTGTGTTATCGACGATTTTTTCAATCAACTTGCTTTCATCAGCGTTTTGAGCAACCTTGTCGTTTTTAGCTTGCAATTCGCTCTTGATGTTTTGTTTCATTTCTTCTAAAGTGGAAAATTCGCTTGCATCCTTAGCAAATTCGTCGTCAAGTTCGGGCAATTGCTTAACGCTTATTCCGTTGATCGTGCAGGTGAACACAGCAGGTTTACCCTTCAATTCTTCTGCATGATATTCGGCAGGGAAAGTAACGTTGATATCTTTGGTTTCGCCGATATTCATACCGATAAGTTGTTCTTCAAAACCTTCAATAAAGGTGTGAGAACCAATAACCAAAGTTTGTTTTTCGGCCGTGCCGCCTTGGAATGCTACGCCGTCAACCTTGCCGCAGTAGTCCAAATTTACTTCGTCGCCATCGGCAACTGCTCTATCGGTAACTTCGATAATGCGAGAGTTGCGTTCGCGAAGTCTTTGAAGTTCTTCTTCTACGTCTTTATCTTCGGCAACTTGAGGTTGAGATTTTTCAACGGTAACACCCTTGTATTGTCCCAATTCAAATTCCGGACGAATGGTAACTACAATTGCAAAGCTAACACCCTTTTCGGTGATTTTGATGCTTTTTTCGTCAATTTGAGGACGAGCAACGGGGTACACGCTACTATTCTTATCCAAAAATGCCGTGTAATATTCTTGCGCTGCAAGATAAAGTGCATCTTCAAAGAAAACCTTGCCGTATCTGTTTTCAATCACGTTTCTGGGGACGTGTCCTTTTCTGAAACCGGGAACGCTGTATTTGCCCTTGTTTTGTTCATAGGCTTTGTTATCAAAAGTCGTCCATTCGGCAGAATCACACTTAAATGTGATTGTCAAAGTGTTTTCTTGTCTTTTTTGTGTGTATTTCATGTTTATCCTCCGACATATTCTGTGCAAACGCTGTTTGCATTTTGCTTTTCACAATTTTGAATTATACCATAGTTCTTTGAAATAAGCAATTGTTTTTGACAAAGCACAAAAAAATCGCCAACTTTTTGGTTGTTTTTTTCTGGCAAAAAGCCAACAACAAAAATATTGTTGCCTAATTTGTTATCGGCGGTGTATAATATTTGCAAAAGAGGAGCAAAAATGGCATTTGACGCACTAAGCCTATATGTGCTAGCGAACGAATTGAACCAAACGCTGGTCGGGGGCAAAATAACAAAAATTTATCAGCCGGAAAAGGATGAAATTGTGCTGTTCGTTTTCAACAAACAAACGCACAAGCTAATTGTTTCGGCCAATGCAGGAGTGAACAGAATTCACGTAACTACGGCGCCCATGGATAACCCCAAAATCGCGCCGGCTTTTTGCATGCTTTTGCGCAAACACCTGACTAATGCCACCATTCTTTCCGTTTATCAAATGCCTTTCGAACGTGTGCTGGATTTTGCGCTATCAGCAACCGACGAACTGGGTTACAAAAACGAATATCACCTTATTTTTGAACTTACAGGGAAAACTTCAAACATAATTCTTACCAACGCAAATCTTGTTATCATCGACAGCATAAAGCACTTGCCGCAAGACTTGGAAAGTTCGCGAATTCTTGTTCCCGGTGCAAAATATACGTTTTTTGCGCCTCGCCAAAAAATTTGCCCGTTCGACACTGCAAAAATTCAAGAAATGCTTTCACAGTGCAATTTGCCACTTAGAACCGTGCTTTGTGAAACACTGCTGGGCGTATCTCAAACTACGGTGAATGAAATGTTGTTCGGCGTTGACGAAAACGACCACACCATCGTCAACACACAGCGTGTAATCGATGGAATTATTCGCTACAAAACGTCGTTGGAAAACAAAAAGCCGTGCGTCATTATGCAAAAGGGCGTACCTGTGGAAGTTGTGCCTTTCCAATATCTTTCCAAACGCGGAGAATACGTTTTTTACCCCACTCTTAACGAAGCGCACGATGCCTACTACTATTTGACGGACAAAATTCGCCGTTTCAACGACAAGGCAAAATCCGTTTCCACCATCATAAAAAATGCAGTTTCACGCACGGAGAAAAAACTTGCCGCACAAAGGCAAAGCGTTTTAGAGGCGGAAAACAGAGAGCAATACCGACAGTTTGGCGACCTTATAATTGCCAATTTGTGGCAACTAAAAAAGGGCGACAGCAATTTGCATTGCACAAATTTTTATGACGGCAGAGACGTTGACGTTGCTTTGGACACCACTCTTTCGCCACAGCAAAATGCGCAAGCATACTACAAAAAATACCGCAAACTTAAATCGTCGGCGGAACACAATTCCAAGTTGATAGAAGAAAATCAACAATTGCTAAACTACCTGCAAACAATAAAGCAAAACATGCGCTATTGCACGGAAGCGGACGATTTGTTGCAAATTCGCGAAGAACTTGCATCGCTGGGACTAATTCGCGAAAAAACAAAACAAAAGAAAGAAACGCCCGTTACCCCACTTCACTACAAGGTGGATGGACACGACGTATTTGTTGGAAAAAACAACTTACAAAACAGTTTCGTCACCTTCAAATTGGCTCGTGCAGAAGACCTTTGGTTGCACACACAAAAGATTCACTCAGCGCACGTTGTTATAGTTAAGGGAGAAAATGAAATTTCTTCGCAAACCATACTTACCGTTGCCGAAATTTGCGCTTACTTTTCGCAGGCCGCCGACGGAACAAAAATACCTGTCGACTACACCGAAAAACGCAACGTGAAGCGTCCCAACGGAGCCAAACCGGGCTTTGCCGTATACGAAGTTTACAAAACGATTATTGTTGACCCGAACAAACATACCGATTTATTGGTTTAGCATGTGAATTTTTCTCATCTCAACCCAAAGTTCGCGCAATTGTTGACAATTAAACAAACAAATAATATAATTTTAGTAGCTTTCACGAGGAGGAAGAAAAAATGAAATATTGTACTCACTGCGGTGCAGAAGTATTGGATGAAGCGGAAATTTGCGTAAACTGCGGTTGCAGAGTGGAATCGCAAAGACACAACTCCGAAAACGGCACACTAGGTACCATTGCCAAAGTGTTTATGATCATAGCCACAGTGCTAATCGGCTTGTCCACTTGCGGCATTGGTCTTGCATGGTGCATTCCTATGACAAATCACGTAAGACGCTGCAAAGAAAACCACATACCCATTGGCGTTGGCTTCAAAATTTGCACACTTTTGTTTGCTAACACAATTTCCGGAATTTTGTTGCTTTGCTACAGAGATTAGTTTTGCAAAATCCATCTAAACCCAAAAAGTCCTCCGCCAGGAGGATTTTTTCTTGCTAAAAAATTCTAATTATGCAGCCCAACCACTACAAACAACAAACGCCCTACAACGCAAAGTTGCAAGGCGTTATATTTTTCCAAAAATACACTATTCTTCGTCGGGCAATGCCACGTTGTGATAAACGTTTTGCACGTCGTCGTTATCTTCCAAAACGTCCAGCATTCTTTGGAACTTAACCAAATTGTCTCCTTCCAAAGTTACCATTGTTTGGGGCAACCAGCTCATTTCGGCAGATACAAGATTCAATCCCTTTGCCACAACAGCATCACGCACTGCGCCCAAAGCCGTTGTTTCGCAAGTCATTTCCACCATGCCGTCTTCCAACGAAACGTCGTCAGCACCCGATTCAATTGCAAGTTCAAATGCGCTGTCGTCATCCAAGCCAACAGAGTTTTCGGCAACAACAATGCCGCGTCTATCGAACATGTAGCTTACGCAGTTGGTTTGACCAAGGCTGCCGCCATTCTTATCGAAAGCGCAACGTACGTCGCCTGCGGTGCGGTTTTTGTTATCCGTCAAGCATTCAACGATAACTGCACTGCCGCCAATTCCATAGCCTTCGTAAACAATTCCAACGTAATCAACCGCAGACAATTCGCCGCTAGCCTTTTTGATGCTTCTGGTGATGTTGTCGTTAGGCATGTTGTTGGCTTTTGCTTTTTGAACTATATCATAAAGCTTGCTGTTAGTGTTGGGGTCAGCTCCGCCGGCTTTAACAGCAACGGCAATTTCACGTCCGATTTTTGTAAAAATTTTCGAACGAGCAGCGTCTCCCTTTGCTTTTTTGTTTTTGATGTTATTCCATTTGCTATGTCCGGACATTATTTTTCCTCCGTTTTGTTATTTTTGAGATAGTTCGTAGATTTTGTACATAATCACACTGCCGGCAATTGCTACGTTTAGCGATTCAAAATTGTTTTGCATAGGCAACGACACAATTTTGTTGGCGTTTGCTTTGGAAAAGCGGGATAAACCGTTGCCTTCGTTGCCCAGCACCACCGCAACTTTGCCGTCGAATTGCGCATTGAAAATACTTTCGCCGCCCATATCTGCCGCAACAATAAAAGTGTCGTTCAACACGTCAAACGCCTTTTGCAAGCTATCCACGCTCCAAACGTTAACACAAAAGTGGGCAGACATTGCACTGCGCAAAACTTTTGGTGAAAAAACGTCAACACAACCAACGGCATACACGTCGGTGAAACCGCATGCCGCAGCTGTGCGAATAAGCGTGCCAACGTTGCCGGGATCCTGCAAACCATCCAAAACCAAGCAGTTGCCAAGTGGCGGTCGCAATTCGTCACCACGACGCTCCACAACGGCCAAAACACCTTGTGTTGTGACGGTATCACACATTTTTGCAAATACCTTATCGGCAACCACAATTTGATTTTCAAAATCAAACTGGTTTTGAACGCTTTCCTTAACAAAAATTTCCACAATGTTTGCGCCGTGACGGATTGCATCTCGAACCAAACGTTCGCCTTCAATCAAATAACGTCCGCTTGATTTTCGAAATTTTTTATCCAACAGCTTTGCTGCCGCAACAACTTTGGCATTGTCTTGCGAAGTGATCACCATCTACGTTCTACCTCAAACAAGCAAAAGGAGCCTTTCAAAAAAGACTCCGTATTTTGTTACTTCAAGTTTGCTTTTGCCGTTTCAGCAAGTTTAGCAAAAGTAGCAGCATCACTAACTGCAATTTCTGCCAAAGATTTTCTGTTCAAATCGATATTTGCAACTTTCAAACCGTGCATAAATTTGCTATAGGACAAACCGTTAGCGCGTGCGCCGGCGTTGATACGAGCAATCCACAAACTGCGCATATCGCGTTTTTTCAAACGTCTGCCGATATATGCATAGTTGCCGCTCTTCATAACCGCTTGACGAGCAATGCGGTAGTTGGTGGATTTAAGTCCGAAATAACCTTTAGCGGACTTCAAAATTTTTCTGCGTTTTTTAACTGCAGTTACGCCTCTTTTAATTCTCATTGTTCATATCCTCCTAATACGGCAACATGCTCTTCACGGTGTTGGCTTGAGTGTCGTTAACGTAAGCCGTCGAGCGAAGGTTGCGGGTTCTCTTGGTGGTTTTCTTACCAAGTTTGTGGTTCTTGTTGCACTGTGCGCGTTTAACTTTGCCGCTCTTCAAAACGACAAATCTTTTTTTGGATGCGCTATGTGATTTTTGTTTAGGCATTATATTTGTCCTCCATGTATTTTTTATTAATTTAGCGGAGCCAAAAACATCGAAATGTTTCTGCCTTCCGTGGTAGGTTGTTTATCGATTTTGGAAACGTCTGCAAGAATTTCTGCAAACTTCTTCATCACTTCCACACCTTGTGCGGCATACGCTTGTTGTCTGCCACGCATACGAATAGTTGCTTTAACTTTGTTGCCGTCTTGCAAGAATTTTTTTGCGATGTTCGCTTTGGTGTTCAAATCCCCAATGTCGATGGTCATAGAAAGCCAAACTTCCTTGATCTCGATGGTTTTTTGATTGCGACGCATTTCCTTTTCCTTCTTGTTTTGTTCGTATTTATATTTGGAATAATCCATAATACGACAAACTGGTGGAACGGAATTGGGAGAAATTTTAACCAAATCTAATCCGTCTTCATCTGCGATGCGTTGCGCTTCGTAAGCCGACATGATTCCAAGTTGTTGTCCGTCACTGCCGATAAGGCGAATTTCTCTGTCCCTCACTTGAGAGTTGGTTTGAAGTTCTTTAATAGTGGTATCCTCCTGCAATAAAAAAAGTGTGGTCACAAAAATACCACACTCAAAGCCAGCAAAGAAAACTTTGCCAATAAACTATAAGCTAACCGACAAACGAAATTTGGCGGTGAGAAATGGTATTTCTACTTTATTGCAAAGTTATTATAGCAAATGCCGCAACTAATGTCAAACGCTTTTCAACACATTTTCAGCACATTTTTTATTATTTGCCAAACACGACGTTTTGCAAAACGTTACAAGCAAAACGCCGTGTCGGCGTGGCTGCAAATAAATTTTGTTTCTTATACAACTAGCACAAAGTGCCTTTGCACGTTAAGCACCAAAGTTGCCACCACCGCTTACTTGTTGCGATAAGTTTCTGCATAGTAGCATCCGGAAAGTTCGCGAGTGAGCTTATCCTTAGGGATTTTGTTCTCGGGCACCGACATTCTGAATTCTGTCGTGCAGGAATTTTCTTCGGCATAAGCATCGAAGAAGGCAAACAACTGTCTTGCTATACTTCTAAAACAGTCTTCATCCAACTCGCTTTTTTTGAATCTTATCAACACGCAAAGTTTTTTGACAAAATTAACGTCGCTGGCAAACGAAACTGTTTCGGCATATTCGCCGGCAATAGCGAATATTTGATCGGAAAGTTCTTGCAATTCTTTTTCTTTCAAAAACGGTCCACACAACGAAATTTTCGAATGAGCACTGCCGTAGGAGTCGCTGTGCGCATACCCCATTGCTCCGTTATCTTCGTAAGTTGCAAGCAACTTTTCGTCACCAACGCTAGCGGCATACTTGCCTATTTCATCCAAGGCGCGTTCACGAAGTCCAACATCCGAGCACGCATTGTATAACAGCCTTACGCAAGCGCCGTCCAGTTCGTCGGCAAGATGCCTTCCCTTATAGTAACTTGCATAGGCGTTTTGGGGATACTTTTGCAAAACTTCGTCGCACGCACGAAAACATTCTTCGCGGTTGAAATAATACAAAACTCCCAAGAATGATACCATTTGCGCATGGCTGAGTTGAGTGCCGGCCGCCTTCAAAGCAAGGTAGCTTTCATAGCGTTTTTTATCATGGAAAAAGCCCAAACGAGAGCTAGCAAAAGTTGCTTCCGACGTTCTCGCTATCAGGTTGCAACCAAGCATAAGCAAACTTTGTCTTTCAAAATAGTAGTCGTTTTGTTCTTGTTCGTGGCAATAATCAAACTGACTAATGCGAAGTTGCTTCATTTTTTGACAAAGGGTAAGTTTGTCGTAGGGCGACTTGGGAACGTGTTTGCTCAAATACAAGTTTGCAGTGTAGAACTCTTCTTCGCAATAACGACGAAATTCTTCCAACAACATCACAAAATAGTTAGAGGGGAAATTTTCGCGCTCAAACGTTTTGGTGTTAAACTCGGTCATATCCCTGTCAGTGAAGAAATTATACAACTCGATTTTAGCGCAGGCATCAACGTAGGCTTGCGCATTTCCACAAGCTTTCACTGCGTTAATCCCGCTAATTTCGCCAAGTTGTTGTTGGTACATAGACACGCTGTTATACCAAAAATTCAAGTTAAACACAGCAGATCCGAAACACCTTTTGCAAAGCACGTTGCTAAGCGTCGAGATACTGCGCAAAACACATTCACATTTCCTGTCGAAGCGGTTGTTACATTCAAGCGCAGCGGTTATTTCGCACAACAAAAAGTTTTTTAGTTCTTCTCTTGTTAGCAATGCCGCATATTCGCAACTTACGAACAAACCCAAAGATCCATCGAAAATCTCCACGGAAATGCCATGACCAAAGTCGGGGAAAATTTTGACAGGCAAACAATTTTTGGCTTCTTTTGCAGCCTCTTTTGCAACTGCATAAAGTTCGGGATAGTCTTGTTCCGAAAGGGCATACTCGTCAATTGCCGCAACGGATGGCAAAACCAAATCCAGCCAAAGGAACGGGGATATCAATATTAGCGCAAATGGAACCACGTAGTAGATCCAAACGTTTTCCGTAACTAAGCCTAGTGACGTTGCAAAAAACGGAGGCACCATTACTACCATTAAAGACAGAATCACTTTGAGCAAAATCAGCCTTTTGTATGCTTTGCGAGCTTTGTCTCGAAGTGCAGTTGTGAGTTCCGCCTCGTTATGCAAAAGACTGCGCAAACGGTCAAATTGAACAAACGTATCTTCTGCATACATACGGTTTCCTATGAAAAAACTAGTAGCCAGTGTGATTGCTGTAATTGCAAACATAATCCACGCAACATAAACGTTGCCATAGTCGAAACAGTACTCTGCCAAAACTGCAAAAAGACCAAACTGCAACGCCACCGCTACAACGTAGCAAACAATAGGAACCAAAAGACTAAGCCTTTTTTTGTTTTTGGTTGTCATTAAAATTGTTTTCTCCCTAAAAAATTCAAAAAAAACGCAAGCGGAACAACAATTTATCATTCCGCTTGCGCAAAGTCGCTACATATCCGAAGATTTCTCAACAATTTCCTTATTCAATTTTGCAAGGAAATCGTCAAAGCTCATAACGCCCAAATCGCCCTTCTTCCTGTTGCGAACTGCAACGGCAGACGATTCTTTTTCCTTTTCTCCCAAAACCAACATGTATGGGATTTTTTGTAGTTGCGCTTCACGAATGCGGTAACCCATTTTTTCATTTCTATCGTCCACTTCGGCACGAATGCCTGCATCTATCAACTTATTGCACACTTGGTGAGCATATTCAATTTGATTTTCGGAAATGGGTACGATTTTAACTTGCACGGGGGATAGCCAAAGCGGGAACGCGCCGGCATAGTGTTCCGTCAAAATTGCAATGAAACGCTCGATACTTCCAAACACAACGCGGTGAATCATAACAGGTCTGTGTTTTTCGCCGTCCGCACCAACGTAGGTCAAATCGAAACGTTCGGGCATTTGGAAATCCAATTGGATTGTTCCGCATTGCCATGTACGTCCCAAGCTGTCTTCAAGGTGGAAGTCAATTTTGGGGCCATAGAAAGCGCCGTCGCCTTCGTTAATTTCGTATTCCTTGCCCAAAGTGTTGAGCGCACGAATAAGGGCGTTGGTTGCCGTTTCCCATTGTTCGTCTGTGCCCATGCTGTTTTCTGGACGAGTGGACAATTCCAAACTGTATTTGAATCCAAACACCTTATAGAATTTGTCGATAAGGCGCACCACGCCTTCAATTTCCCCTTCAATTTGTTCCGGAGTCATGAAGATGTGAGCATCGTCTTGCGTGAAGCAACGCACGCGCATAAGGCCGTGCAACGCGCCGGAAAGTTCGTGACGGTGAACAATGCCAAGTTCGGCAACACGTTCGGGTAAATCACGATAACTGTGCGGTTTGCGTTTGTAAACCAACATTCCGCCGGGGCAGTTCATGGGTTTGATGGCAAAATCTTGCTCGTCAATTTTGACAACGTACATGTTGTCTTTGTAGTGATCCCAGTGGCCACTTCTGTGCCACAAATCTTGGTTCAAAATAATGGGAGTTTTAACTTCCACGTAGCCGGCTTTTGCATGTTCTTTGCGCCAGAAATCTTCCAAAGTGTTGCGAAGCACCATTCCTTTGGGGAAGAAGAACGGGAATCCCGGGCCTTCATCAAAGATATCGAACAAATCCAATTCCTTGCCGAGTTTGCGGTGATCGCGACGTTTTGCTTCTTCCAAGCGTTGAACGTATTCGTCCAATTCTTGTTTCTTTTCGAAAGCAGTGCCGTAAATGCGGGTAAGCATTTTGTTTTTGGTGTCGCCACGCCAATATGCGCCGGCAATGCTGGTAAGCTTAAACACTTTAAGCTTGCCTGTAGACGGTGCGTGAGGGCCGCGGCAAAGATCCAAATAGTCGCCTTGGCGGTAGATGGATACTGTTTCTGCATCCAATTCGGAAAGTATTTCAACTTTGTAGTTGTCGCCATTTTCCGAGAACAACTTGATGGCATCTTGACGAGAAATATCTTCACGAACAATGGGCAAATCTTCTTTTACAATCTTTGCCATTTCCGCTTCGATCTTTTCCAAATCTTCGGGGGCAATAACTGCGCCTTCAAAGTCGATATCATAATAGAAGCCGTTTTTGATGGCCGGACCAATAGCAAACTTTGCTTGTGGCCAAACGTGAGATATTGCTTGCGCCATAAGGTGCGCCGTGGAGTGTCTAAGCACTTCAAGGCCTTGCTCGTCTTTGGCTGTGTGAACTTTATATTCTGCATCACAGGTTATCACGTGCGACAAATCGCAAAGCACACCGTCCACTTCGGCGCAAATGGCATTGCGCGCAAGTCCTGCGGAAATGCTCTCGGCAACTGCAAGACAAGTAACGTTGCCTTCAAACTCTTTGATGCTTCCATCGGGTAACTTAATTTTCAACATATTCTCCTCCATTTAATTCGGCCCAGGCACGGGCATCGCAAAATACAAACAAAAAACGCCCTTATGAAAAAATCATAAGGACGAAAATACCAAATTTCCGCGGTTCCACCTTAATTGACAAACAAAAAGTTTGTCCGCTTTAGTGCCGAATAACGTATCGGTTAACGTACCCAAGGCCAAGTGGTATTTTTGCGGCTTCGTATGCAACAATCGCACCGTCTGTCACTCTCTGAAAAACTACTTCCACAAAACGTTGTCTTCGCCCGACAGGGATATTTAACTGTAACTATATTTTAGTATTCCGCAAATAAATAGTCAACTGTTTTTAACAAAAAATTATTGCACGCAAACAAATTTGCAGTTAAACAATTGCATAAGCCGACAAAACTCCGGCGACGGCTTGCTTCCGTGATAAACCACCACCTCGCGCGGGTTTAGTAGCAACACGTTAAGTGCGACATCTTCTTCAACAGTGCTGTGCTTTGCAAGCGATTCCACTGCCGGCAAAACTGCGCCATCATCCCCGTACATAACAAATGCGTTATCCGTTAGCGAAACGGAAAGCTTTTCCACGCCACTTTCGATGGATTCCAGCAAATATTGCAAAAATTCCATTATAAGTTGTTCGTCGTGCAAAATATAATTGTTGCTGCAAACAAGGGAAGCAATTTCCTTCCACTTCTTTTTTAGCAAGCCAAAGCGAAAATTGCAATAGCCATCCAGAAAAAGCGGTTTGTCAACGTCAATTATTTCGGCAATGGCTTTTTTATCCGTCACCCTGTCGAACACACAAGTTGTGTTAACAAGCAAATTTTGAAAAAAGTTGCCGCTCTGCAAATGCAGGCACTTGCGCAAAAAAATGTTTTTGTAGCCAAGCGCAACAATGTCACAAACGTTTTGCACAACAAGCCTTTTAAGTTGAAAACGAAAGGTATCCGAACAGGCGACGGAAAAATAAAGCCTGTTATTCTTGGATAACTCCGAACTTAACGCATCCATTTCGCCAAGAAACGGCTCCGTCTTTTGCTTGAAATTTCCCAGCAAATATTCTTGCGAAGCCGGTACGCTCAAAGTAACTTCATACATACCGATATTCTATGCAAAGCAACTTTGTTTTATTTAGTGGCGACATTTTTTGACACAAAAAAGGCACTACGTACCGCAATTTTTGGTGACAAAAGGTCAATTTGTTCTTTTCAGCGTTTTTGTCCACAACTTATCTTCGGCCGAAACCCTATACGAATCGCGAATTTTTTGCAAAGCTTTGTTATAGGAAAACACGTTCATGACACTTGGCGCATCGCCAGTCAAAAAAACCACAGTCGCATCTCGTTGCTTTGCCATTGCTGTTGCAACTAGCCATGCGCAAGCCATATCCACATAGTAGAATCCCCACGTGCGCACAAGCTTTAAGCTTGCAAAAACGCTGGCCACGCATTGTTCATCCAAATAGTTGCTCATCAAATTAACCAATCCGTAGCGGCAAACAAAAGGCCTTTCGTCAGCACACAGCGAAGTGAAAAATTCAAAATATTGTTGACGTTCGCTCCTTGGAACTTTCACAGCGTTGCAGTCGCACACTGACCAATTTTCTATTGTCGAAGCAAATTCCAACAAAAATTTGCGCTTATCTTCAAATTTAAGTTTTGCACCACTAACAACTATTCCACGCAAAAAATCCACTTCGTAGAAGCAATTAGCGGGCAGTTGCAACGCTTCTTCTACGCCAAGATTCAATTGCTTTGCTATTTTGCGGATGGTGGGCGTTGTGCATCCCAGCGCTTTAACTTTGCTGTTGATAATGTTGCTATAATCGTTGTGCTTTTCGCTGACATTTTGTTCAAAAAGCGACACTATTTGTTGATAATCCATCTTTTGTTTCCCTTTCACTTGTGGCAAATTGAATGCTTAAAAACAAAAAAAGATGCCGACAAACACCGGCATCAAATTTCTGCAAACTACACGACGCAAAAGCGACGTTATGTTTTGATTGATTATTTGCTTTGAGAATCAATAAATTCCACAATTTTGCCAACAACCAAAAAGTCGTTTGCCATTTCATCGGGAACTGTCAAATCGAATTCGTCTTCCAAAGTCATGATCAAATCGGCAATGTCCAAGCTATCTGCGCCCAAGTCTTTAACCAAATCCGATTCCAATGTGATTTTTTCTTCGTCGATAGTGAATTGTTGCGCAATAAGTGCCTTAACTTTTTCAAAAGTCATAATAGATTCCTCCTAGTTTGTTTGATGTTTGTACCGCCTCAGCGGACTAAACTATACGAGAGACTATTATACATATTTTCGTAAATTATAAGTAAACTCATCGTATTGTTAACAATATTTTACAATACTTCACAAACTTTTTCAACTATTTTCACAAAAATATATGTCGGCGAATAGTATTTTATATGAGAAATTGCAACAATGGACGTTTTTTAAACGAACAAACATACCTAAAAACAGTATGCGGAAGAAAAGCTCCGCCCAAACACAGGCCACCACCGCCGTGCGAATACGTTCAGTGCACTTACCAAACACAATGCGGCAGAATTTCGCTAAAACACTCGCGTTGCAAAACCGATTTGGAAATTTCACTTTCGAGCGATAACTGCCACAAATCCAAAACCAAATAACCCGTTTTTTGTGACAGTGAACTATCCACCAAAGTGCAACGTTTTTAAGATTTTTCCCAAAAATATATTGGTTTTGAGCAATACAATACGCCGCCGGTCCTTGCACTAGTCAACGCCGGATTTCCGTTCAAAACAAAAACTGCAAATGCAATGCACTTGCAGTTTTTCTTTTTACAAATCATCTACGTCTTGGACAGGCATTGCGCCCTGGCCCCAACCAACGGGATTGCCCGTATAACTACCGTCAGGGTCGTTTTCGCTCTCGGAAGAGGAAGTTTTTTGATGCTTTCTTTCGGTTGAAGTTTCCGTGCGACCGTTGCTCTTTGTGGTTTTGTTTTTTGTGCTTTTAGAAGAGTTACAACAATTTTTTGTAGATTTCATTTTTCTACCTCCCACAACTAGTTTGGACGCATTGCCAAAAATTAAACGCAAAAGTGCAAATTAACCAGCCAAAATGCAGTTGGCAAAAGAAAACGCACGCCGAAGCGTGCGTTGATATCAATTTTTTAGCCTTTCATTTTGCGAAGGAAGGGAGGAATGTTTTTATCCTCTTCCACTGCAACGTTGCCAGATATCGTGGGGCTGCTGCTAGTAACAAACGAGGGTGCTGTGCTGGGTTGACGAACTACATCAACGGGGTTGCTTCTTTGAGAAGCAATAACGTCTTCGGTTACACGGCGCTTAACGCTGTTGGCAGCCACTTGTGTTGCGGCTTCACTACTGAAAAATGCTGCTTTGCTATCGTTTCCGCCGGAAAAACCGGTTGCAATAAGGGTGACGCGAACAAAATCTTTCATTGTTTCGTCAAAGCCCACGCCAAACAAAACGTTGGCCTTATCGGAAATAACTTGGCGAACCAAATCCACACCAACGGTAACTTCGTCCAAAGTCAAATCGTCGCCACCGCGGAAGTTGATCATCAAATTGGATGCGCCTTGAATTGTAGTTTCGGAAAGAGGCGAATAAACAGCCTTGCGAATTGCATCGATGGTTTTGTTTTTGCCTTTGCCTTCGCCAATGCCCATGTGAGCCATGCCGCTATCGCGCATAGCACATTGAACGTCGGCAAGGTCCAAATTGATGCGGCCGCTTTGTACGACAATTTCTGTTATGCCACGAATGCCTTGCATCAAAATTTCGTCCGCCATTTGGAAAGCTTGCATAACGGAGAAGTTTTTGTCGCGGTTCAATTTTTCATTTTGAACAATAACCAAAGCGTCAACGTTGTTTTTAAGTTTTTCAATGCCTGCTTCTGCATATTGCATGCGGCGAGTTCCTTCAAAGCCAAAAGGTTTGGTAACAACTGCAATGGTCAAAATGCCCAATTCGCGCGCAATTTTTGCAACAACGGGGGCTGCACCGGTACCTGTTCCACCACCCATGCCAGCAGCAATAAACACTAGGTCTGCGCCTTCCAGGCATTGTTGAATGGTGTCGTGGCTTTCTTCGGCAGCTTGACGGCCAATTTCGGGGTTGGCACCTGCACCAAGGCCTTTGGTAAGTTTTTCGCCGATAGCAAGTTTTTTTGCATTTACCGAACGCAATGCTTGACGGTCGGTGTTAAGCGCCAAAAATTCCACGTCGGAAATTTTTTCGCGAACCATTGCGTTTACAGCATTTCCGCCGCCACCGCCAATACCTATAACCATTATTTTAGCAATATTGCCATTGATGTTTTCTTCCATAATTAACCTCCCTACCTACGCAAAAAGGACAAAAATCCCAGTTTTGCGCTGTTGCTTTTGATTGCTTCGGAAATCAAACCGTAGCAAGACGTGTATTCGTTTCTGTTTGTTTGTGGATTTGCACTTTCGTATACGACAACGTTTTTGCCCAAATAGGATGACAAAACGTGCAAACCACCACGCAAATAGGTCAATCCGCCACCCGTCAAAACAATGGGCGTATTTTGCGGAATTTCCTTGTCGCATTGTTGAAAACTTCTAATAACGTAGTTGGCAATTTGTTCTATGCGAGCTTTCAAAACTTCGTTGGTTTGTTTTGCTTCCAAAGAACGGCCGTTCACGCTATAAACGTCGGCATCGTGAAATTCCAAACTTAAATTAACTTTTTCCAACGCAAGCGTGGCCGTTTTGAAATCGATACCTTCAACTTGGCACAAATCGCCCGCCAAAAATCCGCTTCCTAGCGAAAAAGTTTTTGCAAAAAGCAAACTTTTGCCGCCGCTTAGCATAACGTTGGTTGTGATGTGCCCTACGTCCAAAACAATGCAATAATCCGTTTGCATCATGTTTTGCACTATAAATTGGCTTTCGGCATCGCAAGTGTTGATATAGGTAATCTTTTTGATGCCTCTGCGCGACAATGCTTCCGAAACAGAGTTGCGGAAGTTGTTTTTCATAAACGAGAAGGAAACCAACGCAGTAAGCTTGCTGGCAATGCTGCCAACCGGCTCAAACGTTTTAAGTGCTCCGTCCAAAATGAAATACACAGGCTTGCCCGTCATTGCCGAATATTCTGTGCCGGCATCAAAAATGTTGGCTTTGCGCACCACTTCGCGAACGTCGTCCGAATCAATTTTCTTTTTGGAATGGAACGTTACGGAAGCTTCACTAGTTGCTGTTGCGCAAAAAGCGCCCGGTACGCCGACAAAAATTTCCTTAATGGAAGCGCCTATTTTCTTTTCTACTTGTGCAATTGCATCGCAAACCGATGGATATATTGTTTCAGGTTCGTACCAATCGTTTTCGTCAAAACCGTTATATTCCGTTCTGCCAACGGCACGAATAACAAAATCCGTTTTGCCTGCAACCTTTGCTGCGGCCATGCAAGTTATTTTGCTGGAACCGAAATCTAAAATTGCTACTAAATTATTTTTCATGTGTGCCTCGATAGTTATTTTCGTTACACCTTTGTTATCAAATTGTTGTTTGGAGCTGTAACCTTTCCGTCAGGATATACGGTTATCTCCACGTTTTCTCTTTGCAAATCGTACTTTTCCGAACAATACACGCTGAACGCATCAATAAATTTTTGCGTTAGAAGCGTTTCCGGATCGATAAAATGAATTTTTGCGCCCACGCGAGTAGTAACAGTCATTGTTCCGTCTGCGTCAAACGTAAACACGTTTTCTTTGCCCAAAATGTTGGGAATGTTTTCGATATCGCATTTGCATTGCCACAACGCCATTATGGTATCCAAAACTATTTGCAAACGAGCATTGTTAGTTGCCGACACAAATTGAATTTGCTTTCCCTTTTCGTTTACCGTTGTTGTGCAGGGATTTTCCATAGCCGACGTGATATCCAGCGGTTCATCCGTTTGAGGAGCATCCACAACGTAGCCGAAACTATCCAAATAAACGGCGCTTCCACCAACGTCAACTTTAACAACGGCAACGCGCCTAACGAAGTGCACTTCCAAAATATTGGGGAAGTTCTTCACAACACCTATGGCGTGCCATTCGGGATACTTGGCGTTCAATTCTGCCAAAACGTTTTCTTTGGACAAAAACAAAATGCTTTTTCCCTTATAGAGTTGCAACACGTCTTCTTCGGTAGGCGCATCGGCCAAACCGGTAACCTTTCCGCCTTCGAAGTTATGGCAAACTATCAGCGAGCTTTTCAAAGAAAACACGCTGGCAAAAACGATAACTATAACTATCATAACTGCAAGGACTATCAACATAGTCAGCATTTTTTTGCTTTTCACAACAAACTCCTTAAAAGTAGTAAGGCAAGAACCACTTGCTAACGTCTATAGTGTTTTTATTATACTTGTATTCGCCAACTTTGTCAATAAATTAGGGATGAAAAGCCGTTTCAAACAAAAAATGTTAATTTGCATAAAGCGCAAAAAATGCCGAAAACAAATGCCGCAAAACTGGCGCAGAAAGTTAAGCGAAAAAGATTGCTTTTGCCAAGCAAAAAGGGAACGGCCTGGACCCGTTCCCAAAACTCAAAATGCCGCAGCTAAACTGCGAAATTCACTTCCCAATGGAAATATCCGCACCAACGCTTGCTAGACGTTCAGCCAAGTTGCAATATCCGCGTAACACGTGTTCGGCACCGCCAATTGTTGTTTTGCCATCGGCGCCCAAAGCCGCAATAATAAGCCCGGCACCACCACGCAAATCTCCGGCGACAACGTGTGCGCCGTGCAATTTTGCGCCTTCAATAACCGCCCTATCCCCCGATACGCGCACGTTTGCACCCATGGCGTTTAGTTGCATTGCGTTGTGCTTCAATCGATTTTCAAAAACCTTTTCCACCACAACCGAACGCCCACCGTCGGAAAGCGCGCAAAGAGCAGTCAGAATTTGTTGCATATCCGTTGGAAAAGCAGGGTATGGGCCGGTGACCGTATGGCCGTAGCCGGATGGCCTTTTGCTTGCGTTGATGGAAATTGCATCGGAAAAAACCGTCAAATCGAAGCAAGAAAGTTTCTCACAAAATGCCGAAAGGTGGGCAGGATTGCACTTGGAAACCAGCACACTGCCTTTTGTTGCAACTCCACACGCAAGATAAGTTGCGGCAACTACCCTATCGGGAATCACCACTAGCCTAGCGCCATGAAGTTTTTTCACGCCGCAAATGGTAACTATTTTTTTGCCTATTCCACTAATTTTGGCTCCCATTTGCACCAATGCTCGTTCCAGGGCAACCACTTCCGGTTCCAATGCACAATTGCGCAAAGTAACAACGCTTTTGGCAAGTGACGAAGCGCAAAGCAAGTTTTCCGTTGCGCCAACACTGGGAAAACGCAACGAAAAGGTCCCGCCAAGTGGCTTTCCTGTGCAAACAACGTCGTTGCGATGCTTAACGTCCACTCCCAACGCACGAAGCCCATCCAAGTGAATATCTATCGGGCGACTGCCAATTGCACATCCGCCAGTAGAAGGCAAAACCGCTTGGCCGTTTTTTGCCACCAAACTGCCCAAAACAAGTCCCGATCCACGAAGCAATTTGGCACATTCCTGCGGCACACAACTACAAGTTGCGGCGCCGCCAACGATAACCAGCGTTCCTTCTCTGCGAACGCTTTTGCCCAAAAAAGCAAGCAATTTAAGCATGTTTTCCACGTCATCTATAACCGGGCAGTTTTCAATTGCCACTTCGTCATCCGTCAAAACTGTGGCACCCAAAAACGCCAAAGCACAATTTTTAGCACCATCAACAGGCAATTCGCCTTGCAAGCGTTTTCCGCCACCAATCACGTAATCCAAGGTTTTCCCTCCGACTTTTCCTTTATTTTGGCAGATAAATTAAGCAACACTCCCGTTGCCGTCATAAACACCACCAATGAAGTTCCGCCATAGCTAACAAACGGCAGGGGCAATCCTGTTGGTGGAATGCTTCCCGTAACTACGGCAAAATTCAAAATGCTTTGCACGGCAATAACTGCGGAAATTCCGCCCGCCAAAAAACATTTAAATTTGTCATCGCAGTTGGCTGCTATTCGCACTCCGCGCACTATCACCACCAAATACAGCGCAAAAACTATTGCGCAACCAAACAGACCTGTTTCCTCACCTATCACGGCAAACACAAAATCGCTTTCCGCAAAGGGCAAAAAACGATATTTTTGCCGACTGTTGAAAATTCCAACTCCAAAAAATCCGCCGCTTCCCAAGGCATAAAGCGATTGAATAAGTTGATAGCCTTCGTCCTTGGGTGAAGCCCACGGATCAAGAAACGCCACCAATCGTTGCAACCTGTAAGGCTCCATGAATATCAACACGGGAACGGCGGCAACAACGGGCAGAAGTAGCAACAAAAATCTTTTCCATTGCACGCCGCCCAAAAACAGCATTATCACCATCAATGCCGCCATGCACATTGTAATGGACATGTTTGGTTCGACAATTATCAAACCGCAAAACAAAACGCCCACCCCGGCGACCACCAAACAATTGCCGATTTTGGACATGTCGCAATCGGATTGAAACTTTGCGCAAAACAAAACGAAGGCAAACTTTGCAATTTCCGACGGTTGAAACGAAAAGCCGCCAAAGCCTATCCATCTTTTGGCGCCATAGTTTTCGATGCCCACCCCAGGCACAAACACTAGCAAAAGCAGCACCACCGAAACTATCACGCCGACAAGCCACAGCTTTTTTATGACGTCAACGTTCGCACAGCTTGCCACCAGCATGCAAATTGCCCCCAAAGCTGCCCCGATGGCTTGCTTCACCAAATAGAAATATTTGTTTCCGTATGTAATTTGCGCGTTATAGCAACTTGCGCTATAAACAAAAAGCAATCCAATTGCAACCAAGCACAAAACTGCCAGCAGCAAAGGGATATCAATTTTTCTCGTCACTAATCAGCTCCCCAACCAGTTTGACGAATTCTTCGCCACGCTCGGCATAATTTGCAAACAAATCGAAACTAGCGCACGCATTAGACATAATAACCACGCCGCCCAAGTTTTTCATTTTGCGGTAGCATTTTGCCACCGCCTCGCGATAGCTTTCGCAAACGCACACGCAAACGCCGTGACGACTTGCCGCATCGGCAATTTTTTGTGAAGTACCGCCCACTGCGCAAACAAGCCTGACGTTGCTGCGAACGTCATCAAAAAGTCGATCGAAATTTTCGCCCTTATCCGAACCGCCCATAATAAGCGCAAGGGGTACGTTTGGGTAGCAATCTAGGGCGCTTGCCGTTGCATGCGTGTTGGTGGCCTTACTGTCATCCACAAACAAAACGCCGTTGTGAAACGCAACCTTCTGAAGCCGATGTGGCAAAAAAGAAAACTCGACAATGGCATTGCAACAAGCGGCAACGTCCACGCCCAAAAGATTGCACACCAATATTGCGCAAAGCGCGTTTGATACGTCGTGTTTTGGCAAAGTTTTTAGGTGGCCAAATTTGTAGTTACACACTGCGCCAAACAAATTGAGACGAACAGTATCGCCGTCGTAGTAACAATTTGCATGGCGATTGTTCAGCGAATAGTAGCAAGTGAATGCTGGACTATCCGCGGATAGTTGCAAGGCCAACGGATCGTCGGCATTAAACACTGCAAAGGATGAAGAATTTTGATGCACAAAATTGTTGCGTTTGGCGCCAACGTAGTTTTCGAAACTGCCGTGGTAATCCAAGTGATCGGGTGCAACGTTTGTTAGAACACTTATGTATGGGGCAAAACTATCGGTGCGTGCAAGTTGAAAACTAGAACTTTCCAGCACCACAATTTCGTCCGGCTTAGCATCCAGCACCTGCTCGGCAAAAGGCACACCGCCATTGCCTAGCAAGCGGGAACGCTTGTTTGCCTTTTGCAAAACAAACCGCACTAACTCACAGGTTGTTGTTTTCCCATTTGTGCCGGTAACGGAAACGCACTGCCCCAAGCAATGCGGAAAACAAAAGTCCAGTTCACTCACCAAATTGGCGCCGACGTTTCCCGCCAAAGTTACGCCTGAAGCATTTGGCCGAACACCCGGACTAAGCACAACAGTTTTGTCTTTTTGAAAATTTTCGTTGCAATCAAACCCTGTCGCATCATCATATGCAACAGCGTCCAAACCAAGTTTTTGCGCCATTTTTAGCAAGGATTGCCCCGTTTTGCCCCTTCCATACACTATTATGCCAGACATATTACCCTCCAAAACACAACAAAACAGCCACAGTTACGATAGTAACGGCACAATATATCACCGAAACGCGTGTTTCCGAAAATCCTTTCTTTTGCAGATGGTGATGGTATGGCGCCATAAGAAATATCCGCTTGCCGCCACTCAGTTTGAAATACACCACTTGCAAAATAACCGATGAGCACGACACCACGAACATTATGCCAACTATCGGGATAAACAAACTAAGCCGTGTGAATATTGCACTGCATGCCACCAGCGCACCCAGTGCCAACGAGCCCGTATCGCCCATAAACACTTTTGCGTCGTTCGCATTAAACAACAAAAACGCAAACAACGCACCGCAGGACAATACACATATTTTCAAAACGTCAACCGTTTGTTCGTAGGCGTAGGTATCCCCCATTTCTTCTAGAAAGTCCAGTTCCCTAAGCAGCAAAAGGGCGATGCCCGCCAAGTAGCAAATTGTTGTGGAAGTGGCAAGCCCATCCAAACCATCCGTCAAATTGACGCCGTTTGTGCACGCCAAATAAATGAAAATAACCAGCGGAACAATCCACCAACCAACAGAGACTTGTCCGCTTGTGAACGGTATTCTAAGCTTATCACCAATGGCCACATCTCTGAAGACGAACAACGCAACCACAATTGCAATAGCAAGCTGAACAAGTATCTTTTGATATGCAAAAAGCCCCTGGTTTCTTTTGAACTTGATTTTGATGAAGTCATCCAAGAAGCCCACGATAGCATATGCAACAAACACCGCAAGTATCACTGCTGTTCCCCTGTTGGATAGGTCGCAAAAGATAATTGCCGCCGTAACTATTGCAAAAATAAAAGATACGCCGCCCATAGTCGGCGTTCCGTTTTTGGCATTATGCTCGCTTACGTATTGCAAAACAGATTGCTTTGCTTTTAGTTTTTTTAGCAACGGAAGCAAACATGCGCACGCAACCAAACACAGGAAAAACGCTGCCAAAAATGCAGAAGATAAATTCATTTGCTCACCTTTTTTGTAAATTATGTACTACACACTTTTGGCCAACAAATTTCGCACAACTTCCACATCCGAATATGGCAATTTCTTTCCACGTATTTCTTGAAACTCTTCGGCGCCTTTGCCCAAAACTGCAACGGTATCTTCTGCCTTAGCAACGGAAACGGCATATTCCGTCGCCTGATTTCTGTTCAATATCACTTTGTGCTCGCACGACAACCGTTCCACCACGTCACGTGCAATGGCGCGCGGATCCTCAAAACGTGGATTGTCGTTTGTTAGCACGGCAAAATCGGCAAAAGCCGAAACAACTTCTGCCATAATCGGACGCTTAAACTTATCCCTGTTGCCGCCACAACCAAAAACAACAATCAATTTCCCTTTGGTTGTCTGCCGCAAATACGACAAAATGTTTTTTATTCCGTCCGGAGTGTGGGCAAAATCCACCACCACGCGCATCCCGTCCTGTCGCATACACGTTTCGTTGCGCCCCTTAATAAACAAAATTTCTTTCACGGCGCAAACGGCCGTGTCTATATCAATTCCCATTGCCGAAGCGCAGGTAAGCGCCGCCAGCAAATTGTAAACGTTAAATTCGCCGAGCAACTGCGTTTCCACCTTGGCATGCTGACCAAAAACTTCCACGTCAAAGGTAGTTTTGTAGGCAAACGTCTGCACGTTGGTTGCCACGGCATCCCCATTACTTGTGGAATAGGTTGCCACTTTTGGGCATTTTTCGGCAATGGCGCGCCCCAAATTATCATCCACGTTAACTATGGCGTTGCCAACGTAGTCGTCGCAAAAAAAGCTGCTTTTAACTTCGGCATAGCGCTGCATTGTTTTGAAATAGTCCAGGTGGTCTTGCGAAAAATTTGTGAATATTGCAAACTGCGAAAACACGCCGCGCATTTTGTTCAAGGCTATGGCATGCGCCGAAACTTCCATAACAACAACTTCAACTTGGTTAAGGTACATTTGCCTAAACCAATAGTGAAGTTCAATGGGGTCGGGCGTGGTCAAACTGCAATCGTACCGCCTACCGTTCACGTAGACGCCGTTAGTGCCAATAAGGCCGGTTTTATATCCCGCCTTACAAAGGATACTTTCCAAAATAAAAGCCGTTGAAGTTTTGCCATTAGTGCCCACAACGGATATTATTTTCAACTTGTCTGCGCAGTTTTCATAAAAATTTTTGGCAATTTGCGCCATTGCCAAACGCGAATCTCTAACAACTATTTGCAACGCCTTTGTATCCAATTTGTGTTCGCAAACCAGCGCAGCCGCACCGTCACCGACGGCTTTTCGGTAGTAGTTGTGGCCGTCGTGCCGATTGCCCTTCAAGCAAAAGAACAAGCAACCTTTTTCTATTGTGGAAGTATCGCAAGAAAGGGCAGTTATTTGTGGATTGCCACCGCCCGCCATATCGTAACAAACGCCATTCAACAGTTCTTGCAAATACATCTAAGTTTTCTCCAAAAAAACAAAAATCCATACGAAGCAACCGTTCCGTATGGATTATTCTATTTGCAATGCGCACGCATTATGAATGGCAAAACTATTCTAGCGGCGAAATTTTTTTGTAGTCGATTATTCCCTGAAAAACCAATTTTGCATACGGTGCCGCAACAATGGAACCATAACTTTGCCCTTGTGGTTCGTCCACGATCATCAAACACAAATATTTTGGTTTGCTCGCAGGGAAAAATCCCACAAAAGAGGATACGTATTTCCCGGTGGCCAATGCACCGTCAACAAATTTTTGAGCCGTGCCGGTTTTTCCACCCACCTGATATCCTTCTATTTTTGCATTTTTTCCACCACCTTCGGCCACCACTCGTTGCAACATTTTGGCAATTTTTTCGCTGGTCGATTGGCTCACTGCCCTGTTAACCACCGTGGGAGAAAACCGCTTTACCACGTTTCCAGTTGTCGGGTCGGATATTTCCGCCACCAAATACGGGCGCATAAGCAAGCCGCCGTTAACTGCAGCGGCCGTAGCCATGCACAACTGCAATGCCGTAACGGCAATTGTTTGCCCAAACCCAATGCGCGCCAAATCCCCGTTAGTAACGGTGCTTTCTGCAACAAGCAATCCCTGCTGTTCGCCGCCAAAATCTATGCCAGTGGCCTTGCCATATCCGAATTTTTGCAGATAATCATACATTGTTTCTTTTCCAAGCGACAACGCTATGTCGGTGAAAATCGGGTTGCAACTGTTGTTCAGCGCATCGGAAAGTGTTTGGTTGGAATGTTTGCCGTTTGCGTGCTTTGTCCAACAGCTAATTTTTGAGCCGTCTATCATTCTGATTCCGCTGGAATTTGCAAACACGTGATTTTCCGAAAAAGCCTTGCTATTGCCGCGCGCATATTCCTCCAAACAGGCCGCCGCCGTCAAAATTTTGAAGGTTGATCCCGGCTCGTAGATATCCGTCAGCAACGTGTTTTTGGAATATTTCATCAGTTTGGTCAAGTCGTCGCGCGGCAAATTGTTCAAATCGATGCTGGGCTTGGAACTCATTGCAAGTATTTCGCCCGTTTGCACGTCTAGCACAATGCATCTGGCGGCAACAGGGTTTTGCTGATGCATTGCCAGTTGAAGAACGTTTTCCACTATTGTTTGAATAACAGCATCGATGGTTAACGTAACCGTCAGCCCATCAATTGCTGGATAATACTGCGTGTTTCCATCGGCAAGTTGATTGCCCACCAAGTCCGTTTCCGTAAGCAATGCGCCGTTTATGCCTTGCAAATACTTGTCGTAATAGGATTCTATTCCTGTTTGCCCAATTCCGTCGGAAGAAACAAAACCCAAAACTTGCGATAAGAAATCTCCGTAGACGTATTTTCTTATACCTTGCGCCGCTAAATAAACGCCTCGCAAATTGCAATTTCGCACGGCAGCAGCCTGTTCGGCGGTTATTTGCCGCTTGACGGTAACTTCCGAAACTCCCTTCTTTTGCAATTTTGCAAGAACTTCCGTGTAGTCTAGCTGCAACGTTTCAGCAAGTACCGCTGCAACTTCTTCGGCGTTTTCCACACTTTGAGGCCGCGCATAAACCCCATAGCCCGTTTCCGTTGTGGCAAGCAAATTGCCGTTGCTATCCAAAATATCCCCTCGGTATGCTTTAACAGGCAAATCTCTAAGCCATTGGTCAGCGCCCTTCAACTGCAAGTCTTTGCCCCAAACTACTTGTATATAGCCCAAACGGAAAAATATGCCTACAAACAAAAAAATTGCCGCCACTAAAAGTGACAGCAATCTCTTTTTAGAAACGTAATAACTTTGTTGCAAATCAACCACCAAATACGTTGCAAAGCCAATCGCACAAGGAATCGAACCAGTTGCTTTCGATATTGAAATTTTGTGCGGGTCTAGTTTCAACTTCGGTATAGGAACAAGTGTTGTTGTTAACTTGCGAAGCATCGATATAGCCCAGTTCCGTGGCTCTTGCGGCCAAAGCGGCATAGTCTTCTGCGGCAAGTTGTTGATCTAGAACTTCCACGTCTTGCAAAACGCTGTTATAATCGGCGGCAAGTTGCGAAGTTGTTGCAAACACTCCGGAAACGGAAACAGATGCCAAAGCTATGCCCAAAATCAACACTAAAACAACAGCCACGTAACTTATGATGGCAACCTTTGTTCTTGTGCTAAGCTTGCCGGAAACAGCCGTTGCGCTGCTTTCGTAGTAACGCTTGTTGTTCATTGTCAATTGCGACGGCATAACGTCTGCATTGGTATCAACGTTAACGACGGTGTCTTCTGCGTTGGAAATTATGCCCAGTTTTTCTTGAACCTGTCTAAGCGAAAATTCCTGGTTATCGGTTGCAACTTGCGTAGCAGAATAAGGCGTATTCAATCCCGAATACACATCGTAATTTTCGTAGTTTGGTCTATCAGCGTTCATCCTCATATTATTCACCGCCTGTAACTATTATTACAACTTTTCAAATACTCTCAATTTTGCGCTTTTCGATCTAGCGTTTTCTTCCATTTCGTCGTTACTGGGAAGAATGGGTTTCTTGTTTATTATTTTTCCTTGCGCTCGGTGTCCGCACACGCACACAGGAATGTTTGGTGGGCAAATGCAATCGGTGGCAAGATCGGCGAAACAGTGTTTAACAATTCTATCTTCCAGCGAATGAAAGGTTATAACTGCAATTCTTCCTGCACCATTCAACCTGTTGCACATAGAACGCAGTGCGGAATCTAATCCATCCAATTCCTTGTTGACTTCTATGCGTAAAGCCTGAAAGGTTCGTTTTGCGGGATGTCCGCCCTTTTTGCAAGCAGCCGGTATGGATCTTTCGATGATTTTCACTAGCTGACCACAAGTTTCTATTTCGTGGCTGTTGCGAGCAAGCACTATGTTTTTTGCAATGTTTTTGGCAAAGTTTTCTTCACCGTAGTCGCGGATGATGGAAAACAGTTCGCGTTCGTCGTACTGATTGACAATCTCTTTGGCCGATAGCTTTTGAGTTTTGTCCATTCGCATATCCAACGGAGCATCGCTTGCCATATACGAAAAGCCTCTTTCTGGGTTGTCTATTTGGTACGAGCTCACGCCTAAGTCTGCCAGAAAACCATCAACTTGTTCAACGTTGGCTTCCGCCAAAATTTCTTCGACGTTTTTGAAGTCGTTGTGAACAAAAACAACGTTTTCACTGCCGGAAAATCTGTTTTTACAAACAGCCAATGCCTCTTCGTCTTTGTCGACACAAATTAGCTTGCCGTTGCTAAGCCTTTTCAATATCTCTGCGGAGTGTCCTCCACCGCCGCTTGTGCAATCCACGTAAATGCCGTTTGACTTTATGTCGAGGTTTTCGATGCATTCCGCAAGCAACACCGATTTATGTTGAAACTTCATGGCTATTTATTGAGTTCGGCATCCAGTGCCTTATAAACGCTGTCGAAGTTTTCTGCCGTTATCACATTGGCTGCGCCAAACGTTTGTTGCCAACGTTCTTCACTCCAAATAACTGCTTTGGTTGCAGCACCAACAATCCTAACGTCTTTCTTTATGCCCATTATTTTGATCAAATCGTCGGGCAACATAAATCTGCCTTGACTATCCGCCGTTACACTTCTGCTGAATGCCGTCAATTGCGTCAGCTGCAAAGATTTTTCGGGGTCGAGGCTGTCCAGCGAAAACAACTTGGACAAGACACCTTGAGTATCCGATGCTTTGTACACGAAAATACAGCCATTTGTTCCGGGCATCAAATAGTACTCGTCACCCATTTCCTTTCGGAAATCAGCCGGAAGTCTTATTCTGTTTTTATCATCCAACGAATGTTGGTAGTTGCCCATCAAAAACATTAGACTATACTCCTTGTATTGTGCTAAAAGTATAAATCAAGTGTTAACCAAAGTCAACCCTTTTTAACCATTTTGTTGTTATTTTTTATTTTTTTTGCAATTTTGGCAAATTTTAATGTTTCAAACGCAAAATTATTTTGTGCAAATTTTATTTTTAAGCGAGTTTTGTGCATCGAAAAGCAGGACGGAAAATTTTTGACTAAAGCGGCGCACCGTTAAGCCCGGTAGCCGAAGCACAAACCGCCACACCATCTCGACATTTTTTCTGGCTTTTTTAGCCACAACACGCAAAAACAACAACCACTTCTAGGCCAAAACTCACACGCACCGCAAAGCCCACAGTGCAAACACACAGGTAGCAATGCAACAAAAAAAGAGCTCGACACAAGTCAAGCTCGATTTTTTGATGGACGTCACAAGTGCCGTTCGCAGCCATTGCAACAAGACGTTGCTAAGCCAAACTGCGAATGCAATTTGTTATTTTGTTTTCAATGGAAGAACAAATTCCGTTTGCGCCGGACTGTTGAAAAACGGCTGATAAACGGAAACTTTTTCGTGAGAGGAATTTAAGTAGTAGCAAGTTTGTGTTCCGGCAGACACGTTGGCCCTAACCACAAGGCCGACGTGTTTGCTTCTGTTAAGAGCGGAAACTTCGTCCGTTTGCGATGCACCCCGCCTGCCAACCAAAAAGGCGTTAAACTCAAAATCCGTCACACCACCTTTTTTGTTGTAGTATTTTCCTTCGCCCTTATATTGGGGATTGTATATCAGTTGACCGCCGTCTTTGGTGTCGATGCAGTCCTCCAAAAATGCCCACAGTTCGTGTTGATGTCCCGAAACAACCAAGTCGGGCGCAATTTCATTCAACAACGCCGTCCACGTTGTTTTTATTTCCTTGTGATTTCCACGCGAATTTATAAGTTGCACAGGTATGTGCACGCAAACAAGTTTATAGGCGTAATCTGCATACAATTCGTCGGCAATTATGTTTTCCAGCATTTCTGTTTGCTCATTCTGATACGAAACAAACTGCGCCGTGCCGTAATATTCCCACCAATCGTCATCGTGATCTTCGCCCAGATCCAGCGTTATGCCAAAAACTTCCTTTTTGCCAATTTCGCTGCACAGCGTAAACCAATAGTAGAAATTTCCGTTTTTAGAGCCAACGTATTTGTGCAAATCTTCTGCGTACAGCCCCTTTATTTCGTGATTGCCACGAACGTATATGCACGGAATCTCACCTTTTGTTATATCGTGCGCTAGCAAGTTGGCAAACTGCGCATCCGATTCACTATCCACCATGGAAATCATGTCGCCAAGCAACACAAGAAAATCCATGTCGCTAACACCCGATGCCGTTGCAACAGCACCTCTTCTGGAACCGTGTACGTCCGACGCGTTGTAGTAGACCAATCCGTCGGAGGAATCGACAGGACGGAAATTGTATTGCTCGGAAATAATTTTCCCCTTATAGCCGCCAAAGGGGCCGCGATAGATCATTTTTTGCGCAAAAATTTGGTAGGATTTTACTTCATTCAATTTTTCTTGCGGCACTTCAATTTTGTGCACAAGGTCGTTAGATTTCATGCTTCCGGCATACAAATCGTAGTATTTTTCACCGTCGACTTCCACCCACGCCAAACTTTGCGCATTTGTGGAAAACACAATTTGGTAATCGTCTTCGACAGCATAAACCACCGCACCGTGCGTGAAATAGTTTGCCTTCACGTTGAAACCCGCCAACACACTAACAATTGTAACCAACGCCAGCACGTAGCATTTTGCCGCAACGCACTTTTTGCAATTAGAAACGGGCGGAAAGAACAACAGCAATGCAAAAGCTATCAAAACCACCGAAACTGCAAGAGATGCAAAAAACTTGGGCAAAATAAAGGACATGTAGTCGCAAGCACCCAAAGCAATAACCACTATTATGCCAATGGTAAACACGCCACTTATTGACAAAGAAATTATCGACGGCAGTTTTTTGCGCCAAAACAGCATCGAGAAGAATGCAAAAGCAAATGCCAACCACAAAAATATGCAAATAATAAGCGGCGTGTGCATAACAAAAAACGATTGATTTTTGTCTGCGCCAAACGCCTTGGAAATGCCCGCCCAATTTACTCTTAGCGCTAACCAAAACAATGCAACAATCAAACTGTATGCACTTGCGCAAATGGACAAAACATTGTTTTTAATAACTTTATGAATCATATCAAGCCCTCCTGTTTGCCAAAATTTTATCACACATTGGCGCCCTTTTCAATGCTCAGACAAAATATTTTGAAAAATTCCATTAAAAATGCGGACTGAACCAGTCCGCAAATTTCATAAAAACTAAATATCTATTTGCACCAATTTGTTGCCTAGCAAATCGCACGAAGTCAAATAGAAATCGATGTTGAACTTTTTAAGCAACAAGTTAGCCCGGCAATCTTTTCCGTGCAAGTGTCCATAAACTACGTGATGCACGTCGTTTGCAACAAATTGACGCACAAATTCCGAATCGTCGTATCTTCCGTTAAAGGGTGGATAATGCATAATTGCAATAACCTTATCCGTCGGCTTGCGCATTTTTTGCATTGCCGCCAGGGATAGTTTCAGTCGTTCCGTTTCGCGAAGAAAAATCTTTTTGTCCTCTTCTGTCAAATTGTCACCATCGGGGCAAAGCCAACCGCGAGTTCCGCAAATAAGCACGTCGTCAAAACGCAAACAATCGTTTTGCAACGCATAAAAACCGGACGGAATACTGCTGCGCACTTGCGAAATTGTGTTCCACCAATAATCGTGATTGCCACGCAAAATCACCTTTCGGCCAGGCAGTTCGGCAACGCAAGCAAAATCGGGCAAGGCATCTTCCATGCGCATCGCCCACGAAAAATCACCGGCAAGAATAACAATATCTTCTTCCGTAACTTTTTCTAGCCAATCGGCGCGAATTTGCTCAAAATAGTTTTCCCAACTCTTGCCAAAAACGTCCATTGGCTTATTGCACACCGTCGAAAGGTGCAAATCGCTTATCGCAAAAACTTTCATAACAAAAGTTTAGCACATTTTTCAACTTTTGACAACGCTTTAGTTGCCCTGCCGCATTCTAGTCGGCATCAAAACGTTTGCTGCGGCGTTTTTCGCACTGTTTGCACATCACGTCCTCTATGCCCATGCAGTTTTTTTCGCAGTAGGGGCACAAAATTTTTTCCGAATCTTCTTCGTCGAACACGCTTCTTTTGCCACTCAATTCGTTTGCGCAAACACTGCACACACCTTCACCCTTCACGTAGTTCAATCCGCACCGCGGACACTTTTTGTACTTCAAGCGCCACTCCAAATCAATTCTACACTATGTTGCACAAAAATTATTTGTTACAACGCAAACGCGCCCAAACGCTTTCGACAAACGAAAAAGGAACTTCAACAAACAAAGTTCCTTCTGGCAATTATTTGTTAATAAATGGCTTGCTTTGCAACGTGAGGGAAACAGCCGCAGTTGCAACTATTGTTCAAGATAATTCCAACTTCCGCCGGCTTCTTCCACCGCTTTTTGCCATTCCTCATCGCTCATGGCAAAATGTAAATATTTAAGTCCACCGTAGCCCATTCCAAAAATATATTCTTCCGTTCCCAATTGAACTCTATGCGCCATTAGCGTTACTGTGGCATCCGTCGAAATTGGAATGATGTTGCAAGTTTTCAACATTGCCGATTCAACAGCAGCCATTATTTTAAGCCGCAAAGAAGCGTCGTCTCCTACACCAATTTCCACCAATTCGCCTGTTGGCACACCGCCGACCACTACTTTTGCAACTATTCTTTCCCCTTGCAAACACTTTCCGATCCAATCCAAAACACTTGCGCGCAAAATTTTGCCATCCACTTGCACGTCCACAAACATTTTTGATTTATCTGTGCTGGTATCGTACTGAGCTGAACCAACAAACAAATTCAACAAATCGTGCGGTGCAAAAGCCGATGCCGTATAACTCACGTCAATAAGCATATCTATCCGATTTTCACTAAGTGCCTTGGCACAATCGTTTTTTGCAAGCCCTTCGCGCTTAACAAAGGTTAGATGTCCTTCCCAAGGAGTACCGCTAACTGCGTCTATCCAGTTTCTTGTTAAACAAGCATAAAGCTTATCGCTATCTTCGCCACTGCCAAAGGTGCCTACACATATTTGCAGTTCCCACAAACCGTTTTCGTGCATTGCATCAGTAACAAACCCCTTTTCACGCGCAATTTGATACGACCAGTCAAACAAATTCTTCGCAATCGCCGAACCGCTTGAAACTGAGGCAATTGCTTGATCGCGTGTGGAATATTCTTTGTCTTCGCCCCACTCGCCATCAACACCCCAAAAGTTAAGTATCACGTCTTTTGCTTGATCTGTAGAACGGTACGTTTCGCCGCCTTCTTCATTCCAAACGTAGCTTTGGCCAATAAGCCCAGTAGCAACGGAACTCAACGGCCGGCATTCAACTATCAGCGCCGACCTATCCAAACAGCAGCTAAGCGCTTGGCGAAATTCCGTTATGATTAGCGGACTTTTGATAACTTTGTTGCCTGCCGTGGCAGGAATGGCCGTTGCTGCTTCTATTGCCGATTTTTCTATATCTGGATTAAGCGCAACAAACCAGGTTGTTTGGCTGTCGGCACTATATACATACTTGCTAAACAAATATCCGTTTTTCGCATCCGTTGCCGTCAAATCGTAGCTATCAATTTCTCCACGCAAAAACATGTTCAATCGTGTTTGAGCATCTTTCACAACGGTGCATTTAATGCCGTCCGCCTCGTAGATTGTATTGTCAAAAGCGTTTTTCTCAGCGTAACCGCGCCAATAGGAATTCTTTGTCAGTTCCAAAACGTCGCTTGTGTAACTAACAATTTTGTACGGTCCAAAACCGACGTAGTTTTGAATGCTAGTGCCATAATTGTTTGCAATTGAACCATCAGAAGCACGCATGCAATTGCGATAGGTTTCAGGATGCACCAACAAAAAATTTGTGCAGAGTTTGTTGTTAAGTTCAAGCAAACCCATTGAGTTTTGCAAAACAATAACAAGCGAACTTTCGTCTTCGGCAAAAAATCCAACGGAAGAAAAATTCACTTCGCCAGTTCCATACTTATACACAAAGAAACCAAACTCTTCGTCGGCACTTGTGCACCAACCTTCCACAAGCTCGTCAAACGTTGCCTTCAATTGTTCGTCGGCATTTATATCTGCAAGAGTTTTTCCTTCCAATGCGGCAATTTCCGCTTTGCGTGTTTGGTCGGCTAGCAGCATGTGCGCCATCACTTCGTTGGCCCTATCTTCGGGATACTTGTAGTAATCCAGTAGCCACTTGCCAACGTAGCTTTGCGATGCGCTAAAAGAAATTTTCGCCGCAACTTCACTGGAAACGTTGTTCCAGTCCACAAACTCGCCCGTGCCAACGCCGCTACGGTCAACGCACGATTCTGTTATTATCTCGCTTTGATTTGCATAACTTTCAGCACCCAAAATTTTCAAACTGCCATCACAATACACTTTGCAAGCGTTTGGATTGTCGGCATCGGGATCTAGCAGCAATTGCATCGACTCCACAAAAGTATTTGCCGAAATAGCATCGCCGTTATCAAACTTAAGGTTGCTTTTAAGCGGAATTCTATATACCCTGCCCGTTTCGCTTGCCGAATAGCCAAAACGCTCGGCATAAAGATGGGAAACGTCGATGGGATAATCGGCGGCCATGGCAGGAACTATTTTGAATCCTGTTTTGTTTTCGTTATAGTCGTATTCGTACAAAGTGTCTTGTGTGTAGTCCAAAACACAACCGTTGCCAAAAATATCGCTAACGTGGTTGTTCCAATTGTCGGGAATGTGCTCAACGGCCAGTTTATAGGTCTTTGTTTGGTCTAGTGGTTCTTCGCCTATCGGCGGAGCAGGTGGTTTCTGTTGTTCTTGGGCGGGCTGACATGCCGAAAGCACAAAACAACTAGCCAGAATTATACAAAATAAAATCAACAACAAACTTCTTTTCATTGTCTTTCCTCATTAGAAAACGCAAACTGTAAAGCTAGAAACAAACTGTTTTTGCAAGTATTTGGCCGCATTTGCAAGAGCTGCCAACAACTTGCAACAGGTGCACCGCCATTTCACAAATAAGGCGTGTGGATGCGGCAACAAAATGCTGCTAAAAGCGAAAAAATTGCACGCAAACAGTTTGCTGTTTTTAGTATAGCACACGCCACTTTTCTTTTCAATACATTTGGCATATAACAAACAAATAGCATAAACCTTGCAAAGCAAATCTTCTGTGCGCAAAATTGTTGCAACACATCCGTTTCACGGCAAAAACATAATCTTTGTGCTTATTGCATGTAATGCTTCTGGAATTTTTGCACTTTGCAAACAAAACGAAAACACTCAACATAAAACACATCACTGATTGCAAATAAAAAAACTCAAAACCTGCGGCGAAAAAAAATCGGCACATGCAAAACGGCTCCCAACACGGAAGCCGTCTGCACTACTAACAATCAAACAAATTTTATGGTTTAGCTATCGCTTCGCAAACAATTCGCCCACTCAGCCATTGCCACAGCCATTTTTGCCGTTTCCGGGGTAAAGGGGCAAATCAAAATATCCCGAACACACGTCTTCCGTATATTCTTGACAAGGCGGTATTGCTGCATAGCCATAGGTGGGAACAATCAATTCCACGTCCATGGTAACCTTCAAAATTATTGTTACGCAACAAGTAACTTCAAAGGAATAGTAGGTTACGTCATCTATCACTTGCGTTTGGCTGTAGGTGCCGTCCGGACTGATTGCCGAAACACTTGCCTCAATTTTATACGGAATAATGGACGGCTCCGGCAAATACATAACTACGTTCACAGGAACGGTAACCGTGCCACTTCCGCTGCCTTCAACGTTGCCAGCATCTATGTAGGTTACTTCAACCGGCACAACAACGTCGGCTTCCACACGGCCATATTTGGGACGATCCTGCAAGCGTTCCACCACCAAATTTTCTACCATTCCGCTTGTAGAAGTGCTTTTGCAACTGACAAACCTAAGCGGCACAGTGGGCCCGGCAGGGTTGACACCACTAACGTTAACGGTTATTTGTTGCAACGTTGTTTGCTTCACGCACGCATCAAAAACCTTCTTTCCCTGAATACAAATTTTTTCACTGCAATTGCCGTCCGAATTATTTATTGACATATTCTTCCTCCTTGAATAATCAATATATACTATGAACAGTGCCGCAATAATTGTGCACAACAAACAAAAAATGCCAAGCGTTTTCAATGAGCTCAATTGGGATTGACCAATTTGCATCGAACTTGTTGAAAACGTTCGGACACATAAATATTGAAAACATGTTTGCAATGCAAGAAATTCTTCATTTTTAAACAACAAAACTACTAAATGCAACCTATTTGCAAAACGAAAACTAAAGTTTTTGCAGGCAAAATTTAAATTTGGCAAAGTTTGCGCGACTATGCAAAACTTTGCTTTGCGTAGCTTACAGACGATGAAATTTTCTGGATGTGCCGAAAACATATATAATGAAACTTTGCAGTTTTACATTCCGTAATACCCGTTTTCCATGAAAGAGTTTTTTGTAAACAAACTCGATTTGCATTTTGGGGAAAATCAACACCTTATAGTTTAGATCATTGCCGTTGTTGCTTGGCTGGCAAATAACACAAAATTAAAACGCCACTTGCAATACTAAAACGAAAGTTTTGTGGCAAAAGGCGAGTTTTCGCCGCCAAACAAAACTGCTCTTCACAAAATTTGCATTGCCTCATTCAAAACTCAATTTCGTTTTTTGCAAACAAAAAGGTATAGTCGCAATTTGACTATACCTTGATTTTTGTTAAGTAAACACTTTGTGTGTTTTTGCCAAGCATTTTTGCTTGCACTAATTTTGTTCGTAGTGATAAAATCTGTCGCCCATGTGGCCAAAATAGAAGGTGATAAGTTCGCTTACGTTGCGCTTTTGCACTTCTAGCGGAGCGTCTTTGCTTAGCACCTTGAACAAACTGGTCAAAAAGCCTTCGGCAACAGCGTTATAGAAACCTTCGTTCTTTATTTTATCGTCAATTTCGGGGAAAGAGTTTTTCATCATTTCCTTTATTTTGGAAGAAATGGATTGGACCAAATAGTCGATGAATGCTTCGTAGTGCACGGAATTGCCTTTGCGAATAATAAGCAATTCGTCGCTGTGTTCCACCAAAAACTTAACCAAAGTATCCGAAGCTTGGCGCATATCGCTAGATTCGAACACAATGTCTTGTTCAATCACTTGCTTGATGCTGCTCAAAAATGGGTTGATAACTGCAAAATACAAAGCCTCTTTGTTGGCAAAGTAACGATAAATGTTGCCTAGCGAAATTTCCGCATTGTTGGCAATGTTGCGAATGGAAGCATCTGCGTAGCCGTGTTCTTTAAACTCGTCTATTGCCGCAGCGATAATGCTTTCTCTTATTTCTTTCTTTAAGTACTGCATACGTTCCTCCAAACAAGGAACATTTTAGCACAACGATTTTTTTATTGCAACCATAATGGGCCAGTTTAGTTAAAAAATCTCAAAATGGTTCATTATTAACAATTATTAACTAATGGCACTCGGCGCCTAGTAGGCACATTCTAGCAGCATTTTGTCCGCCAATAAGGCAATAAATTCGCCGTTTGTGGGCTTTTCGGATGAATTATATACTTTCACGCCGAAAACGTTGTTGATATTTTCAATTTTGCCCCTGTTCCACGCCACTTCTATTGCATGCCGTATGGCGCGTTCCACCTTGCTAGACGAAGTATCAAAAAGCTTGGCAATGGAAGGATACAAACTTTTTGTTATGGCATTTATGATGGGCGGATTGTCCACTGCCAGCTTTATCCCTTCGCGCAAAAACTGATAGCCTTTTATGTGTGCGGGGATGCCAACTGTCATAAAGATATTGCTCAACCGCTCGTCCAACGTTTTTTCCGAAACAGTTTTTCGACGCAAAATTCTTCCGCCAAGTTTTTCGCCCTCGGCAGCGTTCATAATGCGTTGTTCCAGCACACCGTGTTCTAGCGGCTTCACCAAATAATACTTTGCGCCCAAATCCAACGCTTTTATAACAAAAACTTCACTTTTCAATTCGGAAGCGACAATAAATTTCACATCCCGATATTTTTCCAGCAAAGCAAAGCCGTCTTCGCCAGCCATTAGCAATTCGGTGATAACAACGTCAGCAAAAATGGTATCCAAACAATTTCTTGCCTGGTTACCGTCAACGTCATACACCACTTCGAAGTTTTCGTTTTCCGATAGTTTTTCTTTTAATCCTGTTTGTCCAATAAGACCAATTTTAATCACGACTTGTCCTCCTTGTGTTTAGTTGCGTGTAAGTCCATTCTAACACAATAACAATGTCGTTTTTTGTCGTTTTTTGTCGTTTTTTGTCGTTTTTTGTCGATTATTGTCGAACTTTTCGCCAGAAAACAACACAAACGCCATCTATTGTAAATTTTTGCTAAAAAATTGATAAAAAATAATCCCAAAAAAACAAAAAAATAAATAAAATTAGAACACTTTTTTATGCCGTTTGTTTGCGGCATGGCATGGGTTTTCCCACTATAATTTTGTTTAGCCTTGTTGGCCTCGCGCCGGCCTTGCCATATCTTTAATCACGATATTGCTGCCGCCAAGTGTGCGGCATGTGCTGCAAAACTTTGCACGGCTTGCTCGGTATGGAAATGTATTTTATAAGTTCCGAACCAACTGCTTTCAAACAATCGCCGCCGAAAAGCGTGTTGAAATATTCGCGAAAAACATTGTGTATAGTTTTGTGCCTTCAATTAGACACTAGACGTCGCATCTATAAGTTATTTCTTGGCACATGCTAGCTGCACCAAATATTGTCAGTTTCGGCAAAACACAAAACTATTCTTCCGAGTTCGCCGCTTCATCGGTGACGTCGTGCACTTCGTATTCCACTTCTTGTGCTCTTGTCTTCAAATATTCCTTCAAGTCGGGCAAAACAGTTATGTAGAACGTGGCACCCACCAAAGATATAAGCGCTTTACAAACAACGCCAACAACAACGTTCAACGCCGGAATCCACGCAAACAATGCATAAACGGCTGTAAGCACCATTTCCAAAACAAAGGAAACGGCATATATTGGTGCACCCACAACAACACACAAAGATTTTAGCAAAACGTAGCCCAAACTTTTGCGTGTGTAGTGAAACATCCAGTAGAATCTTGCTTGATAATATTCTTTCAACAGAAAAACCTCGCAAACTTTTGACCTATTATACAACAAAAAAACAATTGTGTCAAACACTAACAAATCGACATAAATTTTAGTATACGTTGCAACAAAAAAATAGCATTTTTAACAAAAAAAATTGCCAAACATGTTGACAATTGTCGCAAACAAAACTACAATATAGGCAACTAGATATCCGGTAGGTGAGGCTACCACAAGGATACGGGTTGCTGCCGACTAAACGTGGAGACACGGTTAAGTAAGGTAAACAGGCTATGTCGAAACCAAGGCATAACTTAATGCAATTACACGCCTTGTGATGCTAAAACTTGTAATGGTGAGGAAGTTATTGTTCTCCAATGATTTTCAACGTCTGCGCTGTTGCAAGTGCAGGCGTTTTTTGTTTTGGTAAGCCGCACACCGCCAAAGGAGGACTGAACATGGAACAAAAAGAATTTGAAGAAGTTTTGGCCGATTCCGAAAAAGTTAAAGAACTTTTGGAAGAAAAAAATTTCCGCGAAATCCGCACCATCATCAACGACATGATGCCGCAAGACTGTGCGCTTTTGTTGGAAGAACTGCCCGAAAGGGATATGCCTCCGGTGTTTCGACTGCTATCCAAAGAAAATGCTGCCGAAACGTTTGTAGAAATGACCACAGACAGTCAGCAACTGCTATTAACAGTATTTTCCGATGCGGAATTGAAGGCCGTGTTTGACGAAATGTTTTTGGACGACACTGTCGACGTTATTGAAGAAATGCCGGCAAACGTCGTCAAGCGTATCATTGCGCAATCGGATGCAGAAACCCGCGCCCAAATAAACGAAATATTGAAGTACCCCAAGGATAGCGCCGGCACCATTATGACGGTGGAATATGTAAGTTTGCGCGAACATTGGACGGTTAAAGATTGTTTCGATCGCATACGCTCCACCGCTCCCGACAAAGAAACTATCTACGTTTGCTACGTTACCGACGACAAGCGCAAGTTGCTGGGCCTTGTCACAGTAAAAGATTTGTTGCTTAACAACTACGAAACGCAAATTGCCGACATTATGGAACGGGATGTTATAAGCGTGGAAACCGTTGACGACAAGGAATATGTTGCGCAACAAATTTCCAAATACGACCTATCCGCCATTCCCGTTGTGGATGGCGAAAACCGCATTGTGGGCATAATCACCGTAGACGACGTTTTGGACGTTATGGAACAAGAGGCCACTGAAGATATTTCAATCATGGCCGCAGTAACGCCATCCAACGAAGCATATTTGGAACAAAGCGTTTGGCACATATTCAAAAACAGAATCCCCTGGTTGCTGATACTTATGATTTCTGCAACTTTCACAGGGCTGATAATCAACCACTACGAAGCTACCCTTTCGGCATTGTTGTTTGCTTGTGTTCCCATGATTATGGGCACCGGCGGAAATGCTGGAAGCCAGGCATCTGTAACAATAACGCGTAGTTTGGCAATTGACGAAGTTCGTCCGCGCGACATATTAAAAGTGTTATGGAAAGAACTTCGCGTTGCATTTTGTTTGGCCGCCGTATTGGCCGTGACGTGTTTTGCCAAATTGTATTTGATAGACGGTTTACTGTTTGGCAACCCCTACACGTGGGACGTTTGCCTCACCGTTTCCATAGCAATGTTCCTAACGATTGTGCTTGCAAAATTTGTTGGCTGCCTTATGCCCATAATTGCAAAGGTTTGCCACCTAGATCCTGCCGTGGTTGCAAGTCCCTTCATCACAACAGTGGTAGACATTTTGTCACTGCTTATATTCTGTGGAATTGCTCTTTCCGTTTTGCCTGCAATATAGAAAAAGGTCTCGAACAACGAGACCTTTTTGTTTTTTGTAATCTTTGGGAATGCAATAGTTAAGCAAAATAAAACAATTCGGCTGCGGCACAATAACGCAGCTAAACAAACCAGTCCAAACTGTTGCAATCATTTTGCCGCAGAAGAACTTTCAAATCACCTTATAGGCGCAACAGCCGCAGTTGCAACTAGTCGCCCAATGCAACGTCCGCAATTGTGCAACAACTGCAAAGTGCAACTTTTGTCTTTCTGAGGTTGGCGCGGAACAACTTGATGGGGTTGAGAATTTTTCTGTGCATATGTTCGGGGGTTGTGCAAACCAAAATTTTGTCCGCACCAAGTTGCAAGGCAATGGGAACGGAAAACTTTGCATTTTGTTTTGTTGTCAGAGACTTATCTTCCAAAACAAGTTTGTCGGCATTTATTCCTTGTGCAACAAGCCAATCGAACATTGCTTGCGCTTCGCTTTTTCTTGCAAGCGGGTTGGCCACACCGCCCGAAAGAATGATTTTATCCGGCTTCATAACCCTATTCACTTCCAACGCAAGGTTTAGCCTTGCCATCATAATATCCGTGCAACTTCCGTCATCCTTCAACCTGTTTCCTAGCACCACTGCAACTAACATATATCACCTTCTAACTGCTGGCAACGTTCCTAAACAAACTTGCCAACAGGACTCATCAAATATTTTTGCGCAAATGCCTTATGCACCTGGGCGCAATTCTATTTTACCACTGACCGTGGCATGAGTCAATGGGTAAAGCAAAAAGCAAGTTGCAGAATTGCAAACTTTTTTGAAAAAGTGCAAAAAAAATAATTGACATATCCCGTGGAGAGTGGTATTATACATAGGCAATCAGATATTCCTCAATAGCTCAGCGGCAGAGCATCCGGCTGTTAACCGGAGGGTCGTAG
>CAZNZO010000009.1:0-51543 GCA_964577535.1 uncultured Oscillospiraceae bacterium
AAACTCGCCCCCTTTTTGTTTGCCCAAAACTGTGTTCAAAATCCGTTTATTGCCGAAAAGGAATTGCCTGTGCAACAGGACGAATTGTTGCTGCCGCAGCGGCGATTGTAGTAGCAATTTAGCAGCATAACCACAAAGGCAATAACCAAGCCGTTTGTTAGCGAAAGTTTTTTGTCTTTATCTAGCACGGCATATAGCAACAACAAATATAGCAAACTGTTTGTGATACTCATAAAAATGCTCCTTTTTTTGACAATGCTTGTTTTTTTACTACAATATGCGTCGTTTTGCGACAATGTGCAAAAGTTACAATATTTTTACGCATTGCAACAAAAACGGTACTAGCAGGGTTGCACTAGCAAAGGAGAAATTATGATACAAGCCTCGCCTCAAATTTTGGACGACATGGATTGTTACCTTCCCGACAGGAAGTCTACCGAAAAAATTGCACGCTTTTTTGCGCTTTTTTCCGATTGTTCCCGCGTGCGGTTGCTTTCGGCACTGGCTATTGCGCCGCTGTGTGTGACGGATCTTTCTGGCGTGTGCAAAATGAACCAGACAACTGTTTCGCACCAGCTTAGAATTTTGAAAGATATGAACGTTGTCGCCGCCGAACGAGACGGAAAAATTTTGAAATACAAAATTTCTAACCCCAAAATAAACGAGATTTTGCTTATCGGCGTGGAATACCTTGGTTTTTAAATTACGGCCAAAAGCCCTTTCCGCCTTGCAAATACAAATAACACAATGCTGTTATTTTGTTTGATTTTTAGCATCAACAATTGACCTTTACATTTTTTTTGATGTATAATTGCACTATACAAACCAAACACAAAATCGTTTTACGGAGAAATATATGTACAAAAATTTTGTCTTTGACGTTTACGGAACGCTGGTGGATATACACACCAACGAACACGAATTGGCAACTTGGCAAAAGCTTGCCGACACCCTTAAATTTTATGGCGTTAGCTACACCGCAGAAGAATTGAAGGAAACCTATTTTGCCGGTTGTGAATTGCAAATCCGCAACGGAAAGGCAAACTTTCAGCATCCCGAAGTGGACGTTGTGGAAATTTTTTGCCAAATTTTTGCCAACAAGGGCAAAAAGGCAGGGAAATCGCTTGCAACGCACTTGGCGCAAGAATTTCGTGCTTTTTCCACAGAATATTTGAAAATTTATGATGGCGTTGTGGAAACGCTAGCCAAATTGAAAAAAGCCGGCAAAAAACTTTACGTGCTTTCTAACGCGCAAAGTTGCTTCACCAAAACGGAATTGGGCCGCTTGGGATTGCGCAAGTATTTTAGCGGAATTGTTTATTCTTCCGACTATAAATGCGCCAAACCCGATGCCAAACTGTTTGACGTTTTGTTGCAAAAATACAACTTGAAAAAGGACGAAACAATATACGTGGGCAACGACGGTTATACCGACGTTTTGGGCGCAAGAAATGCAAAAATCGATTGCTTGTGGATAAAAACCAACCTCACCAGCAGCGAAGTTCCTTCTGTGGCTCCTCGTTTCACCGTGGAAGACGGCGACTTTTGCAAGATTGAAAAGTTGCTTGTTAAATAATTTTGTAAGTGCAAAACGCATTCGTCGTTTTTGAACTGATATAAAGAAAGGCGTTGTTCCGAGCGGCGTCTTTTTTTATGCAAAAAAACAAAAGAAAAGGACGGGAGGAGCCGTCCTTTTCTTTTAATATGGAGTAAAGACAATCAACGCCGTGTGATCGGCGTCCGAAATTTTTGTTTGGGCCGCTTTTCCGGCGGCACGTGCAGTATAACACCTAAACTTGGCCGTGTCAATACCCATTTTTGTTTTTGGCCATATAATTTTTTGATATTTGCACAAAAAGTGCCGCCTTAGTCCACCTCGATTGCCGCAACAGGGCAACTTTCCGCAGCCTCTCGGGCAAGTTCCAAATATTCGTCGGAACTATCCACCACCACCGAACGCGCCCCTTCCATTTGAAAAACTTGCGGACACACGCTTTCGCAAAGACCGCATCCAATACATTCTTCGTTTACTTTTACTTGCATTTTTGCCTCCCTTATTGAAGTTGCCCGAAGGGCTATGCTTGCATTTTAGCACCACGGCGTGCCCGAAAAAGTGCTTGTTTTGCTCCATTTTGACAAAAGTTGGCGCAAACGCCGCCTAAAAAAATTTGCATTTGTGTTGATAATTGTTTTGCGGCGTGCTATACTTATAGTGCAAGTTGACGCGCATCCAACTTTTTTGCCGGCTTGCAACCTTTTTGCAATTTTAACGGAGGCCAATTGTGATATTTGCATTTGCCAGTTCAACAACAATGTTTGTGGCAATCTTTTTAACGTCCTTTGTGGTGTCGCTTGTGGTTATTTTTGCCAACAGCTACAACAAAAAGCAACAAGAAAAGTCCCACCTCCTCGACAAATTGGAAGACGACAAGGAAGAAGAGGTGGACGAAGACAGCGACGACGAAGACGATGACTATGACGAAGAGGATGCCGAAAAAGCGAAACTGCTTGTGGATGCCGCACTTTTGGGGCTTGCCTTTCGCAAAACTTCCAAAAAGAAGAACAAAAAAGACAATTGGGAAACAGACTGCGAATTTTGCGGTGACCTTTTGGAAGACTGTCGATGCGACCACCAACGCGAAAGCCGCCACAACATCGGCTGGTGGGATTGTGACGACAAGGGTCATGGCGACGACGAAGACGATCGTGGCGATTCCTTTGACCACTTCCGCTCGCTATAACTATCGGCGCGTTGCTGCAAGCATGTTTAGTATGCAACTGCTACCAAACAGATTCCACGCAAAATTGAAATATACCACAAAAGTGAAACGCACACCAAAAGTTTAGACACTTTAGGTGTGCTTTTTTTGTGGCAAAAATACACTTCTTTTTATGATTCCAGACAGGGGGTAATTTGTTTGTTGCACTATCCTTCTATTGGGTGCAAGTAAAAAAATTCTTACAAAACACCTAGAACTACGCTTTGCTTTGTTTTTCAATAATGCTATTATGCGTTTCTTTCGGCAACACGGCCGCAATACCACTGCCATGCCATTTGATGTTATCGTCCAAACTGAACAGCGACGACTTGTCGGACAATTGTATCTGCACACATTGCAACAAGAAATGGCGCACACTCAAATTAAGCAAACAGCGCCAGTGTTGCAAAATGCAGTCTAAAACATTATATCCCAATCATTCACCGGCGATTTTCAACAAACGGCCGTTGAACGGGTTTTTCCACACAAATTTTTGCACAAAAAAGAGATAGCAAATTTTAGCTATCTCTTTTTGTTTTGTTTTTCACCAGGCGCTTTCAGCCCTATTTGCAGCCATCAACAAACTGCGCGGCGGAAAACCCCGCAACGGCGCCATCGCCAACCGCAGTTGCGCATTGACGAACGCTTTTTGTGCGAGCATCTCCGCAAACAAACACGCCTTGGCAGGAAGTTTTGCAATCTTCGCCGGCCACAACGTAACCTTTTTCGTCCAATTGCACAAGGTTGGCAAAATCTTGATTGTGCGGCTGTTGACCAATGGCAACAAACACGGCATCGGCATCTTCATAGGTTATTGCGCCGTCGGCATCCTTGAAGGCAACGCCTTGCACACAATCTTCGCCTAGCACGTCGCACACGGAAACGTTCTTTTCCCAAACAATTTTTGGGTTAGATACCACGCGCGCAACCAGTTCGGCATCGCAAAACAGTTTGTCGAACAAGGTTAGCAAACGCACCTCGTTGCAAATTTCTGCAAGATACAACGCATATTGAGCGGCACTGTTGCCGTCACCCACAACCACAACGTTCTTTTCGCGATAAAACGCTCCGTCGCACACTGCGCAATAGCACACGCCTTTGCCGGCAAGCCTTTGTTCGCTTTCTAGGCCAAGTGTTTTGTGGCTTACGCCGGTGGCCAAAATAACGGATTTGCAACCAAACTTGCCATATTCCGTAGCAACAACAAAACCTTCGTCGGTTTTTTCCACAACGCCGTGCCCCATGTCGAAATCCACACCGTGACTGACGGCTTGGTTGAACATTCTTTCCGCCAGTTGAGCGCCGGCAATTTCCTGCTCGGAAGGGTAGTTTTCCACTTTGGGGGCTGTTGCAATTTGTCCGCCAAAAGCGTTTTGTTCCAACAGCATAACTTTTTTGCCGGCACGTGCCGCATATAGCGCCGCTGTGATGCCGGCAGGGCCTCCGCCCACTACTACGATATCGTACATGCTATTTCACCGATTCCACAAACTTGCGAACGTTGGAAGCGTTTTCGTAGATTTCGTAGCCGTTTTCGCCGGGAACAACCAGCGTTGGGGTGAGTTTGATGCCCAATTGTTTGGTGAGTTGGGCGTTTTGAGTTGCGTTAACTTCTTCAAACGCGAAGTTTGCCTTGTTAAGCATCAATTCGGCCATTTTGCAGTTGGGGCAGTTATCTTGCACAAAAAGCAAGGGTTTTTGTATTGTTTGTTTGGGTGTTTGGGCGCAGGATTGCGCTTGTTCCACACCGTTTTTGTGCAAAACGCTGTTTTGCGGCTGATAGGTTTTTCTTTCCTTCCATTCTTGCGCTTTGCCGTCGTTCCAGTTTTGAACAGGACGATAGTATCCGGTTATGCGGCTATAAACTTCCGTCTTCTTTCCGCATTTGGGGCAAGTATATTGTTCGCCGGCAACGTAGCCATGTTCGGGGCAAACGGAATAGGTGGGCGACAAAGTGTAGTAGGGAAGTTTGTAGTTTTCGGCAATGGTACGAACAAGTTTCATTGCTGCGCGCCAATCGGGCAAGCGTTCGCCCAAGAAAGCGTGGAACACCGTGCCGCTGGTATAGAGCGTTTGCAATTCGTCTTGAACGTCCAACGCATCAAAAATGTCGCTGGTGTAGCTAACGGGCAGGTGCGAACTGTTTGTGTAGTAAGGCGTTTCGCCCTTTTTGCTGGCAAAAATCATATCCGGATACAACTTTGCATCGTGTTTTGCCAAGCGATAGGTTGTGCTTTCGGCAGGAGTTGCTTCCAAATTGTACAAGTCGCCGTATTTTTCTTGATAGTCGGAAAGTCTTTCGCGCATGTGATTGAGCACGTCTTTGGTGAAAAGTTGAGATTTTTCGTGCGTCAAGTCTTTTGCAATCCAACGAGCGTTTAGGCACGCTTCGTTCATGCCCACCAAACCTATTGTGGAGAAGTGGTTATCGAAAGAGCCCAAATATCTTTTTGTGTAGGGATACAAGCCGGCTTCCATAAGCGCGGTTATGGTGTTGCGCTTTATTTTTAGCGAACGAGCGGAAATATCCATGAGCTTATCCAAACGCGCGTAGAAATCCTTTTCGTCCTTGGCAAGATAGGCAATGCGCGGCATGTTGATTGTTACAACGCCAACGGAGCCGGTGCTTTCGCCACTGCCGAAAAATCCGCCGCTCTTTTTGCGCAATTCACGCAAATCCAAACGCAAACGACAGCACATACTGCGCACGTCGCTGGGTTCCATATCGCTGTTGATATAGTTGGAGAAGTAGGGAGTGCCGTATTTTGCAGTCATTTCAAACAACAATCTGTTGTTTTCCGTTTCCGACCAGTCAAAATCTTTGGTGATAGAATAGGTGGGGATGGGATATTGGAATCCGCGTCCGTTATAGTCGCCCTCGATCATGGTTTCGATAAACGCTTTGTTTACCATGTCCATTTCCTTTTTGCAATCCTTATACTTGAAGGGTGCTTCCTTGCCGCCGATGATGCAGTTAAGTTCGGCAAGGTCGTCGGGAACGGTCCAATCCAACGTCACGTTGGAAAATGGTGCTTGCGTGCCCCAACGGCTGGGAGTGTTTACGCCATAGATGAAGCTTTCGATGCACTTTTTAACTTGGTCGTAGGTTAGATTATCTGCCTTGACGAAGGGCGCAAGATAGGTGTCGAAAGAACTGAACGCTTGAGCGCCGGCCCATTCGTTTTGCATGATGCCCAAGAAGTTTACCATTTGGTTGCACAACGTTGCTAGGTGCTTTGCAGGTGCCGACGTTATTTTGCCGGTAACGCCGCCCAAGCCTTCCTTTATAAGTTGTTTGAGAGACCAACCTGCGCAGTAGCCGGTTAACATGGAAAGATCGTGCAAGTGAATGGCTGCCGAACGGTGAGCTTCGGCAATTTCTTCGTCGTATACTTCACTAAGCCAATAGTTTGCCGTTATTGCACCGCTGTTGGAAAGAATAAGTCCGCCAACGGAATAGGTGACAGTGGAGTTTTCCTTCACGCGCCAGTCGGCAATTTTAAGGTAGTTATCCACAACACTTTTATAGTCCAAAATGGTTTCGCCCACCTTGCGAACGTTTTCGTGTTGTTTGCGATACAAAATGTATGCCTTGGCAACGTCGGCATATCCGGCCTGGATAAGCACCGTTTCCACGCTGTCTTGAATATCTTCCACCGAAACAACGCCGTCGGTAATTTTATCCATAAAGTCGGCGGTTACTTTTAGCGCCAACAATTCTATAACGTCGTCGGAAGAGGGCTTGTTTTTTGCCTCGAACGCCTTGCGAATGGCTTCGGTGATTTTGGAAAGATTGAACTCGATAATTTGACCGTTTCTTTTCTTGACTTGATACATTTCATTTCTCCTCGTTCTTTGCGATTTTGTGAAGTGCCTACATATTGTAGTTCAATCACTAGTTGTTTGTCAACCCTTCAAACACAATATATTGTGGTATTTTTTTATTTTTGACACAACATATAGTATGTCAAACATAGCACTATGCCAGACAAAAGCCGCTCAAAAAATTGCAAAAATACGCCCAAAACTGCCGCACCTGCGACTGCCCGAACACGCAAAACAGACAACGTCCCCACATTTTCGCGGCGACGCCCGCGCCACGTGCATCGTCTGCCCGGCGCTGAATTTTTGCAAAACAAACGCGGCGGAGCAATGCCCGCCGCGAGTGAAATTTTGTTTTTGTTGTGTTTTAGCGTTTTTTTGTGTTTTGTGTTGTTACGTTTTGTGTTGTTGTGCCGCAAGGTTTGCAAACCGTGTTTGCATGTTTGAGATCGCTTGTCGGGCGAATACCTGCAAAACTTTTTGGGCAGCGCCGGGCAACAGCCGCAGTTGTTTGCACATAGTTAGGTGCAATGCCGTGAAGTTTGGCTGCAACGCTTTGCTCTGTGCACCCTTAGAACAGTGTCAACACACCATGCGTTTGCACAACTGTCGCTATCACAGTTGTTTGAATTGTTCCAGCGAAATTTTGCCGCTATAAAGATCGGCAAAAGCCTGGTTATACTTATCCACCATTTGGCAAGTTAGCAACACCAAATATTTGCACACTTCTTCGCTAAGCTGACACCCATCAAAGGGGATAACCATTCGGTATGCCAAGTAGCCCGTTTCTTCTTCGTATTCGAAACAGCCGTTTAGCATAGCAAAGTTTGCGGCGTTCACCGCCTGCCCAATTAGCGTCGATTGGCTGCCCCACGCACCATCGCCCTTGTAGTGCACGGGGGATTTCACGTACATAAGTTGCCTTTCGCTGTTGACGTAGAAATGCAAGTCGATGCGCATGGCTTTGCCAATGGCGTTGGTGACAATTTCCATTCGGTCGTCGTGGCGAGAAAACTTCCACTGCATGTTTTGCAAAGTTGAACACAACGTTTCGTACGCATTTTGTGCGTGAGATTGCTTGCTTTCGGTATAGATGTTTGCCATTTTTTCCTCCGTGAAATGCCTTCGGGACAACTTTATTATACACCAGTTGATGCAAAAAGAAAAGCCCCGCAAAACTATTTGCACATTTTGCAATAAAGATATATAATTGTGGCAGGTGAAAACAATGAAAATACAAAACAAAACTTTCGACGAAGAACGCGCTCTTTATAAGTTTAGCAACGGACAGGTGCAAAATTGCACTTTTAGTGGCCCGGCCGACGGAGAATCGGCCCTTAAAGAAACACAAAACGTGGCCGTGGACGATTGCAACTTCTTTTTGCGCTATCCATTGTGGCACTGCCGCAATTTTTCCGCCAACAACTGCACTTTTCACGAAACAAGTCGTGCACCACTGTGGTACGACAACGACGGCACTCTTAACGGATGCAAAATTGTTTCCATAAAGCCCCTGCGGGAATGCACCTCCATAACAGTGAACAACTGCACCATTGCTGCCACCGAAACAGGCTGGAAATGCAACGGTCTTAAATTTTTGGGCGGAAGCGTGGATTCGGAATACTTTTTGTTGGATTCGCAAAACGTTCAAATTGACAGCCTGCAGATGCACGGCAAATATTCCTTTCAATACGTGAACAATTGCACTGTGGAAAACAGCGTTTTGAACACCAAAGATGCATTTTGGCACGCCAACAACGTGGTGGTTAAAAACTGCAAGGTTATTGGTGAATATTTAGGATGGTATTCGCAAAACTTGACCTTTATTGACTGCGAAATTGTGGGCACACAACCTTTGTGCTATTGCAAAAACTTGACTTTGAAAAACTGCACAATGACCGATTGCGACCTTTCGTTTGAATATTCCGACGTGCAAGCACAAATAAACGGCTTTGTTACTTCCATAAAAAATCCGCTTTCTGGCAAGATTGTTGTGGATAGCGTGGGCGAAATTGTTTTGAAAGACGCCGTTTACGAAAACAATTGCGAAATAGTTGTTAAAAACAAATAACATCAAAAAACATGCAAAGTTCCGCATTTTGCGGAACTTTTTTTGTGCATTTTTCGGTAGTTTGACTGCATTTGAGCAGCGGACGACAAAACGTTGTAAACCACTTGCTGCAAACTTTGCGATTGCTCCTTTGCCTTAGTTGCCTTTTGCACGGCGCACAAGAAAACTTGCCCCACAAACTTTCATTTGCGAACCAACAAAAAATTTCAAACAGAAAGCAACCAAACTATCCACAAAAACAACAGGCGTCTTTTGCCAAACAGCCATGGCAAAAAACGCAAACTCTGCAAAAAATTGCCGTTTGTTGTTTTGAAACTTTGCACAAGGTGAACACTGCTAGCGGAGGTGAAAAATATGATTTGTTGTGAATGCAATAAGGAAATATCCCCTGACGACTACTGCGTGTGCACCAAGTGCCGAAAACGTTGCTGCCCCGATTGCGCCAAGCGCAATTGTTTTGTGTGTGCAAAGTGCGGCGGCGACGTGGCTTATCTTTCGTGATAGGCATCCTTGATTTTTGCTTTTTTTGCATTATATAATGTTGTTGCGATACGATACAAAGGAGGCAAAATTGACAAACTTTTTGATTTCCGCCATTTTGGACACGGACAAAAACCTTGTGGTGACACAACAGTGCAGCCAAAATCAGGGGGAAAACAACAGCACGGAAATGAAAATATCCGTGCCGCAGGCAATGACAACGGGATTTCAATTCTTTTTGGAATTTGCTTGTCCTCAAAACAAACGCTACGTTTCCCCACAGTTGCAGTTGGCGGAAACAACGGACGGCTACTGCTGCTATTTGTGCTCCGTGCCGTCCTGCGTGTTGCAAGAGGAAGGACTTGTAACTTTTCAGCTGGTTGCCCGAAAATTGCAAGACAACGCCGTTGTTTTTAAGTCCAACAAAAGCAGCAAAACGGCGTTTTTTGTGCATCCGTCGGTTAACGCCGCCAACCAAACTTTTGAAGTGGAAGATTTTTTTGCCAACTTCAACGGCGAGCTGGCAAACGAAACCTATTTGCGAGAAGAAGGCGACAAACAACTGCAACTTTCCGTTGAAAGCGCGTTAGCTACGCAAACGGCACACGCCAACGCAAAGGATAATCCTCACGCCGTAAGCAAAGATCAGGTGGGGCTTTCCCGCGCGGATAACACCGCCGATGCCGAAAAGCGAGTTGCCTACGCCACGTGCGCAAGCTGTGACGAAAACGGAAATGCCATTGCCACCACCTACGCAAAGCAATCGCAGCTGCCCACGTCGTTGCCGGCAAACGGGGGAAATGCCGACACTTTGCAGGGCAAAAATGCCGCAGATTTTGCAACAGCGGCGCAAGGTGCAAGGGCAGATAGTGCCTATCAAAAGCCGCAAAATGGCATTTTGTTGCAACATTTGGAACAAAGCGTGCAGAATTCCATTGCCAAAGCCAATTCGGCAGTGCAATCGCTGGCAGGTTTTGCAACGGAAACATTCGTCAACGAAAAGGTGGCTTCGCTAATAAATTCCGCTCCGCAAACGTTGGATACGCTTAACGAACTTGCCGCGGCGCTGGGCAACGATCCCAATTTTGCCACCACTGTTGCCAGCCAAATTGGGCAAAAGGCCGATTCTTCCGCCGTGAACCAAGCGCTGGCAACAAAAGTGGATGCCGAACAGGGAAAAACACTTTCGCAAAACGACTTTACCGACCAGTTGCTTTGCAAATTGCAAGGTGTGGACGAAGGGGCAAACCGCACCGTTGTTGCAAGCGTGTTGGGGGAAAGTGAGACGGCGGCAATTTCGCAAAGGGCGGTGGCGGATGCGCTGGCCACAAAAGCGGATAAAACCGAGTTGCAAGATAAGGCCGACCGCACGGACTTGCAAGCCCTTGCCACCACAAACTACGTGGATGGGAAACTTGCGCAAAAGGCATCACTTGCTGGCGATAACTCATTCGAAGGCAAAAACACCTTTTCGCACCTGTGCGTGCAGGACGTCTACTGCGGCCAAAATGAAGAAAGTTTGCTAACCAAGTTGGATGGAAAAGCAGATAAAAGCCAACTCGCCGGCCTTGCCACCGAAACCTTTGTTAACAGCAAGGTGGCCGCAGTTGTTAATTCTGCACCGGAAACGCTGAACACGCTGAACGAATTGGCAACGGCGCTAGGCAACGACCCCAATTTTGCCACCACGGTTGCCAATCAAATTGGGCAAAAAGCCGATGCATCGGCATTGCAAAACTACGCCAAAGCCGATGACGGCACGCAAAGCATAACTGCAAAGCAACTAACCGTGCAAAAAATTTATCACGGACAGGACGACCGCGAACTTATTGCCGAAGTTGCAGCGTTGCAAAACGACAAGGCGGATAAAAGTCAACTGTCTTCCTACGCAACAAAAACGCAACTTTCTTCCTACGCAAAGCTTGCCGACACCAGCCAAACCATAGCGGCAGCGGTATTCGAAGCGGAAGATGCAATAAAAACCGTTTCGGCCGTGGCCGACACCTACTACTGCGGCGACACAAATTCGCCCCTTGTTGTGCAAGCCACAGGGCAAAGCACGGCGCAAGTTATGTCGCAAAAGGCCGTTACCGATTTGGTTGGCGACATTGGCTCGCTTTTGGATGCCATTAGTGGGGAGGTGATTTGATGGGAACGACAGCAGAAAAGTTATCCTACCTGAAACAAACCAAAGCCGCCATAAAAACTGCCATACAGGGCAAGGGGGTTGCCGTTGCCTATAGCGACACGTTTCGCAGCTATGCGCAAAAAATTGCCGGCATCGAAACAAAGCCAACGCTTGCAGGCACGGCGCAAGAGCAAGACGTGCTTAGCGGAAAAACGTTTTATTCTGGCGGTTACACCATTAAAACAGGCAGCATGGGTGCATATTCCGGCACGGCATACCAAATTTCGCCAACAACGCACACTGTTGCCATTTCCAAGGGCTATCACGACGGAACAACCATGGCAAAATTACCGGCAAACTATGCCATGTTGCCATATTCGGCAAGCATTGCCGACGTATCGGCGGACGATTGGGATTTGTATTCGTGGCAGGAATTGCATTGGCTACGCCGAACTTACAATGCCGCAAAAGTTTCCGCATTGTTTTTGGGAAAAACCAAAACGCTGGTGGTGGATAACCAAACTTGCACAGCGCGACTTGTGGGAACCAGCGGCGGCGGACTGGTGTTCCACGTGACAGGCATGACAAGCCAACAAGCACTGTTTAACAGTGGCCTTACAACGGGTGGTTGGGGCAGTTGCCCGTTTAGGCAAACGCTTAACGGAAGCATATATAACACACTGCCCGAACAGCTTCGCACCGTTATTCAAGATACCTCCGTTACTTACGGCATAAGCAGCGCAAGTGCAGGAAAGGTGACAACCACTTCTGCCTGCACCGACAAACTTTTTGTGCCGTCGCTGACGGAACTTAAAGGCAACTCGCACTATACCGACAACAACGGCAACAGCGTTACCGATTGGAACATAACCGAAGGCATGCAATTTGCTTGGTATGCGCAGGACGTGAACCACATAAAGACTGCCAGCCGCGCAATGACCAGAAGTGTGCCTCAAACCAACCGCTACGCCTTTGTGGAAGCTAACAGCACACAAGCCGGAGTTATTTGGCTATCCACTGCAACCACTGTTAACTTTTGCTTTGTTATTTAGCATCTAGTTGCACAAAAATACATTTAAGATGCAAATTTTTGCTGTTTTAACACAACAATTGCACAATTTCGTTAACGTTGCCGGCACCCAGCAGCAAAACCAAATCGCCCTGCCCGACCACTGAAAGCAGGTGTTTTGCAACACTTTCGAAGCTTGCAAAATAGCGCGCGTTTTGTCCCTGTTGTTTGGCCAAATGGAAAAGCGCAAAAGAAGAAACGCCCTTTACCGGCTTTTCACGCGCGGCAAAAATTGGCAGGTAACAAACTTGGTGGGCACCACCGAAACACTCGGCAAACTGCCCCATTAGCGCTTGCGTTCGGGAATAGGTGTGCGGCTGAAAAACGCAATAAAGTTTCCCCTTGCAAACGCTTTGGGCGGTGGCCACGGCAGCGCGAATTTCCGTTGGATGGTGAGCATAATCGCACACCACCGGGATGCAACAATGGCACGTTGTCCAACGTCTATCCACGCCGCCAAACCGCCCGATTGCCTGCGTTGCCGTTAGCAAAGGCAAGCGCAAATATCTTGCCACAACAAAAGCGGCCAAGGCATTTTGCACGTTGTGTTTGCCGCAAACGGAAAGACTAATTTTTTGATAAAAATCTTCCTCCTTCAAAAGGAAACTTGCCTTGCCGTTTTGCATGCGAACGCCCTCCACAACAGGCAATGGCAAAAACTTTGCATCGAACTTTTGCGGGCAAAAGCAAGCAACAGCTTGGCTTTGCGAAAACAACTCGCCGAACGCATCTAGCAAAATTTGTTCGTTTACATAGCAATCAGGATGATCCCATTCCGCATTCAAACAAACGCACAGAGTGGGGCGCATCCACAAAAAACTGCGATTATATTCGCACGCTTCCGCCACCACGACGCCGTCGCCACAAAAGTAGTTTTGCCCATTGTATTCGCCGCCGATAAAGGCCGTATGCGAAATGCCGCACCGTTCCAAAACAAAGTGAATCCACGCCGTTGCGGTGGTTTTGCCGTGGGTGCCGCACACCGCTATGCGCACGGGAAATTGGTTAAAAATTTCTCCAAGCAATTGCTCTCGCAACACAACCGGGATGCCGGCTTTTTTGGCGAAGACCACTTCGCAGTTGTCTTCCCCCACTGCCGACGTTCGCACCACAAGTTGCGCATCGCCCACGTTTTGTGCGGCGTGTCCAACAAAAGTTTTCACTCCCAAATTTTGCAATTTTTGCGTTTGACGGCTCGGATTTTGGTCGCTGCCGCTAACCTTACATCCCTTGACAACAAGGTGTTGCGCCAGCGCACTCATGCCTATGCCGCCTATGCCAACAAAATGTACACGATGGTAGTTTTTCATGGTGTAGTATATGTCGGAACGCCGCAAGTGTTGCCAAAAGTTGCACGCCGCATTTTCTCCTTAGTGCGGCCGCACACCTTCCCTTGAAACTTTTGCGCCGATGCAAAAAACTTGCAAATTTGTTTTTATATATAGGTGCAAGCGCCTGCCCAAAACGCATTGCTTGCAAAATTATGTCGCAAACAAAAGCGACAAGACAAAACGCCTGCAAAGATGTGTTAAAAACGCCTTTTTGCAGACAGCTTGCGCAAATGAGTTGTTTTGCCGAAATCCGTATTGCAAAAAGCCGTTGGTGGGCGAAAAAGCCTGTGCAACTGCTTTTTGCAACACCTTTCGGAATTTCTACAAGAAAAACATTCAAAACAACCCACCATTTTACGTTTTTGGCGCAACTTGTTTGCGCCACCAAGCAACAAAAATCTGAAATTTTGAAAATTTCAAACAAAAACCATTTTGATTTTCTCCTTGAAAAAACGCTTGCAATTTGTTTGCAAGCGTTTTGTTTTGATTGATGAATTATGCTTTTTAGCACAACGTTTCAGAAAAATATTTGTTTGGCTGTTTGGTTTTCACTGCTGCGCTAGAGCAGCCAGTTTACGCAACAAAGTTACTGTTCCGCATTTTCGTCGCCATGCAAAAACTCAAAAAGTTTTTGTGCAACGGTGGCGTTCATGCCCTTTGTGGCGGCCAGTTCTTCCATTGTGGCGGCACGCAAATTATCCATAGATTTGAACTTTCGGTGCAGTTCCACACGACGTTTTTCGCCAATGCCGTCCACGTCCTGCAACACCGATTTTATGCTGTTTTTGTTGTGCAGTTTGCGAAAATATGTGATGGCAAAGCGGTGCGATTCGTCACGCACGTTGATGAGCAAATTTAGCGCATAGCTGTTGCGCGGCAAACAAATGGGATTTTCGCTATCCAACGTGAAAACAAGTTCTTCACGCTTGGCAAGCGACACCATTGGCACGCTCACGTCGCATTCTTCCATTGCCTTGCGTGCATATTCCAGCTGTCCCAAACCGCCGTCCACAACAATCAGGTCGGGCGTTTTGCCAAACACACCGTCGTTTTGCTTCATTCGTTCGAAGCGGCGAGTAAGCACTTCCTTCATGCTGGCAAAGTCGTTTGCGCCCTGCACGGTTTTTATGCGAAAGCGCCGATACTGCGAAGCATCCTTTTGACCGTTGGTGAAAACAACCATGCTGGCAACCTGATCCACGCCGGAAACGTTGGAAATATCGTAGCATTCGATGCGTACAGGCAGTTTTTTTAGGCCAAGCGTTTCTTTTAGTTGCAACACAGCGCCTTGCGTTGACTGATATTTTTTGTCGATGGCCGTTTGGCTTTTTGTTAGGTATTCCACGGCGTTGCGGTAGGACATTTCCACAAGTTTTTTCTTTTCGCCACGTTGAGGAAAAGCCAAATCTGTTTGTTGCCCGGTTTTTTCGGAAATAAAAGCAGCAACTTCGTCGGCATCGGATAGCGGCAAATTTACGTACAACTGTTTGGAAAGTTGCACCAACTCGCAATATTCCGCCAAAAAGCTGGAAAGTGTTTGCGCTTCGTCCAAACCGGCATCGCAAACGGCAATATTATCGGAAAACACAACCTTTCCACCCCGCACCATTGTGTGGTTGATAACGCAGTTTTTCCCGTTAGATGCGGCGGCAAACACGTCGAAATCCACAAACTTGCTAAGCACCACAATGCGGCTTTGGTTAAGTTTGTCGATTAGTTCCAAACGCTTTTTGTATGCCAAAGCCTGTTCGTACTGCATTTTTTCGGATGCTTCCATCATTTTTTGCACCAGAATTTTTTTGACTTCTTCGTTATCCCCTTCCAAAAAGGCAATGGCATCGTCCACAATTTTGCGATACTGTTGCTTGGTTACCGCACCTATGCACGGCGCACAACAACGCCCCAAATGATAGTTTAGGCAAGGGCGAAAATTTTTGGGCAGTTTGTTGAAATCGTAGTTGCAGGTGATTGTGGGGAACACTGCCCCCAAAACATCCAAAATGGGTTTGGAACCGCCCTGTGTGAGTGGCCCAAAATAGCGGCACTTATCCTTTTCTAGCTTGCGCGTGTGCATAAACTTGGGAAAATCGGCGTGCAAATTGACTTTTACGTAGGGATATTGCTTGTCGTCCTTCAACAAAATGTTGTAGGGCGGCGTGTGTTTTTTGATGAGCGTGTTTTCCAAACTTAGCGCGTCCGATTCGCTTGCCGTGATGACGTACTGAAAGTCCGCCACGTGCGAAAGCATTGCCAACACCTTTTCCGTTTTGTTGGAAGATGCGTGAAAGTATTGGCGCACGCGGTTTTTCAAAATTTTTGCCTTGCCAACGTACAAAACGTTGCCGTCGGCGTCGTACATGATGTAAACGCCCGGTTCCGCAGGCAAATTTTTTAGTTTTGTTTGAAGGTCTACTCCGGTAATCATGCATACAGTATACCACAGTTTTGCGCAAAGTAAAAGCACATTTTTGCATGTGGAAATCACCGTTTTTGCCTGCTTTTGCAAATTCGAAACGCCATTTTAACAGCAAGTAGCCACACGCAAAATTTGCTATTTGTTTTTTGCCGCCCGTTTGGAATAGGCCTGCACCAAACCATTTAGCGCTTGGTTTATTTGTTTTTGCTGTTGCACGGTGCGTTTGGTATCCAATCCGTTTTGATGCAGCAATTCGCACGCTTTTTGCAGTGCATCGTCCCCCAAATGGTCTTTTAGTTTGTTGAGTTGTGCCAAAACGTCGGGCGTGCAGTCGCAGGCGCCAACAGCGTTCAAAGTTGCAACAAGTCGACCGAAAGTTTGGCGCGCAAATTTTTCCCTTTGGGCAAAAATCCGTGTGTTAACCAGCAACACCACCACGAAGGAAAGGGCAAACGCCGCCTGAAAAACAAGGTACTGCACTTTGGAAAAATCGGCGAAAAACACCGCCAAATAGCACAAGCAAACAACCGCCGCAACTATCGGCAAAGCCAAAAAGCGCAATTTTTTGGGCTTTGCGACAAACTCGAAAACCAGCGACGGGCGGATTGCACCGCTGTTGACGTAGGCACGCCACTGCCTAGCGTATTCCGGCGGCAACAACGCAACGCTTGTGCCCGCCAACTTGGGATTGCAAACCACCTTGCGCCGACATTCCTCAAGCAGTTTGTTTTGTTTGGAATAGGCACTAGTGCACCAGTTGATAACGCCAAAAACCCACACTGCCGCAAAACAGATGGGCAAAACAACAAAATCGCAGGCACACAAAATTTCGCACGCCTTTTGCAAATAAAACATAAAAACCTCCCTTTTGCATCTAGTGTTGACACAAAAGAAAGGTTTTTTGCAAGATAGGCGCGGCGCTCCGCACAAATTTTGTTGAATTTTGCCGCGCTACATTTTTATAAGTTTGTTATCGGCAATGGAAAGTACGTATGCTTCCACGTTTTGAACACCGCAAATTTTTTGCACCGCCAACTTGTAGCTGTTTAGTTGCGACTCGTAGTTTTGCCTCACAAAATTGCTATGCGACGTGTATTTGAAGTCGACAACCACGGCGGAATTTTCTTTTAGAATTAGCAGGTCGATTACGCCTTGCAACATAACTTCGTCACTAAAACTCTTGTCCTTGGAAACTTGATCGTAGGGAACGTACAGCATAAAGGGCTGTTCTCGATAGATTTTGCCCCCTTCCATCAGTTTGCGCAGTTGCTTGTTGCCCAGCGTTTGCAAAATAAGATTCACGTCTAGCTGCTCGGCATATTCCGGCGCAATTGTGCCTTGGTTAACCAAACCGGCAATTGTTTGTTCAACTTGTTGCTTGTCTGCATCCAAATTTACAAACTGATACACCTTGTGATAGGCCGTGCCCACAAAGTTTTTGTCGTTGTTTTCTTGCAAAGTGGAGGATGCTTCGTCCTCGGCAAAAAAGTCCTTATCCAAAGCGGAACTGACAATTTTGGAAGGCATATTTGTTTGGCTTGCAAAAGGATATTTCCAGCCCAGGCGACGTTCCAAATCCTCCTCGTCGTTGCTTTGCTGGCACAACAAATCCAATTCGGCACGCTGGGTGTAGACAATCTCGTTGACAACGTTAATTTGGGCGCTGGCGCAATTTGCCAAACGGCCGTATTTTGTTTTGATGGCCGAAAGCAACCAATCCAAATGGCTGTTGGCGGCGGATGCGCGCTTGGGCTTGGCTTCTAGTTGTTTTTCCGTGACGGTGCCCACCACATTCAGCACAAATTCGGCACGTGTCATTGCAACGTACAGCAGGCGCATTTCTTCTTCCTGAACTTTTATGCGGTTGCTCATGCCACAGGCAAAAGCGCCCAACGTGTCGCCGACACGCATGTTTTCAAAATCGTAGTGTTTGGTAGCCATGCCCAAATGCGAGTTGCGCATAACGGCGGGATAATCGTACTTGAAGCCAGCTTCCACACCGGCAATAATAACAATGGGAAATTCCAACCCTTTGGATGCGTGCATGGTCATGATGCGCACGGCGTTTGTTCCGCCCAACGCTTCGTCCGCGGCGCCCTGTTCGGAATCGTCCAAATAGGCAAGGAACTTTTCCACACTTTGTGCATAGGTTGCGCCCTGCAACGAATCGATGAAATTATACAATTTGCGCAGGCGCAAAGCACCGTTGGGCAGCCCTTGCACATACCAGTGATAATTTACTTGTTGCAACGTTTCCAACAAAAATTCGTCCACGGTGGCGCTAACGGCAACAAAGCGCATTTTTTCCAAAAATGCAATTAAACTGTCGATTTTGGTACTTATTGCATCGTTTTTTGCACTTGAAACATATTCTTGCAGTCTGCAATAGAAGGACGTTCTATCCGTTGTGGCAATTTTTATTTGTGCAAGTTCGTCCTCGCAAAAACCGCCTATGGGAGAAAGGCAGGTGCCCACCAAATATACGTCGTTATAGGGGTTATCCACGGCACGCATAAGGCAAATAAGGTCGCGCACTTCCTTGTTGTGGTAGCCTTCCGTTTTGAAGTTGGCCATTGCGGGAATGTTGTGTTCCACTAGCGTGTTATAGATATCCACGGCGCGTTCTTTTAGGCCACGCATCAAAATGACAATGTCGCCATAGCCAATGCGTCGCACGTTGCCGTCCTTATCCTTATAGGCCATGCCCACAAAGCTGTTGATTTTATCCACAATAAGTTCGCCTTGCGTTGCAACTTGTTGTTCCTCGGCAGTTTGCGTCATGTCGTATACGCCGCAGATAGTTTCTTCTTCCGCCTTTTGCTGGACAACCAAATCTATTTGCACCGAAGGTGTTTTCAAAACAGGTGGCTTGTTGCCGTTTAGTTGCGCCGTCCTGACGTAGTCCACCTGGCCAAAATCGTTGGTCATAACCTGGCAAAAAACTTCGTTGACGAAGGACAAAATTTCGCCGTTGCTGCGGAAGTTTTCGTTAAGCTCTTCCACGTGGCCTTCGTCGGTAGTGGAAAAGCGACGATATTTTTCCAAAAAGATGGTGGGATCGCACCCACGGAAACCGTAGATACTTTGTTTGACGTCGCCAACCATAAACACACATGCATCTTTTGCCACATTGGCAATAATTGCCTCTTGCACGGGGTTTGTATCCTGATATTCATCCACAAACACGTACTTATACTTGGCACGAATGGCTTCGGCCGTTTCCCTGTCGCTGAACAATTTAAGCGCAAGGTGTTCCAAATCGTTGAAATCCACGCCGCCACGGCGCTTTTTTTGTTCAAAAAATTCTTCGTCGAACCGTTTGAGAATCTCGCACAATTTATCGGTGTAGCGCACGGCTTCGCTTGTTTCTGCACACAAACGTTCTATGCTTTTGCCACTGCAAAGCTTTTCGTACTTTTCACGAAAACGCTTGAATTCCTTGCCAAGTTCTTCGCACTCTGCGCGATATTCTTCTTCCGCAATGGCTAGCAATGCATTTTTGCGCCGTCTTGGCAGGGCGTATAGTTTTAGTTTCAACAAGCCGTATAGCGTGGTTGCAAAATCCTTATCGGTAAGGTCGGCAAATAATTTGGAATTTTCTTCTAGCGGCTTGACAAAATCTGCCAAGCCCTCTTCGGCAAAACTTTGCGCCAGTTGCGCATAGGCAACGCCGAAATAGTGCACGTTTTTGCGCAAATCGTCGTGCACTATTTGTTGCAGCGAACTGCCGCTAAAATTCAAAAATTCGTTGCGACTTTTGGCATACCAACCGTCAAAGTCTTCCAAACAGCGGGAAAAATCATATAGATCCATAAGGGTGTTTTTGAAATTTTCGTCACGGCGTTTTGTGGCAAAAATTTTGTAAACGTCCCTAAATTCGGCATCGTCCGATTTGAAATATTGCTTGAAAACCTCGTCCAAAGCAGCGTTGCGCATGGATGCAACGGTTACACTATCCAAAATGGCAAATGATGGGTCGATATCCACCACGTAGAAATAGTTGCGCAACAAGTCGCCGCAAAAGGAGTGCAACGTGCAAATGGAGGCGGTATCCAGTTTTTCCAGTTGATCCACAATGCGTGGATCGTTGCGGCGTTCGGATAGTTTGTTTGCCAAACGCTTTTTCATTTCGGTGGCGGCAAGGTTGGTGAAAGTAACCACCATCAGCGACGAAACGTCGTTGCCTTCGGCAATTAGCGAGGCAATTCGCTCTATCATAACGGTGGTTTTTCCCGTGCCGGCCGATGCCGAAACCAACAGGTTTTTTCCGCGATAATCTATTACGTTTTGTTGTGATTTTGTAAATTTAGGCATTCTTCCACCGTTTCGTCAATGGTTTCTTGGTTTATTTTGGCCTTAACTTCGCGCGCGTTATAAACAAGCACGTCGTCGAAGTCGCACACGTCTTTGTAGTCGCAGTAGTCGCAACAGCCCTTATAGGGGGAAATCGCCGCATAGCCGTCTTTCATAAGCAGGCCGGCACGACGAATCATTTCCACCGAATATTCCATTTGGTTTTGGAACTGTTCTGCACCCATCAATTTGTTGCCACTGCTTGCAAGGTCGCCATCTGTTTTGAGGCGCAGGCCCAGTTTTTCACTGCGACCGTTTTTAAGTTCGGTATCCAAATCGCACGCCACGGAAACATCCTTCAAAGTGCGTCCGCAATACACGTAGACGTTGTCTTCCCCTTCGTTGGTGAAATTGTCGTGCATGTTGAAATAGTAGAACCCAACCGGTTGCAAGCCGTAGTTGCTTTGCACGGCCTTTAAGTATACTAGCAATTGTAACTTGTGCCCCACGTACAAATCCTTTTCGGTGTAGTGCGCAGCGGCGGCACCGCTTTTGTAGTCGATGACGATAAATTTTCCGTCGTGCGTATCCACACGGTCGATTTTGCCTATAAGCAAAAACTTTCCGTCACCATAGTCCACTTCCACAGGGGGCAAATCGGCATTGGAACCAAAACTTAGTTCCGCCGCCATGTTTTTGAAATTGGAATTTTTAAGTTGCTTTTTGACAACCTTACACATGCGCACTGCTTCGGCTTTTAGCTGTTGCAAAGTGCCAACCAGGCGCACGTCGGAACGCATTCCCTTGTAGAAATCGTCCGAAATGGCATCGTTGAAACATTTTGTTGCAACTTCCACCGTTTGCTTATCCGTTTCGTCAACGTCTAGGCCCTTAACGTAGTTTTCCAACACTTCGTGCAAAATGTTGCCCAGGTCTGCCGCCTTCAATTCGGCCACGGAACGGGGTTTGACACGCAAGCCGTATTCAAAATAGAATCGATATGGGCATTTGTAGAAATCCGTCAGTTTGGAAACGCTTGTTTCGGAATTTTTAAGATAGAACTGCGTTCCGTTGGAAATTTTAACTTTGCCGTCCTTTTCGAAACGGTATTGTTGCGCCTTTTGCGCAAACTTTTTGCGCAGCAACAAAAATGTTGGCGTTTTTACCATTTGCCTATCTTGCAGTTTGCGTTCGTTCAAAATTATTTTGGCAATGGCTTGCCTTTCGGTGTAGACGTTTTCGTCCGCTTCGGCAGTTTCCGCAAGCGGCGCGCCGCCACGAGTGAACAAACGACAAAGTTCCGTTACGAATTGCGAAACAGCCAGCGAATTGCCACCATCCGTTGCCGCATAGGAAACGTATAGTTTTTGCGGTTCGTGCAACAGTTGGAACAAACTGAACCTTTCGCGGCGGTTTTCTACGCAAATTTGCGGTTCCACGTTGAGGCCGCAAGATGCCAAATCTTGCACGTTTCTATCCGAAAGCAACTTGCAATCGCTTTTTATGATGGGCAATGCGCCGTAGTTTGCGCCCAAAAGTGCCAAAAATTTTACGTCGTGCTTGCGCGCCTTTGCCATGTTGGCAAAAACAACGCAATCGTTGGCAACGGGAATGACGGAAATTTTAACTGCGCCCAGCGCCACGCCGAACACCTTCAAAAATTCGTCTAGCTTAACAAACCTATCCCCCAAAACCGTTTCGGCCTGCGCCAAAACTTCTTCGAACTTTTGCTGCGCTTGCACAGTCACTTTGCTTTCGAAAACAAGCCCTGCGGCCTGTTGCTGTTGACCGAAACGAACATTTTTTTCGTTTAGGCCGCAAACTTCCACAAGATTGCGAATAATCTGCACGTATTGCGACACCGTTGCGCTTTGCGGAACGACAACCGTCGTGAACAAATTGTTGAACTTTTCACGGAATTGGTTGGCCTGCTCAAAATACGGTTCGTGCTTGCCCAAAGTGAAATTTTCGTAGTGATAGGATGCGTTGTATTTCAAACAGTAGTTTTCAAAATGATAAACGCTTTCGTCACGGCGGAAATCTTCCGACGAAAAATCTCCACAGAAAAAGTAGTTTTTAACAAAAGAAAGCACCGACGAAAGCTTGCCGTTGTTGCGCACGGCGGAAAGATAATCCACCACAAACTGCGCATAGGGATGGTTGGCCAGCACAAACTGCCTGTCGCAAAAATAGGGAATTTCGAACTCGCTAAAAACTGTTGAAACGGCGTTTGCATACTTGGAAACGTCGCTTGTTACAACGTAGACGTCCCTAAACCTGCCACCGGCGCGCACGTATTGCTGAACGCGGCATGCCAAAGCGTAAACTTCCTGCACACGCGTTGCGCCCTGATAAATTTCCACAGCATCGTCACATTCCACCGCAGTTGCATCGTCGTAGCGATAAAGATGCTTGCCAATTTGTTCCACCACAGCATTTGGGTATTTTGTTTCGCTAATAACAGTGGGAACCCAGCCGTTTTTGTTGCAAAGCGCCAAAACTCCGTTGTAGATGTCGTTCAAATACAGATGCTTATCGGCACCGTCGCTGGCACAGCAGGCAACTGTTACGCCTAGAGAATGCGTTGCAAGTTGTTCCACCAAGGCCAATTCCTGCGCCGAAAAGTTGTCGAAATCGTAAAAATAGAAGTAGCTGTTTTTAACCGTTTGAGAAAACTCAATTTGCTCGCAAAGCAAATCCAGTTTGTCGGCAGAATCGATAAACTTGTTGGAAGTATAGTCCAAATAGGCCTGATACAAAACGGCGATATCGTGCGCCTTGCCGGCAACGCCACGAGGCAACTGCGCGGTTGTTAAATCCTTTGGTGAAATTTTGCAATATTTCATCATGCTGATTGTTTCGTACATATCCGAAACAAAACCCGTTGTTTCCACGCCGTGAGTGTAGCAAACAAGCTGATCTTTTACGTCTTTTATTATTCCTGTTAGCGCCATTATGCCGGCTTGCTTGGAAAGATATTCGTATTTGGGCAAAATTTCGTTGGCCAAACGGCGAAAAGTTCTGACTTGCGTGTTAAAACTGCCGCCAACGGCAGCCAACATGGCTCGTTCCGCCTCCAACGAGGCACGATCGGGCACCACAACGGTTCGCATAACGGAAAGATTGGTTTTATCCACGCTTTTTAGGCAATCCAACACGTATTCTGCGGCGTTTTTCATTGAGTTTGTTTTGTAGATAGTTATCATAGATTGCACCTATCTAGCAGTATACCACACTTTTGGGCTGTCAACAATATCAAAATGGCAACATTTGCGCGATGTGGCAAAAATTTGTTGATTTTTGCATAAGTTTGACGAATTTTGTTTGTTTTTGAGGAACCTTGCCTGGTTTTGGCGAGTGTTGTCGAATTGTGTCGAAAAATGTATTTTGAGGAACAGGCAACACTTTGTTTTTAGTTGCCTCATGTCTGTTTTTGTCGAAAAAAGTCGAAAATGCTTTTTGCACACGGGCTACCATCCAACGACGACGAATATCTGCGAGTGCAACCACCGCACGCAACAATATAACAAAATCCGCATCTTCGCCGAATAAAAGCCTTGCGCTATTGTCCTGTTTTTGGCGAAGTTTGGTGAAAATTGTCAAATCGTGTCGAAAAATAGCGAAAACCTTTTGTTTTGCCAACGCCTTGCCCTGCCCGATTCGCAATTTTTGGTCGTTTTTGTCTTGTTTTGTTGTTTTTTGCCGAAAAATGTCGAAACTGTCCATAAAAACACAACAGAATTTGTTGCTTGGGGGGGCGACTGCTAGGCAAAAATTGCAAAAAAGTTTTGCTTCACTTGCCATTGCGCCATGTTTGCAAAACACGTTGTGTTGCATTTTGTCGAAACTTGTCGAAAATGCTTGCTTTTTGCTGTGGCAAGGGCAAAAAATATTGCAAACGCTTTGAATAAACTGAAAGTTGCAAGTATGGCAAGAAGATTGCATTTGTTTGGGTGATGTGATATAATAACCGTTGAACACAAAAAAATCTAACGGAGTTTTTTAATTATGAAAAAATTTGCACTCGTTTTGGTGCTTTTGCTTTCGCTAAGTTTGGTCTTTGCCGCATGCAACAGCACGGAAAAAACCACCACCAGCGTGAGATGGAGAGATGAGGAATATACATTTAACATCACCAAAACGTCTTTGACGCAAGATAACGTCACTTTTAACAATGACACCTACGTTCCCGAACCGTTTGCTAACGGCTACGAACAATTGCCGGAAAAAATGGACGAAGTTATCCCCACAGATATTGCCGGCACCTACCACGTTAGCATCAAAATAAACGAAGCAGATAAGCTTTGCACCTTCGCAACCGAGCAAACGCTCTACTGCCAATACGATGCAGACATGCTAAAAACCTATTCCGTGTGGAGTCAACTTCAACGTTTGGTTGTTACCGCCGATGCGGAAGAAAACCCCTTCATCAATCACGAAGGCCTTATCACGTTGAAATCTGTCACCAGACAAACTGTAACTTTCAAAAACGAAGCATCTCAACTGCCTGTTTCTTCCGAAAACCACGTTGACGGTTTCTACCTTGGCAAAACACAACAAAACGTTTCCAAATACGACGTGGTTACCACCTACGACTGGGAAAAGAACGTCGCAAAAGTTTCCATTGACGGACAAGCTGCCCAAGAAAACAAACTCAGCGTAAGCGCCGCAACCAACTTTATCGATTCTAACCAAATTTTGCTTTACGTAAGAAGTTTGGATAAATCTGCTTCTAAGTTCCAAGATAACCCCAGCGTTCAAATTTACGTACCCGCTCAAAACGTTGTTAAAACAGCATCCTTTGCATTCACTCACGCTTGCAAAACGCTCATTGAAGTGAATGGCGAAGACGAATTTGTTATTGTTACCGCCGTTGCAGTGCTTATCGACAGCCGCGCGCTGTTTGTTCAACTTAGCGTTCCCGAAACGGTAAACGACGTGGAAGCTATCGACACTGTTAGCAACGCCGGCAGCGGCAATTTGGATAAGTTCTCGTTGTTGCGCTTCCGTTCCGGCATTATCCGCTACGAATTGGCCGACTACACACAACTGGAAAACGGCAACAAAATTTTGGAAGAAATAATTCAAAAAGCCGAAATCGACTAGACATTGCCCATTGCAAAAATCAACCCTCTGTGGCCACACAGAGGGTTTTTTGTGTTTATAATCTTTTTGGCACAACCGAAAGCAACAGCTGTCGCAAACAAAAACGTGCAACGGGACTGTCCACGCTAGATTCACAGAAGAATAAAAATATATTCTTGAAGTCGATCACTGCTGAATACAGTTTTGGGGGCGATAAGCCTGCCTGTTTTGTCCAAATGTTCACAAAAAAAACGCCCACTGCGATGTGGGCGTTTGTGCTATTCAATTACGCGAGGGCTTTCGCTTTTTTCGCGATCGTCCATGAATTGCATAACTTCTTCGGCTGTTTTGCCTTGCAAAAGCATGCCAACTTCTTCGGTGTGGATAGTTTCACGTTCCACCAACACTCTTGCCATGTTGTGCAAAACGTCAATTTTTTCCGTGAGAATTTGCGTTGCGCGCTTGTGGCAACTTTCCACAATTTCGCGCACTTCTTCGTCGATGGTGTTGGCAATTTCGTCGGAATAGCCTTTTTCCGTTTGGTAGCTTCTTCCAACAAAAATTTCGCCTTCACTGCCGTAGTAGACAGGGCCAATGCGGTCGCTCATACCCCATTCGGTAACCATTTTGTGTGCCGTTTCGGTAAGCGACTTGATGTCTCCGCTGGCGCCGGTGCAGAAGTTTTTGATAACCAATTCTTCGGCAACGCGTCCACCAAGCGTCATTGTTATTTCGTCCAACAATTGTTGTTTGGAAACGTGATTGTTGTCGTTTTCGGGGCGGGTCATTGTGTAGCCTGCCGCCATGCCTCTGGGGATGATTGTTACTTCGTGAACAGGATCGCAATATTTCAAGCTGCCGGCCAAAATGGCGTGTCCTGCTTCGTGATAGGCCGTTATTCTCTTATCCGGTTCGGTAACCAAACGAGATTTCTTTTGCGGGCCCATAACAACTTTGTTAATGCCTTCGTTCACATCTGCCATGGTTATAACCTTTCTGCCGGCGCGAACGGCCAAAATTGCTGCTTCGTTCAACAAGTTTTCCAAATCTGCTCCGGTGAAACCTGCCGTTATTCTTGCAACTGTGCGGAAGTTTACGTCGGGGCCAATGGGTTTTTTGCGAGCGTGAACTTTCAAAATGGCTTCTCTGCCACGAACGTCAGGACGATTGACGTAAATTTGTCTGTCAAAACGGCCGGGGCGCAACAATGCGGGGTCCAAAATGTCGGCACGGTTGGTTGCCGCCATAATAATGATGCTGGTGTTGGTTTCGAAACCGTCCATTTCCACCAAAAGTTGGTTCAAAGTTTGTTCGCGTTCGTCGTGTCCGCCGCCCAAACCTGCGCCACGTTGACGGCCCACAGCATCGATTTCGTCAATGAAAATGATGCAAGGCATATTCTTTTTGGCTTGGTCGAACAAATCTCTTACGCGGCTTGCGCCCACGCCTACGAACATTTCCACAAAGTCCGAACCGCTCATGGAAAAGAACGGAACGCCTGCTTCACCTGCAACGGCTTTTGCAAACAAGGTTTTGCCTGTTCCCGGAGGGCCAACAAGCAACACGCCTTTGGGAACGCGCGCACCCATATCGGTGAACTTTTTGGGATCTTTCAAAAAGTCGATAATTTCTTGCAATTCTTCCTTTTCTTCGTCGGCGCCGGCAACGTCGGTGAAACGTACCTTCATGTTTTGAATGGCGCGTGCACGCGAACGGCCGAAATCCATGTTTTGATTGTTTTGTTTGGCAATTTGGCGGAACATATAAACGCCCAGCGCAATCAAAATAACCACCCACAAAACGGGCATAATGTAGTCCGTCCAATGCGTTGCGTTGGGGTCGGCCGAAGTGTAGACAATATTTGCCTTAACAGGGTTGGGTTGGCCTTCCACCGTTACGCCTTGAGAAATGGCATCCAAGATGAATTGGTTCAACGCGTTTCTATCCGCCGTGACGAAAGTGAATTTTGCATTGCCTTTTGTTGCAACAACGTTATAAATGTTCAAATGCACCGCATCGTAGCTTAAAATGTCTCTTCTAAACTCCGCCTCGGTAATTTCCGTTGACTGGTTGCCCAATATTTGCCACATAAGAACCACGGCAATTACCAGCAGCACCAGGCACAGAACGGAATAAATAATTCTTCTAGACTTCTGTTCCAAGATTAATCTCCTTCACTTGCGCAAAAGCGCTAGTTGTTTTCAATTTGTGCATCAACGTGCAGTATAACACATTCCTCGCAAAAATGTCAATCGTATCACTGCCACGCCAATTCATTCTTTGGGCGAACAAAACCACCATTCACCTTTTAGAATGTGTAATAATTGTAATATCAATCGCTTGAAACAGCCTTAAATTTTGCAAAATTTGCCACTATATTTGCGAGGCTATTATCGACCTTGCAATGAATTGCGCCACCTGCGCCACCAGCCGTTCTTTGGCGCTGCTAAGTGTGTAGAAATCTTCCATGCCCTTATCGGCCACTATGCCAATTATGCCCACGTCGCCAACGTTGGGCAGGTTCTTGTTTGTGGCGGCTCCCGGCGCAATGCCTCCGTCGGAAATTTGCACCTTGCCAATTTGTTCGCGCGTGCCAACGGCGGCATCTATCACCACAATTTGGCTGTTTGGGTGCATTTCGCGCACAAAATTGCTGCAGTAGCACAAATTTTCTGCCGTGACGTTTTGTCCACACAAACCATATACAAAACATGGGCTGGCCATGTTTTCGTTCAACAGCGTGCCCACCTTTGGACCAAGACTATCCGCAAACACCTTTTCCGTGCCAATGCACAAAAACACAGGGTTTTTAAGTTTTTCCTTCAACACGGCTGCAAACTGCTGTTCGCCGTCCGGCGTATACGTGCTCCATTCTTTCAATGCAATTCCTCCCTCAACAATTTTCTGCGTTATCCACAAACCGCAGTTGGTGTGCGTGTGGCACGGGCCAAACTGCCGCGCACGTTTTGCGGCAAAACAATTTGGCCAAGGCGCCCGGCATGATCCATTGAAACAAGTGTGCATCGAACACAGTAGTTATATTTACAGCAAAAACAAATTTTTTGACACTGAAAAAATTTCTTTGTCGAAAAACAACAAAAAGGCAATATTTAAGCCCGAAGAAACCTTCGGGCTTTTGCTGTTTTGCAATTATTTTATGCTTGCGCCAAGGTTATAGGCCTGCAAGAATGCTGGCGAATTGGCAATTTCGCCCTTCTGGTAGACACCGGTTCCGCAGATAACGCCCAGTTCCGTTGCGCCTTCCACACAGTCGGCATAGCCGCGCATGCACGCAAGGGTGGTTTCGGCAGCGGACGTTTCTTCGTCGGCACAGGTAACAATGTAGCAAAAACGCTTGTTCCTGACTTCCAGCCAGCGGGCAACGGTGCGGTCGATGACGGCTTTTTACGCTTTTTGCCATATTTTTGCAAATTTCGCAACTTTTTTAAATATCACTTTATTTTCCGTAACTTTTGTGGTATAATCTATCATAACAATTTAACGTAGGGTGAAAACTAAACGCGAACATTGTTCATTTTTGGGAGGTGAAGTCTTTTGGAGAGCATTGGAACGTATATCGACATTGCAATTGTTGCAATATTTTGCATAGCGTTTGTTGTTGGCGTTGCAAAAGGTTTCTTAAAACAGCTTAGCGGATTTTTGTGCGGATTTATTGCTTTTGTGGGCGCCGTTGCGCTTACCGTTGTGATTGTGGAGCCGCTTTCGAAAACGCAATTTTTCCTAGATTTTACCACCACTGCTAGCGGCTGGTTCCAAGGCGAATATTTCCTGGTGGAAATACATTCGCTGGAAGAGTTGAACACTGTGCTAAGCACGGCCGGCGGATGGAGAATTTTGGCGTTTATGTCCGAAACAATTTTTGCCGACATGACGGAGTTGGGAATAGCCACGCTGGGCGGGTTCTTTGGAAGAATTGCCGCAAGCCTAATTACCGATTTTGTTATTTGGTTGGTTTTGTATATTGCGTTGAAGTTCCTGTTCAAGGGCATAAAGGCGTTGCTGTTAAAAATTGCGCACCTGCCCGTGATAAAATCCATCGACAAGATTTTTGGTGCATTGTGGGCAGTTGTTGCCGCCTATATTGTTTTGATTGTGTTCTGCCTTACCGGTGTGGAAGTTGTTGTGCTAAAATTTTTAACCACCGAAGAAGACAAGGCCATTTGGGAAACGATAACCACCTACATTCAATCGTCGCAAATTTTAACCTTCCTGCACAATTCCAACGTGATTGGTTCGATAATTGCCGAATCTTTCCAAATAACGTTGCCGACGCTAGAACACTGCGTGCCCGAAGTTGAAGCGCTTGTTCCCGCTATTCCTGCAATATTGCACTAACACAAAACCCCTTCGCATTGAAGGGGTTTTATTTTGCCTTTGGGCATATTGGCCGCACCACTGCGGCCATATTTTTTGCGATTTTAGGGGCACTGGAAGGTGCTTGGGGTGAATTGCAAGGCACGGCACAAGCATTTGCAAGGGGCAGGGGCGAAATCGCGCTTGCGGCAAAGCACAGGTGTTTTTAACGCTGGCGCGGAACCAAGTGCAACAGGAACCGCGTTTACAGAAGATGGGCAGGCATACGGTTAAAGCGTTTTTGCTGCCGTGCAGCCTTTGTTGCAGCGGCCGAAAGACACTTGGCACTAAGGCGCAAGCTTTTTGCGTGGACGAAGTGCAAGGCAGATTCAAGGCCGGACAGCCGTTTGGTGCGGAGCAATGGGCCAACAATGCGAGGGTTTGTTTGAATGGCGCGCGCCAGCTGTGGGTGTTTCGCAACACATGGGTTGCCTCGCCATATTTGTTACGTTTTGATTATTTAGTGTGCCCGTATAGCAGCCAAGGCATGGTTTTTATTGTAAAAACGGGCATTTTGGCTTGTTTTTAGCCGATTTTAAGGAAAAAAAAACCAATTTTGAGGCCGTGCAACCAGCAAATACACATGTTGTTTCTAGTTATTTAAATGCAGCAGAAGGCGCCTGATGCCTATCACAGACGTTCAGTGCACGGTATTTATCTTTCGTTTATTGCCATTTCCTTTGTTATTTTATTGATTTTGTTTTGTGTTTCACGTGAAACACGCCGTTTTGGATTCTAGTTATTATTCGGTTTTTCTTCAAGAACACCACCCTTAAGCACGAAAAGTATTACCAAAAACACAGAAATGTCGCCCCGGCGCACGAAAGAACAGCAATAGAGGTCTGGAAATATCGACACTCAACGATCGGGATATGCAAAAAAAACGTCAATGCGCTGCGAGCGACACACCGACAAAACTCCATAACCAAACTGCACGCCAGCAGGAAAGCAAAAGCATCGCCACACCACCATTATAAGCTTGTTTTTGATAACACCACCTTCAACAACTTGCAATGCGATATAGATAGTTCTTGATGACCACGGCTTGCAACTAGCAACGCAAACTTACGCAAAAATCAGTTTGCTATAATTCAACAGTCACGCAGTCAACTTCACATTGTTTCACGTGAAACAATGACAAAACGGCCGCCAAAGCTACGCTGCAACAATTCAAGTATAAAGATAGCAAAATCAAGATTAAATACAAAATCGAAGAAAATGCCGACAAACGACCCCCGCCCCGAGCCTCGTACAAAAAAAATTGTGCCGCAGTGTGCTGCTGTTCGACAATAAGAGAACGACAAGAAAACACGCAGCATAAACATCAAAACAGCGTGCACTCACCTTTCGACACACAAATAATTGTTTCACGTGAAACAATTAAATAGTGAGGGGGTGTGCTACAAAGAAGAAACTGTCGTTGAAAATAGGGGGCAAGCTGAAACTACAAACGTCGCAAAACTGGCAAAACTGGCTTGTTTGGGGGCAAATCGGCCAAAATCGGGCTATTTTGGAGCAAAAATGGCCGATTTCACCCAAAATAGGGCAAAAACAGACAAAAACGCATCCAAAAACGGAAAACAAACTCTCTGTTAAAAATAACACAAGGTGCGATTTCGGGCTAAAAATTGTGTGAAAAACGGTCTTTTAGTAGAAAAAAAACAGGGAGTTACTGGCAACAAACACAAGCAAACGCCTCCATTAACATCACCCAAAACCCAAAAAACATTTAGTTTTGCGATATGATTAGCATCCAATTTTCGCACCGTTATCTGTTAAACGAGGGAATGACACAAGCGGATGGCGCCAACTCACGATAGCGCAGTAAATATGTTTGGATGCAGTCGCAACAGTAAAGGGCAATAAAGACGTTGCAACCTCGTGAAATAGCGCAAAAACGTTGTAAAACGAATCAATATTGTGCGCTACGCAATGTTTGGACCAAAAATGACGACAAATTGCTGGAAAAGCAAAATAAATTGTGACACAACCACCACTTGCGAAGCGAATTTAATACCGAACGAAAGCATTTGCACAAGAAAAACACATCAAAAATCCAACAAAATGGCAGAAAGTCACCACAAAAAAAACGGTAACTTCAAATAAAAATAGGGCACAGAACTGAAAAATAGAGAAAAAAGACAGAAGCGAATGAACAGGCAAGCCGATTCGAAATTGCGAAGAGGGATAGGACACCACACAAGGCCAAACGACAAGCAATAAACAATCAAGGCGGGATGAGGCACAAGAAGAAATCGGCAATAGCTAAAAAGACAAAATACGACAAGACAGAAATCGAAAAAAAGGCGTGAAAATGAAGCAAAACATACAAACAATCCGTTGCAAAACGGCAATAAATGAACGTATTTCATTTTTATCTTCAACACCAATTGCGAAACGCGTTCGCTTTTGAAAAATTGCATACGCGAAACACGAGGCGTAATTTTTCACATTTACCACACAGAATGGGGTTGATTTTGGTCGGAAATTTTGAAATTTCGCTATAAAAATTCTGTTAAAACGCCTATTTTGGCCAAGAAATATAACATAATTATCCATAATTTTTCGGTTGACCAATACGGTTTGCCTGGCTGATTTTTGGGCAAAAAAATAATGTTGAAAGCAAAATCTGGTTTTGCTATGTCTGGCATACTATCTTTGAAAAATGACACGTTTCGACGAATCGAACAATTCCGTAGCACCACTGCTGCCAAGCCATCACAAGGATGCAAAACTTGAAGCAGAACAAATCAAAAATTACGAAGCTTTGCAAAAAGAAAAATATAAAGAAAACAAATTGCTAGAGCTTGCAGAATCAGAGCGAAAATGACAGGAATAGAGCAAGAAGAAGACAAAGCTGCCCACAAAACAACAAAACAGCAACAATCGCCTCAGCAAAATTAAATCACGGCAAATTACGCCCAGAAAAAACGAACAATTTAACAGAAAAGGCAAAAAGATTGTGCAGGAAGAAATAAGTTCAGCCAAATCGAGGCCCGAAACACTAGACGGCATACCGTCCGAACGCAAAATAAGGCCGCAAAATACAAAATACTATTAGAATCGAAAATTTATTACTTAATGGAACGTGGCGACCGTTGATTTTGCGATAAAAAGGTAAAAAAGCAACAAAAATAATGCAAAAGTTTGTTAAGCGCGCAAGTTTTAGCCGCAACAACACAACAAGAACAGCGCAAAAGCTCGCCGCAAGCAGCATGCGACGTAGGCAAGAGTAAGGTTAGAAATTTTAAAAACAAAATGCATCGGTGCGAAATTCATGCTGCGCATCGAAAAAAATCGATCGGAAAATGTGAAATTTTCCCTTCAAAATTTTAGGCAAACCACCACAAAAGTTCGCCCGCAAGAGGCAAAAACAACAACAAAATTATTGAAAATACAGTTAAAAATGAAACGTAATAAATCATAAATAAACATCGTCAGGCGGCAGCGTTCAAACAGCAACATTAAAAATGACGGCAATATTAAATCCGTTTTGTTAATAACTATACAGCACAGAGCAGAAACAAAAACCGGTCGAAAATGTCAGAATTTTCAACAATTTGAGTCAATTTTATAAGGATAGTTTTGTCAGATATTTTCATTGAAGGCAAGCTTGGAGCCAACAATTGGAGACGTGCAGAATAAGAGATACGGAAACAGCAAGAATTTCCACATAATGACACTTTTCGACACTATATCCGCCGAATCGCACAATGAAAGTGGCACAACATACAATTACGCGCAAGAAGTCACAACAAAAGTTTTCCACGTGTTGCATTTAATTCAAAAAATTTCATTTCAGAAAACAGAGCTCAATGTGAGCAAAATGCAATCAAAAACTACAAATATAAAGCACGGCAAAAATCAATTTTTAATGGCCCAAAAAGTTGCAATGAAACATGACACGATTTTCAAAAAGTGCATATACATTCAGATAGCAATTAAACGTCAGTCAACAAAAAAATGTCAAAATAACAAAGGATATCACAACACAAAAAGTGCCGGACAACCAGCGCAAAAATAATCTTCAAACAATGCAAAATATTTTGCGACAAGGGTAACATTTTTCACCCCTAAAAAATAACAGCAGTAAGCATTTTGTTCGCAAAAACAGAATAGCTACTTGCACAAAAAAGTTTTGCCCCTCTAACATACAATGCCGGTTTACCTGCTTTCTCTTATGCGCTAGGACTCATGTTTTACAAAACACTTTTCGCCAGCAGACGTACGTTATCTGCGCCAATAAATTTACTCTGCGTAGCGCAAAATCACACACGGCTGCCAATTTAGCAAACTTTTGTGTGACCAACATGGGCTAAAAGACAAAAAAATATAAACACACATTAAAAATATTTAAAACCGCAAAGAACGTGCGCTAGAATATGGCACGCCGCAAAGCAATAATAGCAGCTAAAACATGCGCAAAACGGCTGTCATCGCCATAAAACACCACAAAGAACAGGATATACCAAGTCGAATAATCGTAAAAATAGCTAACTTTACCCAACAACACAGCAAATAGAGCCACAAAATAACACAAACACGAAACTCCAAAACCACTCGTAAGCCCGAAACACAACTGTTTTATATAAACAGATACCTGTATTTTTTCAAAGTCGCACGCACAAAGTCACAACGCCATTAAACAGCAAACTTCGTTACTAAACCACCAAAAAGGGTGCGGAAACATCACATCCGCGTCCCAAAACCACAGTGGTACCCCTGAAGATTCACAAATAGATGCTATTTAAAACGTACACAAGGAACATTTTGCGGCGATTAAGACACGCGAAATGACCAGCCGTCAAATAAAACACCATAACGAAGACGGCGCAACAAAGCGAACCGGTCTAACAATAATATCTAATTCGCCAGACAGCCCCGCAAACATATACGAAAACCCCACAAATGCGATATCCAAGCCACCTTTCCAGCTCGAAACACAACCATTTTCCCACACAATCACAAGTGTTTGCCCCAAAATCACGCGCCACCCAACGCCATCAAATCGCAATCTTCGCCCCAAAATCACACAAAAAGGCGCAGTTGCATCGCAACCACGCCATAAAAAAAATTCAAAATCAATAATATAAGCCTGTCTTTGCGGCCGTTTTGCAGCCGAAGCGCACCAGCTAGTCTTCTTTTCTAAATTTGTTTTGCATCCAATCTTCCACAAGCGAGCAAATTCTGTCCAAATCGTCCGCTGTATAGTAGTCAATGTAAATTCTGCCCTTGTTTGCGTTGCCGATTGCCGAAACCTTTGTTGCAAACGTGCGTTGCATGTTGCCCACCAATTCGTGCAATTCCTTGCATTCCGCCGCTTGAGGCTTTTCCTTTGCCGGTTTGGGGTTCAAAAACTCACGCACCGTCTTTTCCATTTCCCTAACGGTCATTTGGTTGTCGCAACCCTTCAACGCCAGCTTGTATTGATGTTCTTGCGGCACCACAACCAAAGTTCTTGCGTGTCCGGCCGAAAGCCTGCCGCTTTCAATCAAATCGATAACTTCGTCGCTAAGAGTAAGCAGGCGCAACGTGTTTGCCACAGCGGAACGGCTCTTGCCAATTCTATCCGCCGCAACTTCTTGCGTCATGTTGAACTCCGTCATCAAAGTTTTTATGGCTCTTGCCGCCTCAATCGGAGTCAAATCTTCACGCTGCAAGTTTTCAATAAGGCTAATTTCCTTAATTTCTTGCGCGGTGTAGTGTCTGATAATGGCGGGAATTTCCTTTTTTCCGGCAATGCCGCTAGCTCTAAAACGACGTTCGCCGGCAATAATCATGTAGCGCTTGCCAATGGGTGTAACAACAATGGGCTGCACAACGCCATAGGTTTTTATGCTTTCGGCAAGTTCGTTCAATGCCTCTTCGTCAAACTTTTTGCGCGGTTGTTCGCGGTTGGGGTCAATTTCCGAAAGTGCCAGTTGCACAACGCCGTCGGTGGAAGTAACGCCCAGTGCGGCATTTTCTGCCGTGGAATTTTTCGTTAGTTCTTCAATATCGTTAAGCCCCATAAGGGAAGCAAAACCTCTTCCTAATCCTTTGTTAGCCATGTTATTTTTCCTCTCTTTCAACAAATTGTTGAGCCAAAGCCTTGTAGGCCACGGCGCCGGCGCAGTTGGGCGCATGCAACAAAATGGGCACGCCAAAACTGGGCGATTCCACAAGTTTCACGTTTCTGGGCACAGGCACGGTATAAACCGTATCACCAAAATACTTAAAAATTTCCTGCGTCACTTGCTTAGACATCGTTGTGCGCACGTCGTACATTGTCAAAATAACGCCGTTTATGCGCAACGAAGAATTTAGCCTTTGCTTAACAATTTTTATGGTGTTCATAAGTTGGCTAAGGCCTTCCAGCGCAAAAAATTCGCTTTGAATAGGAATGATAACCGAATCGCTTGCCACCAATGCGTTTAGCGTAAGCAATCCCAAACTGGGCGGACAATCCACAAAAACGTAGTCATAGTGCTCTTTTTCGTCACTTAAAGCGCGTTTTAGTGCACTTTCGCGCGCAGGCATGTTCACCAAGTCCACTTCGGCCGCTGCCAAATCAATTCCGCTGGGAATCATAAACAGGTTATCAATAACGGTGGGCAACACGGCATCTGCCGCCGAGCAATCGCCCATCAAAACAGAATAAGCCGAGTTTTCCAACTTGTTCTTTTCAAAGCCAAAACCGCTAGTAGCATTGCCCTGTGGGTCGAAATCCACAAGCAAAACTTTTTTGCCAGTCATGGCAACGTACGCTGCCAAATTTATTGCCGTCGTGGTTTTGCCAACGCCGCCTTTTTGGTTCGAAAACGAAATAATTTTTCCCATAGCAACACCTTTGCAAAATGATACGCATAAATAATACCACAAAACTAATACTTTTTCAACAATATTGCGTTTTTTTAATCAACTTTTCACATATTGCCGCAAAAACAGGCAAAACAGCACGGAATGGGGCAAAATTGAATATTTAAACCAACTGTTGCATGCGTTCTGAAATACTCAAACATTTCAAAACTTAAAGCGGTGCGCTATTGGCAAAAATCCAACAAACAAGCACGACAAAACGACAAAAACAGCAAACCAAACCATTGCACATTTCACGTCAAACTCGCTCCGCGTTGCAATTTTAGCAAAAAGAGATAAAATTGCAGAGAACAATCGCTCAAGAAAGCTCAATCAACAACACTGCAAAATATCCACAAAAACACAAATGCAACGCAACGGCAACGGCATAGTGTCAATTTGTTGAATTTTTTTGCGCAAAGTGCTACAATATTGACAAAGAGAGGTGCCTAATGAATTCCACTATCGTGGCGCTATCAACAGCGCGCGGACGTTCGGCAATAGCAGTCGTCCGAATGAGCGGCGACGACGCAATTGAAATAGCAAAAAAGTTTTTCAGCCCGTTTCCAACGCAACCCAACTACCTTAAAGTTGGCGTTCTGCGCACAGAACACTTCAACGAACACGCCATGTGCGTCTATTTCGCCGCGCCCCATTCCTACACAGGCGAAAACACTGTGGAATTTCACTGTCACGGCGGCACAGCCGTTTGCGCAGCGGTTATAGAAACTTGCCTGCAAAATGGTGCCGTGATGGCTCAAAACGGCGAATTTAGCAAGCGCGCGTTCATAAACGGCAAACAAAACCTCACCAATGCCGAAGGTATCATCGAAATGATCGATGCCGAAACGGCTTCGGCGGCAAAAGCCGGCGCAAACCTGCTGGAAAACAAACTGGGCAAAAAAATTGCGCAACTGCAACAAGAGCTGCTAGATTTGCTTTCGGCAAGCGAAGTTGCGTTGGATTATCCGGAGGAAGACTTGGAACTTCCCACCACAGAAACGGTACAAAAAACGCTGTCCCAGGTCACGGAAAGTTTGTCGCAGCTAATTGCAACGTCGTCGCTGGGAAAAATTGCCAAAAGCGGCATCGACGTGGCCATTGTAGGCGCCCCCAACGTGGGAAAATCTAGCCTGCTAAACGCTCTTTTGGGCACCGATAGAGCCATCGTTTCCGACGTGAAAGGCACCACGCGCGATACCCTTACCGAGAGCGTTTTCTATCGCGACGTGAAGTTTAATTTTGTGGATACCGCCGGCCTACACGAAACGGCCGACAAGGTGGAAGCGGAAGGCATTTTGCGTGCACAAAAGGCGGCCGATAACGCCGACGTCGTGCTGTATTTGGTGGATTCCCCTTCCGATACAACGCAATTTCCGTCGCAAAAACCGGTGGTGAAAATCTTTAACAAAAGCGATTTATACCAAGCGCCAACACTGGCAGAAAACCAACTTGCGCTTTCGGCAAAAAGCGGAGATGTGGAAGAACTAAAAGAAACGCTCTACCAAATGTTCAACGCCGGAAGCATACAAAATTCCGATTTGCTAATCACCAACCAACGCCATTTGCAATGCCTAAAACAGGCAAAGGCACAGTTGGAACAGGCTCTGCAAGAAACAGAACTTTCCACTTTGGACGTTGTTGCAACAGCCATGCGCCAAGCGTGGGAAACGCTGGGGCAAATAACCGGAACAAATGCGCAAGAAGACGTGATAAACAACATCTACAGCAAATTCTGTTTAGGCAAATAACCAAACCAACTTGCAATAATGCGCAGTTATAGTGCACAAAAACAGCATTTTAGTTGCGTTTTTTAGCACATGCAGTGTTAAGTTGCGTTCAAATGGCACTCACAAAACAACCAGCCGTTTGTAAAAAACAAAGCAAAACTTTGCTAAAAAAACAAAAGCAAAACCCTAGTTAAAAAAGAGGAAAAACATTGAAAGATTTCGACGTTATTGTAGTAGGCGCAGGACACGCCGGTTGTGAAGCAGGCCTGGCAACGGCCCGTTTGGGATGCAACACTTTGGTGCTTGCAACCAACTTGGATACTGTTGCTTTTTTGGCGTGCAATCCCAGCATCGGCGGCACAGCCAAAGGTCAAATTGTCAAGGAAATTGATGCCCTTGGCGGAGAAATGGCACTAAACGCAGATAAGAGTTTGTTGCAAATGCGCATGCTAAACCGAGGCAAAGGCCCCGCCGTATATTCACCGCGCGCACAAGTGGATAAAAACCAATACCACGCCAACATGAAACGCACGTTGGAAAGCACCCCTAACTTGTATTTGCGCCAAGGCGAAGCAGCATCCATAAAAAAACTGCCAAACGGCAAATTTCAAGTGACCACTGCCGTCGACCTTTCCTACACCTGTTCCGCCGTTATTTTGTGTTGCGGCGTGTACCTTAACTCGCGCACCATTGTGGGCAAATGCGTTAAAAACAGCGGCCCCAACGGCTTTATGAACGCGCAACTGCTAACACAAAGTTTGGTGGATTTGGGCTTTGCCGTGCGCCGCTTCAAAACAGGCACGCCGGCTCGCGTAAAAATGCAAACAATAAACCTTGAACAGACGGTGAAACAAAGCGGAGAGACGGACGTTACGCCCTTTTCCTATTTGACGGATTCCATCCCGTCCACAAAACGCAACTGCTACCTAACCTATTCCACGACGGAAACAAAGCGCATAATTTTGGAGAACAAGCATTTGGCGCCGCTATATAACGGATCTATCAACGGCGTTGGGCCACGCTATTGTCCCAGCATCGAAGATAAGGTTGTGCGTTTTTCCGACAAGGAACGCCACCAAATCTTTTTGGAACCGGAATCGGCCGATACTTGCGAATTCTACGTTCAAGGCGCGTCCACTTCCATGCCCGCCGAAGTGCAGGAACAAATTTATCGCAGCATTGAAGGGCTAGAAAACGTGGAAATTATGCGTGATGCCTACGCAATTGAATATGATTGCATCGATGCCACCCAACTGGATGCCACTTTGATGGCAAAACACGTTGAAGGCATGTTTTTTGCCGGTCAAATAAACGGAACAAGCGGCTACGAAGAGGCCGCCGCACAAGGAATTGTGGCCGGCATCAACGCCGAACGCTACGTTCACGGCAAACAGCCGGTAACCTTCCCCCGAGACAACAGCTACATTGGGGTGCTGGTAGACGACATAACCACCAAGGAAACCACCGAACCCTACCGCATGATGACCAGTCGTGCCGAACACCGACTTGTGCTCAGGCAGGACAACGCCGATTTGCGCCTTACGGAAATTGGCAAACAAATAGGTTTGGTAACGGAAGAGCGGTATCAAAAGTTTTTGCAACGCAAAACGCTTATAGAACAAGCGCTTGCATCGCTAAAAACCGTCGTGTCTCCAAAAATTTACGGAGAGCTTTTCCAAAGCAAGGGCGAACCAGTTACCAACGCCGGCCTAACTTTGGAAGAAACTTTGCGCCGCCCCAACATTTTTGCAAAAGATTTGCAAACACTTGGCTACCTGCAAAACCTGCCTGACGACGTGCTGTATCAGGTGGAAGTGGAATGCAAATATAAGGGCTACGTGCAAAAGGAAAAGGAAGCCATCGAGCAAGCCCGCAAACTGGAAAACAAGTTGCTGCCGGCAGATATCGACTACGAAAAAATTGACGGCCTGCGCATAGAGGCCCGCCAAAAACTGCAAAAAATTCGTCCGCAAAACCTTGGACAGGCCGGACGTATCAGCGGCGTTTCCCCTGCCGACGTGCAAATTTTGATAGTGTATTTGGCGCAACACCAAAGCGGCAAATAAAATTTGCCACAGGCAAAAAGATTCAACCCCAAACTGCATGATGCAATTTTTCTTGAACAAGTTGCAAGAAATACAGTGTGATTAACCACGGCGGCACACAGCAAGGCGAGCGGAAAACTTTTTTGAAATATTCGCCAAATCTTTGCAAAACAACAGACCGCTGCAACAGCGCAACAAGTGGCAAAGCGACCTGAAACGCATTCGCAAAAAAGCCGCAGCCTTTCCAAAACAAGGCAAAAAGCGCCCCTAAAAACACACAAAACTTGCCACAAAATTTCACGCAACTTGCGCAACACAAAAGAGAACTTGCGCACAATATGTCACAAAAATGCAATTAAAATGCACATTTTGACAGTTAAAAGGACGGTTTTTGCATAATTATGAAAAACTATCTTCTTCAAAACACAGCAATAGAACTAACGGAACAAATGCAACGACAGCTAGAAACCTACTGTCAATTTTTGCTGGAAGAAAACCAAAAATATAACCTTACGGCCATAACCGAACCGGAAGCTGTGTGGCAAAAACACTTTGTGGATAGCATTCTTGGCGCAACGATGTTGCCTCAAAATTGCACCCTTTGCGATATCGGCAGCGGCGCAGGGTTTCCCTCGTTGCCGCTTAAAATTGCTCGCCCCGACCTTGACGTAACGCTTGTGGACAGTTTGGAAAAACGCATAAACTTCACAAAAACGTTGTGCCAAAAATTGCAAATTCAAGCAAACTTTTTCCACGACCGTGCGGAAGATTTTTCCAAAACCCACTCCGAAGCATTTCACGTTGCCACCGCTCGTGCCGTGGCTCCACTTCCGGTACTGTTGGAATACACCGCACAAATAGTTAGGGTGGGCGGCTTTGTTTTGGCATATAAAACAGACGAATCGGAACTGGCATCTGCGCAAAACGCCTGCAAACTTTTGGGCTTGCGCTACGAAGATTGCAAACATTTCACTTTGCCCGATGGTAGCAGCCGCTGTTTGCTTAAATTTGCCAAAATTGCCCACACTCCGCCTAGATACCCTCGCGGGCAAAACAAACCCCGCAAAATGCCATTGTAGGGCTTTGGCGGTGCTATGCACACAAAGAGCGCCGGCCAACAAGTTGTTGTGGCAACGCTTAATTCGTGAAAATTTCATACGCCTTGTGTTTTGCACATAAAAACATAAATTTGCAGGTGAATCAATGATTATTTTGATTGCCGGCGCCTCCCACACGGGAAAAACGGCGCTGGCACAAAAATTGCTAGAAAAACACCAATATCCATATTTGTCCCTCGATCAACTGAAAATGGGGCTTATTCGCAGTGGAAACACGTCGCTTACTCCCACCGATAGCAACGCCGATTTGACGGCCTATCTGTGGCCCATCGCGCGCGAAATTGCAAAAACTGCCATCGAAAACAACCAAAATTTGATTGTTGAAGGGTGCTACATCCCCTTTGATTGGCAAAAGCATTTTGAAAAGGAATATTTGCAACACATCAAGTACGTTTGCCTTATCATGAGTGAAAAGTATATCAAAAACCACTTTGCCGACATAAAACACCACGCAAACGTTGTTGAAACACGCTTGTGCGACGACTGCACCGTGCAAAGCATGCTGATGGATAACGCAAAAACACTGGAACTTGCCCAAAAACACAGCTCAAACTACCTGCTTATTGACGACGACTACAACTTGGATATCGACTCCCTGCTGTGATTTGCCTCCACACAGGCAAAAAAGCCTGGCAACACGTTGCCACAAAAGCACGTGTTTGCAACCACTCAATCAAAAAAATTCAAGCAAAAAGACCAACGATCGCTCGTTGGTCTTTTTTTTGTTTCAAAAGTTATCTTCTTTTTTTGTCGCTGCGATAAACAAAGTTAAGGGTTTTTCTGGGCGCGTTGGGTGCGTTCAAAACGTTGCTTTGTTCTTTGGGGGAAATAACCACGTGACGGGTGTTTCCTTGTCCTTCGCTTTCGGTTGTTACGTATTTGCTGTTTTGCAAAGCGGTGTGGATAATGCGTCTTTCGTATGGATTCATGGGTTCCAACTTGGCGGCGCGGCCTGTGCGCTTAACCTTTTGTTCAAGGTTGCCTGCAAGGCGTTGGAGGGTTTTTTCGCGTTTTTTGCGATATCCTTCAGTATCCAACACAACACGCTTAAATCCGTTGTTACGGCCGTTAAGCATCAAACTGCACAAATATTGCAATGCGTCCAGCGTTTCGCCGTGATATCCAATAACGGAATTGCAATCTTCGCCGCTAATGTTCAGGCAAATTGCATCTTCGCAAGTGGTTGCCTCCACAGCAAATTCGCCAACGTCCATTTTGCTCAAAAGCGTTTCCAAAAATTCCTTAATTTTTAGTGTCGCATCCTCGGTTGTTGCGCTAATCGGTTCGGCAACAACGCCTAGGCTTTCTGTTTTTTCTGTCATAAATTACCTCATATAACTGGCCTTGTTGCTTTTTTCTTCTTTTTCGAGTTTCGCCATGCTTTTTTGAACCATTTTGTCCACAGGGACACTTAGTGCCAACGTGGAAAGCAAACTCAATGCGTAACTGCACACCATGTAAATTGCAAATGCACCGGTATACATAAATCCGAAAACTGCCATCATTGCAGGCATCAGGAACATCATCATTTTGTTGGATGCTGCTGCTTGCGGATCGGCATTGGCAGGCGCTTCGCCCTTGCGGGTGCGTCTGTCTTGTCGTTGCGAAACGAAAATGGAAAGGAAGGATAGTGCAATGGAGAGTATGGGCAAAATCATCAAACCGTTCCATTTGCCTTCGCTTCCGCGGTTGCCTGTTTGCAAAACGGCGTTTCTAATAGCGTCGTAGTGCGCACGTCCTTCGTCGGTACCAAATGCCGCCATATCTACCGTGCTGCTAAAGCCGTTAGAACTGTCGTCATATTTGGGCATAATGCTGGCCCAGGTATCCGGTTGCCAAACGTTTTGCAACCACAACCAACTTTCGTGCGACTCTTCGTAGTATTCGCCAACTTTTTGCAAAGCAACTTCGTTGCAGTGCGAAAAATCAACGGAACGATAGGTGTCGCTCAACTTGTTGATTCCGGTAATGTACGCATTAACGTTCTTTTCGGTGTAGTTATTTCTCAAAAAGTTTGCGTCTTCGTCAAAAGACGTGGCGTCTTCGCCAAGCAATTGCGAAATTTTGTCCTTCAAAAAGTCAAATTCTTCACCGCCATCAGCCTTAACTTCGGCATAGTATGCATCAAAGTAGGTTCCGGAAAGCGCTTGAAAGTTGACAACGCTGCTATACGTCGAGTAGGTGCGCAATCCGCCGAACATAACGAAGAACACAACCATCGAAATGATCATGGGCAAGCACATGGAAAATGCCGAAGTGCCTTGCTTTTTGTATAGTTTTTGTTTTTCTTCGTTAGCGCGCGGAGTGTTTGCTCCGTAACGTCTGTCAATTTCTTGCAACAGTGGTTGAAGTTTTTGCATTTTAAGTGTAGATTTTTTGGAAGATACTCGTTGCCACAAATCCAAAGGCAACATCAAAATCTTCAAAAATACCGTAAACACAACAACGGTCCAGCCGTAGTTTCCAATCCAACCGTGCATCAATTGCACCAGCGTGCCTACAACGCCCAGGTTTTCCTTGCCATAGGTGAAGTAATCGGCTTTTTCTGTTTTGCAACCTGCAAAAACGCAAAGACAAAACACAAAAAGCAACACTGTCAAAAGTATCAGTTGCGTATTTCTTTTCATTAATTCTCCCACAAACTATCAAACAAACCACTTTTCTTTGCCTCTGAGGTTTGTCGGAATCGGGTCAAAACCGCCCTTTCCCCAAGGCGCGCACCTAAGCAACCGTTTCAAAGTTAGCCAGCTGCCTACAAAAAATCCAAATTCCTTGTAAGCTTCCATGCCGTAAACCGAGCAGCTGGGCGAAAATATGCACCTTTTGCCCTTAACTTTAGAAATTGTTGCCTTATATGCTTTAAGCAGTGCAATGGCAACGTATTTCACTTCATCAATCCTGCCTTTGCAAACAGATTTTGCGTGCTTTCAACAATTTCACAAAAGTTGTATTCACGGCTTTTTCTGGGCACCAAAACCAAGTTGAATCCGCCCTTAACGTTGGGCATAACGGCCGAAACCGCCGCCTTCATTTGTCTGCGAATTCTGTTGCGACAAACGGCGTGTCCGTATTTTTTGCTAACGGAAAACCCCACTTGCGACGTTGGCTTGTTGCTTTTGCAAAACAGCAAAACAAAGTTCTTATCCGCCACGCTTTGCGCATGCTTATAAACGTAGTTGTATTGATAATTTTTTTTAAGTCTGTAACAAGACTTCAAAACGAAACGTCCTTATTAAGCAGAAAGAGAGTGACGACCCTTGTTTCTTCTTCTAGCAAGCGTTCTGCGTCCGCCGGTGGTTTTCATTCTTGCGCGAAATCCGTGCACTTTGCTTCTTTGTCTTTTCTTGGGTTGGTAAGTTCTTTTCATAACGTTCTCCTTATTTTGCGCTTATTGCGCGTTATAGTATGTTTAGTTTTGCTGCGGAAAGGTGCAAACGCCCACTTTCCACCATAGCATTCGTTTTATTTTAACAAATTGCAAAGTCAAAGTCAAGTGTTTGCGCAACTATCCCCAAAACCCATTGCCCCTACTGGCGAAATATCAAAAAGAATACAAGCCTTTTCAAATATAAAAGAAGCCAACAAATCTGTCGGCTTCTTTTGTTTGAACCGGACGGGCTTTCGCCCCCGGGTTTTCTAAACATTTGCGCTATATGATAATTCTGTTCCCAAAAGTCAATGCTTTTATCAAAACTGTTGCAAAATTCCACCTCAAAAAGCAACCTTGTGCACCCCATACGTGTGACCATGAAGGATACGTTCCGTTCAACACAGATGCTGCGTATAATAATATACCAAGATGTCGATATCTAACGTCAATGTTATCTTTTCCAATTTTTGCATAAAACGCAATGCTTTGGAAAAACTTGCGGCAATGAAAAAAAAGAATTCCCATAGGTAACTATATACCCTATGGGAAAAAGAAATATTTTCTTTGCTGCTAGCAGTATATACCATTTTTTGTTCAAGAGCAACGCTTTTTTAATGAAGATTGCGTAAAGAATCGTCGAAAAAGGGAAAAGGGACCCAGAAAAAGTCCCTTTTGCTAACGCCATAATGCATATCAATGCATTCGTGGAAAAAACCCGTGCTTTTTGCCCACCGTTGTCAATTGACAATTGTATTATATTCAATTCTTTTACGAAACACAGCCCCTTTTGCGGAAAACTTGCGGCAATAAAAATAATTCCCACAAGCAACTGTGTTCCCCAAACTTGCCGCATTGCGGCTTTCGGGCGCGGTTATCTGTTGTAGATTTTGTCTTTAAGATCTTTCACTTGCGAAGCAATCACGTCGTTATTTTTAACGTCTTCGCTAATTTTGTCGCGTGCGTGCATAATGGTGGTGTGGTCACGTCCGCCAAAGTATTCGCCAATGGAAACAAGTGGCACGCTTTGCCCCAAAATGTCGCAAATAAGGTAGATGCAAATTTGGCGCGGAACAACAATTTCTTTGTTTTTCTTTTTGCCAATAAGGTTGGCCTTATCCACCTTAAAATAGTCGCAGGTGTTTTTTACGATTTGTTCGATGGTTATAATATCCGTCTTGCTGTCGGCATAGTCGCGCAAGGCATCGTTAACAACGTTCATGTCGTTGGGGTCGCCGCCAATCAAGGTGGAATAGCTAACAATTCTGTTTAGCATGCCTTCCATTTCTCTAACGTTTTTGGTGATTTTTTCCGCTATCATGGAAAGCACTTTTATGTTAATAACGTAACCTTTTTGGTTGCACTTCTTTTGCAAAATGGCAATTCTCGTTTCCAAGTTGGGCGGCTGAATATCTGCAATAACGCCCATTGCAAAACGGGTGCGCAACCGTTCTTCTATGTTAATTTCCTTGGGAGGGCGGTCGCTACTTAAAATTATTTGCTTGTTTGCCAAGTACAATTCGTTGAAGGTGTGAAAAACTTCTTCCTGAGTGCCTTCGCGGTTGGCCAAAAATTGCACGTCGTCCATCATCAAGACGTCCACCTTACGGTACTTATCGCGAAATTTCTTTTTGGCATCGGGACTGGAAGTGTCGTGCAACGATTCGATAAATTCGTTGGTGAACTGTTCGCTGGTGATATATGCCAACTTCTTTTCGGGGAAGTTGCGTTGCAACCTGTTGCCAATGGCGTGCATAAGGTGTGTTTTCCCCAAGCCTACGCCGCCCCACAAAAACACAGGGTTATATTTTTCACCCGGAGCATCGCAAACGGCACGTGCAACGGCTTCGGCATATTCGTTGCTTTTGCCCACAACAAAGTTTTCGAAGGTGTATTGCGAAATAAAGTTGGCCTTTTCCTCGTCTAGCGCAAAAAAGTTGAACGAAACGGGAATATCCACTTCCTTTTCCACCTTGCCAACGTTGGGCAGGTCGTTTTCCGTTATAATTTCCACGTCCACAATGGAGGGGAACACAGCATTAGTGCAGCTGCGCAAAATGTCTTTGTAGTTGTTATCCACAATGTTTTTCACAGCACGTGTTTCGGCAAGCAAAATAAGCCTGTCGTGATAGATTCCCACCGGTTGCAGCGTGTTGATATACAAGTCGTAAATCAGCGTTTGCACCTTCGATTCCGCTTCTAGCAGAATATTTGTCCAAATTTGATCAAGTTTTAGCATAGTACCCTAATTATACACTCCCCGCCAAATTATTGCAACAAATTTTTTTCCACAAAACCCCTGCCGGCGGCCGCCACAAACGTTTAACTTTTGTTAAATGTTTGACAACCTTCCCATTTTGGTGGTAACATGTGAGTATTCCATCTTCAAGGAGGGCGCAACGCATGAGCACAAACAAAAAGGAATTGTGGCGCGCACTAAAATACACAATGTTTGCGGCATCGGCTGGTGCGCTGCAACTGCTTGTGGCTTTTTTGCTGGAATTGGTGGTGCTAAAAAACATAATTCCGCAAGGAGAAACCATTCAATTCATAGTGACGCTAGATAAGTCGTCTTTCATTGCCGAAACCATCGGCTTGGCGCTATCAGTGGCGTGGAACTTCACCTTCAACCGCAAATTCACCTTCAAGGCGGCAACCAACGTTCCGCTTTCCATGGCGCTGGCATTTGCTTTCTACGTGCCCTTCTATCCCTTTCAGGTGTGGTATATAAACACGGTGCGCAACAGCTTGGTTGGCGGCATTGGCGAAGACTGGGCCTTTGTGGTTGCACAAATAACCTGCATACTTATCAATTTTGTGCTGGAATTTGTGTGGCAACGCTTTGTTGTTTTCCGCAACAAAGTGGATACGTCCTCCGCGGCAAAAGAATAAACGGCAAGGCGACTTGCAAAGTTTGCGGACGTTGTTTCGTCTTCGCCACGAATGTCGACAAACACAAGGCAAAAAGTCGCTTAAAAATCCGTTTTCCAAATGCAAAAATGGGCAAATGGCAACGCAAAACACAACAAAAAGAACAAAAAACAGCCCAAATGCGGCACCGAACGCACGTCCGACTGTGATTGTTGCAATGCAGACTGTTTTTTTTAGGCAATTGCAGCAAGACGGCACACAAGAATAGCACGCGGCAAAAAATAATTGACACAAACGCCGTCGGTTGGTATAATGTTTTGGCAGGTTGAAACAACTAACAAATTGGAGGCATATCGAAGCGGTCATAACGAGGCGGTCTTGAAAACCGTTTGGGTGCAAGCCCACGGGGGTTCGAATCCCTCTGCCTCCGCCACGGTCGGCGACTGCGCCTTTAAGTCGCAAACAAAAGATGGATGCAAATACAGCATCCGTCTTTTTGTTTTCTCCCATTGGGCTTGTCGCCTTTTACTTTTGCACAGGGAATTGTCGAAATGATGTAGCGCTCCGCTTTGCTTCGCTTACCCTACGGGACGAATCCCTCTGCCTCCGCCAGAAAAAAGCACGCTGTTCGCGTGCTTTTTTCAACGAAGCGCACAGTTGCCTGTGCATGAAAAATGAAGCAGGGCTTCGCCCTATGAAGCAAGCCTTCGGCTTATTATGGCTGTGTGCGCTTCGCTTCATGCGAGCATGGCGAGCGCTTCATGGCGCACAGCGCCGCTTCATGTTTGCTACGCAAACGCTTCATTGAAAATCAAGAGATGATTTTTCCTCTCACAAGTTGCAGCAGTGCGGTCTCACGATTGCCTGTTGATAATCCCTTTGTTTTGTGGTATAATCAGCAAGTACGGAGGGCTTGCCATGACAAACGACAAACTTGCAACGCAATCAATGGATTTTGCTGTTCACATTATAAACCTTGCGAAGCAACTAAAAGAAAAACGCGAAAGCATCATTTCAAATCAAATTGGCAGAAGCGGCACCTCTATTGGCGCAAATATTCGCGAAGCAAAATATGCCCACGGCATTGCCGATTTTATTTCCAAAATGCAAATTGCACTTAAAGAAGCAAACGAAACAGGCTATTGGCTAGAACTCCTTTACAAAACAAATTATATTGATGAAACGCAATATAACTTTCTTGAATCAAAATGCAAATCTCTTCGAGCAATGCTCATCTCTTCCATCAACACGGCAAAAGAAAACACAAATTGAAAAAGCACGCGAACAGCGTGCTTTTTTTATGAAGTGCGTTGTTGTTTGCCACGTAGAAACAAGCTTCGCCAACAAACACAAAATTTTCACGAAATAACAAAACTGGTTTGCGCAAAGTTATTTCAAACTATCGGCCTTTGGCGAAATAACGGCTAAAAACACTTTTTTGCCTATTCCACAATTTATGCTTACGCCTTGTCAAAACTAGTAACAACAACGCGCACAGTTGCCTGTGCATGAAAAATGAAGCAGGGCTTCGCCCTATGAAGCAAGCCTTCGGCTTATTATGGCTGTGTGCGTTTCAAAGGTGTTTCCCTTAATCCGAATGCTTTTCCCTTATTTTGATAGCAATTTTAAGGGAAAACTTGTTATTGCATATTGAAGTGGATTGTTTCAACTGTTTTTTTTGTTTGCTTGCAACTTTTCCCAAAACAAAAAAGCGGAGGTCCCGTTTGGGGCCTCCGCCGTTTGCATTATTGGTCAAACAAAACTTGTTGTTTGATGTTTTTGTGCGGTGCAAGTTGCTTCGCCTCACAAAATCTTTGTGTTGCAACAACACTTGCTCACGCTCAAAACAAAACTTTCCGTTTTGCCCTTTAACTATGCCGCATAGTGCGTTCCGTCGCACAAAATCTTTGCGACACCAACAATACGTCCGTACATGGTGGTGTCAAATCCAACGCCTGCGGGAAGAACAATTTCCAAAACATAATTGTGTGCTGTGTCTGTATCGCTTGCGCTGTTAACTGTTCCAACAATGCGGCCGGTGTATTTGCCGTCTACAAGTTTTGCAGCATCAATCACGGTGCATCCGCTAATTTTTTGCGTTTTGTCTGCTGCTGTTTGGATGAAGCCTGCAATTCCGCCAAGGCTGCCGTGGTTGTTGTTCTTAATAACGGTGTTGCCGTCGATGGTGCAGTTGGTAATTTCAAGTTCGCTACCGCTGAAGTATCCAACAAAACCGCCGGAATACTTAGCTGTGCCAGCGCCAATTGTGGATGTCTGGATGCTGCAACTATCAAGTTTAACCAAGTCGTTGGAGTCTGCATATGCAACAAATGCAGAGGTGTAAACGTATTCGCCGCCCTTATCGATGTCGCCAATGGTCGAGTTGGCAATGGTCAAACCGGTGATTTCTACGCTGTAGGTCATGAAGCCAACCAACGGAGCGGTAAGTCCGCTGATGGTTTTGCCGTTACCAGTGATAACAAGGTTTCTGGGGCCAAGATCTGCTGCGTTGTCAATGGGAGTCCAAGCATCAAGAACAGTGTAGTTCTTGTGCAAACCAACTTCGCCTTCCACGTCGCTGTTAGCAACCAAAATGGCTTTAAGCGCACTTGCAGAAACATAGGCCGTTCCGTTCACTTCAACGCCTGCCGTTGCGCCAACGATACGTCCAACCAAACCGTCAACAACGGGAGCTTTTGCGTTCACGTTTTCTACGGTGATTGTTCCGCTAACTGTGCAGTTGTTCAAATGGGTTGTTCCGCCGTTAACAGTACCAATAAGTTTGCCGGCTTTTGCTGCGCCGCCGCCACGGTTTTCTGTGCAGTAAAGTTTGGTGCCGGTTGCTGTGGTGCCGGAAACTTGGCAGTTTTCAATGGTGATGTCGCCACCTACGAAGCAAACAATTGCGCCTGCGCCGTTTTCGCTGCCGATTTCGCAGTTTTCAACCGAGCATCCACTAATCTTAAGTTCTTTGCCTACTTCGGCAGCACTCGCATAACCAACCAAACCGCCGGCTCTGGGTTCAACCAAGGCGCCGTCATCGGTGTAGTTTTCTGCCTTAATGGTAGAATTCTTAACGTGGCAATTTTCAAGCAACAAGCTGCAAGATGTATCCATGAATGAAACAAATGCGCCGGTGCCCATGCCCATGGTTTCTTCCTCTGTGTTGCCAAGAATGTTAGCGCCTTCAATTGTCAAGTTTTTGATGACAAGGTCTACGCCGGCTTCTGCGGATACCAATGCGTCGGTAAGGCCGGTGATGGTCTTTCTGTTACCGATAACTTCAAGATCGTCGTTTGCAACAAGGCGGATAGCTTCCCATGCAACGCCGGTCATGTCGATGTTGTCCATGATGGCCAATTTGGCGAAGTTGTCCTTATCAAATGCCACAAGGTCAAGAGCGCTATATGCGTAGTAGATATCCGTAGCAAGGTTTTCTGTTTCGATGTTGCCTTGAACTGCGTTCACTGCATATGTAAGGGTCATGGATTTGTCTTGGTAGCGGTTGTCTGCAATAGAGGGAAGTTCAATAACAACTTGAACGTCTGCAAGGTCGGAACCAACTGCCAATTCTGTCCAAGCGGAAACTCTGGTGTTGCCTGCATAGTCTTGGCCGTCAACGCGAACTGCCAAGCCTTGGAACAAACCGTCGTCTTCTGCAGAAATAACGGTGCGATACTTAACGCTTACGTTGCTGTTGTTTTTAACTTTGATGGTGAAGGAAACTTTGTCGCCGGGGGTCATGCC
>CAZNZO010000009.1:51643-54752 GCA_964577535.1 uncultured Oscillospiraceae bacterium
CAAAGTGCAATGGCCAACACTGCCGAAACAACAACGCTTCTTTTCGCTGTCTTGTTCATAATTAATCTCCTTGTTTTTGTTAATTTAGGTTTTTTATAACGTTTTTAAGTTTAGTCAACCTTTTGGGTTGCTTCCACCAACAAATCGAAGTTGGCTTCCTTTTCTTGTGCAACGTTGTTGTTCGGTGCATCAACAAATTCAATTTTCACCCAAACTTCGGTTTTGGCGTTTGCATTCAAGAAACCTTCTGCAACTTCAATTTCTGCAAAACTAACGGTGCCTTCGGCATCTGTTGCAAGCATTTTTCCGTTGTCATAGGTAACTTCACTAGCTTCGCCGGTGCCGATATAAACTTTCACTTGTTTGGCAAGTTCTGCTGCACTTTGGCTGTCAACGGTGATTTTAATAACGTAGTCAACTGCAACGTCGCCAATGTTGGAAAGTTCAAGTCTTGCTTCGTACGTTGCCGTGGGCACAATTTTGTGGCCTTCGCCAATGCCAAAATAGTTTTCGTTAGCAGCGGCAGGTCTGTCGTAGGTGGTATCCGCCATACGTCCGTTTTGTCCCAAAGCGTGCGTTTTTAGGTACGTTCTGTTAAGTTCAACATCAAGTTTTCCTGCGGAAAGGTGATTGTTAACTTCCACGTTTTCCGTCCACAAAGCGTAGGTTCCGCCAACGATGGTTGCGGCGCATAGCATGATCATCACACAAGCCACCAGCAGCGTTCTGACTTTGCTTTTTCCCATTTGATTGTTCCTCCTTTATATATTTTTGTGTTTATCTTCCTTTGCCTTGCGGCAAACAGAATGCTATTGTTGTTCGGCGTTTGCGGCCGCCGCTTCCTTTGCCGCTTCTCTGTTTTGTTTGCGGCGAAGTTTTGCTTGTTCCTTTTTGAAGGCCTTTTCTTCTTCTATTGCTTGCACGGCAATAACAATGCTGTGTTTAACGGCTTCAAGCGATTGTTCGTCCAAAACCTTTATTGTTGCCGGGGCTTGCTTCATTGCAACTTTGTTGCTGTTCATGTAGCTTTTGAATGCCAAATTGGGGATTACCAATTCGCAAACAACAATGCCACGCCTAATTTTTATTCTAACAAGGCGGCTGGTGCCAACTTTGTATTCTTCGTACGAAGCATTTTTGTAGCGTTTGCTACCTTCCACTGCCATTGCCGAACGAACAATTTCGTCGTAGTAGCCCTTGTATTGCGGTTCCAAAGCTAAATACTTTTCGTCCAAGTTTTGCGAATCTTTGGAAAAAGCCACCGTGCTTTCGTCGTTTAGGTCGATTGTCGGTTCCGCTTGGGCAGCTGTCGGTTCTTCAACAACAGGTTGCGGGGCGGGTGCCGGTGCAACAACCACGGGTTGCGGTGCCGGGACGGGTGCCGGTGCAGGTTGCTCTTCAACAACGCCGCTTGCTTTCTTTTTTCTGCGTTCCTTTTCTTCAAGAACAACATCGCGTCCAACCAATGTTGCACTGAACAGCCCAATTAGCAGAGCCAGTGAAACAAAAATAATCATCAAAACTTCCATGAGTTTCCTCCTATCCGAATTTATTTTGCGTCGGATTCGTCCGACGTTTTTTGAGTGTCAGTATCTTTGCATTGAACTATGTTTTTTGTGTGCCAAACTTCAATTTTCTGCGTTTTGCTCGGCTTCACTTTTGCTTTCCGTGTTTTGGCTGTCAAAATCTTTGCTTTGTTCTTCAGTTTTTGGGCTGTCAACACTTTCGCTTGGTGTTTCTTCTTGAGTTTCAGCCTTTGGCTCGTCGCTTTGGCTTTCGAGTGTTTTGTCGTCCGTCGTGGTGCCTTTTTGGCTTTCCAGTTGGGCAAGCTTGCGTTTCAATTCTTCAATTTCGTCCGCTTGCTTTTGTTGTTCGGCCTTTTGTTTTTCTTTCTTTTCCTTGCCAAACACGCGTGCCAGTCGCAACACTTCAAAAACAATAATTATCACGCACGGGATAATCACCATGCACACAAGCCCCACGGGGGATTTAAATGCATAAACCAGCAAACCCAACAAATAGCTTTGTCCAACCACCTTGCCAACAATGTAGTTGGGGCTTTCGACAATGGACGTATCCACTGTTTGCGACAAAAGGTTGCTGTCGCTGTTTTTGTTATCCCCTTGCACCGTCACGTAGTAGCCGCCTTTGCCGTTATCTTCCTTGGCAACAACACGGTGGGTTATGGTTTCTTGCTTGGTGTAGACGTATTTTATCGTCAGCACGTCGCCAATCTGCACGTTTTCTAGCCATTCGGCTCGCTGCTCGTCCTCTTCCGGAACAACTTCAACAAAGATGCACGATTTTACCGGTATGCTTTTAATTTTGTATTGGCTAACGTCCGTCAATTCGCATTCCGCCATGGAATCGGACTGAACAAACCGCAGTTGAATGCCAAACACAGTTGCCGTGCCGTCCTCGTCCTTTTTGGAAGAGATGCTAACCACCACAACAAACAGTGCAATTGCCACCAGTGCAAAAAGCAAAACATCGCCCGCTATTTTCAACACCTTTTTCAGCGTTGTTGTTCTTGCTTCCTTTCCCATCGGCATCATCCGTTGCTGGCAATTATTTCAATGCGGAAATCGCACGCTGTTCCTTGCGAAGCATTGTCGTCGGTGTCTATCATTGTGTAGGCAATAACAATTTCGCTAGCGTTTGTGCCAAGGTTTATTTCTTGCATTCCAAACAACGAGGCAAGTGGCACGCCGGCCATTTCAAACTCGCCGGCGGTGATGGTAACCGTCAAATATTGTTGCAGTGCACCGTTGTCGCTGTCGCAAAAACGCAATTTCACGTTGTAACTGTTGGCCGCATCACCCTTCAAAGAAATTTTGTATTCTTTTGTTGTTAGCGGTGCAAACCCCGTAAGTTCCGCTTTGAACTCTTTGTGAGTTTCACCATCCACAACAACTTCGTTGTCAATTTCCGGCTGCAAAGTGTCGTTTGCCTTCAAATATCCCCAAATGCCAATTCCCGTAAAAGCCATTGCAACGCAAACGAGTATTAAAATTATTTTTATTTTGTTATTCATTGCGTTCTCCCTTATAACTCCTTTTCTACGAGATAGTTGCTTTTTGTTTGTTTTTCAAAACGTTTTTTGTAGGGC
>CAZNZO010000010.1:0-29258 GCA_964577535.1 uncultured Oscillospiraceae bacterium
TCTCGGTTGTACCGTTGCCGCCGTTCTCGGTTGTACCGTTGCCACTATTATTCAAAGAAGGATTGATAGTGTTGCAACCACTTATGAACAATAGAGAAACAATCATAAGGCATATTAGAATTTTCTTCATAAGTGTATCTCCTAATCTTTGGAATTTTCTTCATTAACGACAAAATCGAAATTAACCAACTCACCAAACTCCACATCTTCAACATATCCACCATCGGTTTGTATGTTGCCGAATTCAACTTCTGAGCTGTTTATGGAATAAGACAAGTTAATGGTATTACTTGTATAATAGTCTGCTATCTCTATGTATTCCGTTAAAGCATCGTCAAAATTTTTTTAGTTATATATAAAAGTTAGTCTAGAGACTACGTTAGACGTTGTAATTAATCTTCTAGGGGTGTCGAAATAATCGTTCTAACACCGTTTTTGACCGAGTAATCGTTCTATCACCCCTAGTAATCGTTCTGCTACCTATGGTAATCGTTCTAACACCTACATCTAAAAATGGTTAGAAATGCTATAATTTAGATACAAAAAGTCCACCAGACCATAAAATCTGACGGACTTTTACACTGAAAGTGCCATTTCTAACCTTAAAATACCTAAAAAAGCGTAAAAAAATAGTCTTGACACCTTTTATTCAGTGTATCAAGACTAATCATTTTTAATGGTGCTGGTGATAGGATTCGAACCTACGGCCTATTGATTACGAATCAATTGCTCTACCAACTGAGCCACACCAGCAAATTTATTAACTTAAACATTCTACCAAAACAAATTTCAAAAGTCAATTGATATAACACAATTTTCCAAAATATTGACTATTGTTGCTGCAATAATTTTATTCCTTTTTGAATTTTACATTTTCAAGTTCGTTTTTTATGCCACTTGGCCCAAACACTTAATTTATATGCGTTTGCCACAGTTTGAAATTGCCATTGCAGAACATTTTGCAAATTAATTCTTTGATGTGCACATAACAAGCACCAAAAAATTAGGAAACTTTTTGCACTATATTTTTCGCAAAAAGTTTCCTATTCTATCAATATAAATTTTCCTGCGCAACGTGCCAAATTTATGGGCTAGTTTATTCTTTCCAGGTGCAGGCAGAAGGTTTGGAAATCGCGCATGGTTTGGGGCAAAAGCAGGCCGGCAGTGCGCAAAGTTTTGCCATCTAGTTGCAGGCCAAATTCCTTAACGATGTAGGTGGCTTCGTCCGCCAAACCGTCAATTTTTAGCAGTTTGCCACGGTTGTTTTCCAAAATGAGGCCGTACATGCCCACTACACGGGCAAAAGTTTGTTGCTTGTTTACTTGGCATACCGCCCACAAACCGTCGTCGTGGCTGTTTGCAAGACGGTACAAATCGCCTTCCACAACCAAACGTTCTTCTTGGGCATATTCTTGCACTTGCTGCTTCACTTGCTGTTTTTCCTCTTCGGAAAGTTGGGTTATATCCAGTTCGTAGCCAAAGGTGCATTGGCGCGCCACGTTGTAGCGAGACTCGAAGGACGTTGTGCGCCCCGTTTGATGGTTGGGGCAAACGGAAAGGTGCGCCGTCATTGCGCTGGGCGGATAGCAAATGGAAGTGCCGTGTTGAATGAAAGTGCGGCAATAAGCATCGGTGTTGTCGCTTGTCCAAATTTGCGGGAAATAGAACAACATGCCGGCATCGAAGCGGCCACCGCCACCACTGCAACCTTCCATTAGCAAATCAGGGAAACGGTCGGTTAGCATTTGCGCCAGTTTGTAGACACCCAGCACGTAGCGGTGAGTAACTTCGCCCATGCATTCGGCAGGAAGCGAAAGGGAATACAAATCGGCAAGATAACGGTTCATATCCCACTTGATGTAGTCCACGTCGTTTTGGCGAATTAGTTGCGACATTTTTTTGGCAATGTGTTCCACAACTTGCGGATTTGTGAAATCCAGCACCAGTTGGTTGCGACTACGAACACGGCCGGCGTGCGGATTGTGCAAAACGTAGTCGGGATGTTCGGCAAACAGTTTTGTGCCTTCGTTTACCATTTCCGGCTCGAACCACAGGCCGAATTTTAGGCCGTTTTGATGGCAACGCTGAGCAATGGGCAGCAGGCCGCCTTGCAATTTTTCTAAGTTCACTTCCCAATCGCCAAGGCCGTTGGTATCGTTGTTGCGGTTTGTGAACCAGCCGTCGTCCAAAACGAAAGTGTCAATGCCAAGTTGGGCGGCGCAATCGATGATATCGAACAGTTTTTGGTTGTTGAAATCGAAATAGGTGGCTTCCCAGTTGTTGACGACAACGGGGCGGCGCGCAAAAGCAAATTTGGGATTGATTAGGTGCAGGCGATAGAAATTGTGCAAGTTGCGTGATGCTTGACCCAAACCGCTGTCCGAGCAGGTTAGCACGGCTTGCGGTGCATGGAAAGTTTGGCCGGCGCCAAGCTTCCAACGGAAGTTTTGACAGTCGATGCCGCCTTGCACACGGCAACTGTGGAGCGACGAATTTTCCACGTCGATGGCGAACGAGCCACTATAAACCAAGTTGACGGCAATAACTTCGCCAGAAGTTTCCGTGGCGCCAGGCGAAAGCAACGACACAAAGGGGTTGGTTGTGTGGGAAGACACGCCGCGTGCGCCGGAAGTTATTTGCAAAATTCCCTTATGTGCAGGTGTGCGCACCACGCCACGTTCGCTTGCCCAGTTGCCAACAAGTTGCAACACGTCGCGATTGTCGTCGTAAACATCCAAACAGAAGGAACTTAGTTTTTCCACAAAAACATCCTGCGCAGAATTGTTGGTAACCGATGCCGAACGCACCACCACGTTGCAATCGCTAAACACCGTGTAGAACAAGTTTAGTTGCAGGTTGTTGGCCTCGTCTGCCAAAACAATGCGCAGCGTTTCGCCGCCACGTGCGTGCGGCAGTTCGGGCAAGGTGTGGTTTTGCAAAATTTCGTGACTGTTGTAGCGAAAATCCGTTAGGCGGCTGCCATTTGGCAAGGCAATTTGCACCGACGGACGGCGGAAATCGCCAAGTTGACCGCAGGAATTTTCCAGCATCATGGCGTTGAGGTTGTCGTTTAGGCCTTCGGCACCGTCGAAGTTGACGGAAGTGCCCAGCCACGCCGTTTGCATTAGGTAGCGCAAATCGCAACCTTCGTTTAGTTTTTCGCCAAAATACAAATGGCGCAAAAAGCCGTGCTTATCCACGGCAAAAACGTAGCTGATGGATTTTCCTTGCAAATGGAAAGTGGATGTTTGCGGAATGAAATTGATCATGATTGCTCCTTTGCCAAACAAAAAGCCTTTGGCCACTTGCACACATTGTAACAAATTTTTTGTGTGTTGTACATACCAAAGGCGGATTTTGTTTGTAAGTTTTTTTAGGAGCCGGTTGATTCGTAGTGTTTAGCAAGAGCGCTCCAAAAGGTTATGGCCAAAGTAAGCATAACGGCGGCAAAGCCAACAATTATGCCACTGAGCGCATAGGGCGAATAGGTTTGAAACAGCAACGTTTCCACCGGGTAGGAAATGATAAGCGCAAAGGGCAACAAAAAGGTTAGCAAAAACTTTATGGCCGCAGGATAGATTTTGATGGGATAGCGCGTGAAATTGACCATGTTATAGGCAACTTGCAAAATTTGTCCGCTACGCTTCAATTTGAAGGCCAGCGAGGCAAAAATTATCTTTATGGAAGTGATTATCACGGCGCCGAATATTGTTGCCACAACAAGCATAAGCACCACGCCGAAAGACCACGCTACCTGCACCATTCCGCCACAAATGCCAAGCATAACAACGCCGACGATAAGTTCACCAAAACCTTCGGGCTGAAATGTTTCGGCAATAACTTGGAACAGCACCGGTACCGGCCGAATGAACATTCGGTCTAGTTCGCCGGAACGCACCTTGAAATACGCCACAGTCCACAAGTCGTCGGTGAAAATGTGATCCACTGCCACAGGCAACATTGTGAAGCCATACAAAAAGCCCAGTTGCGCCATTGTCCACCCCTGCAAAGAGGGAATGGATTGCATTATCATCCAAATGGATGCAATGGAAACGGCGTTGCCAAAAATAAAGTTGAAAATGGCAATAATTGTGTCGCGCTTATATTCCAGCCGAGTGACAATAGAACGCTTGATACAAGTGAAATACAGTTTTAGATATCTTTTCATACCGTCAACCCCCTTGTACCGTAACTTTGCGGCTGGCAACGGCAAACAAGCCTTTGCCAATTAGTTCTAGCACAACCCACCACGCCACTGCAATGGCAAGCAATTTCACCGCTTCCACCCACGAAATTTTCATCATCAAAATGAAAACAGGGTTTTGCGCAATGCCAGAAAAGGGCGAATATTGCAAAATTTTGCCGAAAATGCCTGGGAAAAAGGTTAGTGGAATCATTCCGCCGGACAAAAATCCAACGGCGGTGCCCTTCATTTGACTTAGGCCCCACGCTGCCGTTGTGTAGAAACACAACACGCCAAAAATGTAGTCGATGGCGTCGTTTAGCAAAATTGCCATTAGTTGTGCGGCAAAAAACAGCAACACGTGCAGCGGCAACATTGCCCAATTGACGGTGAGAAAGCCAATGGCAACAAACACTGCGTAGGCAATTGTTAGCAAGGGCAAACCAAGCATAAGCGTTTTCATGCAGGCACTGCCAAGGTTTGTGAATGCAAAACGCACACGATAGGAAATGGGCTTGACAAAGGACATTGCAATTGTGCCCTTTTGAATGTCGTCCACAATGAAAAACATTGTGTCACCGTTTAGCGAAACGAAGTTGAAAATGTTGATGAAGGTGACGTAAACAAGCATTTCGTGAAAGGTGAAACCGTTGATGACGGAATTTACGCCATCGGGCGAGCTTTTGTAGACACCTATCCACAAAAAGAAAATGCTTAGCACTTCCAAAACGCTTACTATCACCCAGCCGAACATGGAGGATTTGTAGGCAAGACAATCCATTGCGCCGGCACGAAAGAAGGGTTTATAGCGTTTGAACATCCTTTTTGCCCCCTTCTTCTTGCTCTTGCAAAATGCTTTTAACAACGTCTTCGATGGTTATTTCGGAAACTTTCATATCTGATGCGTTTAGGCTGTGGAAAGCATAATCCACCACAGTTTGCAATTCCACTTCGTCGGCGTTGAACTTGATTTGCAGGGTGTTATCCTTGCGCTGATAGCTAACTTTGCCGTTGAAAGTGTTTAGGGCAATTTCGTCCGGATAGCTTGCAGCGGTTATTGTTAGCGTGCGCAAATCGCCAAAACGATGCTTGATTTCCGAAAGAGGGCCGTCAAAAATGATTTTGCCATCTTCTATCAGCACAATTCTGCTGCACAGGTCTTCAATATCCTGCATATCGTGCGTGGTTAGGATAACTGTTGTGTTATATTTGGCGTTCATCACCTTTATGGCTTCGCGAATTTTTTGCTTGACGAGCACATCCAAACCGATGGTAGGTTCATCCAAAAACAAAATTTGCGGATTGTGTAGCCACGCCGCGGCAAGGTCGGCACGCATGCGTTGGCCAAGCGACAGGGTGCGCACCGGCTGGTGCAAAAATTCCTTTATGCCCAGCGTTGTGCTGATAAATTCCATGCGTTCGGCATATTGCGCATCGCTTATTTGGTAGATTTCTTTTAGCACTTTGAAACTTTCGATAAGGGGAATATCCCACCACAACTGCGTTTTTTGACCAAACACTACACCTATTTTTTGCGCCACTTTGCGACGGTTTTTGTAGGGTTCCACGCCATCGATAAGCACTTTGCCTTCGGTTGGAGTCAAAATTCCGCACATCATTTTGATGGTTGTGGATTTGCCTGCGCCGTTGGAACCAATGTAGCCGACAATTTCTCCTTCGTTGATTTGCAAGTTGACGTGATCGACGGCAACCTTTGTTTCGTATTTTGTGGAAAACAGCGTTTTGAACATGCCCAACACGCCTTCTCCTCTTATTGGTTTTTTGAATTCTTTTGTTAAATTTTTAAGTTGTATCATAAGTAGTAACCGTTGGACGAATGTGAAATTCGCTGCCCCGTTCAACGGCCGGTGAGCATGCGAAAGTTATATTTGTTGGTAGGTAAGTTACAATTTTGTTAGTTACAGAAATTTTGCCGAACAAAACGGTGCGGCACGTTTTGTGGAACGGGCAGGCAAGCCGTGCAAAAAGGCAACAAAAAGGGGGTGGCGGTTTCTAGTATACCCCCCCCCGTGGTTTATTTGTCAACTATATTTTTGCTTAGTACACCCCAAAACTAGTAATTTTGTTGCTGCAAAAAGTTTTGCAACTGCTGCAAAAAAGCCTTTGTTTGCTTGGGACCGGCAAGCACCACCGTTGGCACGTTGTATTGCTTTGTTAGCTGCAATATTTGCGGACGTGTGCTTTTGTTGAAATTCCAAACAAATTGCATAAATTCGGAATCGAGTTTTTCGAAACAGCCGTCGGCAATATCGTCACGCTGTTTGCCGCTATACTTAATGCGGCGCGCCAGCACTCTTTTTAGGCACAGACTGCGACGATAATCCAAAAATATCACCAACGTTGCGCGTTGCAAACGTTCTTCTAGGTGGCTTTTCCACATGCCGTCCATAATCCACGTGTCGGCAGAAATGGCCTGTGCGTGTAGTTGAGAACGAACTTCATAGCTTGGAAGTTGCCAGTTGGAATTCCACAAAAGTTTATCTAAATGCACTACTTCCCTGTTAAGTAAATTTTTTAGTTGCAGCGAAAAGGTTGTTTTTCCACTGCCGGGGCAACCGATGATGGCTATGCGCGAAAAATCCAAACTAGATAGGTTAATTTCAGATTGTTTCATGCTAGCCTCGGTCGGAATATTCCTTGATGGCACGTTGGGTGGCGCGCTCCACGTCCTTTTTCATGATGGTTTCGCGCTTGTCGAAATTTTGCTTGCCCTTTACAAGCCCAATTTCCACCTTAACCAAGGCATCTTTGAAATAGATTTTTAGGGGAACAATAGAATAGCCTTTTTCCTTAACTTTGCCCAAAATGCGCATAATTTCCTTTTTGTGCGCCAACAAACGCCTGTCGCGGCGACTGGCAACGTTGGAATAGCTACCTTTTTCGTAGTTTTTTATGTGGCATCCCAAAAGCACCAAACTTCCGTTTTCCACACGGCAATAGGAATCGGCAAGGTTAACTTCGCCGTTACGCAAAGATTTTACCTCGCACCCCACCAAATTTATGCCGCATTCCAACGTTTCCACCACGAAATAATCGTGAAATGCTTTTTTGTTTGTTGCAATTACTTTCACAATGCCACCTTTTTGTTAGTTGTTAGTTATCTTCGTTTGGCAAATCGTCCTGGACTTGCGCCTGTTGTTGGCGCTTTATGCGTGCATTTTCACGGCCAATAAGCACAGCCATGATGACGTCGCACACCAAGTAGCAGGCCAAAAATCCAATCCATGCGTAGTTCAAAATGCCGGGAGCATCGTCACCAAAGACGATGGTTGGAACAAAACAACAAATGGACAGTCCCAAAAACACAAGACCGATTATGTTAACCTTTGTGTTGTGATGCTTTTTTATGTTTATTATTAGGTCGGCTAGCAGCAGGCCCATTGCCAATGCTGCAAAAACAACGACGATCCATTTTAGGTTTTCCATTTTGCACCTCTTTTGTGAACACGCTTGGCGCCACTGCAACAATTTTGCACTAGGCAAAAAGCAATTTTTGCCCTTGCTGTTCGCAGTGCCTTTGCATTTCTACCGCCAAAATTTGGTAGGAACACCTTATATTATACTATTTTTGTAAACTGCAAGTCAATATTTTGAAAAGAAAAACTTTTTGTTGCAATTTTTGCTTTGAAAAGGCTTATTCTTGCTGCGGACACAATGCAAACTTTATTTTTGCCGTTTGCAAATTGACAGACACAACCGTTACAAGCACAGGGTCGCCCAAACCATAGCGTTTGCCATCCACCGTCAGGCAAAAGTTTTTGGCATCGAAACTCTGGCTAATGCCCAACGTTTCGGCAGAAACAAACCCTTCCACAGTGTTTTCCAACTCGCAGAAAATTCCACGCTCGATAACGCCGGAAATAATTGCAGGGAAAGTTTGCCCCACCAAACTTTGCGCATAACGACACTTTTTGAAATCGTCCACCTTGCGTTCCGCTTCGTCGGCGGTTTTTTCGCACAGGTTGCACTGGCGTGCAGTGTTTTCTGTCATTTCTTCGTAGGCATCCAGCGCTTTTTCCGTCATTTTGCCGGCAACGGCCGTTTTCAAAATGCGGTGTACAACCAAATCGGGATAGCGACGAATGGGCGAAGTGAAATGGCAATAGCAATCGCTGGCCAAGCCAAAGTGGCCGTCGTTTTGCGTGGAATACTTTGCCTTTTGCATGGAACGCAAAGCAACGTCGTTTATCAGCGCAAAATAGGGCGTTTGTTCCGCTTGGTGCAACGCATCTTGCAAAATGGAATTGTGAATCTCCTTGGATCGTTTGACTTTTATGCCAACGCCTTGCATTATGCTTAACAAGTTTTGGTATTTTTCCGCATCCGGCTTTTGGTGCACACGGTAAACAAAGGGATATTGACAGTTTTGCGCATATTCGGCAACACTTTCGTTGGCGGCGATCATAAATTCTTCTATTAGTTGGTGGGCAAAGGTGTGCTTATAGGGCACCACGTCCACCACGTTGCCGTCGTCATCGAACACAAAACTTACTTCGCGCGTTTGAAAATCTAAATTGCCGCGCGATTTGCGTTTGTTTTGCAAAATTTTTGCTAACTTTTGCATGGAATTTAGTAGTGGCAAAATGTCGGCATAGCGTTGCGCCGTTTGCTCGTCACCATCGAAAATTGCTTGCACCGCAGTGTAGGTTAGGCGGTGACGGCTGCGTATTGCCGAGGGGAACAGGTTGCAATCGGTTATGCGGCCGGCGCCATCAATTTGCATTATGCAGCTTAGCGCAAGCCTATCCACACCCTCGAACAGCGAACAAATGCCGTTGCTGATGCAGGTGGGCAGCATTGGGAACACCATTTGCGGAAAATACACGCTGGTGCCACGCTTGAATGCTTCCATATCCACATCGCCGCCCGGCCGCACGTAGTGAGAAACGTCGGCAATGTGCACGCCCAAAGTGAAGGTGCCATCCGGTTTTTCCTGCACGGAAACGGCATCGTCAAGGTCGCGCGCATCCTCGCCGTCGATGGTAAAAACAACTTGGCTACGCAAGTCCACACGGCCTTCGATATCCTTTTCGTCAACGCTTTGCGGCAGTTTTTCCGCTTGCCTTTGGCAGGCTTCGGGGAAATCTTTGCTTAGGCCGTAGGAATAGGCCACGGAAAGGGTATCCACGTCCTTTTCGTTGGGGTAGCCCAAAACTTGCACAACTTCCCCTTCGGGATTGTTGCGGTTGTCAAATGGGTATTTCAAAATTTTGACCACCACTTTTTGACCGTCTTTTGCCGCCATATCGTTGTTCTTTCGCACGAAAACGTCGCTGATAAACTTGCTTTCGTCTGGCACGACAAACCGAGCACCACTTTTTTTATCGAACGTGCCCACAAGTTGCTTTATTCCACGCTTTGTAACCTTCAAAATTTCGGCGCAATCGGCTGTGCCTTCCACACGGCGATATATCACCTCGTCACGATGGAATGCACCGTGAGTTTTGTCGGCAGGCACAAACAAGTCGTCGCCATCTTCACGTTGCAAAAAGCCAAAACCTTTAGCGTTGGCATCGAAAACAGCCTTGCAAAATTCGCCCTCGTCGGCAAGACGATAGCGACGATTTTTTTCGTCGTACACCACAAGGCAGTCACTTCGCAACTGCGTGAGCACTTCCGCAACCACGTGCCTCTCGTCGGATGACTGGGTGCACAAAATACCGCACAACTGCTTATACGTGAAATAGCGGCATTTAAGTTTTTTTATTGTTGAATAAATTTTTTCCGTAACATTCATGATACTATCTTGAACTGTGCCTTCCGTTTTTAGTACTGCAAACAAAAAAATTGCAAACGAAAAGGGTGACTGAAATATCAATCACCCTTAAAGCCCATTTTTGACGTGTAACAAATTACAACAAAACAATGAAAACGATGCAGCAAACGGCAAGAACACCGGCGCAAACATACGTCCACACTTTGAGTTTTGCTTCACGACGAGAACCTGCGTTTTTTCCGTAGTAAGTTTCGGAATCATCCGACTTGGAATTGCCGAGCATAGCTTCGGTACCATCGGAATTGCCCTTTTGCAAAAGAACCACTACAATAATGAAAACTGCGCAAGCAAGCGCCAAAACTGCAAGAGCGATTTTTATACCAAACACGACGTTTGTCAATGCTTGATCTACAAAAAATGAAAGAACGTTCAGCACAATTTTACCTCCATTCGTACTTTTTGGCGCACGAAAAAACAACGCCAAACAAATAACGCTTGATTAGTATATCACACAATTTTTGTTTTTGCAACTTTTTTACAGAACAAAAAGAACAAGATTTTGCAAATGTGTGACGCTTGTTTGCAAAAAATGTTAGTCTATAAGGCTTTTGCCCGTCATTTCGGCGGGAATTTCCATGCCCATCGTGGAAAGCATTGTGGGAGCAATATCGCACAAGGCACCTGCGTGCATGGTTTGAGAGCGACGTTGCGGATCCACCATGATGAAGGGCACTTTGTTGGTTGTGTGGGCGGTGAAAGGACTGCCATCTTCGGCAAGCATGTGTTCGGCATTGCCGTGGTCGGCGGTTACAAACACCCTGCCGCCGTTTTGCAAAATGCATTCCACAACACGTCTAACACAATCGTCCACCGTTGCAACGGCTGTTTCCGTTGCAGGAATAACGCCAGTGTGACCAACCATGTCGCAGTTGGCATAGTTCAAAATCATAACGTCGAATTTGCCTTTTTCAATTTCCACACAGGCACGTTCGCACACTTCGTTGGCGCTCATTTCCGGTTGCAAATCGTAGGTGGCAACCTTGGGAGAGGGCACCAAAATGCGGCTTTCGTTTTCGTTGGGGGCTTCCACACCACCGTTGAAGAAGAAAGTTACGTGAGCGTATTTTTCCGTTTCGGCAATTCTTAGTTGCGTTTTGCCTTGTTTTGCAAGGTATTCGCCCAAAGTGTTTGCGTAGGTTTCCGGACGATATGCAATGTCGATGCCTGTAAACTTTTCGTCGTATTGCGTCATGCAAGTCCAGTGCACTTTGCGTTTGCCGTGAAGATCGAAGCCATCGAAACCACTTTGCGTGAATGCGCGAGTCATTTCGCGAGCACGGTCGGGACGGAAGTTGAAGAAAATAACAGCATCGCCGTTTTCGATTGTAGCAACGGGTTTGTCGTTTTCCGTGATGACGGTGGGCAAAACAAATTCGTCGGTGATATCTTCGGCATAGCTGGATTTTAGCGCTTCCACAGCGTTTGTGTTGGTGCGTTCGCCAACGCCGAATGCCAACATTTTGTAGGCCTTTTCCACGCGATCCCAACGGTTGTCACGATCCATTGCGTAGTATCTGCCGCAAACGGTGGCAATTTTGCCGAATTGAAGTTGGTCGATTTTGTCTTGAAGTTGTTGAACCAAACCAGCACCGCTTGTGGGGGAAACGTCACGGCCGTCCATATAGCAATGAACGTACGCTTGGCTTAGCCCTTGACATTTGGCCAGTTCCAACAAGGCAAAAAGGTGTGTTATGTGCGAGTGAACGCCGCCATCGGAAGTTAGCCCCATAAGGTGCAATTTGCCGTTGTTTTTTTTGACGTGTTCGCAGGCGGCAACCAATGCGAGATTTTGGAAAAAGTCCCCATCGTTGATTGACTTTGTGATGCGAGTGAGTTCCTGATAGACAACCCTGCCTGCACCAATGTTTAGGTGCCCCACTTCGCTGTTGCCCATTTGACCTTCGGGCAAACCAACGGCCAAACCGCTGGCATCAAGTTGCGTGGTGGGATAGTTGTTCATTAGATAACGAACGTAGGGAGAGCAATCAACGCCCACTGCGTTGCCTTTTTTTTCTTTGGAAAGGCCGTAGCCGTCCATGATGATTAGAGCTGTAATTTTTTTATCCATAAATTTCCCTTCTTTGCGTCAACGTGACGAATACTTTATTTGTGAGCGTTTACCACTGCGGCAAATTTTTCGGCAACCAAGCTTGCGCCGCCGATAAGTCCGCCGTCAATTTGCGACATGCCAAGCAAACCTTGTGCATTTTTGTCGTTCATGCTGCCACCGTATTGAATATACAATGCGTCGGCAACTTCCTTGCCATACTTTTGCTGGAACACGCTGCGAACAAATGCAATTGCATCATTGGCTTGTTCGTCGGTGGCGGTAACGCCGGTGCCGATAGCCCAAACGGGTTCGTATGCAACAATAACGTTTTTAAGTTCTTCGGCGGTAACGTCTTTGAAACCTTCAACAACTTGGCGTTGCAACACGTTTTCCATGTTGCCGCTGTTGCGTTCTTCCAAAGTTTCGCCAATGCAAACAATGGGTCTGAGGCCGGCTGCCAACGCTGCCTTGGTGCGAGCAAGCACAGTTGCATCCGTTTCACCAAAATAGGTGCGACGTTCGCTGTGGCCGATAACAACGTATTCTACGCCCAATTCTGTAAGCATGGAGGGTGCAATTTCACCGGTGAACGCACCACTTTCTTTCCAGTGGCAGTTTTGTGCGCCAACGTGAATATTGGTGCCCTTGGTAAGCTTAACAGCCTTGCACAAATCGGTAAAAGGAACGCAAATGATAACGGTGTTGGAAGTATCTTTTACCAAAGGAATAAGGGAGGTGATTAGTTGTTCCGCTTCGATGCGGTTTTTGTTCATCTTCCAGTTTCCGGCAATAATTTTGTTTTTCATGATAAACTCCTTTTCGCTAAGATACGGTGAGCCATTTGGCACACCGCACCTAGCTGAATAGATTATTTGTTTGACTTTATTTTTCGTTCAAGCAAGCAATTCCGGGAAGAACTTTGCCTTCGAACAATTCCAAACTTGCGCCGCCGCCGGTGCTTACGTGAGACATTTTGTCGGCAAAGCCAAGTTGTGCCACTGCTGCTGCGCTATCGCCGCCGCCGATGATGGTGGTTGCGGAGCTTGCTGCCATTGCTTTTGCCACTGCGTTAGTGCCAACTGCAAGTGTGGGGTTTTCGAAAACGCCCATGGGGCCGTTCCAAATAACGGTTTTTGCGTTTTTGATTTCTTCGGCATAAAGTTCGGCAGTTTTGGGGCCGATATCTGCGCCTTCGCGGTTAGCATCGATGTGATCTACGTCGCAAACGATGGTTTCAACGGGTGCATCGATGGGGCTGGGGAAGTCGGAAATGGTTACGCAATCGACAGGCAACAAAAGTTTTTTGCCTTGTGCTTTTGCTTTTGCAATCATTTCGCGGCAATAATCCAACTTGGTTTCGTCAAGCAACGATTTGCCAATTTCTTTGCCTTCTGCCTTCAAGAAGGTGTAGGCCATTCCGCCGCCGATGATAAGGGTGTCGCATTTTTCCAAAAGGTTGTTGATAACGTTTAGCTTATCGGAAACTTTTGCGCCGCCCAAAATTGCAACGAAGGGGTGAACGGGGTGTTCCAAAGCATCGGCCATTACGGAAAGTTCCTTTTCGATAAGGAATCCGCAAACGGCTTCTTTAACAAAGCCATATTCTACAATGGCTGCCGTGCTGGCGTGAGAACGGTGAGCTGTTCCGAAAGCGTCGTTAACGTACAAATCGGCAAAAGCAGCAAGCTTTTTGCAGAATTCTTCGTCGCGGCCTTCTTCGCCGGCATCAAAACGAGTGTTTTCCAAAAGAACAACTTCGCCTTCCTTCAAAGCGGCAACCTTGGCTTGTGCATCGGCGCCAACGATATCGGTTGCGAAAGTTACTTTTCCATCCAAAAGTTGGTTGAGTCTTTCAGCAACGGGACGCAACGTGAATTTTTTTGCATCGCCTTTAAGTGCTTTTGCAACAAATTCGGCCTTGGCAGCATCGCGTTCGCTTTCGGGAAGTGCTTCCAAAGCGGCCTTTTCCTTTTTGTTTAGTTTGAAGTTAGGCGTGAAAATGTTGTGGGGTTTGCCCAAGTGAGAACACAAAATAACTTTTGCGCCGTGTTCCATAAGATACTTAATGGTGGGCAAAGCGCCGTTGATTCTGTTTTCGTCGGTGATTACGCCGTCTTTCAAAGGAACGTTGAAATCTACGCGAACAAGACATCTTTTACCTTTTACGTCTACGTCTCTGATACTTTTTTTGTTCATTTTGGTAACTCCTTAAACTGAGAAAATTAAAAAACTGCATTCGGCGTTTGCATACTTTACACAAAGCCGAATTTTGTCTTGTATCATTATAGCGTTAGGTGTCAACTTTGTCAAGTGGTTGCACATTTGGAATATTTGTTGTCGGCATAAGAAAAACCTATATTTCTGCAATTATTGTGTTTTGTGGGATAGTTTTGCGGTGGAAACAAAAAATGGCGTAACACACGGCGAGGAAACTGCGTAGTATGAAGCAACTTGGAGAAAAAAATGAAACCACTTTGCGCCGACCTACCCTACCCTTCCACCGAAACGCTATCAGTGGACGTTACCAGCGGAAAAATTTTGAGCTTTGCTTTTGCTTCGGCAACGGGGGAATTGTCGGCAATTTTGCAATACGTATACCACCAATTGCATCTTTGGGGCACAAACAAGCAATGTGCGGAAACGCTAGAAGCAATTGCCATTTGCGAAATGCGCCACCTGCAAATTTTGGGGCAAGCAATGATAAAACTTGGCGTTAATCCACGCTACGTGCAACACCCAAACGGTTGCTATTTTAGCGCAAGTTGCGTTTCGCAATCGGTTGCGCCGCAAAAAATGATTATGGACGATTTGCGCAGCGAATTGGAAACTATTGCCGAATATAAAAAAATGCTTTTCGTGCTGAAAAACGAAGAGGCGCAGGCCATTGTGGAACGCATAATTTTGGACGAACAAGTACACGTTGAAGCGCTTAAAAGCGTGCTTAAAGAAGTTGGCGGAGTGAGCAACTGAACGGCAACAGACAATTTGTGAGTGGCTGTTGCAATGCGTTGACAGACGTTGAACGCACCAACACTTGCCTTTGCAACAAACGCACCACAAAAATTCATTTTAAAAACGCAATTTGCACCGCTTTTGCGATGCAGGTCTGCTATGTGATGCAAAGCGTGCCCAAGCAGTTAGGCTTGAACGGTTTGCCACAAAACCAACACTTTTGCCTTATGCCAAGCAATTTGCAACTTGGTCATGCAAGGAAATTCAACATAGAAAAAGTGTGCAAGTTTTTTTGCACACTTTTTTACGTTTACTAAATTAGTTGCGGTCTTTTTGCTTGCAAAACTTTGCATGCACAGTTTTTGCCGGCGCAAAACAAGTAGATTTTGCAACGCGCTCAGTAGAAAAAACTATTCTTGTTCCAGCTCGATTTCCTTGTTGGCAAAGCCTTTGCCCATAACTTCCTTAACGTTTTCCACATAGGCAAAAGCGTGTTCGTCCACAGTGTGGATAACTTTGCGCGCATGGGTTAGTTGTTGTTTGTTAACAACGCAAATGATAAGCGATTTGTCCTGATGGGAGTGGCCGCCCACAACCTTTACGCTAGAAACGCCGTGTTTAAGTTCCTTTTGAATGGCAGCGGACATTTCTTCCGGCTTGTCGGTGGTGATTTCTATTTCGGCAGCGGCGGAAAAACCTTTGAACACCCATTCTTGCACAATTTCGCCAATGAACATTGCTGCCAGCGAATAGATGAACATGTTGATTGCATCGGTAACTTGTCCGTGAACAAAATAATAGACTACCGAGCCAACAAGCATAATGCAAACGTTGGCAAGCATTATAACGCGCATTGCAACGCTGCTGCTTCTTTTGGAACGCTTTTGAACGATAAGGCCGATGATGTCGCTACCACCGGTGGAAGCGTTGACGGAAAACATGATGGGCAGTGAAAGGCCGTGCAATGCACCGCCAAGCACCACGTAGATAACCTTATCTTTGGGGCCTTCGCCGTTGAAAATTTGGTCGAAAACTTCGTTTAGGTTGAAATAGCGGAACAGCACCAACAAAATTGCTAGCAAAGCCACGTAGAGTGTGGTTTTTACGGCAAAACGGCGGCGATATGCGGAAAAACAATATATCAGCACCGGAATGTTGATGACCGCCAGCCAAATGCCTGCGGATAGGTACCACGGGGAATTGCCGGTGTAGAGGACAATATCCAAAATGGCGGCAATACCTAGCGCGCCGCCAACAACGGCGTTGCAAGGCAAAAGGAAAATTTCTAGCGAAGCGGCAGTGGCAAGGGCTGCCAAGAAAACAAGCACCACTTGCTTGGCGTTATACAAAAAGAACTGTTTTTTTAGTTGACGCGGACTGGCATCCGCTTGTTCGGGCAAATTTGCCGTTGTTTCGGGAAGGGTGCTCATTTTGTTTTGTAACTCCTGTTGAAAGTAGGACGAGAGAAAACGTCGTGCACGTCTTTTACTATTGTGAAGGCATGCGGATCACGATATTTTACAATTTGTTTTAGGCGGTGCATTTGACGATATTGCACTATCACCATTATCATTTTGCGTTTTTGGCCGTCGTAGCTGTTTTCCAGTTCTATGACGGTGTGGCCACGCTTAAATTCGTTGTCGATATCGGCACTTATTTGGTCGTATTCCGTGGTGATTATAAGGAACTTTTGAGGATGATTGAAACCACGTTTCAAAATACCCAAAACGTTGCCTCCCATAAGCACGTACATTATTGAATACAAAATTACGGTGAAGTTTTCGCCTTGAACAAGCATAACCACCACACTGCCGGCAACCGTTATGGCAAAGTTTGCCAGCAAAATTATTTTGGAAATATCCTGTTCGGGACGATATTTGGCAACGATGCGTGCAATAATTTCCGTGCCACCGTTGCTGCCGTTTTGCAAATAGGCAACGTACATGGCCATGCCCACCAAAATGCCTCCAAAAATTATGGCAATAAGACGGGATTCTTCAAATTTAAGTTCCGACGGCAAAATTGCCAGCGTTATGGTGCTAACAATTGTGTTCCAAATGGTTTTGGCGGTGAAATCGCCACGCAAAAAAATTAGGGAACAAATAAGCAAAGGCACGTTCAAAACAAAATAGAGTAGCGACATCATCTTGTCGAAGGGCAAAACGTCGGTGAACAACATAACCACGTAGGTGAGCGTGGAAGACAAGCCGGAAAAACCGCCTGCAATAAGCTTGGACGGGTTGACGAACGTAAACAAAGAAATGGAGTTTAGCACCGCCGCAAGCGTTACCAAAGCATATTCTTTTAGTAGTTTCAACACCTTTTTTGAGGAAAGTTTTTTCACGTTTCACCTTTGTTCGAAGTCGCTGAGTTTCAACGAAATATTACATAGTTAAATATAATTCTACAAACAAAATATGTCAAACGTTTGCCGAACATTGTTTGCAAGTTTTTGCAAAGACTGGCGCGTTTATATCATTGTTATGACAAAAAAATTATACACGTCGCCCACTACTGTTCTCAGGAAATATCTGTGCGGATGTTCTCTAATCACAATCAATGCTTCGATGCTATTATTTGTAAAACCATGTTATTTCAAAAGAGACTGCCCCCCCCGAAACTACTGTGACACCATTTCACAATTTCTTATCCGCTAATAGCTGCTTTAATTTCAGAATAATTCCAGTACTTGTGTCCATTGGATACGTGATAATATGCTGGAATATGTGTTCCCACGTCTAGCAAACACTTTGGACAATTTGCTTTACGAACACTATTATAGTTATATATCACAATAATTTTCAGTCCATCACGTTTGGCTTTCTGACATTCAAATTCGATATAACTCCTATAATCCACATTAGCGCCGCCTGCGCACCGCCCAGAATAGGAAGAATAGTGTGAACAATATTGACAACCACCTTTTGTTAACCCATCTGTTTTATTGCCGACAATCAAAACAAAAGTTTTTGACATATCTAAACGTGTTGCAAGCGACCTCTTTATACTACAATAAAGGCTGGTATCACGTGATTGAAGTTTTTCATGTACATCAGAAAAGTGTAAGTTATAATGGTCACTTCGGTTCCATTCCTTCAACTTATTTATTATGTCATGATCGCCAGTCCAATCTCCGGCTATATACGTTTGTGTCCTATACATACTTCTTCTCATCATATTAGTTCGTTAACAACCTTATCAAATACAACAATATTTATGTTTCCATGCACAATTTCGCTATGACTAATTACTATGCTTTTAATCAATTCATATGATCGTTTGGCAGTCAAGTTTGCCCTCGACTTTCCTGTTCCCAAAAGGGGTAGATACAACGAATATCCCTGACCAACGTTATCGTAATATTCTAATAATCGCACAATTGAGTTTTCTATCAAGCTCTCTGAGCTGTGCGCCTTGTTCTTTTCATCAAAATTCGATATTGCAAGCAAATAGAAGATCGTGTCACTGTGTTGAATAATTGCAACGTCTCCAATTGAATATAGAATATTTTTTCCACCGAGACAAACACATTGTCCAACTGACTTTGTTTCGAGTTTAGACAAGGATTTCTCTATCCGTTTATCTAAATCTTCTTTGGAAATAAACTGTAGTATATTTTTTAACCATTTACCATGTATGGTGTTTTCAGAAACCAATGGATATATATCAGATTCCATGTTCAAAGATAATTTTGTTTCGAAAGTAGAGTTTACTGGAATTACTACTATTTTTTTGCATTCGCTGGCTTCGAAAGCAATTTTAATAATATCGCCGCGCAACACATTTAACGAATTTTCACCACTTTGCCACAATACCTGTTTTCTTTTAAGAAAAGTGTTTGGTGCTTTTATTGACTCAATAAAAATAGTTGCAATACATTCCGTGTCACTCATACAACAGATTTTTTCTTTTGCAGTTTTATCAATGGTCCTATCTGAGTTCAAAATTGATTTAAAATCTTCAAGCAACAGTTCCAGGCGCGAAGGATTTATCTGTTGTTCTATAAACGCATTCATGGTAGAAATTACGGCAGAAAGTGCAAAATAATCACTGATTGCAGTCCTAACTGTTGTAGGCACATCTTCCTTAGAATTTAATATGTCACTTATAGTTGATTTTTTAAAGTAATAACTCTCGCCTTTTTTATTCTTAATTTCAAGTTCATCAATGAAATAATCAAAAAAATCTCGAAAAAATTTTTCGTCAGAAACGCTGATATTATTAGCATATTTTTTTATTGTTTTCATAAATACCGATAACGTCAATATACCTCACCACCTTAACTTTTGCTTAACTTTTGGGGAACGACAATTTATTTGCAAAACACTAAAATAAAGTTACAACAAACGTACAAATTCATCTTTTGAATTATAACACATTACAGAGCGAATTTCTAGGGATATACATATTGTTGTAAAATATTAATTTACTGGAGGTATTTACCTTGAAAAAAGAAACAGAATGCATTATAATAAAAACACGAAAAAGTTGCAGGGATGTTTTTAATGCGTATATGTGCAAAGAAGCAACATACACAGAGAACGACATACCCCTATGTCCAACAACCGCAACATCACCCCCAGATGATATTATCACTTGGGTTGAAGCCAAAGGTATCTACAAAAAACAACTCCGACGTAAGAACAAGAATTTTAAACACAACGCTTTTGTATGTTTTTACATTGATGACTACAAATTTGACGGGCCGCATGGGATTTGGTACAATTCCACCTTTGCTTTGAGAATTCTTAGCCATTTTGCAGGAATCATAACACCTGATTTTTCCACATATCAAGACTTTCCAGGCCCTATAAAAATCTATAACACATATCGAATGAGAACATTTGGATATTGGATCGCGACACACAAACTTGCGGTTATTAACAATGTTCGTTGGGGAACTCCTGAAACATACAGTTATTGCTTTGATGGCATTTCACAAAACAGCATAGTAGCAATCGGCACTTGCGGAGGAAGTCCGAGAAAAATAATTGACCGTAAAAGATTCGAGGATGGTCTTTATGAGATGATTAAAAGGCTAAAACCTCATACCATAATCGTTTATGGATCGGCGAAATATAACTGTTTTGAAAAATTAAAAGAGCGCAATATCAAAATCATTGAATTTCCTTCTCAAACAGCAAAAGCATTTGAAAGGAGAAATAACGATGAGTAAGGGATACAGCGGACATTTCAATGGAACAAATGGCACAAAAGTTGCAAATTCATCTGAATTATTACAAAGAGAAACCAAGACGCCATTATTCAGTAATACTGGCCATGTGTCTTACAAAAGCATTTCTGCAAATAGGGAATTTTTCTATAATAAATCTGTCAAGCAAATTGACTCTGCATTAAAAAGTCAAGGATACAGCACTACAATAAGAAAATCCACACATGAAAGCTCAAAAGCTACGGTTATTGTTAGCACAAACTCTAACAGTCACCGCAATATCACGCAAGTGCAAATTTCACCCGGCAGTTTAAGACATGGAAATGTGCCCTATGTTAAGATAAGTACAAATAATGCGGGAAAATTCAAAATTATTGATGCACCTAAATCCCAATATATATCAGACGGAAAGGAAACAGCAACCATTTTTTTCAGGAGGTAACAAAAATGAGCAGAATTATTAAACCTTTTGTGGGAGTTGATAACTATAAATTATTGTCAAACGAGCAAGAAATCATTGATAATCTTAAGGCCGAAAATATATCATTCGAAATAGAAATTTGGTCAAATGACGAATGCACAGTTCAAGAGCCTTGGACTATAATAAAAGCTGACAATTCAATGAGTTTCTTTTTTGCTAAAAACAAACTTTTTAAGATATTTATGCAAAATGATTTTGATGGATTTTTGTCAAATGGAATTTCAATAGGAACAAAAATTGAAGATGCACTGCAAATAGACAAAACACTTCACTTTGACAATTGGAACGAAGACTGGTGTTCTGACAATGGCTATTGGCTTGAAGATGATATTAACACTAAAAGCGTTATTTCTATAACAATTTTTATTAGAGAATTGTTAGATGACGATTTGTTTGATAAATATCAATGGTAATTTGTTCTGCAATTCAAAATGCCATGCGATGTTGAAACTACAACTAACAGCGACGTTTGAAAACATGGCATTAACACAATCCACTATCGTCCACGCAAAAAAGAACCACGCCGAACGGTGTGGTTCTTTTGGTCAGATTATTAAACATTGTTTGTTAGATTTTTTAAAACAATGTCTGTGAAATACTTTTACAACGTTGCTTGCTAAATTATTTGCAAAACGCTGCTTTTTGTTAGATTCGTTTCAGAACAACGTAGCCGTTGGTTTGCAGTTTACACACGTCGGAATATTTGCGGCCGGTGAACACGTCTTCGTATTCGTCGCCCAAATACAACACGTATTGCTTGCTGCCACGGTTTGCAGCAACGATAACTTCCGTTTGGTTGCTTTGCAACACACGTTGGAATGCATACACACCGTTTTCCGCCACCAACTGACGGAAATCACCATCGGAAAAGACGGGGTTTTGACGCAATTCGCCAAGACGTTTGTAGAAATCCAAAACAAGTTTGTTTTGAGAGTTCCACGGATAGCAACCGCGGCAGAAAGGATCTTTGTAGCCTTCCATTGCCACTTCGTCGCCATAGAACACGCAGGGGAAACCAAAGAACGTGTATTGCAACACAGCTGCCATTTTTAGCAACTTGCAACCAAGTTTATACTGTTCGTCAGATAGTTTTGCGCGCGCCCAAACATCCTTGCTGCTGTTATCAATTCTGTCTCCGGCAAGGGCTGTTAGAATGCGTGCCGTATCGTGCGTGCCCAAAATGTTCATCAAATTGTTGCGCACAAACAATGGATAGTTGTTCACCAAATTGAACACGGCGTTGGAAAGCGCCTGTTCGTTGCCATCGCGAACGAAAGAAATAATTCCGTTCATAAGCGGATAGTTCATGACGGAATCCAGCTGAGAGCCATCCAAATAGTGACGGCGCACGCCGTAATCCACCTTGTTGGATGCATCTTCCCACACTTCGCCAATCACGGCGCAATCGGGGTTTTGCGCTTTGGCCGATGCAACAATTTTATCCAGCATTTCGTCGGAAATTTCGTCCACCACGTCCAAACGCCAACCGCTTGCACCGGCTTTTAGCCAGCGAGGAACAATGCCGTTTTTGGCGCAAAAATACTTTTGTGCGCCCTTGCTGGATGCGTTTATGCGGGGCAAAGTTTGAAAACTCCACCAACATTCGTAGGTGTTATCCGGGTGAAAATTGAACCAACTGCGATAGGGCGAATTCACGTCGTTATAGGCGCCGCCTTCGCCAAATTTTTTGCCACGGTTGAAATACTTCGAGGAAGATCCAACGTGGTTGAAAACGCCGTCTAGCACCACTTTTATGCCCAGCTTATCTGCCGCAGCGCACAACGCGCGAAAATCTTCTTCCGTGCCGAACATGGGATCGATTTTTTCGTAGTCTTCGGTGTCGTACTTGTGGTTGCTATATGCCTGAAAAATTGGGTTTAGGTACAGCGTTTTTACGTTGAGTTGCTTCAAATATGGCAATTTGGATTGCAAACCCATCAAATTGCCGCCAAAAAAGTCGCGGTTGCGAACGACGCCGTCTTCATCACGATAGTAGGGTTGTTCTCCCCACGGGCGCAAGATTTTGTCTTCCGTCACCACCGTTTCCCCTTCGTGACAAAACCTATCCACCATCACCTGATACATAACGCCTTTGTTAAGCCACGAAGGCGTTTGATATTGCTTTTTGTAGACGGAAAGTTGATAGGGAACCACGTTTTGGTAGAACAAACCGGCTTGCTGATTAGCATTTTGGCCGATAAAGCGTTCGTAACTTACGCCTTCCATTTCAAAATAGTACCAATAAAGGCCTTTTTTGAATTGCACGTCGGCAAGGTAGTTATCGAACCCCTCGCCGGATGCATCCTTATACATTGGGTAGCGATAGTTTTGCGTTCCGTCGTCGGAATACACCACCATTGCAACTTGACTGGGCGCAACGCATTGGTTAATTTGCAAACGAATGCCAAAGCGCACGCCTTCGGGAACAGCACCGACAATGCTTTTGTGAAACTCGTCGGTGGGATTGTATTTTACGTACAGCATACGGCCTAGTTCATTCTCCAAATTTTCTTTGCGTATTCGTCAACGGCACGGTCGGCAGAAAATCTTCCTGCTTCGGCAACGTTCTTTAGGGACATTTTGTTCCAAACGTCAATATCTTGGTAGCACTTATCCATTCTGTCGTGTGCAGCAAGATAGCTTGCAAAATCGGCAAAGCACATGTAGGGGTCGGCCACTTGGTTGCTGCGCAACAGATAGTTGGAAATGTTTTCGAAAGTTTCGCCGGCAAAACCGTTGTTAAGTTCTTCCACAACAACACGCAGTTTGGGTTGTTTGAAGTAGAAATCGGTGGAATTATAGCCAGTTGCCCACATATCGGCAACTTCGCGAGCGCTCATACCAAAGATAAACACGTTGTCCAAACCAACAGATTGGCTAATTTCCACGTTGGCGCCGTCCATAGTGCCAAGGGTTAAACCACCGTTGATCATAAACTTCATGTTGCTGGTGCCGCTAGCTTCCTTGCCTGCCAAAGAAATTTGTTCGGAAACTTCCGCTGCGGGAATTAGCGTTTCTGCCATGGTTACGCAGTAGTTTTCCATAAAGGCAACGTTGAGTTTTTCGCGAATTTTGGGATGCGATTCCAAATCCTTTTGAATGAAGCAAATAAGTTTGATAACTTCTTTTGCCGCATAGTAGCTGGGGGCAGCTTTTGCACCGAAAATAAAGGTTTGCGGAGTAACGTCTAAATCGGGATTTTCTTTTAGTTCGTGATATAAATACACAATCTTCAAAGCGTTTAGCAATTGACGTTTGTATTCGTGCAAACGCTTCACCTGAACGTCGAAACGGGTGTTGGGGTCGAGGCTGACGCCAAGATTTTTCTTTGCAATGTCGGCAAAACGTTGTTTGTTGTGCAACTTGATTTCTGCCATGCGTTGATGAACGGTGGCATCATCCAAAAAGCCGTTTAATTTCGTGAGCTGGCTTGCATCGCTAACAAAACCGTCGCCGATAAGTTCCTTCAACAATCCGGTTAGTTCGGGGTTGGCTTGGCACAACCATCTGCGATGGGCAATGCCGTTGGTAACGTTTCCGAACGTTTCGGGGTTCATATCGCAAAAATCTTTGAAAAGATCCTTTTTGACAATGTCGCTGTGCAAAGCGGAAACGCCGTTTACGTAGTGCGAGCCAACGATGGAAAGGTTGGCCATGCGCACTTGTCCGTAGGCAATAACGGCAAGGTTAGAAACCTTGTTCCAATCGCCGCACTTATCCCAATATCTGCGGCAAGCGCGTTCGTTAATTTCCACAACAATTTGATAGATGCGCGGCAACAGTTTTTTGAAGATATATTCCGGCCAGCATTCCAACGCTTCGGCAAGCACGGTGTGGTTTGTGTAGGCGCAAACGTTTTTGACGATGGACCACGAATAATCCCAATCCAAACGGTAGTCGTCAACGAAAATACGCATAAGTTCCGGAACGCAAAGTGCAGGGTGCGTATCGTTGATGTGCACTGCCACCATTTGCGCGAAGGAATCGAAATTGCCATAGCGTTTGTAGTGGTCGGTGGTTATGTTTTGCATTGCTGCCGAAACAAGGAAGTATTCTTGCTTCAAGCGCAAAATTTTGCCCTCTTCGTGGTTGTCGCTGGGGTACAAAACCTTGGTGATCATTTCCGCTTCCGATTGTTCTTGCATGGCGCGCATATATTCGCCTTGGCCAAATGCGTGGAAATCGAAAGGTTTGGAGTTGCGTGCAGACCACAGACGCAAAACGCCAACGGCATTTGCGCGATAGCCTTCCACAACCATATCGTATGGGAACGCTTCCACTTCTTGATAGCCCGTTTGTTGATAGATGGGGCCGCGTTCCGTCCAAATCTCTTTAACTTCGCCACCGAAACGCACTTTTTGCGCCTTGTCGGGGCGTTCTTTTAGCCAAACGTCGCCACCCGGCAACCAGTTGTCGGGCAATTCCGTTTGCCAACCGTTAACAATTTTTTGTTGGAAGAAACCATATTCGAAACGGAGCGAGTGGCCCATAACGGGGTAGTCTTCCTTTGCCAAAGCATCCAAATAGCATGCGGCAAGACGTCCCAAGCCACCGTTGCCCAAGCCGGCATCCGGTTCACATTCGTACAGATCGTCGACGTTAACTTTGTAGTACTTTTTTAGGGTGTCGGCAAACAACTTATCCAATTCCATGTTGAAAAGGTTGTTTTTAAGGCTTCTGCCCATCAAAAATTCCATGGAAAGATAGTGCACTCTTTTGCGCAATCTTGCCTTGTGTTCTTTGTTGAATTTAGAGCGTTTTTCCAAAAGCAAATCTCTAACAACGGTGGCAACGCATCTGTACATTTGCCTTGTTGTAAGTTCGCTTGCGGCCACGCCGTAGGATTTATTTGCAGCGCTTTCGATAAGTTCCTTAACGCGCGTTTTGGTGAGATTATATTGATTGGTAGTCGTTGTAGACTTAGTCGTCGTTGTAGACATTGGCGTTTTCTCCGAAGGTTAGATTTTGCTTTTTTTGCCTTTTGTTGGGGCCTTTTTGTAGTAGTATTGCACGCTGGATGCGGGAATGGTAAGTTCGGCATAGCCTTCGTCGTTGGTGGCAAAGCTGCTTTGCACTTCCACTCCACGGCCGCCGTACTTTAAGTCGTCACTGTTCAAAATGACGTCGTAGTTGCCGGCATCCATAAAGAAACCGTACTTGTAGTAATCGTACAAGCTATAGTTGATGACAACAAGCACTTCGTTGCCCTTTTTGTCCACGCGTTCGAATGCCAAAACGCTGTTTTTGGCATCATCCGGCAACAGCCACTTGAAGCCTTCCCAAGAGGAATCGTTTTGATACAACGGCTTATACTTTTTGTAGGCCTTGTTAAGTTCCATAACAAAACGTTGGTGCGAATCGTGCTTGGGGTAGGATAGCAACATCCAATCCAATTCCTTGTTTTCGTTCCATTCGTTCCACTGAGCAAGTTCCACGCCCATAAAGTTGAGTTTTTTGCCGGGGTGAGCATACTGATAGCCCAAAAGTGCTTTTAGTTGACCAAACTTTGTGTCGTAGTCGCCAAACATTTTGTTTATCAAACTGCCTTTTAGGTGCACCACTTCGTCGTGAGAAAGGGGCAAAACGTAGTTTTCGCTGAATGCATAGCACATGGAGAATGTTAGTTGGCCGTGATGTTCCGCACGCCACAAAGTATCCGTCTTCATGTAGCTTAACACGTCGTTCATCCAGCCCATGTTCCACTTATAGTTGAAGCCCAAACCGCCAACGTAGGTGGGATGAGTAACTTTGGGGAAGGCGGTTGATTCTTCCGCCACAAACAGTGCGTAGGGACACGTTTCGAACACTTTGCAAGATGTTTTTTGCAAAAATTCGATGGCTTCCAAATTTTCCTTGCCGCCCCACTTGTTGGGACGCCATTGGCCGTCGGCACGGTCGTAGTCTAGGTACAACATGCTGGCAACGGCATCTACGCGCAAGCCGTCGAAGTGAAATTCTTTTAGCCAATAGATAGCGTTGCTAACCAAGAAACTTTGCACTTCAAAACGGGAATAGTCGAAAATGCGAGTGCCCCAGCTTTTGTGTTCCTTTTTGAATTCGTCGGCCGATTCGTAGCAGCAAGTGCCGTCAAACTCCATAAGTCCGTGTGCATCTTTGCAGAAATGCGCCGGAACCCAATCCAACAACACGCCGATGCCGGCTTTGTGAAAAGCGTTTATTAGGTAGCGCAAATCGTCCGGTGTGCCATAGCGGCTGGTGGGGGCATAGAAACCCGTCACCTGATATCCCCACGAACCGTCAAACGGGTGTTCGGCAAGAGGCATAAACTCTACGTGAGTGTAGCCCATCTTTTTGACGTAGGGCACCAAATATTTTGCAAGATCGCGATAGGAATACATTCTTCCGTCGTAGTGGCGGCGCCAAGAACCGGCGTGCACTTCGTAGATGTTGACGGGGCTTTTGTAGATATCCTTTTTGCGTTGTTTTTCCACCCACGCTTCGTCCGTCCATTGGAAGGGCGTTTCGGGATCGTAAATTACGCTGGCGGTGTTGGGACGAACTTCGGCAAAAGTTGCATAAGGGTCGGCCTTATACAAAATTGTTCCGCTTTGCGTTGTTATTGCATATTTGTAGCAATCGCCGTTGCGAGCTTCCAGCGTTGTTTGCCAAATGCCATCCACAAGTTGCAATTTGTTGTGGTTAACAAGCCAATTGTTGAAATCGCCAATTACGCAAACTTCTTTGGCATTGGGCGCCCAAACGGCAAAGTGATAGGTGTTTTCGCCAACTTTGTGGCAACCCAACAGCTCGTAGGCGTTGGTGGAATTTCCGTTGTAGAAATCTGTGAATATGTTAGACATGTTTTCTCCCTAGTGTTGTATTAGTTGCGTCCGCTTTCTTCCGTTATTTGAGCAAGCCAGTTTGCTGCCGCCGTGGAAAAATCTCCGCGTTTGGCCATATACTTCCAGCAGCCCAACACGCCCGGCGTGTTCATGCGAGCCGTCGTGTCGTTTTCCACAACGTCTTGCAAGCAGTAGACAACAAGTTCGGCACGGCTGTTTGCCAGCTGAACAATAAGTTTGCGGCTGATATGCGCGCCGTTATCCAGCCCGCTTATGCGCAAAACAGTATCCTTTTGCCAAGGTTCCAGGCTATCCCACCAACCTTGCGTGGTGTCGTTATCGTGAGTGCCCAAGTAGGCGACGCAATGTTCTTCGAAGTTTTGCGGCAAAAATGCATTGCCGGGGTTGCCATCGTAGGCAAATTGCACCACTTTCATGCCGGCCAAACCGCACTTATCGCGCAGTTGCAACACGCTTTGGGGAATGTCGCCCAAATCTTCGGCAATGATGGTTAGTTGCGGGAAGGAAGTTTGCACGTGATGCAAAAAGTCGTAGCCAATGCCCTTGCGCCAATGTCCGTTGCGAGCGGTGGGTTCGCCGTAGCGAATTGCATAGTAGCTGTCGAACGCACGGAAGTGATCAATGCGCAAAACGTCGAAAAGTTCGGCGCACTTGCCAACGCGCTTGGTCCACCAATCGTAGTTGGTCTTTTTCATTGCATCCCAGTTATAAAGCGGATTGCCCCACAACTGTCCGTCAGCGGAAAAATAGTCGGGCGGAACGCCGGCAACCCAACTGGGACGACGATCGGAAGTTAGGTCGAACAATTCTGAATGCGCCCAAACGTCGGCAGAATCGTAGGAAACGTAGATAGGAATGTCGCCAATGAGGCTGATGCCGTTTTTCTTCAAGTTTTGACGGAACACATTCCATTGTTTGAAGAAAACGTATTGGCAAAACACGCCGAAATCCACTTCGTCGGAAAGCATATCGGCATATTTGTTCAAAGCGGCAGGTTCGCGCATGCGCACCGCTTCGTCTTCCCATTCCAACCACGATTTGCCATTGAAATGCTTTTTGAGCGCACAAAACAGTGCGTAGTCGTTAAGCCAATATTCGTTTTCACGGCAAAATTGGTCGTAGTCCTTGGGGGGATTGTTTTTGATGAAGTTGGCAAACGCTTCGCGCAACATGATATCCTTGCGCCAAATTGCATAGCCATAGTCATTACCACGAGCGTTGCGGCTTTCGGCAAGCGTTTGTTCGCTTAGCAAACCTTCGCTGGCAAGCTGCTCCACGTCGATTAGCAACGTGTTGCCGGCAAATGCCGATGGAGATGCATAGGGGGAATTGACAAAGTCGGTAGGTGTTACCGGCAAAATTTGCCAATACTTTTGGCGAGACTTTTTCAAAAACTTTATGAAAGCGCCTGTTTCGCCCAAAGTGCCAACACCATAGTGGCTGGGCAAAGACGTGATATGCAACAAAATTCCGCTAGATTTCATAATACCTCGGATAGACTTAGATATTGCCAAGAGTGCACGCTCCCAGTGTAGTCTAGTGCATTTATTTTAACATTTTTGCTGATTATTAGCAACTTTTTGCAACTATTCTTGCAACAAATTTTGCCCAAAATTGAACTTAATAGCAGTATTGTGTTAGTTTGAGCAATTTTGCGCATCAAATTGTTCACGATTGGCAGTTTTGCGTGAAATGCGCATGAAAAAATGTTTTTTAAGTGAGAAAAAATTGAGCAAAAAAATGAAGCGAACCAAAGAAGCCAGAGGCCTTTTTTAGTTCACTTCAAAATTGAATTTTT
>CAZNZO010000010.1:29358-53061 GCA_964577535.1 uncultured Oscillospiraceae bacterium
AAGCGAACCAAAGAAGCCAGAGGCCTTTTTTAGTTCACTTCAAAATTGAATTTTTATGTGTAGCAATTTTTTGTGCAGCAAAGGTTATTTCATGCACAACGAAAAACTTGCTTTCGTCGTTGCCTTTTGCTTAGCTACAAAACACTGCACACAGCCCTTGCAGGCAAACAATGGCTCGTGCCACTTCACAAAAAAGTTCGGTACGAGAATCAAAAAAAATGCAAAGGCAAAATGTCGCAAAATTTTTGCAACGTAGGCTTTTTTGCACAACAATTATGCGCAAGCGCTAGGCCTTTTGCGCGATTTTGCTAGCTGCGGCAACATCGGCAATAACCGTGCAATTGGGGTGCGTTTGCAATATGCTGGCAGGGCAGCTTTCCGAAACGGGGCCGCAAACGGCACGATATAGTGCATCGGCTTTGTTCGCACCGCTAACAAGCAGCAAAATTTGCTTGGCTTGCATAATTTCCGCAATGCCCATTGTTATTGCTTGCGTGGGCACAAGGGAAATGTCGCTGAAAAAGCGCGAGTTATCCTTGACGGTGTTTTCGGCAAGTTGCACCACGTGCGTTACGCTGTCGAAGGGTGTGTTTGGTTCGTTAAAGCCGATGTGGCCGTTGGAACCAAGTCCCAAAATTTGCAAATCACAGGCATTTTGCGCAACAATTTTGCCATAGCGGCGGCATTCGTCCTGCAAGTTTTGCGCCTTGCCGTTGGGAATGTTTACGCTTTGGCGGGGCATATCCACCAAGTCGAACAGGTGACGATTCATAAAATTGACGTAGCTTTGGTCGCTTTCTTCCCCCAAGCCAACGTATTCGTCCAAGTTGACGGTTTTAACCTTTTGGAAAGATAGCTTTTTTTGACGGAAAAAGTTTGCCAGCAGCGAATAGGCGCCAATGGGCGTTGAGCCGGTTGCCAAACCAAGCACAGGGCTGGGGTTGGAAATTACAACGTCGCACACCGCTTGCGCTGCAAGTTGGCTAAGTTCGTCGTAGTCTTTTGTGATGATTATTTTCATTATTCACCTTTCAAAAATCCGCCAAGCGTTTTGAATACGGAAAAAGAATAGATTGTTTTTGTTTGCAAGGGGCAATCGGCTTTTACCACCGGGGAGCGTCCCAGGCCGTTGTTTATTGCATCGGGATAGCACTGCGTTTCCAAACAAAATCCGTAGTGTTTTTTGTAGAAACGGCGCCCACGTTCGTTAAGGAAATTGCCGGAATAGAACTGTAAACCGCAACGATCGGTGTAACATTCCAAGGCAATGCCCGTTTTGGGCGAATAGGCGCGTGCCGCCGGGTTGGAATGCAAGCAAAAGTTGTGATCGTAGCCGCCGCCAACACATGCAAGTTGGCTGTCTTCTGCAAAAATATCTTCGCCAATAAATTTGCCGGAGGTAAAATCGAAGGGCGTGTTTTTGACACTGTGCTGTTCGCCTGTTGGGATAAGGTTTTCCACAGGCAAAAATTCCTTGGCAAAAATTTGCAAGAAGTTGCCCAAACAATCGCCACGACCGCTCAAATTGAAATAGGCGTGGTTTGTGGGGCTTACCAACGTTTTGCCGTTTGTTGTGGCAGAATATTCCATGATAAGGTTTGTGCCTTCGACGGAATATTTGACGGAAAAATTGACGTCATTGGGATAGCCCTGATCGCCATCGGGGCTGAACAAACTGAACACAACGCCGTTGCCGCTGACTTCAGCATTGAAAACACGCTTGGCAAAGCCTTCGGGGCCGCCGTGCAAATGGTTTTGACCGTCGTTGCAAGGCAAAGTGTAGGGTGTTTCGTCCAAAACAAACTTGCCGCCGGCAATGCGATTGCAACAGCGCCCAACCGTAGCACCCAAATAGGCAGTGCTTGGCGCCGCTTGCTTAACCGACTTGTAGCCCAACGCAACGTTGGTTAAAAAACCGTGCTTGTTGGGAACCTTTATGGACAAAATTGTTGCACCGAAAGTGCAAACTTCCACGCTGATTTTATCTTTTATTGTGTACTTATAAATTTGTTGACCGTTATACTTACCGAATTTTTTGCAAGTTACCATACGTGTGCCTCTCGTTTGTTCGGCTTGCTCGCCAAACCTACTAGCATTTTAGCACCAAGCGGCCCAAAAGTCAATATTGCGCAAAGCATAGTTTGCGGCATTTGCTATCGTTTTGGGGAAGGGCAGACATTTGAAATTTTGCCACTTTCCTTCCCGCTTGCCGCTGCACGATTTTTGCAATTTTTTAGCACCGCTTTTGCAACCTGGCGACAACGTGAAATGCAGCCTGTGGCTGTGCTTTTCTGGTGTTTGTTATGTGAAAACCCGTTGCTATTTGGGCGCAAATACACCACCAAATTGCTTGCAATTTTTTTCACCACAACAGAAAAACACACGTGCAAAATGCAACAAAAAGGCAACATCGTTGCGCAGTTTTTGCGACATTGCCACAAAAAAACAAAAAACGGGTCTTGTAAAAAACCCGTTTTTGAATGTTTGTTTTGTTGTTTGCAAAAAACTGCTATTCTTCCACTTCCGCAAAGCAACTGCCACCGATAAATTCGCGAAGCAACGAGTTGCAGGGAACGAATTTGTCGTCGATATCCTTGAAATATTTCAAGAATTTTATAAGGCGGTTGGCTGTGATGTAGTGAGGACTGTCGGACGGAATGGCTTGCAATGCCGGCATTGCGTACTTCTTCATCACGCACAGTTCGTATGTGAGTGCGGAGTTGTAGATAAAGTCGCAACCTTCTTGATAAGGATAGATCCACTTGAATTCGCCACGGCGAACGGACGGCCACATATCCAAAGTTTTTTCGGCGCTGGTGCCACGATATTTTTTGTCACGAACAATGCGGCGAAGCAAACGAATATCTGTGTAGCTTATGGGGTTGTGGTTATCCAAGTTGATTTGGAATTGCGGAGCAATGTAGATTTTGTACTTTTGGTGTTTGGGAATTGCGTAAGACAGTTGGTCGTTCAATGCGTGAATACCCTCGATGATGATGGGGGTGTTTTCCGTTATTCTGGTTTTTATGCCTTCGGAAGTGCGGCCGCTGCCAAAGTTGTAGACGGGCAGTTCCACTTCTTCACCTTCGATAAGCGCAACCATGTGCTTATTGAACAGGTCGATATCCAAAGCATTTATATCTTCGAAATCTGGCTTGCCGTCGGCATCCAAGGGAATATCCTTTTTGTCCTTGTAGTACATATCCAGCGAAATGCGCAGCGGCGTGATGCCAAGAGACATAAGTTCAATGCGCAAACGGTTAGAAAAGGTTGTTTTTCCCGAACTGGACGGGCCGGCAATGCAAATAAGACGAATATCTTCGATATCTTTTGCAATGGAAAGGCCAAGTTCGTGCAACAAATCGTTGTGCTTGGTTTCGTTCATGTTGATAAAGTCCACGTAGCTGTCGCTTGTTGCGTGGGCGTTGATTTTGGAAACCGTTTCGGCACTGCACAATTTTGCCCATTTGTGAGCGTTGCGCAAAACCCTTGCAAACAGAGGTTCATCGTTGAAGGGAGGAATGACACCGCCTGCTTCGTAGCGCGGATAGCGCATAAGCAAATTGCCGTCGTAGGTGGAGAGCAAAAAGTCCGTGAGATAGCCGGTGCTGGGCACCATGTAGCCGTAGGTGTAGTTGAAATATTCGCCGCACTTATAGAAGTGGCAAATTTTTTCCGCACGGTATTTCAACGATTCTATTTTGGAAGATTGGTGGGTTGCAGCATAGTACTGTGCGGCTTCTTCCTTGGTCATTGTGCATTTTTCAAAGGGCAAATCCAACGCCACCAAACGACGCATTTCTGCTTCCAGCTTCTTTATCACGGCGGAAGTTATTTGAATTTTGTTGGGGCCAAGCACGTTTATTTGAATGGAACGGGAAATGGCATAGGAAATTTTGATATCTACTTCGGGGTACAAATTGTAAAATGCCATTGCCACCAAATAGCGCAGGCTTGTTTCGTAAACCTTTACGGCATCGTTGTTGCGCAAAGTTAGCAGTTCCACGTTGGCATCGAAACTCAATTCGTAGGTTAGTTCACGCAAGCGGTTGTTAACTTTTGCCGCATAGTATTCCTTGGGGTTTTCGATAACGCTCAAAAGGGGCGTTTTTTCGTTTAGTTGCAGTGTTTTGTTTTGAATATTTACTGTAAACATTCGTTACTCCTTGATAGTTATTTTCAACAAGATAAAAGTGTCCCCTAGACAGAAAAACAGGGAACACTTTTGGGTTCGAACTTGATTACCGCCAAACGGGCGGAAAAGAATCTAAGTCTTATTCCAAACCGTCCAACAGTTTTTTGATTTCGGCAACCATATCGTCGGAATCGCCACCGCCGTTTTGGCGCAGCTGCTCTATTTTGCGGATAAGGTCGCTATCGTTTTGAGAAACGTAGGATGCGCGAGGCGCTTCTTCTTTGGGCTGTTCAGGTGCTTGCTCAACTTGCGGAGAGGCAACTTCTTCAACGGCAGGTTGCTCGTTTAAGGATGCAACTTGTTGAAGCAACGTTTGCGCTTCGGCAACAATATCGGGTTGAGGTTCAGCAGCAGGTTGCGGTTCTTCCACAACGGGCGCTTTTGCCGCATCGTAGTCGGCGCGAAGTTTGTTTATTTCGCGAAGCAACGCTTCCGTTCTGTCTTCTTCGTCAACAACGGTTTTGTGTTCTTCCACAACCGGTTTGGGTTGTTCCACCACGGGTTGAGCAACAGCGGGTTTGGCCGGTCTTGCAACAGGTTTTGCAACAGGCTTTTTGACAGGGGCAGCGCTTACGTCGATTGTTTCGGCAGCCAAAGCGGTGCTTTGTTCGTCCAAGTTGTTGGCAGCAATAACTTGCAAGCCCAAACGACGCAAATAGGAGAACAAATAAACAAGGTCGGTTGCGCCGGAAATGATGGCAATTGTATCAACGTGCAAATTGCGTTGAACAAGTGCCGTTACGTCCACGAAAATACGATCGTCAAACACTTTGCGCACGCGACGACGAAGGCGCATTGCCGGTTGAAGAACGTAGCCACGATCGGTTGCTTGTTCTATAACCTTTTTGTGTTTTCTTTCGCTTGCACCATACACTGTGCCGCAAACTATTTCGCCCATGGAGCGAATTTGTTCCATAACTCTTTCGTAGCCTTCGCTATCCAAAAGGGAATTGTCAACGTCAATGAATACAGCTATTTTTTTGTCACGAAGCATCGTTGTGCCACCTCCAAAAGTTCATTAGTGCTATTTTACAGTATTTTCGTTGTTTTGTCTATACTTTCTTTGAAAATAAAACAAATATTGTTGACAAAGTCCCGCATCTTGTCCGAACAAGTTGCAGAAAAAAGTCGACATTTGGGCATCTTTGTGCCCTTGCTCAAAATAGTTGTGATAAACCTTTTTGAGCCAAGTATCCACAGGGAACACGTCGCCACGGTGCATGCCGAACAGCAAAATGCAATCAGCAACCTTTGGGCCAACCCCTTCGAAGGTGAGCAAAACTTTGCGCGCCTGCTGGGTGGGCATTGTTTCAAGGCTTTTCAAATCGAAACCTAAAAGCTTTTGAGCGGTGTTTTTAAGATACCTGTCGCGATAGCCTGCACCAATACTTTTATAAAACTCCACTGGGGCATCCGCCATTTTTTTAACGGTGGGAAAAGCATAGCCATAGGGCGTTTTTTCGCCCAAACCTTGGCACAAACGCTCCACTATTGTTTGAATACGCTTAATGTTGTTGTTGGCGGAAATAATGAAAGAAAAAATCATTTCCGTTAGGTCTTGCCGCAAAATGCGAATACCTTTGCCGCACTGCGCCGCTTGCTGCATTATTGGGGAAATGCCGGAAATGCGCTTAACCGTTTGCTGGTAGTCCGTTTGCAAATCGAAATAGTTTGCAAAGTATTGTGGGTCTTCGGTGAAAACTTGCACCTCGCATCCCACGTCCACCAGCTTTGCGTGCTTATCCAGCGAAAAAACTTCGTAGGCGTTTGATTGCAACTTGCGGTAGCGAAAAACTTGGCCGCATTCCAAAGTGTCGGTTATGTCGAAACAATTTTTTTGTATAGAAAATGCCGGTTGCACGATGGCCTCCATGAAAATTATCTAGCAAAAAGGAAGCCGACTAGACGCGACTTCCTTTACGTTTAATTTTGCCGTTATTCCACAACGGGATATACGGAAACTTGTCTTCTCGTTTTGTCTGCGCGTTCGAATTTGACTACGCCGTCAATGAGCGCAAACAACGTGTCGTCCTTGCCGATACCGACGTTGTTGCCGGGATGGAAGTGCGTTCCGCGTTGTCTAACGAGAATATTGCCTGCTTTGCAGAATTGTCCATCTGCGCGTTTTGCACCCAAACGTTTGCTTTCGCTTTCGCGACCGTTCTTGGTGCTGCCCATACCTTTTTTATGAGCGAACAATTGCAGTTTAATAAACATTCTAGTTTACCTCCAAATTGATGTAGTCGGAATACTCTGTGTAGAAATCTTGCAAGCCACACAACATAGTGCCTAGCACCACGTCGGCATCGTGCCTTTCGGCCGCCGTTAGATTTTGTGGCAAAGTAAACCGTAGTGAGCCTGTTTCCTCGTTGACGGAAAATTTGACGTTTATGCCTACCACCTGCAACAGCCCCAACAGAGCCGATTGCAACAATGTGGATACGCCTGCGCAAACGATATCTTCGCCTGCTTCGCCAAAGCCGGTGTGCCCGCTTGCGGACACTTCAACGATGGAATTACCTTGTTTTGTGATTTTGATGTCTGTCATTAGCCGATGGAAATTGTGTTAACTTTCAATTTCGTGTAGGGTTGTCTGTGACCTTGACGTTTGCGAATGTTCTTCTTTGCTTTGTAGGTGAAAATGTGCAATTTTTTGCCTTTTCCGTGTTCTACAACCGTTGCAAGAACCTTAACTTTTTTGGCGTCTTCACCAGCATAAACGTTTGCTTCGTCTGCTGCCAACACCACTTCAAGTTCAACAGTGGAATCTACTTCTGCGGCCAAAAGTTCCGTTTCAAAAACAAGACCTTCCGTCACTTTGTACTGTTTTCCACCCGTCTTTACGATAGCGTACATTGTTTTTACCTCCCGATTCAGAGTCTCGCTAAACAAGGGTGGCCGACCTTTCGGCGCTTGACAAAATAACCCTTTTTAAGCGGCTGTGACTATTTTATGATAGATTGCAACTTTTGTCAAACGATTGAGGGCAACTTTTCACGGCTTTGGCACATTTTTGTTTATTTTTTGGCAAATGGCAAATACTATCCCAAAAGGAGGAAGTTATGGCCAAAAGCAAACAAAATTCGCACGAATATTACAGCAGCTACGAAACTTGCCGAAACAGGTTTTTCGACACGTTCGATCCGCACCGCTTGCAAAACGAAGACGAACATTTGGACTTTGACGAATGGGAGGACGATTGTGAAGACTGAAACAACAGAAAACAACTGCAACGTGGAAAAGACGGAGGAAGTTATTTCCGACCTATACAAAAACGTGACAATGGCGCAAAACTGCGTGAAAACCCTGTTGCCCTATGTGAAGGAGCAAAGCGTAACAAAAGCGTTGCACAAGCAGGTTGAACAATACGATTGCTTTATTGAACAAATTGGCACGCTGGGCGCAAACTTAAACTTCGACCCGACGCCGGCACCCAAAGCGTGGGTGGCAATGGCAGGCATGGGCATAAAAGCCAAAATGGCAATGGATAGCACCACTACGCACGCCGCAAAAATTATGTTGCAAGGCACGTTAAACGGAATAATAGACCTTTATCGCATGCTTAAAGAATGCGACGACGTTCATCCCGACGTGACACTTGTTGTAAAGCAAGTGTTGCGCTATGAAGAAGGGCGGCTGGAAAACACAAAAGCCTGGCTTTGACACGCCTCGGCGGCGCAAAAAGCGAGACAAAATTTGCAAAATTGCAAACTGTGCCAAATAAACTTGCTTTTGACGGCAAAATTGCAACAAAACGTCCGTTTTTGCACTTCAACCATGCAAAGCAATGCCGTTTTTGTTGATTGCACACAAAACAAAGCTGCTTTTACTGTTGCATATGCCGCTTGATTGGTGTATACTAAAACAAAAAACGGCGGTGAAAACATGCACGGAACCAACGAATGGGAAAGAATGACCAGCGGAAAGTTATATAACGCCGCAAGTGCCGAAATTGCCAAGCAACATGCGCGCGGCCTTATTAGGTGCGACAGGTTCAACAAAATTGCCGTTTGGCGCCACAAAACCAAACAACGCGCGCTGGAAAGACTTATTCCGTCGGCAAAAGGCAAAAATTTGGGCGTTTTTGCGCCGCTACACTGCGAATACGGCGTGAACATAACGGTTGGTAACGAATGTTTTTTCAACTACGGTTGCACGCTGCTGGACGTTTCGCCTATCACTTTGGGAGACGGCGTTTGGCTGGGTGCAAACGTTACGCTTGCAACGCCCAACCATCCGCTTGTTGCCGAAGAACGGCTAAACGCCAACTATCCCGACGGCCGACACGATTTGGAATTTTCCGACCCGATTGTTATTGAAGACGGCTGTTGGATATGTTCCGGCGCAATTGTGTGCGGGGGTGTTACCATTGGCAAAAACAGCGTTGTTGCCGCCGGTGCAGTGGTTACGCGCAACGTGCCGCCAAACAGTTTGGTGGCAGGTGTTCCGGCAAAAGTTATCCGTCAAATTGACGAAAGCGACCGCATAAACGTTTGGGAAAACTATTTGAAAAACGAAAAACCCGTTCCCGAACGCAAAAAATAGAGCAAAATTCAAAAAATTGGGACTATCGCAAACTGCAACAGTCCTTTTTGTTGTTAAATTTTGCGCTGGTTTTTACTGCCACGATTGCACACTATTTGGGGAGCAAAAACATAACGTTGCATTTATATCGTGCAACTAGATGCCGCAATCGCTTGCACGCCCTTTTGGCATAAGAATAAAATTCCACACGTCCGTTTTGCAAGCAAAACCATACTGGCAAGTTTTTTCTTGCAAGTATGGTTTTTTTGCTTTGATTGTTTGCAATTATTGCAAACGGTGGGTTGTTTTGCGCGCGACAAGCATGCCGCGAGTTTGTGTTCGCGCTCTTTGCCAGCACTCCACAAAATGTTTTTGCACCACTTTTACTTGAACACTATTTCAAGCAAAGGTTCTCCTTTCGGCAAAAGGGGGTTGCCAGGGAAATGCTATTCCACGGTGAATTCCACTTCTTGGCCGTCCACAAACAGTTTGCCGTTGCCTTTTTGGCCGATGGTTCTAACGTAGGTGCCACCGCGGCCGCCGTTAAGCGGAACAATGGAAGGGCCAACCAGCTGCACTACGCCTTCCGTGCGAAGTTGCACGCTGTGGGAAACGTAGGGCAAAACGTTGCCGTTTTGATCCACCATGCGGAAGTTGACGGCGGAAACGTCGTAGGAAACTTTTTCCGTAAGAACGTGGGATGAAACTTCCAGCACAAGTTTTTTGCTGTGCGCCGTTGCCACCACTTTTTTGGCAACTTCCTTGCCGCCAGAAAATGCAACCAAGGTAAGAGAGCCGGCCGCACCGCCCCAACCGGATTGGTACTTATCGTAGATTTGGCGAAGTTTTTCCAAACCCATGCCTGTGCCCATCATGACAATGGCAATTTTAAGTTTGTTTTTGGCAATTGCCGATGCGCCCTGTTTGCGCACTGCGGCAATCACTTGCTTTATAAGTTTGGCATAACGCGGAGCAATGCCGTCTTCCTGCGTCATTCTGTCGCCGATAAGGTCGTCGAGCAAAATGGGAGGATTGGGCATGTTTTTGAAGGGGCTGTTTGCGTGAGTGTAGCGTTTGATAAAGGTTTTTCCGTTATACAAATCTACATATTCGGCATTGGTTAGGCAATACAATTCGCCCACGTTGCCTTCGGGATAGTCGCCGATATCCGCCGAGAAGCAAACGTCCAAAAAGGGAGTTTTGCCCATTGCGGAAAATACGCCGGCCGCCATTTTGGGGTTGCGGAACATATCCGTGACACCGTGATAGCAAATTCGGTCGCCACTGCCAAAATCCTTGTGTGTGTTGTAGTCGAAGGTGCACCATCCAAAGGCGCCGCAAGTTGTTTGGCTTTTGAAAACGCCGTCCAACATGCGTGCATAGCGCAAAACGTGCTCTCTTTGGTGGGGCAAATCGTCGCACGGCTTTGTGGGGAACATGTGTCCGTTATATTCCGTAACTAGGTAGGGAACGTTTGCCGAACAAATTTTGTTGCGGCCTGTTGCGCCGGCACGATTAAAATCGTTGAAAGTATAAACGTCTTCCAAAAGGTGCGAATTGGTTAGGTACCGCACGCCTCCCGTTTGACGAGTGGGATCCAGTTTGTGCGCCACGGCATTGGTTTGCTTATACAATTCGTCGCAATCAAGCGATTCGTTTATGCGCACGCCCCACAACACCACCGATGGGTGATTGCGGTTTTGCAACACCATTTCCTTTACGTTGTTTACGGCAAGTTGCTTCCAGTTTTCGTCACCTATGTGTTGCCAACCGGGAATTTCGGTGAAAACAAGCAAACCAAGTTTATCGCATTCATCCAAAAAATATTGCGACTGCGGATAGTGCGAAGTGCGCACGGCGTTGCAACACAAAGTGTTTTTTAATAGTTGCGCATCGCGGCGTTGCATGCTTTCCGGCATGGCGTAGCCCACGTAGGGGAAACTTTGGTGGCGGTTTAGCCCAACAATTTTAAGTTTTTTGCCGTTAAGGTAGAAGCCGTTGGCCGTGAAAACAGCACTGCGCACGCCAAAATTAGTTTTGTATTCGTTGCCATCCACAGTTAGTTTCAGTTGATAAAGTTTGGGAAAATCGACGCTCCACAGTTGCAATTTGGGGGTGGCTGTGAAATTGAAAGTGCCGCTTTCCACCGAAAATTGCTGTTGCCAAATTGGCGTTTCGCCATCCAAAATTTCCGCAGATAGGCAAGCGGGGGTGTTTTGCAGTTCCACTTGAACACTAACCGGCGAATTGGGTGCCGCCGTGACAAAGGCATCTGATACAAACGCGCCCTGATACACATCTAAATAGACGTCGCGATAGATGCCGCCATAGGTAAGGTAGTCGATGACGTAGCCAAAGGGCGGCTGATTTAGGCTTTCGCGGCTATCCACACGCACCACAAGCTGGTTTTCGCCTTTGTGCAAAAAGTTGGTTACATCCACCGTGAACGCCGTATAGCCGTTGGCATGCGTGGCAACGCTTTGGCCGTTGATAAACACTTCGGCAAAGTGCGCAACGCCCTCGAAAGTTAGCAAAAAAGTGCCACTTTTGTTTTTCACGTTAAGCACACGCTTGTAGCCGCTTTCGAATTGATAAATGCTTTCGTCAAAGCAGTTGAATGGTGTTTGCACGTTGGCATGAGGAATGCGAACGCTTTCGCCTTCGTTGGACGTGAAAACTTGCTGCGACCAAGCGCTGAAATATTTCCAATCGTCGTTTAGATAGATTCTCACAGGGAAACTCCTTTTTGTGGAATAGAATAAGTATAATTTTTTGCCAAACAAATGTCAATAGGCAAAAGAAAAATTGCCCAAACAAGCAGCAAAATCCAAACAAAAAAAGACGGCGCACACCAAAAGAAAGATACGTTTTGTATTTGCCCCGAAACAATTTGTTTGTCGCCAAACTGCAACAAAAAACGCCGACAGCGGGTAAAAACACAAAAAAATTCTCCCTGCGCAAGATGCAAAAACGGCAATACAAACTTCCCACAGCAAGCAATTCCGGCCAACAGTCCGAAAGATAGTAGAAGATGAGACACACGCAGAAAACAGTTCAACAAGCAAACAAAACACCAAAATTCTGCACCGGCAACAAAAAAAACAACCTTCACAAAAACAAGCAGCAAAAAGGGCCCGACGATCGGGCCCAAAATTTTTGTGCACCACCTACTTTGCATCCGAAGTTTTTTCGGCATCCGAACACACGACAAGAAGAGCATCGTGCAAAACGGCTATGCAAGTGTTTAGGCTTTGCGCATCGACAATGCCGGTAAGCAGTTTGTAGAGCTTATCCTTTTTTATTTGGCTTTCGTCAGGCGATTGGTAAATTTCCAATGCATTTGCCGCAACCAGTTTTACCTGCGAAACAAAATCTTTCAAGGTGATTTCCTTGTTGAGCAAACGCTCTCGCACCTTGCCAAAATAAAGCAATTGCGAATAGAACACGCCAAAAACATCGTCTTTTAGCAAACTTTTTAGGCTTTGCCCCGAAAGGGAGGATAAAAATTTGAAAATTACCGTTGCCAAAGCGCCGATTGTAGTTGCTGAAACAACAAACTTTGCCACAAAATCGAAGCAAAACGCAAGGTGACGAACCATTGCAAGATCGATCACGGCAAAAACGGCACCAAACACAAAGGGCAAAATGACGGCAAAATCAAATTTGTGCAACACGTCCACTTTCACTTTGTTGACCAAAAGTTTTTTGAAAATTTGCGTCAACAAACAAGTTGCCAATGCATACAAAACGTAGTACACGTTGTCGCTGCTTTTAAGCAAGGAAAACAGCGACTGCAAAAAAGTTTCAAAATCCATTTTTGTACCTCCGCTGGACGAAAATACAGTCCTGAAATTCCCCAAAGGCTAACGGAAGACAGTTCCTACCACCGTTGCCTGCTTTTATGATAGCACTACCAACTGCGCAATTGCAAGGGTGTGTGTCAATTGTGAGAAAATGCAAAAAAAAGGCAAGCGGTTACGCGCTTGCCCTTTGCCTTAAAAATTGAAACGTGCAAAAAACACGCAACAAACGTTTCGGTTGCCCACAATTGTCGCCTATTTTTGCAAAGTTTGCTTATAAATTTCGTTTTTGGGAACGTTACGATCCTTTGCGACGGCTTTTATTGCATCGTTTTTGGCCATTCCGCCGCTGACGTAGTAGTTGACGTGTTCCGCAACGGAAAGTTGGCAAAGCGGGTTTGCTTGTTCCACCCTATCCACCACCAACACAAATTCTCCCTTGTCGTCGTCGATAACGTCGGAAAGGTGGCAAAAACGTACTCTTTCGTGTTGTTTTGTTAGTTCCTTAACCAAGCAACAAGGTCTGTCGCCCAAGCGTTGGCACAAATAGGCCATGTTTTCTTGCACGTCGTGCACGGAAAGGTAGAAAATGGCAACGCCAACAGAACCATCCAGCAGGGCATCGCGGTCGGAACGCTTTTCCGGCAAAAAGCCGTAGTAGGTGAAGGGCGGCTGGTATCCGCTTAGCACAAATGCATTAACAAACGCACTGGCACCGCTAACCACCGTGTAGGGATAGCCCTGTTCTCGAAGCGCGTTAACAAGCACGTTGCCTGGGTCGTTGATGGAAGGCATGCCGGCATCGGAAATAACCGCAACGTCTTTGTCGTCGCGGCAAAAGGAAAGAACAAAATCCAAACTCTTTTTTTCGTTGAATTTGTGATAGCTATAAAGCGGTTTATGCACGTCGTAGCGGGCAAGCAAAATTTGCGAATGACGTGTGTCTTCGCAAAAAATTGCCGAAACGCTTTGCAAAACTTCCACTGCGCGATAGGTGATTTCCCCCAAATTTCCTATGGGTGTTGCTACAAAATATACCATACGTACTCCGTTTTTGTGTTATCTAGTCAATTCCGTACCACGCCTTGGCGCGGCTTGTGTAGTTGCCGTTTTCGTCGCAAACGCACATTGGCGAATGCAAAACACAATCGCTTTCGCCGCCCTTAACGCCGCGCACAAGCACCAGTGCCGGTTGCTTTTGCGGTGTTGGACAAACAGGCAAAATTTCCTTGACGGCAACGTTGTTTTGATTGCACAGGGTGATTATTTCGCAAATGCGGTTTGCCTGATGCACCAAATAGAAGTTGCCGCGATTGTTCAAAATTTTTGATGCCGATTGCACCACGTCGGCAAGGGTTGCGGCTATTTCGTGACGACACAGCGCAACGTTTTGTTGCAACTGCCGCTCGCCGGAACCAACCTTGCGATAGGGTGGATTGCACACAACAACGTCTGCCAAACCGTCCACAAAATCGGGCGCGTTTTTAAGGTCGTTGCAAACAACGGTGACAACCGATTGCAAGTTGTTCAAATCCACACTGCGCTGCGCCATATCCGCCAACTGCGGCTGAATTTCCACCGCCACAATGCGTTTAGGGTGCTTTTTCTTGGCAAGCAGCAAACTTATAACGCCGCTACCCGTACCAAATTCCACGCAAAATTTGCCCGTCATATCTCGACAAAAGTTGGCAAGCAACACGGCATCGGTTGTGAAACGATATTCCGTGGCACTTTGAATAAGTTGCAAACCGTCGCACTGCAAATCTTCAATTTTTTCTTGCGGTTTCAATAAAACTTCCATACACACATTCTACAACTTTTTTTGCAATAAGTAAAGGTTGCGTGGGCAAATAACCCAAAGCGAACGAATATTTATGGGGAAAATACAAAAACACGCCCTGTTTGCAACACAAAAACTTGTCAAAGCATAACTCACCGTGCAACAAAACTAGCGCACGTTGGCGCAGAAAACAGCCAAACAACAAAACGTTCCGTTCTGCAAGCGAATAGCAAAATCACCCCAAAAATCTTTTTGCGTGCACACACAAAGTTCAACATGATTTAAGTCATGCAAATACAAAAATACAAAACGCTCTGTGCAGATACACAATAGCACAAAAACAGTGCCGTTACGTGGGGCAGCCATTGCAAACAAATAGCTTGTCGGCAAAACACAAGCAGTTGCCCGGTTCTTTTGAAATAGTTCAAAACGAAACACTATTTGCACGAAATTTTGCACTTTGTTGTGCCAAAACCGCCAACTTTTTGCAAAAAATGAAAAAAGCCCGCGCAATTGCACGGGCAATAAATTTCAATAATTACGCTTCTTCGATAGCGCTAACGGGGCATTGAGCAGCACAAGCACCGCAATCTACGCAGAGATCGGGGTTGATTTCGCATTTGTCACCAGCCTTGCTGATAGCTTCGCAGGGGCAAACACCAATGCAGTTTTCACATCCAATACAATCGTTGCTAATTTTGTGAGCCATTATCGTAATTCTCCTTTATTTGGTAACTAAATTATACTCTTGCAAAATCGTTTTGTCTACTAAATTGCGACATATTTTGCCCCATTTCCCAGCAAAAACGCTTTGTTTTTTGGCAAATTTGCCCCAAAATTGCATTTTTTCGATTTCTGCCCCATTTGCTTTTGCAAACTACTTTTGGGTTTTGTCGCTCAAAAGAAATGCATCCGATTCTGCCGCATCGTATTTAACGCGCACGTGCGCACAATCTTGCTTGCCCAAAATTTGTTCCAATTCACGCAAAGTTCCCTCTTCGTCGTAGGTTTGAACGTAGATGGTGACAATATCGCCGGCACAAATTTTCTTTTCGCCGTCGTCGTCCATGCGCTTAACGTTGTCGTCTGCAACAATTTGGCTAACCTTTGTGTTGGCTGGCCACAAAACGTCTCGCACGCTTTTGGAAACGGCAAAAGCATCGGGAGCCACAACGTAGCGCAACTTCAAAATTTTGTGCGGTTTGCCCTGATTGTGTTTTTCCACCATGCGTTGCAACAACACGTCGTAGAGCGGTTCCACCTTGAAAATTTCGCATATCAAATAGGAAACGAACACCGCCACTGCAACGTAGAACAAGTTAGTGAAACTCCACGTGCATTCCACTGTGAACACAAGTGCCGTCAGCGGTGAACGTGTTGCCGCGCCCATAAACGCCACCATGGATAGCAACACAATTGTGGCATACAGGTCGGCAGAAACGCCCAAACTTACCAAAATTTCCGCAACAAGCGCGCCCAGCAATGCGCCAATGGAAAGCATGGGAATGAACATTCCGCCAGTTGCGCCACTGCTGGTGGCAAAAGCGATGGTAACAAAACGCACGCAAAGCAGCGCAAACACCACGCTCCACGAAAACTTTTCTGCCGTGGCACCGCTTTGCGCAAGTTCTTCAATCAATCCGCCACCGCCATACAACGCATCGGCGCCGTTGAAGTTGCCCACTTTTAGCACACCCACGGCAACGGCCAGCAAAAACACCACAACAAGGCGCGCCCACTGCGGCACCTTTTTGAGTTTTGTGTCGTATGCTTTGCCCATAAAAAACAAAAGAGCGTTGAAGCCGCAGGCAACGAGAGCAACCACCAACCCCACAACAAGAGGAATCCAAACGTCTGCCAAACTAAACGGCGACAAATATGCGGAAAAATTGAACAACGGTTGCGGCGTTACGCCCAAAACCAAACTCCACACTTCCGAAGCGGCCACACCGAAAATAACGGAGGATGCGCACATCAAAAATAGCATGGGAGTGAATCGTTTGTGCGTTTCTTCCAAGCCGAACAACAGCCCTGTGACGGGTGCGCCGGTTGCCACAGCAAAACCTGCGCACGCACCGCCTGTCATAATGTAGCGGTTCCAACTGTCGTGCGAAAGGGGCAACTTGCTTGTGCCTCCGCCTATGGCCGTGCCCAAAAGCACACTTGGGCCTTCGCTGCCCAGCGGCAAACCGGCAAAAAAGCTTATGAAGCTGTTAACCACAACGGCAATTGCCGTGCGCAGCCACCTGAATGTTAGCAAACCACGCAAAACGCCCTCTGCACGGGGAATTCCGCCGCCCTTGCATTCCTTGCACCACCGTTGCAATGCGCTTGACAAAAAGGCCAGCGCCAAAGCGCCGCCCGCAAGTGCAAAAATCCACCAAGGATTTTGTTGAACAAACAAATAGATTGTTTTTGATTTTTCCATTAGCCATTCGGCCACTAACTTAAAAAAGAACACCGCCGTCCCGACCAAAAGACCTGTTAGCGATCCGTAAACAAGCACGGGCGTGACGACGTTGCTCAAATAGAATTTGTAGTTTTTCATTTCAATTTTCCGTTAGCAACTGCAAAATTTCTTGCGGAGAGTTTGCCACCATTTCCGGACGGGATTGCATAAGTTGCGCTTTTGAGCCGAAGCCATATGTTACGGCCATGGCATCCACACCGTTTTCGTGTGCGCCGTCGATATCGTAGGGGGTGTCGCCAATCATAAGGCACCGTTCCCTGTCCCAACCGTTGTCGTCAATAAGCTGGCGCAACACTTCCGTTTTGAAACCACGCTTTTCGTTTTGTCCATAGACAAAACTAAACAAACTGTCCAAATGGAAGTTTTTTATGGAATCCACCGCATGCGGCTGATATTTTGACGATGCAATGGCCAAAACGTAGCCACGGCGTTTCAATTCCGTTAGCGTTTGCACAATTCCGTCGTAGAGCCTGCTCATTTGCACGGCGTTATCTTCGACAAAAACCTTGCGATGAAGTTCTATGCCCTGCAAGCAACGCTCGGCGCCGACAAGTTCGGTGTAGCTAAACTCCAGCGGCGGGCCAATGTGGCGAGAGAAATCGATGCCTTCGGCGTTAACGCCCATAAGGCCAAGCACCTTTTTGAAGGTGTGATAGATGCCTTCCGACGTGTCGTTGACGGTGCCGTCGAAATCGAAAATTATATACTTATAGTTTTTCATTTAGAGCCTCGAAAAAACGTTGACTTTTGGGTGTGGAATACTTAATGACAATGCCGTGTTGAAAGGACAAATAACTTTGCAATTCCGCAAGTTGCTGAATTTGCGAACTTTCGCACTCCAATTCGAAATCGCGGCGGCCAAGATAGCGGCTGTCGTCCAGTTCCAAACGCCAATCGTTCAAGCAAAAAGTTGTTCTGTAAGTTTCCAATTTTCCCACAAAGTGAAGGTGTTCTTCCATTTGCGTTTTTAGCAAACCGTTTATTTCTTCCGCACGAATACCACGCCTGCACAAACTTTGGGCATAGTCGGCGGAAATTTCACATTCGCGCTCGTCGCAAACGGTAACACCACTTTGCTGTTGCAAACGATGCTTATACCCCAACAAAAAACATCCGTTTTTTTGACGAATACGCACCATTTCCTCCGGCGAAAAGTTTTCCGAACAAAAATAGTAGTTGGTTTGCAACTGCGGCTGTTGCGCACTTAGCGCCGCCAAAACGTTGTATTCACGTTCATCAAGTTGCAATTTTAGTTCCTGTTCCAAATTTCTCATAGCACTTTGCAAAAAGGAATGCGTTGCCGCACCCCTTCCTTGTTATTTTTCTTTTTTGTTGCCTGCCGTATCGAATATTTTGCGCATTTCTTCAATGAAAGTGGCGCTATCTTTGAACTGGCGATATACCGCCGCAAAGCGAATGTAGGCAACTTCGTCCAAAATTTTTAGTTCTTGCATAACCAAATCGCCAATGGCGCCGGAAGTGACTTCCGATTCCAAACTGTTATACAAACTTTTTTCGATGTTATCCACAACCCTATCTATTTGAGCCATGGAAATGGGACGTTTTTCGCAGGCGCGAATTATGCCGTTTTTAAGCTTTTCGCGCTCGTAAAGCTGACGTGTTCCGTCACGCTTTATCACCAAAAACGGAACGATTTCGATGGTTTCGAAGGTAGTGAAACGCCTACCGCAATTTGCGCACTCACGACGGCGGCGAATGCTTTTGCCATCGTCGGTGGAACGGGAATCGATAACTTTGCTGTCTTCACAGCCACAATACATACACTTCATTTAAGCCGCTCCTCCCTCACACACGCTTTCTAGGCGGCGCAAAATTTCTCTGTATTCAAAAGACGGATCGTCGCCGTTTTCGAACTTACGCAGGGTGTTTTCGTCCCAAAAACGAGCAACGTTGGGGGAAATTTCGTCCGCAACAACCAAGCGGCCGTTTATGCGGCCAAATTCCACCTTGAAATCGGCCACAACAATGCCAACACGCTTCATAAGCGAAGTTAGCACTTTGCTTATGCGTGATGCTTGATAGCACATAACGGATAATTCTTCCGGCGTGCACAGTTCCATCGCATAGGCGTGATATTCGTTTATAACCGGGTCGCGCAATTTGTCGTTTTTGTAGCAAAATTCCAAAACCGGATATTTTAGTTTTTGATGTTCGGGCAAACCCAAACGGGAAGACATTGTTCCTGCTACGTAGTTGCGAACCACCACTTCGATGGGAATCATTTGGGCTTTTTTTACCAAACAAGAGTTTTCGTCCACTTTGCACACAAAATCGGTGGGAACGTTGTTTTGTTCCAACACTTTCATAAGCAACGAACTTATTTGGTTGCACAAACTGGCCTTGCCGGGGAAATAGAGTTTTTTCTTGCCGTGATACATCATGGCATCGTCGGAAAACTCAACAATCAAATGCTTGTCGTCGTCCGTTTCCCACAGGCGCTTGGTTTTGCCTTCGCCTAGAAGTTTTTTCTTTGTGTATTGCATAACTACCTCACAACATATTTATATTGCAATTCCACTGCTTTGCCTGCGGCAATTGTGCAAGTGAAACGCTTGCCTTCCGGTTTTTCTTGAAGGTTGGTTTTTAGAAGTTTTTTTACGCCGTCGGGAAGCACCAAATCCACTTCCGTTTGCTTTTTGCTTTCCAACTTTATAGACAGCGTGTTTTTGCTTTCGTCCACTTTAACAGAAACTGCCACGCCGTTTTCGGCAAGCAAACCGCTAAACTGAGCGTTTTTCCAATCGGATGGCAACGCGGGGAAAATTTTGATAACGTTTTTGCAAGAATACAGCAACATTTGCTGCACGTCGTTGGCAAAAATCATGTTGGCATGCAACTGAACAGGAGTCCAAACGCCGCTTCCGCAAATGCCCATGCCGCGCCAATCCTTATCCACAAACACAAGGTTGTTCATTGCGCAACCACGTATGGCGTTGGTTAGGCATATTTTTGCACCGTAGGCATCGCCTAGTCGCGCGTATACTGCACCCAGCACCGTCACGTTGTAGCTGTTTTGCACCGACGGAACACTGCGCTTTTTATCGGCGGTGGTAAGATAGGCTTGCACCGTTTCTTCGCTGGATTGCCAGCTGACGTCGTTGCCGAAATAGGCCGGATAAAGCGTGCCATTGGAAACACCCGTGTAGTCGACGGAAATGATGGAATTAACAAATTCCTTTATGGAACCGTCGCTTGCAAGTTGAATGGGCGGAATTTGATCCAAAAGTTTTTGCCAAGTTGCATCCACCTTCACTTTGCACGTTTCGCACGCTTCAATAAGGTTGGTTAACAAATCTTTTAGCAACGAAAAATCCAGCTGACTGTTTTTTGCAACAACAGGCCTATCGGTTATTTTGTAGCTATCGGCAATGCGCATTGGCAAAACCGAGGGGTTTGTTTCCAAACCGTTGGGCGTGGAAACAAGAAAATCTGCATAGAACGCCGCAACCTCTTTCATGAAAGGAATAAGGCGAGTTTTAAGGAATTTTTGGTTTTGCGAATAGCACGCATACTTATAGTAGAAGTTGCATATCCACGCACCACAACCGGTGAAGTGCACGGCAAAAACGTCGGTGCTGCCCAGCCTGCCCGTTTTGGGAGCGGCAACAACCGGCACCACTATGCCACGACATCCAAACAAACGTTGCGCATTGTTGCGATAGTCTTCCACGCTGTTTTCGAAATAGTCGAAGGTTTTTTCCAGCGATCCGAACATATTGCCGCAAAAAGCGTGCAAATAGGTTAGTTCTAGCTCGCCGGAAAGGCACGTGAAGGCTCTGTATGGCTTGTAACAGCCGTTCCACAATCCGCAAGGAGAAAGGAAGTCGCCGTCGTCTGCCGTTCCTGCGACCATCAAATAGCGCGAGAACTTATATATTTTTTCCACCAACAACGGAGGCAAATTGCCGCCGTCCGTTTCTAGCAACAAGTCTTCGATGAAGGCATCCTTTTGCGAGCAAAGAGAAACGTCCACCGAACCATACAGTTTGGCGTGCAATGCGGCGTGCGCCTTGAACAACTTGTCGTAGCCATCCTTGATGGAGTTTAGTTGCGTTTTTAGGTTTGCCCACTCCTTTTCGCGCGAGCCTTCCACAAACGTTTTTATAAGTATTGTTACCGACTGCGCATTAGAAACGTAGGTTACGCCGTTTTCCGTGCGAACACCGCCGCCCAACACGTTTAGTTTGGCAACCGCACCAAAATCCGTGCCGTTATCGTCGTTGCGCGCGGCAAAGGTTAAAAATTGTTTGTCGTTGGTTGTTTGGACACCTTCCGGCATTATGCAAGTGCCTTCGTAGGTGCGAGAATTTACCCTGTGCATAAGTGCAAAGGACAAGTTGAAATTGATGGTTGCGCCGCCCTGTTTGGTTATGCGAAAAGCCACCAAATTATCCGCACGAGAAACAAACGTATCCCTAACAAACTTGGTGCCGTCCACCACGTAGCTGACGGTTGCTTGCCCTGTTTCCATGTTGAGCAAGCGGCAATAGTTTGTGGGAATATCCGAATGGGAAAAGTGCAAATCCAGTTCGCACAAAGGCAGAGGATATTCCGGCTGGGAACGGAAATTTTTTTGTTGCAGGGCGGATGGCAAAATGGCCTGCGCACCCATAAAGTCGCCTGCATCAATTTTTTTGCGGACGTCGCGAATTTTTACGGAAATATCCGGCACCACCGTTGTGCGGCCCATCCATTTTAGGGCGGCATCGTTAATTAGAACCCTCTCTTCAGCGGCCCCGCCATAGACGTTTGCGGAAATTTTTCCGTTGCCAAGGTACAAACCTTCGCGCCATTTTTCACCCCACCAACGTGACGGGGTACAGAATTTTAACACGTTTGCGAATTTGTCTGCCATACTTCACCTTCTAAACGTATTTCTTCCATATAGTATACCAAAAAAAAGTCGCCGTGTCTACGGCGTTTTGATACAATTTTTTGTCAGTTTTGGGTGGTTGCATTGAAAAAGCCAATAACGCCGCCACTTGGCCACGTTGTTTTGTGCACGTTTGCAAGGTTTTTGCCACTTTTCGTGCCGCACGGTTCTTGCTCACTTACGTGCTTTTGCAACATTCACGCCAACACGCAACGTTCACTTGCGCAAAAAACAACGGCCGAAAGTTTTCGACCGTGATTTTTTGGTATATGTTGAACGTTACAAGCGCAGTTATTAAGCTGAATTATGCTAGAAGGAAATTTGTTGCATAAGTTCCGTTGCGTTTTGCAAAACGTTTTCCATTTCCGGGCAAAGTTTGAGGGTGGATTTTAGCGCAAGCCAACTTACACTTAGAATTTTGGGATTTTTTAGGTGCAAAGCATTGCAAAAACAATCACAAGCAAGTAGCAAATCGTCCTTTATTGCCACGCCGGAAAAAGAACAAAAGGCGCGAACGTCGTCGCAAAGCGCCAGCAAGTTGGCCAGCACACCACTGGGAACGTAGATTTTTTCGCCTTTGAAATATCTTTCGGCACGAATGGAGTGTTCCACGTTTAGGCTGTCGGGGTCGACGGAATGCAAAATTGTTTCGCCTGCTTGCTTGAAGGGGCGCAACACTTCGTTGGCAAACTTTTCGTAGCCGACGTTGCTATCCGTTTCGTGATAGTATTCCTTCAAAAAATCCAAAAAGTTGCGGCGGCCGGCATCCACTTCGGTAAGCAGGCACACCACGAATGCAAACAAACGGTTGCGTTCGGCAGGCAATTTCAGCCTTGCTTCCACGGTGCCGTCCGGCTTTGTCCAGGTTACGCGGGCACGAGAAAATTCCGTCACGTAGCTGGTTGTGCGAACGGTTTCGGAAAGGCACTTGCACAGCGTGGGAACGGTGGCAACGCATTTTAGCACTTGCGCAATGTTTTTATCCACCAATATCAACTTGCCTTCGATAAGACGATTGACGGAATCGGTGAAATAGGCCAATTCGTTCTTCATAAAAATTTCCTCTTTGGTTTTGATGCTATAAGTATACCATATTGCAAAGTTATTTCCAACTATTTTTTTTCAAAAAGGGCAAAAAGTGTTGTTACAAAACGAAAAATGTTGTATAATCTTTTTTACTACTACAAGGAGAAAGACACTATGCAAGCAGGTATCACGCAAGATAGCACCATAAACAAGTTGATACTTTTGTTTGTGTTTGACAAAATGGAAACGGCCTTGACGGAAAACACCATTTTGGATCTTTGTAGTTACAAAAACAACTGGATAGATTTTACCAACTGCAAGCAAACTTTGTTGGACGTTGTGGAAAACGGCTTTGTTTATAAAAGCGACAACGGCAGCGGCTGCTTCTACGACTTGACGGCGGAAGGCAGATGGTGCCTTAAAAATTTCTACACTCGCATTCCTTCCAGCGTGCGCCAGTTGATTTCCGAAGACATAAAAACCAAGCGCATAGAATACCGCAGAAGGCAAGACTACGTTGCCACTTACACCAAGTGTCCCGACGGCAGCTACGACGTTATTTTGAAGATTATTGAACCAACAAAAACCACGTTGGAAATTAAGCTTAACGTTATGACGCGCAACATTGCCAAATATGTTGAACGCACTTGGCAAGAAAAGGCCCCCACTGTTTACAGCAAAATTCAGGATACCTTGATTGACTGAAATTGCCCCCTTGGGCAAGTTGCAAAAGGCAGTTTGCAACATCCCCTCCCCGCAACTAGGGCACCACTTCACACAAAACAAACACAACTGCGGCCAACACAGAACTTGCGTTTGACGTTGGCAAAATATAGTGCAAAGAAATTTGCTAAAAATAATTGACAAATTGCCAAGAATAAACTATCATAGATAGGCAATGCGAGATTGGCGGAATCGGCAGACGCGCACGTTTAAGGGGCGTGTGGGAGACCGTGTGAGTTCAAGTCTCACATCTCGCACCATTTACCCCAAAATGTCGCCCTTATACGATGT
>CAZNZO010000011.1:0-11056 GCA_964577535.1 uncultured Oscillospiraceae bacterium
TTATTATCACTCAAGACAGAACTAAACTTTGGAGAAACGAAAAAGGCTACGTTATTATGAATCTTTTAGACTTCCTTCTTAAAGAAAATAGTCTTGAACTATAAAAGTGGGTTTCCCTCTTGTTTTGGGACGAAAATGGCAAGAAATTGCATTTTCCTTTACCTGCTTAGGCGTTGAGTTTTACAGCGTTTTTGCAACAATAATTTAACACTAAAAACCCACTGAAAAAATATATAAATATGACACACCTTGTCACCTTTACTGTGGTAAAATAGGACTATGGATAAATTAGCATATCACCGTTTGAAATGAAATTTTAATATTTTTGTCTATTTTTAATCTAGAAAACCTTTCGTTCCGTTGATATACCTTTCGTTCCGTAGTACTATTGTAAAAAAATAAAAAAAGCCCTGCAAAAGTACCAAATAGTACTCCTACAAGGCAAATACTTACATTACCGATAGGGAAATAACTCCTTTATGTAAAGAAAAAAGGTCTGACACTTATCGTATCAAACCTATGCTTTTTAAATGGTCGAAGTGACGGGAAGTTGCCGTATCCCAATGGGAACCCTCGGCAAATTTCTTCGCTACGCTCAGGCAGCATCCCGAAGCGTAAGCATAGGGTAAGCGAAGCAAAGCGGAGCGCTACGTTATTTCGAGCGGTCCCGTTATGTGATAGAAAAAGCGGCGCAGCAAAAATAAGCAAAATAAAAAGGAACGAGTTTTTCGTTCCTTTTGTTTTTGCGACCACCAAGCAAGCCGCTTTCTGGTCGAAGTGACGGGATTCGAACCCATGGCCTCTTGGTCCCGAACCAAGCGCGCTACCAACTGCGCTACACCTCGATATTGTTTATTAAGTTTTGATATATTCACCAACGGTTTGGCAGTTGGTAGCGCCCAAGGCGCTTCCGCACTGCGCAGCATAGCTGCTTGTGGACTCTGCTACTCACAACACACTGTGTTGTTCGCTTAACGCTCGTCCCAACTGCGCTACACCTCGATATTGTTTATTAAGTTTTGATATATTCACCAACGGTTTGGCAGTTGGTAGCGCCCAAGGCGCTTCCGCACTGCACAGCATTTAACGTTATTTGCGCACCACTTTGTCTCTCGGCGAAAAACCTAGTACATTATACAAGTTTTGCAAAAAATTTGCAATTGTTTTTGCGCCTTTTGATAATATTTGCCACCATTGCAAATATTTTGCATTGATATTGTTTTGAATTGTCGATGGCACACCTTTTGCAAATGCCATCGACAAACGTAAAACTTAAATAATTCTCCTGCATTGCAGTTTAGAAACACCGCTGTTCCGCCCCGCCTTACGGCAAATATTCGAAGCGTTTGTTTTGTTGCAAATCGTCCAAGTAACGGCGAGTATACCACTGGGCTTCCATAAGGTTTTGTTCCAAATAGTTGCCACATTCCACAGGCGATGCACCGGGAATTTCCCCTTGGAACTGCAAAATGAAGTTACACGTTTCCACCACCAGCGGAAAAACGTCGGCACTGCACAAATCTCCGAACATAACCAAATAGAATCCTGTGCGGCAGCCCATGGGGCCAAAATACACCACGTCGTTTTGGCGCGTGCTGTTGCGCAAATAGGTTGCAGCAAGGTGCTCGATGGTGTGCAATGCGGGGGTATCCAGCACCGGTTCGCGGTTGGGCACGCTAAAACGCAAATCGAAAGTTGTGACGGTTACTCCATCGCGCGTATCCTTGCGCGAAACGTACAAGCCGCGTTGCAAATTTAGGTGATTTATGGTGAAACTTTGAATCTTTTTCATGGCTTTTCCTCTTATAGGTTATCCAATGCGCACTGGCGTTTTAGTTGCAAATAGTTTTGCACGGTTACGTTATCCGAAGTGGAAGAAAGATCGTCCGTGCCACGAGTGGAAAACTGCAACATATCCATGCGAACGGTTTCGACGCATTGCTTTTGAATGGTGGCAGAAGGCGCAACAAGCCCTTGGTAGGTTGCAAAATAGTTGTTGTAGGTTAGCATGAAGTTTTGATAGGTGAACCACTTGCCATCCAAAACGTTTTGCAATTTGGCCTTATAAAGGTTTTTGAAATCTGCCAGGCCGCCGCTTAATATTGTTTTTGTATACAGCGGATTGCGTACCGTGCCTACCGCCCCAGACGTGGAATAGGGCTTTTGTGAAGTTAGCGCATCGCCGGAAGGGTTCCAATCCACGTTGATGCCCAAACATCTGTCGTAGTCGTAGGGAATGAAGTACGCTTTGCCGCTAGGCAAAAAGTACAAGTAGTAGTTGTTGGAATTGTTGCGTATGCAATCGGGATTGCCAAGCATGTAGTTAACTGCTTCGAAATTGCAAAAATAGTCCATATCCACAATGGCTTGCAATTTGGTGACAAAATCTGCCGCGTTTTTGTTGGTTTTTAGCGTGTCGATAAGGCTAATCAAATGCTTGTGGTGGCCGTAGTCGGGGGCAGTGCGGTCGTCGTTGGTTTTTAGGGCATAGGTGAATTTTTGCCCATCCACTTCCACGCCGCGGCCTTCCGCCGTGGTAAGGTTTGCGGGGCCTTTTTCTGTATAGGCGCACTTATACAAATCGCCAACGGCATCTTCGGCGGAAAAGTTGCGCTTCAAAAATTGCTTGTCGATGGTTTCGTACAGCATTGCCACGCCCAAACTTTCCATTTTGTTTTGTTGTTTTAGGGAAATTTGCGCCAGCGTTATGTGCGGAGCAAGTATGCCATAAGCACGAAATGCCTTGTTTGCATATATTTCGCGAACGTAGGTGTTATCGTAGTTTTTGTTCCACTTGTAGTAGAACTTTTTCATTGTGGCAAAGGTTCTATCTTTGCGTGCCGTGCGTGCAGCATCGTTTGTCCACACGTTGGCAATATCTGCGCCCCAAGCGCCGTCGGCATATTCCTCGCCGTCGAAAGTTTCCGTCAAACTAAAACGGAAGTGCACAAAGTCGAAAATAAGGCCATTTGGGTTGCAAAAACTGCGCCTAGATGTGTTGCCTCTCATGCGAATGCCCACTTCGTCGTAGGCATAGTCTGTGCCGTTGACGGTGATAACCAAATTGCACTTGCGGTAGGTATCAATCTTTTTTGCATCGTTCGATTCGTACGCCTCGTTTATTTTGGCCAGTTCGCTTGCGGAAATATCTATTTTAACACTTACGGACGTTGTCTCTTGCCACAACAAGTAGTAAAGGTCCTTTTCGTCCTGCGAATAGTTTTTGTAGAAATCTGCGTTTTTGGCCGTTGCTTGGTCGGAAAAATCCGTCGTAACAGAGACATCCGGTTCCGGGCCGTCGCCGCCATTGCCACCCGCACCGCCGTTACCACCGTTGCCGCCGTTGCCATCTTCCGGAACGCAACCGACCAGCGCCGACAGCAAAAATATGCACAGCAAAAACAAAACAATCTTTTTCATGTTTTCTCCTTAGGCATGCGCCCACAATCAGAAAGGCCTTTCGCAAAAGCAAAAGGCCGTCAAATTCCATTAGTCTACGTTAACAATTTTCGATTTCAACGCCAAATCTTGCGGTTGCAATTCTGCAAGTTGTTGGTTCAAATCCTCAAAGGCAATTTCGTCACCCACAAGCTGACTTACGTCCACCGTTTCCGTAACCAAAAGGTTTATGGCCGAAGAAAAGTTGCCAACGCCGTTATACACGCCAAACACGTTTAGGTGCTTTTGGCAAATTTGAGCAATGCTCAAACGGCTATCCTTGGTGGAAAAACCAGCCAAACAAATGGAAGCATTCATGGAAGCGGCGTTATAAACGTCCTTGAAACTGAAATCCGCATCGGAAAACAGCACCAATTCGCGGCACATTCTTCCGCCGGTTATCATCAAAACTTCCTTTTCGACATCCACTTTTTCGTTGTTGATGCAATAGAACACGCCCAAACTGCGTGCAGCATCCAACAAATCTTCGTTGCCGGAAATAAGAATGGGCACCGCCTGATAGTACGCCACCAGTTGCGCCAAAATTATGCCGGTTTTTGTGGAAGCGAAAATGGCAACGTGTTCGCCTTTTTCAAAATTCAAAGCGTCCACAATGTTCAAACCAAATGCCACGTACGAAACAAACAAGGCTTGTTCGTTGGTTATGTTATCCGGCAGGCGGCAAATTTGGTCGATGGAAACATCCACAAAGTTTTGCAAAAAGCCGTTGCAATTTTGCCCCATATAGGCCAGGCGGGCGCACTTGTCGTAATCGCCTTGCAAACATTCTTTGCAGTTCATGCAGGGTGCGTACGGTTCGATGGCAACTCTATCCATTTTTTGGAACAACGATTTTTCCTTGTCGAAAACTTCCGAAACAACGCCAACTGCGTTGCGCCCCAACACCATGGGATAGTTGCATTTGGACGTGCCGTTGAACAGTTCCAAATCGGACGTGCTGAACAGCACCTTTTCTATTTTAACCTTAACAAAGTTTTCTTTAAGGACGGACGGTTGCTTTTCTTGCAGCGTCATGTTTTGTGGCGATTCCAATTGCCAAAACTTCATAAAATCCTCCCAAATTGGTTTTTGGACAAGCGTGATACGGATTTATTATACCAAACATTACAAAAAAAATCTACACATTTTCAAAAATTGCCAAAATTGTTGTGTTTTTTGCAAACTTTTTGCGTTTTTTTGCGCCATTTTTCGACATTTTTTGTTATTTTTGTGCAAAATTTCAACAAAAAATTGCGCTTTTTATGCAAAAAACGACGTTTTTGGCGGCAAGTTGCGGAAAAGTCTAAAATTTTGCACGACGTACCACGTTTTTGACGGCCATTTTGTTTTGTCGTGCTGTTTTTTGACAATTGACAGCGCCGCCATTTAGTTGTAGAATTGTGGCAGAGGTAACATACATGAAAATTCAATATTTGGGACACTCCTGTTTTAGAATTATAAGTTCCACCGGCACGGCGGTTATTTGCGACCCCTACAAGGCGGATATGGTTGGTTTTGCCATGCCCAAGCTTAGCTGCGACGTTGTGACTATTTCGCACCACCACAACGACCACGATTGTGTGGCGGAAGTGGCGGGGAATCCTGCCCTTTTGGAAAAGGAAGTGGCCGTTGCGGCCGACGACGTTGCCATGCAAAGCTTCCACTGCTGGCACGACGACAAGCAAGGCCAACTGCGAGGCGAAAACTACGTGTTTTGCTTTTTGGTGGATGGTTTGAAGGTTGTTCACATGGGCGACGTGGGCGAACTTAGCCAAGAACTGGCCCAAAAATTGCACGGATGCGACGTGCTGATGATCCCTGTGGGCGGCACTTTCACCGTGAATGCAGAGGGTGCAAAATGGTACGTGGATGAAATTCAGCCTAAAATCGTCATCCCTATGCACTACGGCACGCCCGAACACAAATTTCAAATTGACGGTGTGCAAAAGTTTTTGCAACTTTTCCCCAAACAGTTGGTGCACTTCCAAAACAGCGAAACGCTTGTGCTGGAAGACCAACCGCAAGATCAGCGCATTGTTGTGCTGGATAAGTACGAAGACTAGCCTTTTGCCTTTGCAAACGGCATGAGCACTTTTTTGGGCCGCAGCCAAACGCAACCGATTGTTTGCCTGCCAAAAGCGGCGACTTTTGCGCCACAACGGCACCGCTTGCTGGCATGGGCCTTTGCGCACCGGCGACAATCCCACAAACTGTGCCATGCGTGGCGTGATGCGAATGTTTAGGCAAAAATGAATTTGTTTCATTGGGCTTGCGATGTCCAAAAGTTGAATTAAACAAAATAACATACTTTTGTGAATGAGTTCGGTATTGCGCCGAACTCATTTTGCTTTTTGATGAAATTTGCTGCTGCGATGGTTGGCATATTGGCGGATTTTGCATTCAAAAACTAACGATTTTGCACAAAAACGCCACAACGGTTGACGGTTTTGCATAAACAATGCTGTTTTATTCACGTCTGGCCATCAATGACTTGCACAAACAATAGAAATGAAAATTTTTGTGCGTGTTTTGGCGACCTTTTTATCCATGCGCCGCATCGCCCCACCATCACTTGCAAAACGTGCGCTGCGCCAATTGCCAACTGCGCAAAAACCCAAAAGGTTTCTTTTTTGACAATTATTGCATAACATAATAGGGCGACAAGGGGATTTTTTTGTTTGGATATGACGACTTGCAAAAAGAAGTGGAATTGTTTTGCCGAAACGGCGTGGAGACGGGCACGGTAGGCGAAAGCGAACTGGGGCGCCGAATTCCGTACATTTTTGTGGGCAACAAAAACGGCAACTATTTGATAGTTCAAGCGGCAATACACGCACGCGAACATCTGACGGCGCTGCTGGCGGTAAATTTGGCCAAACATTTGGTAAAAAACAAACATCTTGTGTTGCTGGGCGGCATTTATTTTGTGCCCATGGCAAACCCCGACGGCGTGTGTTTGTGCCAGCAAGGCGTAGCCAGCGTTGCCGACAAAAATCGCAAAAGCAACCTGCTTGCAATAAACGGCGGAAAGGATTTTTCGTTGTGGAAAGCAAATGCCGACGGCGTGGATTTGAACGTGAATTTTGATGCACGCTGGTCGGAAGGCACACAAAACGTTTTTTACAAGGCGCCGCAAAACTACGTGGGAAAATATCCCCTGTGCGCACGGGAATCGCGAGCGCTGGCCAACTTCACAAAGCGCATAAAACCCTGTGCGACAATATCCTACCACCTGAAGGGGGAGGAAATTTATTGGGAGTTTGGACAGAAATCGCACCGCCGATTCCGGGACAAACGGCTGGCCGATGCCATTGCCCACTACACCGGATACAAAACCAAACTCACCCCCGGCAGCGCAGGCGGATACAAGGATTGGTGCATAGAAACGCTAAAAATACCCTCTTTCACGCTGGAAGTGGGAAGCGACAAGTTTTCTCACCCGTTCCCATACCAGCAGTTTTCCGCAATTTTTGCGCAAAACGAAGATTTGCCCCGCCGCTTGCTTAACACCGTTGTGCGCGACAACAAAACGCTTAAAGATGCCGGTTTGTGGGACGTTTTGCAATAGTTTTTGTTGCAAAAAGCTCTTTTGAAAGCAACGCCGCCACTTCCTGTTGGCGGTTTTTGTTTTGAAAACGACAATTTTGTACATTTTTCGACAAAAATAGTCAAAAATTTGCACCTAAATTGTGCTAGTTGTTGAAAATCACCGCCGTTTGCAACGTTCGCTCTGTCGTCTTGTGCGGAAAACCGCCGTTTTCGGATCCCCCCCACTGCAACGCAATATTTACTTGTGCCTTTTGCGTAGAAACAAGCAAGTTCTTTGGCAAGTTTTAGATAGTTTGATTTTGTCTTTTTGGTGTTTTGATAACATTCGACATTTTTCGACAAAAACAGTCAAAAATTTACACTCGAATTGTGCTAGCAGTTGCCACTTGCCACTATTCGCTGTTGCGCCGCTTGTTGCAAGTTTTGGGTAGTGAAAGCGTTTTTTGCGGCAAGTTGCCACGAAAAGTCCAAAATTTTGCGCAACGTACCACATTTTTGTGGCCATTTTGTTTCGGCACGCAGTTTTGGCAACTTTCGACATTTTGCGACATTTTTTGCAAAACGTGGCACTGCGGCAAACAAAACGCAACGTGCAAAGCTGCTAAAAGCCTCCACTTAAATTTGCCATTGACACCGCACGGCAAAAGGCGTATTATAAACGTGAGGTGAAACATGAAAAGAATTTTGCGGTGCGACACGCACGCGCACACAGGATACAGCTTCGATAACGACACGCCTATGGCGAACTATCCGCAAAAGGCGCTGGAACTTGGCGTGGACGTGGTTTGCTTCACCGATCACATCGATTGCACGCCCCGATTCAACACCTTTAACGATTTTCAGTTTGGCCGCCGTGCGGAAGAATTTCACAAACTAAAAGCGCAATATGCCGGCAAAGTGAAATTGCTTTTGGGTTTTGAAATGGGCGAACCGCATCTAAACCCAAAAGAATTGACGTTTTTGAAAAGTCTTGCGCCAGACGTTATAATAGGTTCGGTGCATCGCCCAGCCGACTACCTGCCGCCGCGCCACTACACCAACCACGAATACGAGCGACTTTACGACAAGTGCGTGCAAGATATGGTGTCGTTTGGCCAGTTTGACGTTTTGGGGCACATGGATATGCCCAAGCGCTATCACGAAGACTACCAAGAAGACACCGAAATGCTGCACAAAACGCTTAGGTTGTGCGTTAAAAATGGCATAGTGCCGGAACTGAACACTTCGCAACTGCGCTACGGCGGCGACTACACCTTGCCCAGCATAGAAAACGCCGCATACTACGCAAGTGTTGGCGGCAAGCTTATTTGCATTGGCAGCGATTGCCACGACGAAAGCATTTTGTGTGCCAACTTCGATGCTGTTGTGCAACAACTTCCGCAAGGTCTGGAAGTGTGCTACTTCGAAAACTGCAAGCCACAACTGCTGCGCGACCTGGAAAAATAGCGTAAGCATTCCCCAAAGGCCGCACATTGGCAAAAGCAATGCGGTTGGGTTTGCGGAAATAGCATCGAAATGTCACTTGCAAGGCCGGCAAGCAAATTGGCATAGTTGCGCCTGCCCATAGCGGCAAAGGGCCCCATCAAACACTTGAAAAAAACAGAAAAGGGACAACAAAAGTCCCTTTTGTTTTTTTTCGAAGCAACTGTGCGTGGGCAAAAGACAACACAAAGCCACCTGAAAAAATGGCAAATTTTTGAAGTTGTTCCATTGCTTTTTGCCGCCACGGAATGTATAATAGGTTGGTAGAATACAGGAGAAAACTATCGTGAAAAAAATCGGCGTTATATCCGACGTACACGGAAATTTGCAAGCACTGCAAGTTGCATTGGAACATTTGAAAAATGAAGGTTGCGAGGAAATTATCCACACCGGCGACGTGGTGGATATTGGCGCAAACTCGGCTGAATGTTTGCAACTGTTGCTAGCAAATGGCGTTGTTTGCCTGATGGGCAATCACGACAGGGATTTTGTGGAAAACAACGCCGTTCACAAGGTTGGATCGCACGTTTCCGCGCGGCACAAAAAGCATGTTTTTGCGCAAGTTGAGCCAATGCGCCAAGAAATTGAAAAATTCCCCATGTTTGCAACGCGCATTTTGGGTGGTAAAATTGTTGTTTTTGAACACTACTGCCGCTTGCAAAAACCAACGGACGGCAACGTTTTTGCTCCCCTTGCAAACAGACCAACTGTGGAAATTTTTGACGAAATGTACGCCGACTACAACTGCGATGCCGTGTTTTTCGGACACAAGCACGAACCGTGCGACTTTGTTGGCAAAAAACTATACGTAGACGTGGGCAGTGTGGGTTGCCATCCGCAATCTACCGCAAGTGGAATAATTATAAGCTACGACGACACTCACTTCGACTACGAGCGTTTTGCCTTGCCTTATGATGCAGAACAAACGCACAAGGCCATGCAAGAAGTGCCAGACGGCGAATATCTTTTTGATTTCTACTTTTTGCACAAAAAAAACTTGCCGGAAAATTTTTAGCAATGCGAGGCACAAAATGAAACTTTGTTTCGATAACGACAAATATTTGCAACTGCAATCACAAAAAATTGCCGATCGTCTTGACGAATTTGGCGGCAAACTTTACTTGGAGTTTGGCGGCAAACTGTTTGACGACTACCATGCGGCACGTGTTTTGCCGGGATTTTTGCCGGACAGCAAAATAACCATGCTCACAAAAATTGCCGACCAGGTGGAAGTTGTTATTGCCATAAGCGCTGCGGACATTGCCAAAAACAAGGTGCGCGCGGATATCGGCATCACCTACGACGAGGACGTTTTGCGTTTGTATGACGAACTTACCAAACGCGGATTGTACGTTGGCAGCATTGTTATTACGCAATTTGACCAAAACAATCTGGCCGCAACCAACTTCAAAAGCCGCCTGGAAGGCTTGGGCATAAAAGTTTACCGCCACTACCACATTGACGGCTATCCCTACAACGTGGGACACATTGTTTCCGACGAAGGTTTGGGCAAAAATGATTTTATTCAAACTTCGCGCAACATTGTTGTTGTAACTGCGCCGGGGCCGGGAAGCGGCAAAATGGCAACGTGCCTTTCGCAAATGTATCAAGAAAGCAAGCGCGGCATTCGTTGCGGCTATGCTAAATACGAAACGTTCCCTGTGTGGAACCTGCCCTTGACGCACCCTGTAAACGTTGCATACGAAGCGGCCACCGCCGATTTGGACGACGTGAACATGATTGACCCATGGCACTTGCAAGCCTATGGCGTTTCCGCCGTCAACTACAACCGAGACGTGGAAGTTTTCCCCGTGCTTAATGCAATTTTTAACAAGGTTATGGGGCGTTCGCCCTACAACTCCCCCACTGATATGGGGGTTAACATGGCGGGATTTTGCATTTTCGACGACGAAGCGTGTTGCTACGCCGGCAGACAAGAAATTATCCGCCGCTACCTGAATGCAAAAGTTCAAGCACGCCGCGGCAAATGCGACAACGGCGTTGTGGACAAACTGGATATTATACTTTCCAAACTTAATTTGTGTGCCGAGGATAGAGAAACGGTGTTGCCGGCACGCTTGCACGCGCAAAAAACGCAATCGGTTGCCGCTTGCCTTTCGCTGCCTAGCGGCGAAAAGGTTTTTGCAAAAGCATCGGCATTGCTTTCGGCCAGTGCGGCACTGCTGCTAAATGCCGTGAAAAAACTTGCCAACTTGCCCGACGTGCGGCTTATTGCGCCGCAAGCATTGCAACCCATACAAAAACTTAAAAAACAAAATCTTGGCGAAAACAGCGCACAACTGCACGCAGACGAAGCACTTATTGCCCTTTCCGTTTCCGCTTCGGTAAATCCGCTGGCAGAATTGGCGCTAGATCAACTTGCCAAACTTAAAAATTGTCAGGCGCACGTTACGGAAATCCCCTCTCATGCCGACGAAGCAGTTTTGCGCAAGCTGGGTGTTCAACTAACTTCCGACGCCAACTATCCCAAAAACCAAACCTATTTCGACTAGTTGCATCCGCAGTTGAAAAAAACATTCTTTCAAAACAAAAACGCAAGGCCTTTTGCTGTGCCTTGCGTTTTTTT
>CAZNZO010000011.1:11156-39836 GCA_964577535.1 uncultured Oscillospiraceae bacterium
TTGCACCACCAACCGGGATCGCGCAAGGGCAAATCTTGCAAAATGTCTTGCTCGGTGATATCCGAAGATTTTACAACCTGCAAATGCTTTACGTGAATCAACAAGTCGGCATAGTCGGTGCCGTCGGGTCTGCTGAAAACAACTTCGTACTTGTCGTTGCGAAGCCAAGCAAAAATTATGGTTCCAACTGCGCCCTTTTCGACGCCATATTTTTGGTAGTTATCTGTTAAAACTTTTACTTCATCCAACCACTTCATTGCCAATCTCCCCATCCTTAACCAGCGGCGTTGCTATCTTTATTTTTCCTTTTGGCCAAGCAACGCAACCTGCATGACACCGGAATTTTTTGCCAGAGGCAAGACTTTTTCCGTCCAGTTCAACATAAATAGCAAAATGCTGTCCGTGCTCGTTCAAGTCTTGCAAAACATAATCCCCAGACATAAATTTGCTTTTGACTGCTTGCGCAATCAAATTGTAAACCTCCTCACCGTCGGCGGCAGTATATCCCATTGTGTGCATCATGGCGCGTTTGTTATCGTTTGAAAACAAATAGTTTGTGATTTTCTTTTTGGGGAAATCCAACTTGACTTGTTTTAACACCGTGGGCCTGTTGCGGCACTTGCAATTTTTGTGCCAATAGTTTGGCAAATTGTCGTTTTTGAACACCGTGTTGTTCAATGCAACACACTTATAGCACGTTTGCGTTTCTCTGTCGTCAACAGCCACGCCGTTGCAAACTTCAAAATTTTTGCCGCTTGCGTTTGTTCTTTCAACAAAGCCGTTGCCTGCTACGCCCAAAATATTATCCAAAATTTGGCGCACTTCTTCGAACACGTTGCAACACCCCCAAATAGCAAAAAACACGAAAGAATTTCTTTCGAGTTTTTTGTTTGGATTATATCACAACTTTTTGCAATTTGTGCAAATGCTTATCACGCGTGAGAATTTTGCGCGCTGTTTTTTTGCAAACTGATTTTGCACAAAACAACAGATTTTGCTAGGCAATTTCCAAAGCAAGCTTCATCATTTCGGTGAAACTGTTTTGGCGTTCTTCGGCAGAAAGTGCTTCGCCTGTTAGCAAATGGTCGCTTATGGTGCAAATGCAAAGTGCATTTTTTCCTGCGCGAGCGGCGTTAAGATACAATGCGGCGGATTCCATTTCCACGGCCCAAACGCCCATTTTGCCCCAAACGGAAGATGCTTCCGAAGGTTCGTCGGCATAGAACGTGTCGCTGGAAAGAATGTTGCCAACCTTGTAGGCATAGCCCAATTCTTTTGCCGTTGCAACGGCTTTTTCCAACAATTCGTAGCTGCAAATGGGGGCAATTGTGCCGGGCATGCCAAATTGACGAGCAAAGTTGCTGTTGGTGCAGGCGCCTTGTCCGAAAACAAGATTTCTCACCTTCAAATCGGGGTGAATGGCTCCTGCCGAACCAATACGAATAATGTTTTCCACTCCGTAGAAGTTGTAGAGTTCGTAGCTATAAATGCCAATGGACGGAATGCCCATTCCGCTAGCCATTACGGAAACTCTTTTGCCGTTATACGTGCCGGTGTAGCCTTGCACACCACGAACGTTGTTAACAAGCACGGGGTCTTTCAAAAAGTGTTCGGCAATATACTTTGCGCGAAGCGGATCGCCGGGCATAAGCACTGTTTTTGCGAAATCGCCTTCTTTTGCGTTGATGTGAGGGGTGGGAATGGACATAGTTTTTTTCTCCTTATTTTTTGCTGTTGCGCATTTTGCGCTTGCCGTAAGATTATACAGCCTATTTGGGTTGTTGTCAAGAGTGAAAACAAACCAAAAACCGCCCGTTTGGACGGTTTTGCATAGAAATTGTTGAAAGTCACCTCTGCAAGTTAGCTTCGCTTTGGCTCCAAACAGTACGCATTTTGGGGGCCTGTTTTCTGCAAAACCAACGCCGGGCACATTTTGACAAAATACAATTGGCGCCCAAATTTAGCCGTTTAGTTTTTCCACAACGGAAAGCAAATCGGCAAAGGTGCCCAGTGTGAAATGAGCGTTGCCGCTTTTGGCCGCTTCGCCAATGGCAACGGCTGTCATTCCTCCGTTTTTAGCCGCCGCTATGCCGGCATCGGCATCTTCCACAACAATGCAGTTTTGCGGTGGAATGCCAACTTTTTGCGCCGCCTTTAAAAACACTTCGGGGTTGGGTTTGCCCAAAGTTAGTTCCGAACCATCCACAATGGCATCGAAACAATTTTCTAGTTGGGTCTTCTGCAAAATTATGCGGGCGTTTTTGCTGCCGCTACCAACTGCAAGTTTCAAGCCTTTTTGTCGCAAAACTGCCAACGTGTCGCGCACTTCTTGCGCCACGTCGTTGCCAGACATTGTTTGCAAATATTGTTTGTAGGTTTCGTTTTTTTCTTCCGCCAAGGCAAGTTGTTCTTCCTGCGAATATTGTTTGGAACTGTTTTCCAACACAAAACGCAAGCTATCCATGCGGGAAACGCCCAGCAGGCGTTTGTTCTTTGTTCTGTCGAAAGGCACGCCGATTCTGTCGGCAAGCTTTTTCCATGCAAGATAATGAAATTCGTTTGTGCTAACCAGCACGCCGTCTAGGTCGAAAATGATGGCTTTTATCACAATGCTACCTCTTTTTGCTTATTTTGCGCAGTTTAACTGCTTGTTTTTGATAATTTTTTTGCCGTGTTGGGTGTTTATTTGCAGGCGAGCAATTTGTTTGGGCAATGCCGAACCATCACGTTTGCTTGCAAAACCTTCCGCCGCCGTTATCCACGCTCCGCCGCATGCGGCAGGGTGAGAACCGCCAATATAAACTTTGCCGGCAAACTTTTTTCCGCCGCCGCGCAAATCGGTTGTGGCAGTTTGTTCGAACAACGAATATGCTTCGTCGGCGCGCCCTATGGCGCAAGCACACCGTGCATAGGCCGAAGAAGACAAACTAGATCCGTGTTCGGTGTAGGGCAAGTAAAAATCGTAGTTGGCCTGCTTAACTTTGACGGAAAACCTGCCCGGCAAAACGCAAAGCAGCGCCACCACGTCGGCTTGCTTAATCACCCTTGTGGGGGTTGCAACGCCGCCGCTTCCGCCCCAATATTCGTTGGGGTGTGCAAGCCTTTCTTTCACTTGCTTAACGCTTACGTTTTGCAACTTGAAATATCCATCAAACTGTTCGATAACGCCATTTTCGTTGGGCTGCGGCAAATACAAAAGCTTTTTTAGCTTGCGTATTTTGCGCAAAGCATCGGCATAGGTATGACGCAAATTCTCGTATACGGATGGGCTTTTTGCCTTCAAAACAGCCATTGCATCCAAACAATCTTGGGCGCATTGGTGCGCCATGTAGTTGGTGTAGGCGTTGTTGTTAACACGTTCGTGATATTCGTCCGGACCGATAACATCCAACAATTCCAAACGGTTTTTATCCACGTTGAAATAGGCATAGCTCCAATAGAACAACGCACATTCTATAAGCAGTTTTGCGCCGCCCTGTTCCAGCAAGGATAAATCTTTTGTTTGACGATAAACTTCAAACAGCGTGACGGCAACGTCGGCAGAAATGTGAATTTGCTTATCCCTGAAATAGGTGCGCACAGGCCGCCCGGTGAAAACGTCGGTAACGTTGAAATCGCTACACGCTTCTTGGCCGTTTTGGCTTTCCCACGGGAAAAACGCACCGTCAAAGCCATATTCCGCCGCCTTTTGTTTGGCGCCTTCCAGCCCGGCAATGCGATAGCGAACCAGGCGTTTTGCCGTTTCCACATCCGTTTGCAAATAGAAGGGAATCATGAACATTTCCGTATCCCAAAAGGCTGCGCCCTTGTAGGTTTGGCCGGAAAGCCCCCTTGCGGAAATTGATTGTCCCTCTTCGCTTGGGGCGCATGCAATAAGCTGATACACGCTGTAATCCATGGCCAGTTGCAAATTGTTTTGGTCGCTTATTTTAACACGACTGCACTTCCACTTGTTGCGCCAAAACTCGTTGTTTTGCGCAAGCAAATTTTCGTAGCTAAGCGGCAACTCTGGAACACATTTCTGTTGCCCTTCGTGCCACAAAAAACAAAATCTATCCACGCAAAAGGTGTTTTGCGCATGATATTTGGCAAAAACTTTTTGGTTTTGGCAGCCACTTTCAATGGCTTCGCAATGGGTTTGCGCAACAACTTTTACGCCAAGTTTTTTGCCTTCGTTGGTGATGCAAGATACTTCCAGCGGCGCCGTTTCCGCAACGGAAAAGTGATTGCCGCTGATGTTCCACACGTCGCAATCGATACCCAAAGTGGCAACAATTTGCGCATCGTCGCACTGCACTTTTAGCCTTGATACAAGCAGGTTTTGCCCATTGCGAGCAAAAAACCTTTCGGAAAACACCTGCACTTTTTTGCCGTTTGCCACAAACGTGGTTTTGCGAGTGAAACTGCCGTTTTTTAAATTTAGTTTTTCTACGTGGGAAGTGGCCATATCTTCCGTCAGACAAACGCCATCCACACAAAGTTTTGTCCAAAGGGGATTGGGCATGTTGACGGGTTCGCGCCAGTTATCTTCGAACCTGTCGAAAAAGCCGTTTGCAACAAGCGCCACACACTGCGTTTTGTCGTTTTCGTCCAAAGTGCCGCGATAGCCGTAGGAACCATTGCCTATAATAAACTTATCTCCACGCGCTATTCTGTCGCACGCATAGCCGCGTTCTTTAACAATCATCTTGCTATTTCAACCGTATTTTCAATTATATATTCTTTGCCATAAATCGTCAAGACAGTCGGTTCCCCTTCGCAGTGAACAACCACCTTTTGCGCATCCACTTCCACTTTTAGGTGGCTGCCGTTTGCCGAAAAACAAAACGCATAGCGTTGCCAATTGGAAGGCAACGTGGGCGCCAAACTGAGTTTTTTGTCGCTGCGCAAACCGCCAAAGCCATAGGTTACGTTTAGCCATGCTGCCGCAATGCTTGTTGTGTGCAAGCCTTCGCAAGTGTTGCGGTTGTAGTCGTCCAAATCCATGCGTGTGGCAAAGGCAAAAAACTTTTGCGCTTCTTCAAATTTGCCCAGTTCGTTGGCCAAAATGGAGTGCACCGACGGGGAAAGGGAAGATTCGTGAATGCACCTGGGCTCGTAGTATTCGTAGTTGGCCTTTTTGCACTGTTCGGAAAAATCGCCGTTATAAAGGAATTGGAACATAAGCACGTCCGGTTGCTTTATCATGTCGTTGCGATAGATCCTGTCGTAGGACCAGTGCGAATAAAGGGGAAATTGGCTGTCGTCAATTTGAGAAACATCAACGTGCGGCAACTTGAAAAAGCCGTCGTGCTGCTCGTACAGTTGCGTTTTTTCGTCAAATAAAATAAGCATGTTGTTTGAGCATTTTTGCCAATACTGCACTTCTTCGTCCTTCAAACCCACCTTTTGACGCAAACTTTGCAAACTTTCCGCCGGCATACTTTTTAGCGTTTGCAATGTGAAATTGAAAGTTTTTTGCGCCATAAAGTTGGTGTAGGTGTTGTGATTTACCATCATTTGGAATTCGTCCGGCCCCATAACGGCATAGTAGCCAAAGTACGTTTGGTCGGCATTCCACTGTCCGCGCGTTGCAAGATAGCGGCAAATTTCCACCAACATTTCTGCACCGTGGCCAAACAAAAATTCGTTGTCGCCACACACGTTGTGATAGTGATAAATGCCATAGGCAACGCCGGTGGACGGTTGCATTTGCAAGCTGGCGTGTTGCCACAAAGTGCACGCTTCCTGACCGTTTAGTGTTGCAATTGGGTAGCATGCGCCTTCGCAATCCAAATCGCGCGCACGCAATTTTGCTTGCGGCAATGTGGAATAGCGATATTCCAGCAAATATTTTGCGGCGGTGGGATTGTTGAACAAATAATATGGCAAACAATAGGTTTCCGTATCCCAAAAGGCATGGCCGCTATATGCTTCGCCCGTCAGGCCTTTCGCACCGACATTATCGGTGGGATCGGCACCGTGATAGGTTTGTTGCAGTTGGAAAATGCAAAACCTTATGCCTTGCTGATCTTCGTCGTTGCCGCAAATTTCCACGTCGGAATTTTTCCAAAAGTTATGCCAATAGTTTTGGTTGCGCAATGCTGCCGCTTCGTAGCCTTCGGCCATTTGCATTTGCAACTGCCTTTGCGCTTCTTCCGCTACGGAATTGCCCGTTTTGCTTTGACATGCAGAAATAAGGCGCGTAAACACCGCTGTTTGGCCCTTTTTTAGTTGCAAAACAAACTTCTTAGAAAGGGAACGTTCGCCCGTTTCGGTGGATTTTTGGGCGCCATCCAAAGTGCAATTGCAGGCAACGGCAATGCGTTGATTGGTGCTTTGCGTGCAGCATTCCAGCGTGGTTGGGCTGGCAAAAACCTGTTGCCAACGGGATGGGTTGCCAAAGTGTTTGCCGTTGAAGTGCGTTGTTGCCACAAGTTGCAAAGTGCAGTCGTCAAAGGCGGTGAAAATAACACGCTGGTAGGCGCGCTGGGGGATTTCCATATCCAAAAAGCGGCAAAAATCCGTTTTGATGCGCTTTGAGCCCACTTGCCAAACAAGAGTGCGCAAAAGTTTGCCGTTTTTTAGGTCGAGCGTGCGGCGATAGTCGCTGTAGCTGCCGCCAGCCATATCCAATTTTTGGCCATCCACAAACAATTGCAAATCGAAATAGTGCGCAGCGTTCACCATGAAGTGAGTTTGCGTTGCAATGCCCTTGTAGCCGGTGGCCGATTTATCCGTTGCGTATTCGTAGATTCCGTTGAAGTAGCTGCCCCTAAGTTGCGGAACAGATGCACCTTCGTCGATGAAACCACGACTACCCATATATTCGTTGCCTAGCGAAAACACCGATTCGGCAACTTGCGAAAAGTCGGCGGAAAAATCAGTTTCCACCACTTCCCACGGAAGAGTTAAAAAATGCTTTCTTGCAGTTTTGCCCATACTATGCTCCTTGCAGTTTTGCTTTGTTTTTGTGTGTTTTTTGCGTGCACTCTGGGAAAATCCCTTGCAAAAGGTCAAAATTTTTGCGCACGCTACTGTTTTTTTTGAAACTTGCTGTGTTTTGTGCTGTTTGGCAAAAATGTTATTTTGCCAAACACAACGCAACACAACGTTTTTTTCAATTATTAAAACTGTCGAGACGGCAAAATTCCGTCTCGACAGAAAGGATAACCGTCAACCTTTTATGCCGCTTTGAACGTTTGTTCCGATGAGTTGTTTTTGGAACACGGCGAATATGAATATTTGGGGAATTATGGTTATGGCCAGCGACATAATGTATTTGTCGATGCCAAATTCCATCATTTGTCCCATAGTGGATTTTAGGTTGAATATTTTTACCATAACTGTTGCAAGTTTGTCGTCCTGCAACAAAAGATAGGGCAAAAGGAAATCTGCCCACGATGCCGTCATTGCAAAAATTGCAACTACGCTAACTATTGGACGGCTTAGCGGAAGCACAATTTTGAAGAATATTTGCAACGAATTTGCACCTTCCACACGGGCCGATTCGAACAAGTCGCGAGGGATTGTGTCGAAATAGTTTTTGAACATCATGAAGTAGTAGGCGTTGGCGCCATACAACAGGCACAATGGGATGAACACTGCATAGCCTTTTAGGCCCAGCGAAAGAATGTTGGAATAGATAGGCACCAGCGATGCCGTGGCCGGTATCATGTAGCTTAGCATAACCAGACTATAAACGGTTTTGTGCCCCATGGGTTTTAGCACCGAAACGGCGTATGCCAACAATCCGTTGAACACCACCGCACAAAGGACGGAACCTATCATCACAATGAACGTGTTAAGAAAGTATTTCAAGAAGCCAACCTGCTTCCACACTTCCACCACTTTGCCCAAGTCGATGGATTCCGGGAAGAATTGGAATGGCGCCTTAAAAACCTCGTTGGCATCTTTGAATCCTGCCAAAAACAGCCAGGCAATGGGTATGATTGCCGCAAGACAGAACACAATCAAAATGAATATCATTACGGCATACAAAATTTTGAAACGAGTGTGGCGATATTCCATGCCCACAATAAGGCCTTCGTTTTTGTTTTTTAGCGTCATGCGCACTTTTTTGTTTTTCACGCTTCATCCCCCTTTTTGGAAAGACGGAAATACAAAATCGTTAGCGCAACGATTATTGCCGCCAAAATTACGCCGCAAGCGGCGCCTGCGCCAGGGTCGCCATCCAAGAACGTGTACTTATAGCTTAGGTACATAAGAGAAATGGATGCGTTATCCGGGCCGCCGGCCGTGAGCATCATGGGTTCGTAGAACACTTGAAACACGGAAATTATTTGCAAAATGAACAACAATTTGATGGTGGGCTTTATGCCGGGCAACGTTACGTGCCAAATGCGTTGCCAAAGGGTTGCGCCTTCCACACGGGCCACTTCGTATAGCGTGCTATCCACAGTTTGCAACGCCGACAAATAAATTAGCACCGTTGCGCCTGCGCCACGCCACGTCATAACCAAAACGATGACGGGAATTACCCAGTGGGAATCCATAAGTACTTTTACCGGCCCTATGCCGAACAGTCCCAAAAAGCCGTTTAGCAAACTGCCTGTGGAACCATCCAAAATTTGCAACCACATCATCATGACGGCCACGCCGGAAATGATGCTTGGCAAATACAGCATGCATCGGAACCCTGCACGGAAGTGGATTACTTCCGAAAGAATAAGCCCCAAAAACAGAGGAAGCAAAAAGCCAATCAAAATGGACCAAAAAGCATATACAAAGGTGTTCCACAATGCACTTGTGAAAGCCGGATCAGAAAACACACGCTTGTAGTTTTCGAACCAAACAAATGTGTCTGGGTGAAACTTTTTCAGTGTGAAGAATGAATAAACGATGTTTTCCAACAGCGGCCCCCAAACGAAAAAGCAAAACAGCACAAGGGTGGGCAACATAATTGCCCATCCGCCAATGTTCTTTTTGATTATCTTTTTTAGTTTTTGCAGTTTCGTTTGTGAATTTAGCATGTTATTTAACTCTGTTCAAATGATTGTTTTGGAAGTTGTTGTTTGCCGTTGTTAGCAGTGCCAACGGGTTGGCTCTGTTCTTTTGCGACAAGACGTTTTGAATGGAATTATCCAAAATTCCATACATTTCCTGACAGAAATTGGGTTCTTCGTCGTGCTTCATTTGTTCGATGGTGTCGAAGAAATCTTTCATGTAGGTGTAGTTTACGTTTATGTGTTGGTTTTCCAATCTGTTGGCCAATTCCACGTAGGCGGCATCTTTCCACGGTTTGATGGTGGGAAGAATGGGCATGCCCTTACTTTCGGCAACGGCAAAGCCTTTTTCCATTGCAGAAATGGTTATTTCGTCCACTTCGGGGCTACGGCCAATGTAGTGCAAAAACTTCAATGCGCCGGCAACCTGTTCGTCGGTGGCGTTATCGGCAAAAACGTAGGGCGTGCCGCCAAACAATGCATAGCGACTTGTGCCATCCCCGGTAGGCATGGGAACAAAAGCAAAATCGTCCTTGTTGAAGTTATAGGAAGTGATGGGCATAGACAGTGCGTCGCTGCCGACAAACGCCATCAAAACGCGTTCGTTACCGATCATTTCCGGCCAGTTATCGTAGTTATAGGATGCGCCGGGATAGCAAAGTTCTTCTTCGGCAAGAGATTGAATCCACTTCAATGCATTTACCATGCCTTCATCCATAAGGTTGCTTTTCCACGTTCCGTCGGCATTTTGCGTTTGCAAGTGGGTGGCCCCGAAGTTCCAGCCCATGTTGCACAACTGCCATCCGCCCTGTTTGTTGGCGCTTAGAATAAGAATGCCGTATTTATCCTTGCCGCACTCTTCTTGCACCACGCGGCACAAGTCGGTTATTTCGTCGAAAGTGCGAGGGTAGTTGGGCGTGCCGTCATCCTGATAGAGTTTGTAGGTGCCGTCGGCATTTTTGTCGATAGCGCCGATATCATACATAAGGCGCAAATTGATGAACAATCCCAAACCGTAGCCGTCACGGGGAACGCCGTAGATTTCGCCATTTTTTGTAAGCGTTTTGCGCATGCTATCATCCATTTTGTCCGCCCAACCAAGTTCGTTAAGTTGTTCGGTTATGGGGCGAATGTAGCCTTCGCGAATGAGCATTTCCGGTTCGGTGAAGTATGTTTGGAAAATGGTAGGCAATTCGCCGGAGTTGCCCTTTGCACGAACCGTTTCTGGGCTGTAGGTGTAGGGGCTGGCGACAATTTCGTATTGCGGATAGTCGCGTTCGAAATTGGCCTTCCATTCGTTATACATGGCGGTATCGGCCGAAAGGGATGCATCCGGCCAAAAACCTACTGTAATTTTAATTTTTCCGTTGTCTTCCGGCGTGCAAGCGCAAAGCATTGCAACAAGCAAAAGCAACGACAACAGCAAACATGCGAATTTTTTCATAGTTACCTCATTATTTTTGCACACTTCTACTAATAATAATTTTACTATAAAAATTATAATAAAATTGCGGCCGCACTGCAACGGAGTTAATCTGCAAAATGGTAGACAATACTGCACTTTGATACATTTTTTGCAAATTTTTTTTGAAAAAATTGCAAAAAACGCCCTAAAATAAAAAAAACGCCAATCGGCCCTTTTGTTTTTGGCAAAAGAAAAAGCCTGCCGTTGCAGACTTCAACTAAGACCTTCTTCGTTCATGCGTTGCAGCAAATTTTCCAGAGGATCCACAACGCTATCGCGCACGCGAAAAGCCACCAGCGCCACCGCACAGCAAAGCACGGCATCCAGCGCAAAAAACACACAGCCCAACACTATCAGTTGCTTGTAGAAGTTGGAAAGGGGCAAAAACATCACTAATTGGCAATCGCCCACCGTTTGTGCACAAGTTGCGTAGTAGGTGTTTTTGAACACGCCGTCCTGTTGAATGGCAAAAAACTCGTCGGCATCTGTAAACAAATTGCCGTCTTTTTGCAAAAACGCATAGCCGGCGGAAGAAAAACCGCTATACGAAAGTTTTGCCTGCGCAATGGATTTGGGCAAAACGTCCACTTCCAATAGCCCCAAAACTTGGTCGCCATCCACAACTTTGCACAAACACGAAACAACGCCGTTTTTTTCGTTATACTGCGTGCTTCCATAAACCTTTGCAACAGCCTTGGTGCGCACGGAAACCATTTGCGTTTGCGAAGATTGCATAAATGCGCCAATTTCTTCCACGGCAAGCAGTTGCGCCAAAGTGGGCGCAGAACCCACACCTGACGAACAACTCACATGGCCACTCATGCTATACAAAATTACTCCGTCAGTAGCAACGGAATAGTTATAGAACTGGTTTAGTTTTTGCGAAACATCCAGTGTGCCGCCCTTCAAAAATTCCACAATTTCGCTATTGGCGGCAACGTTTGCCGTAAGGTCCATGGCAGCCTGCACATAGGATTGGCACCCGGTTGCGCCGCTTTGTGCATTGTTTTTGCAACGCTGTGCTTGTGTGCTGAACAAAAAACCGGAAATTGTGGCAAAGGAAACGACGCTCGTTATGACAACGAACGCAAACAGCACCCAAAACACACAATTGAACAGTTTTTTTCTTAACTTCAACAACATAGCAAACTTACAATCTCTTTTTTATTTTTACGTTGACGGTTGTGCCTACGCCAACTTGCGAAGTGATATCCAAACCGTAGCCTTCGCCATATTCCAAAACCAACCTTTCGTGCACGTTATAAAGTCCAAATCCGTTGGGCTTATCCGTTTTAACCTTCCAAAAGCCTTCGACAACTTCAAAACCGCAACCATCGTCCGTCACGGAAATAACCAAGTCGTCCCCTTCCGTTTTGGCCGTTATCGTTATGGTGCCAACGCCCTCTTTGCCACTGAAACCGTGCTTTATGCTGTTTTCCACAATGGGTTGCAAAATTAGTTTTAGCGTTTTGTAGTCGGCAATATCTTGCGGAACGTTGCACACGTAGTTTATGGTGTCGGGAAAGCGAATTTTTTCAATTTCCAAAAAGTGTTCGATAAGTTCCGTTTCTTCGCGAACGGTAACAAACTTATCCCCTTTGTGCAAACTTATGCGGAAAAATTTTGCCAAGTTTATTACCAGCTTTTCTATTTCCGTTTGCTTTTTTATTTTTGCCATCCAAGCAATGGCATCCAGCGTGTTATACAAAAAGTGCGGGTTTATTTGCATTTGCAACGCTTCAATTTCCAGCTTGCGTTGCGTTTCCATGTTATCCTTGTTTTCCTGCATCAGGCGGAACAAGCGCTGCAACATTTCTTCGTAGTTGCGTTCCAATTCGTACAGTTCGTCCCCTTCGGAACCGATTTCCAGCCCCAACTTGTGTTGAAAATCCACCGAGGAGATTTTGTTGGAAAGGTTTTTTACCGGCGCCGTGGTGAAACGCGACATGCGGAATGCGAAAATTAGCGCAACCAACATGCACAATGCGGCAATGACTGCTAGCCCCACGCTTAGCGCATTGAAGTTTTTTTGCAACACGTTGCGGTTCAAAACGCTTACGAAAAACAAATTCAAACTGTATTGGTTTTCCATGGGCGTGACAGCAACGTAGCAATTTTGGCCATTCACCTTAACGTTGGATACGCCCTGTTGCAACACCACTTTGTTTTGTTCCACAATGGTTTGTCCGATGCCAACGCCCTGCGAATGAGAAACTATTTGATAGTTCTGCGTCATAAGCATTGTGTAGCCCGTTTCCGGCGTGGTTATTGCGCAAAAGGAATTTAACACGGAAACATCCAAATAGAACACCACGTAGCCGTTAAGCCCGTACAGCGCGCCAGTGAACTTACGCCCGATTTGCACGTAGCCTGCATCGCTGTTTATTTCCCCTAGGTACAAAATAACGTTGCCTTGTGCAATTTTTTTGAGGAAGGATTTTGCCGGGAGATCCATTTGGTCGTTGGTGACATAGAATTTGTCGTCCACGCACAACACCACATTTAGGTAGTCCTGCGAAAGAACGGCATCGTCCACCATTTTTTTGAAAGTTTGTTGCCTGTTGGAAACGTCGCGCGAAAATTCTTCCAGCCACTTGCTTTGCACCATGCGAGTGTAGCCGAAGTTTATTTCGTTCAAAACGTCGGTTACTTCGCCGTTGGCTGTTTGTTGCGCCGATTGCACGTCGTTTTTGACATAGTTGTTGACGAAAATTTGCGCAATTACTTGCACGGCCGCCAACACCACCACGAACAAAATGGTTAGCGCAAGAAGCATTATTATGACGAATTTCGTGTTTAGCGTAGACTTTTTTTTCATTTTTTGGTGTCAATACCTGTTGCTAGATATATTGGTTAGAACTTTCAAATTTGTCGCAAAATTTAGTTTTTTGAGTGTCATTACCGGTTGCTAGATAAGTTGATTAGAACTTTTGGGCTGGTTGTTATTGATTCTTGGGCGTCAATACGGCTAACATTACAAGCCAATATGCACCCAAAACTTGCAACCGTGTATGTCTTTTTTGTGCAAACAAGCCCCTGAAAACTTCCCTTACGCAACCATTTGCGCTTTTCGGTACTCCTGCTGGCATTGACAGCAAGAACCTTTTTTAGTGTCAACATTGGTTGCAAGATACATTTGCTAGAACTTTCAAACTTGTTGCAAAATTTAGTTTTTGGGTGTCAATATTGGTTGCAAGATATATTTGTTAGAACTTTCAAGCCGGTTGCAATTTTTAGTTTTTGAGTGTCAACATTGGTTGCTAAAATAACCGGTTTTAACTTTTTCCCTTTTGCAAATTTTGCTGTGCCGTTTGCGCATTGCAAAAACTAGGAATTTTTCTTTTCGTTTTGGATGCGCACATAGTCGCTAGGGGTGCAACCTTCCAACTTGCGGAAAACTTGGCCGAAGTATTTCATATCCACGTAGCCCACCATTTCGGCAATTTCATAAACCTTATACTTTTGTTCCAACAGCAAGCGCTTGGCCGTCATTATGCGATATTCCGTAAGGCAGGTGTTGAAGGTTTTGTTTAGTTCCTGCTTGAAAAGGTGAATAAGGTAGCTTTCGGAAACGTAAAGTTCGTCGGCCACTTTGCGGATTTTAAGGTCGTTATCGGCATAGTGGGAGGAAATGTAGGACAAGGCATCTTGAATGTGCTTTTTGTACATGCGTTTTTCTTCGCCGCGCGCCACGGCAACGCTGTTGATGGAAACGTACAGTTTGTTCACGGCAATGAATTTTGCCTGCCCAAAGGCGGCGGAAATTTTGTTCAAACCGTCGAAAGGTGTGCTTACGCCAATGGAAATAAGCACTTTGCATTGCCGTTCGTATTCGCGCAGAGCCTTTATAAGCACTTTTTCCAGCGCATCCACGTCGGTTACGTCGCACGCCAAAGCAAAACGGGTTTCCGCCTGAGAATAGATGACTTTTGCGCCCAGCAATGCGTGCATAACTTCCTTTTGAGCAATGGCCAAAGCGTTGCGCACGTTTTCGTCACGTTGGGCATCGGTGCCGGCGGAGGAAACGTCTGCCTTGCAATAGACAACCGTGCCTTGATAGAACACGGGCAAATCGTATAGTTCCATTTTTTGCACAATATCCTTTTCGTCGAAGTCGCCGCGGAAAAGGTTATCTACCAGGCGGTTTTTGATGACGGGAATGCCCACGTTGAAATCGGACATATACAAATTTGTTTTGCGTTTTTGTTCCAGTTTTTTTATTGCGCCCAGCACGGTGGAAACAAGTTCGTCGTTATCGATGGGCTTCAAAATATACTTATAGACGCCCATTTCCAAAGTGCTTTTTGCATAGGAAAATTCGTTGTAGCCAGAAAGCACCACGACAATTACGTCGTAGTTACGTTCGTTAAGCGTGCGCACAAGTTCCATTCCGTCCATAACCGGCATTTTTACGTCGCTAATAACAACGTCGGGCTGCAATTGTTCAATTTTTTGCAAGCCGTCCTTGCCGTTCACGGCGGTGCCCACTATTTGCACACCATGCGATTCCCAGTCGACAGTTTCGCAAATGCCGGTGCGCACCAAATATTCGTCGTCTACAACAACCATTTTGTACATAAAGTTACCATCCTGAAAGATATTTTTATTTTAGCACATTGCAAGCGGCAATTCAACGATAAAAATCAAAATTTGCTTGCGCTTGCAAAAAAAATTTGCCGTCAAGACGAAACAGGCCACGGAATCCGTGGCCTGCTGTCCTGACGTGCATTGTCAGTTCAGAAGAAAATTATTTTTGCTTTCTTTTTCTGATCAAAATCACTGCAACTACAGCGCCTGCTGCTACTACCACGCAAGCAACCACAATGCCAACGATTGCGCCGGTGGAAAGTCCGTCCGGAGTGGGCTCGGGTGTGGGTTCGGGTGTGGCTGCACTAACTGCAACTGCTTTTGCAACTTCGCTAACGTTGCCGGCAGCATCGGTTGCAATAACTTTAACGTCGTAGGTGCCAGCTTCGGTAGCCGTGAACACGCCGTTTTCGTTAGCAATTTCCGTACCGTTCAAAGTAACTTTGTAGGAAATGGTAACTTCGCCGTAGTTATCTGTTGCCGTTGCGGAAACGGTGATTTGGTCGCCAGCTGTTGCTGTTCCAGGAATGGTAACTTCGCCGATGACGGGTTTAGTGTCGTCGTTGGTGGGAAGAACAACGATGTCGCCAATTGCCGGAGCAAAGGAGATTTTGTCGATATAAAGTGTTCCGTCTGTTGCGTTCCAGCCGCCAAGCCACAATCTGAAGCCTTCGATTGCGCGGTTGATTCCGCTTGCATCAAGGTCGATGATGAAATCTTGATATTCGTTCGTCAAAACGAAGGGTTTGCCGTTGATGGTTTGGAACTTGTCTTGATTGAAGAACGTTGTGGAATCATCCAACCACGTGATGCGGAAGGTGCCCATATCCAAGTCGCCCTTCATGCGGATGATCATGTACTTATAGGAAGCGTCCTTGTTGTTTTCCGGTTTAGCGCCGCCAACGCACACTGCGGTGTTAGCGGGAACGGTGATCTTCAATGCGCCGTCTTCTGCTGCAACTTTGCTAGCATCGGAGAAATCCGTCCACCAGTAGCCACCATCGGTGCTGGGAACTGCATCGAAGCTATCGAAAGTGATTTCTTTGGTGGTATCCAATTTGAGTTCTTGCTTATCGGCAAAGTAGATTTCGTCAATATAGATTTCGCCGTCAGCTGCGTTCCAGCCGCCAAGCCACAATCTGAAACCTTCAATTTCGCGGTTGATTCCGCTTGCATCAAGGTCGATGATGAAATCTTGATATTCGTTTGTCAAAACGAAGGGTTTGCCGGTGAGTGTTTTGAAGCTATCTTGGTTGAAGAAGGTTGTTGAACCATCCAGCCATGCAATGCGGAAGGTATCCATGCCAAGGTTGCCTTTCATGCGGATAATCATGTAGCCGCGTTTTGCATCCTTGTTGTTGCCGGGTTTTGCACCGCCAACGCACACTGGCGTGTTAGCAGGAACGGAGATTTTCAAAGCGCCGTCTTCTGCCGTAACTTTGCTAGCGTCGGAGAAATCCGTCCACCAGTAATCCGGAGCGCTGGGAACTGCATCGAAGCTATCGAAAGCTTGTTTTGTTTCAAGGTTGAGTTTGGGAAGAACACGATCGCAATAGAAGATTTCGTCAATCAACATTTTGCCTTCGCCGCCAAGGTACATATTGACACCGTTGATTTGCGTTGTTCCAAAGGTCTTTTCGGTGTTGATAACCAAATATTGATATCCGTTTTCGCCAACGTAGGGGTTGATTTCCGATTTGGAAGGAAGAGCTGTTCCAACAACAATGTTGTCGATCCAAACAACATCGGTATCAACGTCGGGTTCGCTCTTAACTGCTGCAAGACGGAAGTTTGCAAGATCTTCACGGCCTTCCAGTTTGTATTTGATAACCAAATATTCTTTGCCTTCGCTACCCGTCTTGGAACGGATTTTAAGGTTCACGTAGTCGCCTGTGCTTGCATCCAAAACGGCGTGGCCGTTAGTGATGGGAGCATCCAAAGTGCCGTAAGCGATGATATAGTCGCAGTTGAAGGAAGCAACTGCTTCAACGCCGGCTGCACTCCATTCGTGAGCGGGAGTGTATTCGAAGTTGAATTGAGACAAATAGGTGATTGTTTCGGGATCCAAAGTGGGGAAACGAGTGTCGGGAACGACGGTTTCCAAATTGGTGAAGAAAGCGCTGCAAACGTTTACCGTGCCGCCGCTAACTGCAACTTTTACGCCTTGAATTTTCTTTGCGCCCAAACTTTCCAAACTGATAACTGCGTTGCGATAGGTTCCGTCCAAAGCGGCAACTGCTGTGCCTGCGAGGTCGGTTAGTTCGCTCCAGTTTTTAGCTGTGCCTGCTACGCCGTCCACAATGGGAGCAACAGTAACACTGCCGCTACCTGCAATGCGCAAAACGATTGCGGAATAGGTTTCGTCGGTGTTGTTGGAAGTTGCCACGGTGCTGACAATTTCCGTAGCGTCGGAAATTTCGTAGTGAGCGGGAACATCCACGTAGGTGCCTTCGTCACTGCCCGACCAATATCCGGGGTTAACGTCGGCAAAGTTTGCCAAAACGGTTTCCGTTTCGCCTTCCAAAATGGAAACAGTGCGGATATCCAACTTGCCGGCAACAGTGTCGCTGGTGGTGGTAAGGTGGAAACCTGCCCAAGCACCTTCAAGTGCCGAGTTCCAGTTTTCTCCGCCAACCTTAACTTCCGATTGGGTGAAGTCGATGGTGATAACCGTCCAGTCTGCGCCGATTTCGGTGCCGCTGCTAAGAGTCACGTCAAGGTCTTCGCTGTTGAGTGCATAGCTAGCCAAGTTTAGAGGGTCGGAAAGGTGAATGTTGAGCATCAAATCTGCCAACTTGATGCTTTGGTCCACGCTGCGAACTTCCAATTTCAAAGCGGTTACTTGACCATCTTGAATTTTGCCGTCTGCCATTTTGAAAATGGGGTGGTCGCCTGCAACAGCACATTGTCCTGCTGTCCAACCAAGAGAGCGATAGGCCGCAACTGCGCCTGTTGTTCCGTTGGATACGGAAGCCAGCTCCCTGTCGAAACTAGCGTTGAAGTCTCTTGTTTGCGCTTCGCCTTCTGCAAAGGCAAAGTTCAAACAAACAGCTGCCGTCAACGCCACAACCAACACGACGGTTAGTAACAATTTTGTTACGCCGAGTTTTGTTTTTAACATGTCGTTTTCTCCTTTATTATTTTATTCCCCGTAAACATACAGTTCGGAAATTTGTGCTCCGTAACCTGTACTGTTCGAGGTGAAAACCAATTTGATATAGCGCGTTTCCACAGAGGAATCTAGCACTAGCGCTATCATGTTGCCGGCGGAAGAATCAAACAAATATTCCGTCTTGGCAACCACTGTGAAGTAGGTTTTGCCATCCAAACTTCCCAAAATTTCAATTTCTTGCGTGCGGTTTTCCCACAAAAGCAACGGCGGCAAGTGAATGTTGATGTATTTCACTTGTTCGGGGTTTTCCATGTCTATTTCTACATAGGCAGGGAACACACCTTTGGCCGATTCGAAATAGGTAAGCGGATTGCCGTCCACCATTTTTTCGATGTTATACACGTCTTCTTGCACCGAAGCGCTTGCCGCTTTGCCGGTGGTTAAACTAGGCGGATAAAATTGAATTTCGCCCAGCGAAATTGTTTTGGGGTGAGTGATGTCGTCACGCATGAATATGCGAATTTGAATGCCTGTGAAAGACGTTCTGGAAAGCAAGAAATCGGTGTAGTTGCTTGCTTGCGGGCTAAGCGAAAGTTCCGTTTCCACTTGGAAGCGTTTCCAAGTGCCGTCATCGGCTTTATAGAACATGGCAACACGCAAATAGCGCATCACGTTGGAAGTTTCACTGCCCAAGAAACGAATGTTACCTATGCGAGTAGGCTGCGCAAACTCAAAATTAAGCGCCAAAAATTCTTTGTCGACGCCCGTCCAACCGTCGAAAGTCCAGGCTGTGGAACGGTTGCCGTCGATAAGACGAGAAACTTCGTTGCCGGTTGTATCTGCCACGGTAGAATTGTTCCAAGGGGACGATGCACGGTCGCCTGCGCCCAAAGTTGCGCTAATGGTAACGTCGGACGTATCTATAAGTTTGCCGGCATAGGTGGGTTCGTTGTTTTGCATTGCAAAAGAGGGAACTTCCAATCCTTCCTGATGGATGGATTCAACTTGTTTTATTTGTGGAGTTTCCGAAGCAAGTTCCAGTTTGTAGGGCAGTTTTGCTGCGGCACCGGTAACTTGGTTTTTGCTGCTAGAATACTTGATGTTGCTGGTATAAACACCGGGGGTCAACTTTAAGTCTTCTAGCGAATTTATTTTTTGTCCTTCAATTTCGAAATCGGAAATGCTAACGCCGTTGACGTTGCTGGAATTGCCTTCGCCGAAAATTCTGCACACAATGGTATCGGCCATTTGCAAAACCTTAACGTTTTTGAACGTTACGTCGGAAACGGTGCCTCTTTCGCCCTTGGATTGTGTCCATTCGGTGTTGTAGGCAATGGTGATATCAATTAGCAGGTCGTTTTCCGTATCCAACTGGTTGTCGCCACGCATTTGCGCATCTTCGATGGTGATATCTTGATAGGTAACGCGGGAAATTGCCGCGTTATCGGCGTTGTGAATGCTCATTGCTGCTTTGTGGAAGTTGTGCAACACGGTGATATTTTTAAAGGTGATATCCGTCATTGTTGCGCCGTAGGTTTCGTAGCCCACTTCCATGCTTTGTGCAAGATCCGTCCACACGTACACGCCGTCGAAAGTTATGTTGCTTGTGCTTTTGTTATCGGTGTTTTTAACAACCAAGCTGTCGTCCCACGAGCGAACGAAGCCGCCGGTAACGGTAACGTTTTGGCAAGATTGAACGGAAATGCCGTCGCCATTTGCGCGCGCCGTGATGATTTTTAGGTTATCCACCATCACGTCCGAACAACAATAAAGAGTCACTGCCCAGCCGGCGGGATCCAAAATGGCAATATCTTTAATGGTAACGTTGGAGCAGTTTTGCAATTCGATGGGCAACGTGAATTCGCTTGCGCTGTTGCGGTTGAACAGTTGGCCCGTCAAAATGCCACGTCCGCGAATGGTAAGGTTGCTAACGTTTGCCGTGCGAATTTGTCCGTAGACAACTGCGCCGCCAGCAAGATACACCGTGGTGCCGTCTTCATAGACAGGCAGGGAGTTTGCCATCCACACGCCGGGACCGACGTAGACGGTTTTTTCCGGAAGGTTTTCGGGGTCGATGGGGTCTTCTTCGATGGGGTTAGCAAAAACGTGCAACGCATTTTTGGAAGCACGATCCTCTGCCGAAAGGCCATATTCCACAACGTAGTTGTCGCAATAATCCAGCGTGAAAGAAATTTTGTTGCCACTGACGGTGGGTTGAACGTTGCGAGCCAACGGACGAACGACGACATTGTGCAAGGAAGTTGCATCGTTTATTGTCACTTCCACGTTAACGCGGCCTTCGAAATCGAAAATAACCACTTGGTTGTAGTCGTTGCTGGCCAAAAACGTGAAACGTCTTTCGTGGTTTACGCGCGTGTCGTATACGAAAACGTCCTTATCTTCCACCTTGACGGAAGCAACCGAAGATGATTGCATAATTTCCGGTCCGTCATAGAGCACCACTTGTGTTTGGGTGACGGTTTTGGAAGGCACGTCGGGGCCGGGGCCCGGTTCGACAGGGTCGTCGCAAGCGGCGAAAACCAACGTTAGCGCCAAAATTAGTAGCAAAAGTATCGAAAGCTTTTTCATTTTGTTTCTCCGTTTGTTGCGTGAAAAGTTTTGAAAACGACTTTTGCCCCCAAAGGGCATAGTGCGCCAAACTATTCTACGCATAAAATTATAAAGTTTTTTTTGCAATTTATAAAGACAACATATCTGCAAAATGGTTTGTTATACTGCTGTTTTGGCGCCATTTTGCACCAGAAAACAGGGGTTTTGCGGCAATAACACACAAAATGCAAAACCCTCGCTTGATTGTGCGAGGGTTAGAACATTTATTTTACTGTCACCGTTGCGTTATCGGAATACTGCGCAAGCGTTTGTTCCGTTTGCGAAAAAACAAAAGGAACGGTGACGGCGCTATCGCCGTTAACAATGTTGAACTGCGCATATTGGTTGCTTGCAACGGCAGATTTTTGCAAACGTTTGCCGTTTATCCACACGTTTTGGAAAATGACGTCGGTAACACGGTGCGTAGATTGGCCGTAGCCGCTGCGATTATCCACACTGCCGGCCACACGAAGATTTATCACTACGTTTCCGCCCAAAACTGTTAGGTTTTTAACCGTTACGCCCTGCACGCTGCCCAGCGCCGTAACCTTGTGTTGCGACGACCACGTGGAATTGAATGCCACGGAAAATTCGCAAAGTTGCGAATTGCTGCCGGCATCGCCACGCCCCATGGAGGCATCTTCCACCGTTATGTTTTCGTAGGTGACGTTTTGCACGTTGGCGTTGTTGCCGTTGTGGATGCTGATAACCGGTTTGTGGAAATTGTGCAACACCGTTATGTTTTTGAAGGTAACGCCGGAAAGTTGCTCACCAACCGTTTCGTAGCCTATTTCCATGCTTTGAGCAAGGTCTGTCCACAAAAAGCAGTTGCTAAACGTTATGTTTTGCGTGGCGCCTTCTTCGTTGCGGTTAGACCACTTTGGATAGTTTTTGACAACCAAGCTGTCGTCCCACGTGCGCAAAAAGCAATTTTGCACTTCTATGTTTTTGCACGACTGCAAAGAAATGCCGTCCCCGTTGGAGCGGGAAGATATTATTTTTATTCCGTCAATTTGGCTGTCGGTGCAAAAATACCAGTTGACGCACCAGCCGGCGGGATCTAGCACGGAAAAATCTTTGAAAGTGACGTTTGAGCAGTAGTTGAAATCTAGCGGTACTGTCACTTTGCCCGTTGTAGGGTTGCGTTCGAAAGCAGAGCCATCGATTATGCCCTTGCCGCAAATGGTGATGTTGTGTTGGTTGTTGGCAACAAATTTTGCGCGAACAACGGCGCCTTCTTCCAAAACTACGGTGGTATCCGATTGCAAAACCACCGTGTTGCCCACAATTAGCGGATTGTTTTGCGAAGTGTGCAAGCCGGCAGAGAAAACAAGCAAGTTTTTGCTTTGCGGCTGTTCTTGCAAATCGTGAATATCCGAAACAAACAGGAAAAAGGCCTGTTTGGTATCGCCGTTGGGTTCGACGGAATAGGTGCCGGCACTTTTTATGGTGAAGGTGGCAATGCCGTTTTCCACAGTAGCTTCTACGCCGCTAGAAAGTGGCCGCACAATGCAAGAAGTCATGCCATCCACCGCCACGGAAACTTGCGTTTTGCCTTTAAGCGAAAAATAGCCAACACCGCTGTTGCTTCGGTTTTGTGGAACAGCCGACCAAGAGTGTTCGTTGTTAACCTTAACCTGATATAGCGGCAGTGGGGTTTGCTCCACCTTGACGGTAGCGCCGGAATAAAGTTCCACGCCCTGCGGCGGCGTTACAATTTGCACCTGACTTTGCAACAAGTCGGGGTCGGGATCGGGGTTCTGTTGCGGATTGCAACCGCAAAAAGCCAACAACGTTAACGTTATTAGCATGGCTAGCAAAAAATTTTTCACGGTGGCCTCCTTGTTTGATATTTTTTGTGCAACTCAGCGTTGCGTTGAACGCTTTTGCAAAACATGGCAATGGCAAGATTGCCCCAGAAAGCGTTGCAATTGAAAGTTTTTGTGTTTTTGCAAAACACTGCAACGAAAATAATTTCTGTCAACAAAATTGCGTGTTGGTTTTGCCTTGAAGGTGTTGCTGTTTGGTTTAAGCGTTTTGCTTATCTGCGCCAATTTTTGCAAAGCGTTGCTGCAAAAACCAAACAAACGGTTTGGCGAGCGTTAGCTTTGACGACAAATTTGTTCATTGAAATGCGCCTTGTTGCTTTTAGCGTTTTTAACGCACAAAGGGAACTTTTGCCTGTGCAAAACAAACACGTCTCTTTTTATTATAGATTATCCAAAAAATCAATGCAAGTGTGTTTTACTGCACAAACCATTGTTTTTTTGCATATAAAAACACAAAAACATTTATAAAAACAGGCGAATGTCGCAGTTTTTTGCCCCTTGCAAGCAATGCAAAAAATAGTTATAGTATTGACTCAGTTATGAAAATGTTATAAAATGTAAAAGTAAGTGGCACGGCAATGGTTCGTCAAAGAACATTGACGTGCAAATTCGCCCAAAGCCTTCCGCACAAAAGTAGGGGGTTGGGGCAAAAAAGGAATATTGTTATGAAAAAATCTATTGCAAAAATTCTTGTTGCAGCAATATTGGCGCTAGTGCTTGTGCTTGCCGCATGCGACGGCACAACTCAAACGCTTGTTAGCGAAAGCGGCGCAAAAGTTACCGGCAATCTGCCGCAAGATGCAGTTTTCGTTGCCGAGCAGGTGGGCACGGAAGATGCCTCATACACCACTGCCGTTAGCGCACTTGGCGAAGACTACGACTTGCAAAGTTCCGTTTACGTTTGGGATTTGCACCTGGCACAAAACGGACAAACGATTCAGCCCGAGAGCAAAGTTAAAGTTTCGTTGCCCTTTGAAGGAAATGCGGAAAACTGCGATTTGCTGCACGTAAGCGGCGGCGTGGCAAAAGTGCTTTCCTTTGCGGCAAAAGGCGGCCAGTTGATTTTTGAAACGGACGGCTTTTCGCCCTTTGTTTTGGCAAAGCGTGCGCACACGCCCGACCCCGATCCGGATCCGGCACAAACCTATACTTTTTCCGCAATTACAAAAAGCATTGTTCAACACGGACAAAACAACGGCGGCTACGTGGTGGATGCCAACGAAGAATATATCACCGGCGAAGAATTGAAGCTGGAAAAAGATTCGCAATACACGGCAACGGCACGCATCAACAACGACTACTACTTCTTGGGTTGGTACAAGGCGGAAAGTCTTGAACAAGTTAGTGACGAAACTCTTATCACCAAGGAAACCACACACACTTTCACCATAAGTGAAAATATGACAGTTATGGCGCTATACGCCAAGGACAACGACGTTGTGGAAGTGCAGCTTGATGCACGCTTCGCCGAATTTAGCTACCAAAACGGCAAACCTGTTAAAACGGTTGTTGCTGTGGCGGCGGGCGAAAACGAACGTCCCAACCCCGACAACGTTAGCACAACGGCCGTTCGTGCTAACGGCAACGAATCGCTTAACTCGCCCGACGTTGTTTGCGACAAAGGCGGTTTAGATTTTGGCAAAGCCGGCACCTACACCATCACCTATTACAGCAAGGATTGCCCCATAATAAAAGCCGAACTTGTTGTGGAAGTTGTGGAATCGACAAACTGCTACGATTTGAGTGTGTATTCCAACCAGTATAACTTTCAATATAACTACAACGGTTGGGCGGAATACGACGAAGCCATCAAAAAATACTCCTACGAAAGCAAGCGTGCGGCTGGCAGTTTGGTAACACTTTCGGCCATCACCGACCAATATCAATACACACGCTACTCCTACAAGTTTGACGGTTGGTTTGTGGACGGCAAATTGGTTTGCACGGAATACGTATATAACTTTGAAATGCCTTCCAAACCCACTATAATAGAAGCAAAATGGACTTCGGTAGGTCTTACTTTTGCAACCATACAAGTTAAGTCGAGCGGCGGCGGCAACATTGTGGATAGTTGGGGCAACAAATTTATTGGAACTGTGGAAAGTTGGCAAAAAACAACCACAATCTACTACGACTATAATTCCACCGTTTCCTTCCGTGCGCAAGCAGGCGTTGGCTACGACTTTGTTGGCTGGTATGCAGTGACCGACTACAGCGAAACGTTGCTTGGCACCGACGAAATTTTGCAATACACCGTTAATGGCAACATGACCATAATGCCCAAGTTTGCAATTAGGCTATCCATTTTTGAAACACCCCAAAACCAAGATATTATTGACGGCAACGTTTACTGTGCGGTTGGCGACACAACCTTGCCCGACTACCAGCACTACGAAATTAAGGCAAAAAGCATAAACGGATGGTTCGAAACAGTCGGCGCCGAGGCATACGACGTTTCCGGCGATGTGGATTTCACAAAAGCCGGCACCTACACCATCACTTACACCTACAAAAAGGATACGTCCGTGACAACTTCGTTGAATATTGTGGTTGTTGACCCGCAAAACATGCAAGTTGCCTACGAAAAAGGCTGTTCGCATTTGGAACACGACTACAACGGCAAGGCAGTGTTTGTTTCTCGCAAAGATATAACCGTGAACGGTTTGCCTCTGGAATACTTCAAAGACGATTCGGCAATTTGGAACAGCATTTCCTACAAGTGGATAGATAAATCCACCGGCAAGCAAGTGGATACCACCGATGCCGACGTTACCATTAACGGCGTTGTGGCCGAACAGTTTGGCCCCGACTACGAAACGGTTGGCAACGAATTTGGCGGCCCCATTGAAGCGGGAGAATACAAGTTTGAACTTTCCGTAAACGGCACCGTTGCCTTCACCGCCGAAGCAAAAATAAAAGCAAACACCTTCAAAAAGATTACCACCGCGGACGAATTCAAAACCAACGAAGGCTCCACGTGGGTTAACTTTGAACTCTACTACTACACCATTGTTGCGGAAGTGGACGGCAACTTATATGTGATGCAAATGCCTTCCATTGGCAGCGACGCCACCGAAGTGGAAGCGCGCCTTGTGACGCCGGATGCAAACGGCAATTTGACGTTGGGCGGTGGTCGCGACTTTGTGTTTGTAAACGCCAAGTACTACGCAAACTATACCGATAGCTACACGGAATTTTTAACCGGCTACTACGGATCGTACGTTGTTCGTTCTTCCGATAACAGCACGGACGGCATGTTCGGCTCGCCCTACATCTACCGCACAGGCTACACCTGTGTTAGCGGCGGAAAGATTTGCCGCGAATATGGCACAAAATATCCCTACGGAAACAAAACGGAATTTGCCGAAAACGGCGCTGTTACCATTTATTGTCCGCGCAACAACGAAACGGCTAACGACAGACTGCGCCTTGTGTTTGACGGCGAAAAATACCTGTTCACCAGTGCGCCGGCCGATACCGACACCCGCACGTCCTACGAAGTGTTCATTTACCAAAGCAACCCGTCTTTCGATTGATGCGCAAGGCGGAAATGCAGAACACTGCAACGGCAAAACCAACGGAAAACTTTTGTTAAAATAGTTTTTGTTAAGACAACTTGGTTTTTGTTAAAAACAAAATAATTTTTGATTAACGAAAAAAACAGGAAGAATTTTGTTCTTCCTGTTTTTGTTGTTTTTTGAAAAAACGTGTGTGCTTTCGTGAGTGATAACATGCAAGGCGCCAGGCTTTTGAACTCAAAACCGCATTTTGCTACGTTTTTTGTGGCAACGTGACCACTTTTTTGTGCCTTTTGCCACAAAACGGCTAGCCGGCTTTTGTGGCAAAACGTTGTTTGCAAAGACATTGCTTCCGCACGAAAAACTATTCTTCAGTTTTGGGAGCAGTCTCTTCTTGCGTCGTTTCTTTTTTTGTGTTCAACACTTCGGGAAGTTGCAAGCCGGCCATTTCGAACAGGTCGGTGATGGGAGGAAGGCTCTTCATCATGCCAGAAAGAAAATCGGCCGTGGAAGTCTTGCCCTTTTCGCCCGTGCCGGAATCCCACACGGTAACCTTATCGATCTTGACATTTTTGATGGCTTCCGTTTGCGCTTTAACAAGTTCTTCCATTTTGTCGGTTATCATCAGGCGCATAGCCGCATTTGCATCGCCGCCGGCGGCCTTAACGATTTGCGCATAACCTTGGGCTTGGTTATCCAACAATGCTTTTACGCCGCGAGCCTGCGCTTCCAACTTGGCATAGATAGCATCCGCTTCACCTTTTGCCTTTATGCGAATTTGTTCTGCTTCTGCTTCGGCATCAATTTCCTTGCGGCGCTTTTCGATATCCGTTTTGATAATAACGTCGGCTTCCAACGTGGCTTGTTCACGAGCGGCACGTGCTTGTTCGGCAAGTTTTTCGGCCGAATAAGATTCTTCCAACGCTTCGGCGCTTTTTGTTTTTTCCGCAACAGTGGCAAGCTTGGTTGCTTCTGCTTCTTTTTCTCTTAGCATTGCTTGTGCTGTGGCAATTTCGGCCTTGGCATCGTTTTCGCCCCTTATTGCTTCCGCTTCTGCTTGCGAAACCATTATTCTTTGTTCGCGCAGTGCGTTTGCAGCACCAATGGAACCTTCCTTATCTGCTTCGGCAACGGAAATTTTTGCTGCGTTTATTGCTTTTGCAGCTGCCTCCTTACCAAGAGCGCTGATGTAGCCACTTTCGTCGCTGATATCCGTAACGTTAACGTTGATAAGCCTCAGGCCAATTTTTTTCAATTCCGTTTCCACGTTGCGAGAAACTGCTTCCAAAAACTTGTCTCTGTCGTTGTTGATTTCTTCAATTTCCATGGTGGCAATTACCAAACGCAACTGACCAAGGATGATATCTTTTGCCAATTCCTGAATTTCGTTTAGCGAAAGTCCCAAAAGACGTTCGGCGGCGTTTTGCATAATGCCTGTTTCGGTGGAAATACCAACGGTAAATCTGGACGGAACGTCTACACGAATGTTTTGTTTGGAAAGGGCGTTGCGAAGGTCCACGCTGATGGAAATGGGGGTCAAATCCAAAAATGCGTGCGCTTGAATAACCGGCACGATAAATGCCGCACCACCGTGAATACATTTTGCACTGCGTGCGGTGCCATCGCTGTTTTTGCCAATTTTACCATAGATAACCATTATTTTATCTGACGGACACTTTTTGTACCTGGAAAGGAACATAAGCAGTATGGACGTCAAAACCAAAACTACTGCAACTACAATTCCGGCAATGGCTCCGCCGGATATGGATGCCAAAAGATTGATCATAAAAAACTATCCTCCTTCAAAATTATTCAACAATCAAATCGCCGTTCACAACGTCAACAACCTTAACCATAGTGCCGGTGGGCAATGGTTTGTCGCCGTTGGTGCGAGCGGTTAGTTCAACAAACGTTTCTTGCACTTCTAGCGTAACTTTGCCAACGCCTGCGTTGTTTGCAGGGATGGTTAGGTATACTTCCGCCGTTTTGCCAATGGCGTTGTGCGCATTCAAATTGCCGTTGGATTGCAACTTGTTAAGTGCCTTATACAAAAATCCTACGCCAATCAGTGCGGCCGTGCCAACAACAACGGCTACGCCCAGCGAAAGTGCTTCGTGACAGCCGGCCGTATCCATTGCAAAACCCGTCCAACTGCCAATGGAAAAGAACGCTACCAAACCTTTTATTGTGAAAAGGCCAACGCCGTCGGTATCCAAATCGGCATCGCCGTCTGCATCCACGTCCATATCTCCGTCGCCGAATGCATCGCCGGCAAAACCAATGATAAGCAAAATTATTTGCACCAGCAAAATTGCCGTGGCGCCTATGCCTGTGCAAAACAGGATTTTAGAAAGTAACGACAAACTTTCCCAAAACATAATATTCCTCCTTCAATTAACGAATAGCGTCAATTTTTTTCAAAACGTTTCAAAATATCTTGCAATTTGCCCCAAAAAACTTGGCGCAAGCATCTTGCACACACAAAGCGCACACGTTCAACCGAACAACTTTTGCCATCGCTTGCGAAAAACAAACAACTTTTCGCACGGTTCCGGCGTTTATGACCGCCGCGCGCAGGCTTTTGCCCCGATGCAAAGCGCAACTTGCGCAAACT
>CAZNZO010000011.1:39936-51335 GCA_964577535.1 uncultured Oscillospiraceae bacterium
TATGACCGCCGCGCGCAGGCTTTTGCCCCGATGCAAAGCGCAACTTGCGCAAACTGCCAATTATAACGATATTCTATAAAACAATAATACATTCATTTTGCGCAGATGTCAATACCCACGCAAAATTTTTTGCACTAGGCGCGTTTCGCAAACCAAACGCGCAAAAACGAATAAACGAAGTTTGCAATGCAAGTTTTGTTTGGTCCAAAACATTTGCCAAACGCAAAAAACGCTCAACTTCGTGTGCCACAGCGACAAAAAAACAACATCAAAAAAGGACCAACCGTCGTTGGCCCTTTTGTGTTGAAAATTTTGTCTTGTGCGTTATCGCACAAGGGAAACAGAGTATGCTTTTTGCAAGCGGTTGTTATTTGAAGAATCTGCGAACAAGTTCGCGGCTGTATTCGGCCGTTTCTTCCATATCTCCAAAGGACATGATTTCGCCTGCATAGAAGGTGTTATCCTTGCCTTGCATTGCTTCCACCTTGTCGTACCAACCGTCGGCATAATCCTTGCTGCAAACGTGGGGGAAATAGTACCAGTCGTCGATTCTATCCGTTTGAACAACGGGGTGTCCGCATTTGGCCATATCTTCCAAAGTGATGCGTTTTGCATCTTCGAAAGAAACGTCTTCCATGCCGTCGTGGTTACGCAAAGTAAAGGTAACCAGCGGTTGATCGGTTGCATCCGGCCAACGATGGTAGAACACCATCAAGTGTCCGCGTGTTTCGTTGGTCATGTTCTCGAAGAAATAGTAGGAAATTTCGGGGCAGTTGCCTTCTTCGGGACGAACGGCCATTGTGAAATACTTTTTGTGAACAATTTTGGAGAACAAATCCTTTTCTTCCTGACGAGGATCGCCATAATCTAGGAACATTTCCAGCGGCGTGCAGATGATAAGTTTATCAAACTCTTCTTCCTTGCCGCCAACGGTTACGTATACCTTATCCGGGGTTCTTCTTATTGCCGTAACTTCACTGTTAAGTTGTGCGGGGTGTTTAAGGTGATTGTTAACGCCTTCCCAAATGGATTGCGTGCCGTTTTTCCACGTCCACAGTTTGCCGGTGGAAAGAAATTGACGAACGGTGAATGCATCCAAATATTTAACAACGTATGCCGCGGGGATTTCGTCGAAATAGCCATAGCCAAAGGAAGTGAATGGGCCTTTCCAAACCAACGTTGCATCTTCGCACTTGTTAAGTTTCAAAAATTCCGAAAACGGCATGGAAAGATCTTTAAGGTTGGGGTTTTCGCCTTCGATGTGAGCAAGTTTCTTTTCTGGCGAGGGGCAGGGGCCTTCGTATCTGCCTTGCGCAACGCCACGGTGGCCGTTAACGTCGTAGCCATAGTATTTTTTGTTCAAAAGCTTGGTAAGCTTGTTCAACTTCAAAAGCTTTTTGAGCAAAGCAATTTTGCTAGATTTTTGCGGCGTGCCGTCCGTCATCATGAACTTTCGGCCCATAGGTGGTCCGTCGTGGTGAGAAGTGCCGCCAAATTCTTCGCATTCGTGCACGGCAAAATAGGTGTCGCAACCCATAACGGCGCCCATTTCGATGGTTCTGTCTTCCCACGTTCCGTCGGCGTTTTTAACCTTCATCAGCGGAGAAAAAGCTTTGCCACCAACGTGGTCGCTTCTTTCGTAGATAACGTAGTTTTCGTATCCGGCTTTTTCCAAATACATTGCTGCGCTTGTGCCGGCGGGGCCGCCGCCGATTATGCAAATTCTAACGTTTTTGTCCATATGTGTACCTCCACAAAAGATTAGTTATAGAATAATACTTTTGCACCCCAAAAGTAAATATCTGTTGCTAAAAAATTTTTATTGTTTTTTTCTATAAAAGTATCAAAAAAAACTATAATTTTGCACAGTTTTGGCGGCGGCGACAATATGATTTTGTTTTTGCTTGGCATTGCGGGTTTTTGCTATTGCATTTATTTTGCTTTTGCTCTATAATGGAAATGTAAAACAAAAAGAAGCGCAAAACGGCGTTTGAAATTTGCAAAAATAACGCATTTTTGCGCAAAAGGAGATTTTTTATGTCTAAATTTACAAGCCTTAAAGTTGTGGATAACTTCTACCAAAACAACTTGTTTTTCCCCATGCCGACGGTGGCAATTTCCACCTTGTGCGAAGATGGCTCCACATCCATTGGAAGTTATTCGCTAATTTTCCCCTACTACATTGCCGGCCGCGACTACTACGCCATGATTTTGGAATGCCGCAACTCTTCCAACACGGCGCAAAACCTTCTTAGAAACGGCAAATGCGCGCTAAACTTCATAAAAGACGATCGCAAATCTTTCAAAGAATTGGTGCGTTTGGGATTCCCGGGAAAAACTCCTGCGGAAAAAATGAAGGACTGCAACTTTAAGCTTATTCCGGGCGAAGCGGAAGGCCAACGCCCACTTATTTTGCAAGATGCATATCAAGTTATTGAATGCACTTGGGACGACACCTTGGAAGACGGATTCAAAGCAAAACAACACCTTGGTCAGTTGGAAGGCGTGGAACCGCCCTACAACAATTTTAACGGCATCACTTCCAAATTCGGTTGCCACTTTGTTTTGAAAATAGACAAAATTCTTATGGAAGAAAAATACGCCGAAGCACTTAAAAACGGACTCAAAAGAAATTCCTTCCCCAACGTTCCGGTGGATTATGGCTACCACGACAGCAAAAATTTTTGGTACAAAAAGTTTAAGGGATTCCGCCCCATTGCCGAACCCATTGCTTCCAGCAACGCCGGCTCGGTGGAAAGCGTTATGTATTGCGCCGAAAGACTGGATACCAAAGTGCGCTTCACCAAAGAAGCATGCGAAATGTACGTTAAAATTCCCCGTCCGTTCATGAAAGCGGCACTTTTGCAAATTGTGCAAATAGCCGAACAAAACGGCATTGAAGTTATTGACAAAGAAGCCGCCCTTAAAATTGCCGAACTGCGCAAAAAGAAATAGCAAAACAATTGCAAAAAGCGCGCAAAACGCACATACGTTTAGGTGTTTTTGTGCAAAACCTTTTGTTTGGGTGCTTTTGCGAGAGCATTGCTTTTGCGGCGTAAACAACACAAATTTTTAACAGAAAAATCCGCACGTCACTTATGGTTGTGGCATGCGGATTTTGTTTTTGATTTTTTTTGTTTTCTCTGTTGTTTTGAACTGTGTTTTGAAAATTGTTTTTAATTTCCTTTGCAGTTTTGCGTTTTCGGTGAACAATATGTATAATCACTTGCCAAAACAAATTGTTTGCGCCGTAGTGGAAAGAAATTAAAGACAATTAGAATGCGAACATGATGGCGCATCTCATAATATGTAGCACACGATATGGCTCAAATTTTACTTGAAAGCCCACACAATAACTCGCATAGCGCAAAAAATTGCGTTTGCTCCCCCTAAAAACTGTTTTTTATTGTTGCAAATTGTGCTTCAAGTCCTCTACGGAAATGCCCCAACAGCGGTGGCGCTTTACCAGTTCCCTATCGAAATTCTTCCACAAGTTTTGCACTTGATGGTTGGTTTCCAATTCCGGGCCGGTTTCCATATATTCCACGCCAAGTTTTATGCAGCCGCGCAAACATTCGTCCAAAATTATTGCCGGAGCACCCAAATTTTTGTGTTCGGGCGCAACGCCGATGGACATCATTTCCGCAACTTTGGGATTCTTCATGGTTTTTATGTATTCGCACAAACCGAAAGGAATAACGTGGCCGCGGCCTTTTTGCATAACCTTGATCATGGTGGGCATACAAAAACCATAGCACACCACTTTTCCTTCCTTTGCAACAACACAGGCCAATTCCGGAATGATCATGGGCAAAAGGGTGTTCATTTCGCGCGCTTTTTGTTTTTCGTTTAGCGGACTTGTGCCATACAAGTCTTCAAAAGCAACGTCCAACACGTCCATTGCCTGCATGATTATTTCTTTAAGGCGTTTTTGTCCACGTTCTTTAATAAGCGGGTGCAAGTCTATCACTTCGTAGCCGTTGCGATCGGCCACATGTTTTGCAATGCGGGTAAGGCGAGGATCGTGTTCGGTAGGAACTTTTATGCGGTAGCAGTTCCAATCCACAACCTTGTGCGCGCCCAAACGTTCCATGTGAGTGACGTAGTAGGGGTGGTTATAAATTTCTATGTAGGTGCTGTCTTTATCGAAACCTTCAATAAGCATGCCTTCTTCGTTCAAGTCGGAAAAGCTCATTGGCCCGATAATTTCTTCCATGCCAATTTCTTCGGCCCATTCCACCAATTTTGCAAACAGCGCTTTGGTAACTTCAAAATCGTCCACCACGTCGAAACGAGTGAAACGCAGTTGCTTAACGTTGTTTTTTTGGTTGACGCCCTTGTGCCAAATGCCGGCAATGCGGCCAACAATTTTGCGGCCGCGATAAGCCAAAAACATTTTGCATTCCGCAAAACGGAAAGCATCGTTAATTTTTGGGTCAAATTCCGGAAATTCGTCAAAATAGAAGTTGGGGGAAGCGTGAGGATTTCCCTTATACATATCTATAAGAAATTTAAAAAATTTCTTTTTTTGACATCTGGAAGATATTTGCTTTACAACTATTGGCTTTTTATTAGTCATTTGTTTTCTCCAATTCTATGGGGCGTTTATCTGCCACAAAAATTACGCCAACGGTGCCGGGGCCGCAGTGCGCACCTATAACAGGACCAATGGTTTGGCGCACTATTTTTGCTTCTGGACGGGCTTCGGTTATAAGGCTGGCAAGGTAGTCGCCTTCTTTGGGACTATCGGCATCAACAACGTACACGGTGAATTCTGTGCCGGTAAGTTGTTCTGTTACGTTGGCCGCAATTGCTCGAATGGCAGATTTTTTGCCTTGAATCTTTTTCCAAACGGCAAGGCTGCCTTTACTATCCAAAGTTAAAACGGGTTTTAGTTGCAACATGGTGCCTGCAAACGCTGCAATGCCGGAAAGTCTTCCACCGCGTTTTAGGTGCATCAAGTCGTCCACAACAAAATAGACGGCAACGCGATCGGTAAACTTTTTTAGTTCGGCAACAATTTGCGCATCCGTTGCACCCTTGTTTTTAAGTTCGGCGGCATATTCCATTTGAATGCCTGCGCCCAAACTTATGGATTTTGTATCAAAAACGGTGCACTTGCGTTTGGGATACTTTTCCTTCAATGTTTTTAGCGCCGTTTCCAAGTGGTTGAAAGTGCCGCTCATTGCATGCGAAAAGCTGACGTACAACACGTCTTCGCCCTTTGCAAAGTATGGTTCCAATATTTCAACGTATTCGTCGGGGTTTAGCGCCATAGTTTTGGGAATAACTCCGCCACGAACCACGTCGTAGAATTTTCTGAAATCTGTGTTTTTGCCGAGATCGTAGTAGAATTCCTCATCGTTATAGGAATAGGGCATCTTTATGTAATCGAGGCCTAGTTCTTCTTGACGGGTATACCACAATTCGCCGTCGGCATCACAAATAAGTACGCTCATAGATAGATCTCCTTTTGGGTTTTCCACTATTTTACCACACATTTTGGTGTTTTTCAATATTTTATTTCAAAAACATTTAACATTTGTTTATCATTTGTACAGTTTTGACGTGATTTTGCAGCAAAAACTGGTGGAATTGGCTATTTTCAACGTTCTTTTGGACAAAAAAGTTGAAAAAATATGTGTTTTTTTTTGTTGCATTTTTTAACTGCGCTTGCGCGATATGCCTCATGGCATTGCCTTTGCTGCCCGGTTGAAATGTTTTATTCATTTTTTTTGCGCCATGCAAAATAACGTTTTAAACCTTAACACCGACGTAAGGCCCTGCAATGTTTATGAAAAATGGGGTTTAACCACAATTGTACTGATGCGCCCCTGCTGTTTTTCGCTTTTTCCAAGATCCTACGCAAAAACTTTTGTTTTTTTTGCAATCCACTTTTTACAACAATACAATGAACAGCACAGCAAACTTTGCATTGCATTTTTTTCATGCTACATCCACCCACTTGCACTATTCACAAGAAAATATGGACTTTTGCCAATTGCTATGTTATGATGTTTGCAAGATTAACTGCGAAAAACAACACTTAAATGACGTGCCAGATTTTATTTTGAAAATTGACCACATTGTTCCCATATCCAAAGGGGGATAAAACAACGGAAAAAAACTGCAAATGCCGTGTTGGAAGTGCAATCGCGCAAAAGGCGACAAAAAACAAAGTTAAACTTGCGCAATCAAAACAATTTTTGATTGCTCCATAAAATTGCCACAAACCGTGGTTCGCAAAAGCCGCAAAATGCCATATTTATTGCAATATTTTGCGCAAAATATTGCAGTTTTGTTACATTATGTATTGCAATTTGTTGCGAAATATTGTATAATATATAGGTAGAAATTTGCAGAAAAAGCCAACGCAAAAACACCGCCAAACGGCATGGTTTTGCACTTTGGGTGTTTACCGTCCGAGTCTCACACTGCCACTCACAAAACAATTTTTGCCTCTTAGCAAGTTTGGTGGCATCAAAAAAAGTGGCGCAGCGTTTGTAGCAAAATGCTTTTGGAAAAGGTATCCTTCAATTTGCCAAAACAACAAAAACAAAATTGCTTTGGGACAAGCTTTTGTTTGTATGTGCACCCAAAACAATGCGTCATTCCGGCGTGTTTTGAGCATTAAAAACAATCAATCCACAAAACTTCCACTTGTGCTGTGGAAATTTTGCCGAAGTTATCCACACAAGTTATTTTTGACATAACACCACAAATTGTGGCAATCGAGGCTGTTTGACACAAAATGTTGTTTTTTATATGGACAATTCGGCACACTGACCACAAACCCACAACACCTAATACCACTGCTACCTGTAGAATAGTTACTAAATGTCAATGACGGCGACGGCCGAAACCAACAAAGGAGAATACCTATGAAAATTATCGTGAACAGTTTGGATCTTAACGATGCCATTTCGAAAGTTTGCAAAGCATTGCCCGTTAGGGATGTTGCCCCTGTTTTGGAATGCATAAAAATAACTGCGGAAAACGACAAGCTTACCTTGTTTGCTACCGACAAAGATTTGGCCATTGAAAAGACGATTGATGCCAACGTTGTTGTTGGCGGCGCAACACTTGTTCCCGGCAAAGTTTTTGGCGATTACATTCGTAACGTTGCCGATAGCGACAATGAAATTTCATTGGAAACTTCCGACGACGGCAGATTGGTTATTTCCACTTCTGGCAGCGAATGTACCATAACCACTTTGGACGTGGACGACTATCCCGAAAACGAACAAATTGACGATGCAAAATATTTCGCTATTCAGGAAATTAACCTTAAAGAAATTATAAACAACGTAATCTTTTCCGTAGCAACGGACGACAGCCGCCCGATGCTTAAAGGTGTTTATTTTGAAGCCAAAGACTATGCCGTTACGGCAGTAGCAACGGACGGATACCGTTTTGCAATGAGCAAAAAAGCGTTGGAAGAAAAAACCGATTTCATAAACGCAACGGTGCCGGCAAGAAGCCTTGCAGAACTTTCCAAACTTTTGGGCGATTCCGAAAACGTTTTGAAAGTTTACATTGAAAAGAACTATTTGTTGGTGGCTTTGGAAAACACAAAATTGCTTACACGTTTGCTTGTTTCTGGACAATACATTCGCTACGACAACATTATTCCTAAGGAATTTGTTTCCACTTTGCTGGTGAACAAAGATGCGTTTGAAAAATCTCTTAACACGGCATCCATCATGTCGCGCGGAGACAAAAACAACCTTGTTGTGTTGGATATTGAAGAATACAACATGAACATCACATCCACCAACCAATACGGCACGGCCAGAGAAAACGTGACAATTTCCCTTTCCGGCAAGGACGTGCGCTGCGCCTACAACGCCAAGTACATTAACGATTGCTTGAAAGTTATAAACGCCGAAAGCATCAAAATGGAATTTGCGCAACACAGCAGCTGCGTTATCACCATCAACAACAGCGACGAAGTGCTCTACTTCATTTTGCCGGTAAGACAAATTTCCTAAAAATTATAAAATAACAGTAAAATAGCAAAAATTCCGCAAAAAAATTTGCGGAATTTTTCTTTTGTGAGTGAAAAATTTATAAAAACAAGTAAAATAGTGTGATTGCTCGGTTGCCTGCGCTTTGCCTTCGCCACCGCAGAAAATTCGTTGGCGCAAAAAACGTTCGGCGCAGCGATGTTTGAAAAAAGCAAATGGAATATTGCTCCCTGCGTTTTGCCTTGTTACGAACCGAGCCGCTTGCAAAAGGCAACAACGGCAACTACGACGACAAACGTGACGTGTTTGCAGCTGTTGTCGTAGAGCTGTTCGGCGCAGTTTTAGATGAAATAAAATGTGCACCGCAAGCATGAAAAGCATTTTTTTGCACGCGATTTGCAAAAGAGCAAGTTGCTTTTTTGTTGTGAAAACAAAACTATTGAAAATCTTTAAGCAACACGCCGCTGGCAGTTTTCCAACAAGTTTTGCCATTGCGACTGCCACCAGCAACAAATTTTGCCGCAGCCGAACTGCTTGCAAACAGAATATCCGACGTCAAAAGGAAATTTTCGTCAACTTTCGATGCGTTTTCTTCGCGCAATTTTTTTATGGCGTCGGGGCAACTGTTTGTTAGTTTTGATGCAATTTGGCTTCCTGCTTTTAGCAAAAATCCGGTTTTGTTCCATGTGCAAGTTGCGGGATAGGGCGCTTCTGTGAAAAACAAAACAACGTCTTCCGAGCAAGCGTTATTTGTGTTTTGGGTAACTTCGGCTTGGTCGTGTTCAGCATAGTTACCTTCGTTTTCCAAACGTTTGCGCAAAGCCGACAAAATTTCTCCTTTATAGGAAAAATATAGAGTTCCTTGCACGTTATACTTGCTATTTAGTAACTTTTTGGCCAAACTACTTAATGACACAGTTTTGCCGTCAAATATAATTTCTCTGTCGTTTGCGACTTCGCAAATTATGCTAGGATCGTGTGTGAATTGAATTGTTTCGCCCTGTTTGATGCCACACTTATAGAAAGAAAAAGGAGATTTTCGTTCGGAAGCTACTGCTGTTTTTTCGGCGAGTTGTTGTTCTTTTTTCTCTGCGGTGGTTTGTTGAAACACTTCGGGGGTTTCCTGATAAATACCACCAATCATATCCAAAATTTCAACAGCTTCTTGCGGTGTCATTGCAAAAAATTCGCGTATTCTCATTTTGCCGTTTACACTTTCTTTTGCACGCAATTCTGGTTTTAGTGCATCTATAAGTTTGTGAACTTTTTTGTCGGCGAGTCTGCTAGCAACGTGCAATACTGCGTATTTTTTGAACGCAAAAGGGGTGCATTCACTGCGGTTAAGTTGTGCTACTCGTTCGTCCACATTGTCGGCATATCCTATTTTTACATATTCAGGAAAGGAAGGATTTGTCAATACGTAAATGTATCCGCCGTTATCTGTCATTGGATAGTTCTCCTTGGTAAGAAACTTTTTTTGCTCTAAATTACATTATACCTGCTTTGTTGGTAAAAGTAAACACCAAAATTGAAAAGTTTAATACTCCACAAAATAAAATATGAAAAACAATGTATATGTTTTATGAAGCATAAAAGTGAGAGTAGTAAAAAATGTGCGGCTGTTCTAGCCGCCACCCCTGCCGTGTTACAAAATTGCTGAAATTGCAAAAAAAATGAATGCCAATCTTTTTGAAATATTTGACACCCAAAAAATATTTGTGCTATGCTACAAACATCCTAAAAAACCAAAGAGGCAAAAAAATGGATGCACCGAAGCACTGCGAAGAATCGCAGCAAAACAAAAAACAAAACAAGTTTGTGCAACGCGCAAAAGCATTGTGGAACTACTTCACCACCTACGAAAAAATTTGGTACGTTTCCATTTTGGTGTTGGCAATTGTTTTTGCATTTATTTTCCCCGAAGAAGATACTCCCACGCAAGCATTGGAATTTAGTCAAAGCGCCTTTTGCCAGGTGGACGGCGAGTTTGATGAACTTAATTTTGAAGGTACGGTGGGCACTTTTGTTATCGACACCGTCTACGTAAGCAACCAAACCAACGCCGACGGCGAACCTGTGTGGAAGGAATATGCCCTTATCGACTACACCGGACACTTTAGCGAGCATGCCTATTCCGAGCACACGGTGGATCCCGGCGACCCATCCACGCTAACGCTAAAATTGCCCGTTTGCGTCAACAAAAACAGCCGCCTGAAACTAGAATGTTATGCCGATAGCGGCGAAGAAGGGGACGAATTGCACGTTTCCATTGCTAGCGGCTCGGCCACGTTGCTTAGCCAAGTTGTTGTGCTTGAAGCCGGCGAATACCAAGGCTACACAATAACCAACAACAGGTTTTTGGTTAGCGCGGCAATAATCACCTTTTTGTACCTTTTGGACGTTGTTCTGAACATCACCTGCGAATTGCTAATTTCCAAGCAAAGCAAATGGAACTTTATTGTTTCGCTGGGTGTGGAAATTGTGGAAATTTTGGTGTGCGTTGTGTGCATGTATCGTTTTGCAACAATGGTAACAACGCTGCTATTCTGGATCCCTTGCGACATTATAAGCTTTGTGCTGTGGCACCGCCATCCCGACAAGCAAAAGGAAGAACTTACCGTTGTTAAAAAACTTACCTGGTGGCAGGACGTTTTGATTGTTTTGGGCATTGCCGTTTGGACGGTTGGCGTTGGCTATTTGCTAACCCTCATAGAAGTGGAAGGCGGCATTTTTGGTAACAACGTGGCATATAAAAACGTTGCGTGCTACCTGGATGCGTGCGCATCGGCAGTGGGCATTGTTAACGGATTGCTTATTTTGCTTAGGTACCGCGAACAATGGATTGCCTGGTATATTTGCGCAATTATCGAAACGGTAATCAACATTATGGCCGGACAATGGATTTTGCTTATTTTGAAACTTGGCTACCTTACCAACACCACCTATGGCTACATTGCTTGGACGCGCTACATACGCAACCACGCAAAGCAGCAACAAACGCAAGTTGAACAAGCAACTGCGGCTTAATGGAAAAATACTAGAATTTGGGGCTGTGCATCCAACGCGATGCACGGCCTTTTTGCTGCAAAAAACGTTTAAAAAAAACAGAAAAAACTATGCTTTTGGGCGGGCAAAAGCATGTTTATGCATAAATTCAAAAAGTGATTGCGTGTTCATAAAATAAATGTACGGTTTGCCGTTTTTGGAAAAATGTTCACCTAATATCGTATTAGGCGAACAACTTTTTTACGTTTCAAAAAACAAACTACGGCTAGATGCGTGCGTTTTCGATTTTTTCCGCTGTTTTTCTTCCAAAACGGCTTTGCAGGCAAAAGATTTTGTTGCAAATTTCTGTTTTTGGGTAGAAAAAAAGCCGTCTAATACGATAATAGACGAACGAAAAAACGCACAACTTTTTGGGGAATTTTTGAA
>CAZNZO010000012.1:0-31656 GCA_964577535.1 uncultured Oscillospiraceae bacterium
CGCCCTCATAGTTGGTGTAGGTGCCTTCTTGGGTTACAGAAATGGAAGGACTTTGAGTGCAGTCGATGGAAACGACTGTATCTGTGCCGGGAGTGGGATCAATCGTTCCGCTTCCGCTTCCGCCACTGGTGCCAGGTTGTGTGAGAGAAATTTGGCCGTATTGGCTGAATTCCAAAGTGAATGTGTAGGTGCCGGCATAGTCTTCGGAAGTATCTTGTTGTGTTGCAACAATTTTGCTGATGTAGCCGTTTGCAACGTAGAGTTTAACTTCCGTGAAGGTGCAATCTTCGCCCCAGTCGCCCAAAATTGCAATGCCTGCTTGGGCAGGGTTGGATGCCACGTAGTAGCCGTTGGCTTCGGTGAAGGTGTAGTCACCTAGTGTGGACAAATCTACGAAAGGTGCGTACGGATACAGTTCGTAGAAATCGTCTTCGTTATCCACTTCGTAATAGGCGGTGTAGGTGCCGTCATCTTCTTGGAAATAGTAGACGTATTGTTCCTTTGCAGTGTCGTACCAAACGTAATCTGTGTAGGTGCCTGTTTCGACGGTATATTCCCAAGCAAAGTTTTCGCCAACAAACTTCAGCACGTCGTCGTAGTAATAGCTACCTTCGCCATCCACCAACACGAACGTTGTGCGGAAGTTCCAGGAATCGATGTCTTCGTACTTGCCGAAAACGTCGGCAAGGTCTCCACCAGGGGCGACTGATGGATCCGTCCATTTTGCATAGACGGTTATGTTGTTTGTGAGTTGACTGGGAACAGTCCATTCGTTGCCGACTGTGCAAGCGGCATCGGTATACCAACCGCCAAACACTTTGTTTCCGTTAGTGGGGTTTTGCGGCAATGCAAATTCGGACGTGAATTCCACAACGGTGGGATCGGTGCCGTTTTGAGCATCGAAAGTTACCGTGAGAAGAGAAGGCGGAACAATTTGTCCGTCCTCGACGGTTACTTGGCAAGTTGCGGAAACGGAGCCTGCCGTTGCCGTGATTGTTGCAGGGCCTGCGGAAACAGCAGTGATTTTGCCGTTTGCATCGACAGTTGCAACTGCTTCGTTGTTGCTAGCCCAAGTGACGGCGGAACTGTCGGAAACGGTTGCAACAAGCGTTTCGCTGTCGCCAACCGACAAAGTGAGTGCCGTTTTGTTTAGTGTGATTGTTACGGGGTCGGGCGTTGTTGCATCGACCCATTTTGCATAGACTGTTACGTCGCCGAGCAATACGGTGGGAACAGTCCATTCGTTGCCTTCGGTGCAAGCAGCATCGGTATACCAGCCGCCAAAAGTTTTGCTACCATTGAAGGGCGTTTTGGGCAATTTGAAATTGATATCGAATTGTACAGTTGTTGGGGTCGTTCCGTTTTGCGCATCGAAAGTTACCGAATACGTTGTTGAGGGTATGCATGCTGCCAATACGCACGCAAGCACCATGACGACGGCCAACAAAACCAGCAAATGTTTTTTCATGTAGAGCTCACCTCTTGTTTTTGATAACATATAGTTTACTACTAAGAAGGAAAAGTTGTCAATGCAAACGCCCAAATTGCCTAAAAATTTACCAACAAAAAACGTCAATTTAGTACAAATTGCAACAAAATGTAAACCCACGTTGCGTTGTTTTGTGTTCACGTGCGCTAGCGGCAATAAAAAAACGCAACGACCGTTCGATGCGTTGCGTTTAGATTTTTTTGTTGTTGTGTTTTTGGGCTTACAGTTCGTCGGCGCGACCTTCCTGCTTCATTACGGAAACTTCCAAATTGCCGTTGCGAATGCGAATTTCGTCGATAAGTTGTTTTTCCGAATGCGCATTTTTTAGCGACACGTTGTAGGTAAGTTTGAACAAACTGCCCAAGTTGGTGGTTTTTACGCGAATAAGTTCGTAGCCGTTTGTGAATTGTTTTAGCACTTCGTCGAAAGCCTCGTCGTAGTTTAGGTCTTCCGGCACGGTGATGACAATGGTTTTTTCGGTGCTATATGCTTTTTTGGAGCGAGAAAACGCGCTTATTGCAAACAAAGCGGCGCCCAAAATGATGGTGAACAACACTGCATAGGCAACGTAGCCCATGCCCATTATAAGGCCTGTGCCCATGGCAATGAAAATTGCGGAAATTTCCTTTGCGGTGCCAGGTGCGGAACGGAAACGAACCAAACTGAATGCGCCTGCAACTGCAACGCCTGCGCCCAAGTTGCCGTTGACCATCATGATGACAACCGCCACCACTGCCGGCAAAACGGAAAGTGTGACAAACAAACTTTTGCTGCACTTGGTTTTGTAGACATAGGAAAATGCCAACGCAACGCCCAAAACAAGCGCCACGCCTATGCACACGACAAATTGCCAAACTTCTATGCTGGCTTGGCCGGCCGTTTGAAAAAGACTTTTGAAGATATCCATCATTTGCTCCTTTGCGCTGTTTTTGCGTAGGCAATGCCATACTTGGAAAACGGCGTTTTGTATATTTTTGCTTCGGTTAGGTAGTTCGACAACCACAACGGCATGGCTTTTGCTGTTTTTATTTCTAACAGTCGGCAGCCTTCCTGCAAAATGGGTTGTCCGTAGATACCTTTTTCGAGCTGCAAATCGTGCGTTCTGAACAGAATGTTGCTATCGAAGGTTATGCGCAGATCCCTATCGTTTTTGCCATAGAATGCTTCGCGATCGTAGAAAATGCACATGGTCGGTTGCAAATCTTTGTAGAACTGAAATGCATACAAAATTTCCTTCATAACCTGCGAAGGGTTGGGCCACTGCTTTTCTTGCAAAAACTTTTTTGCCTGGCCAAGCGTTAGCCTTATGCGCCGTTTGAAAACCACCGATTGATATTTCTTTTTTAGTTCCACAAAAACTTCGCTATCTTCGGTGGGCGTGCCGTAGCAGCGCAAACGAAGTTTTTCTTTGTAGATGGGTTTTTCGAGCGAACGACGAATTAGCAGGTGCGAGGGCGTGTCGTAATACAAATTGCAAATTGTGGACTTGCCGTATTCGTCCTTTACGGTGTGCTGTTGGAGCAATTGCAAAAGTTGACGATACTGCTCTTCGTTGAGCAAATACTTGAATTCGTACCGTTTGAATTTTAATTGTTCCATATCCTTTGCCCTTTGTTGTTTTTTGACACTTTGCATCCGTGAAAAAATATTATAACAAATATCATTTGAAAAAGCAACCTAAAACGCCAACCATAATTTTTGACAAATTTTGGCAATATTTCAACAATAAGCGCCTGTTTTGTTGGCACAAATTGCAAAAAAAACCAACCCAAAAACCCAAAAAAAATGCGCAACGTGGCAAGTTTTTTGCGACAAAGGAAAAGAGTTTGACAAAAGCCAAACTCTTTGATTTTTTTTTACACTAGTGCGGATGGTTTGAAAAACCTCTATTTTTTTATCCACGTGGACGGGGAAATGCACAACAACAGCGGATAGATTTCCAAACGGCCAAGCAACATTGCCAGAACCATCACCACGCGCGAAAATGCCGAATAGGCACCAAACCCCGCGGCCGGTGCACCGAAAAGTAGGCCGTTGTTGTTGAAACAAGATACTGCCGCCGAAAGGTTGGATTCGAACGTTAGGCCTGCGCTACCATCCAACGACAACAACACGAAGGTTACAAACAGCACCATCATATACAACGCAAAATAGCTTGTTACGCTGTGCATAACTTCTTCGCTTAGCGGTTTGCCATCGTAGCGAACGGCGTTTGCGTTGCGAGGATGCAAAACTTTGCGCAACGTTTTGCGAACGGAACAGCACAAAATGGCCAAACGAGATACTTTTAGGCCGCCGGCAGTGGAACCTGCGCAGCCGCCGATTATCATTAGCATAAACAACAAGCACTTTGTTAGGTTGGGCAAGTCGTTTATGGAAGAAGTTGCAGGAATGGTTGTGTAGCCGGTGGAAGAAATGGCCGAAGCCACTTGAAAAACGGCCAAGCGAATGGATTCGCCAACGTTTTGCGTATAGGGCAAACGTCCAAGCACGTTTACCACCGAAACGGCGGAGCAAACGAAAATCAAACCGCAATACAGCCACAATTCTCTGGAAGAAAAGGCTGTGCGGAACTTGCGCACCACTATTAGATAGTACAAATTGAAGTTTACGCCGCACAATATCATGAAAATGGTGATAACCCATTGACAAAATGCGTTGTAGCTTGCAATGCTATCGGCTTTGATGCCTAAACCGCCAGTGCCGACGCAACCAAACGTGTGCACCACGCTATCGAACAATGGCATTCCGCCACACACCAACAAAATTACCTGCGCCAAAGTGAACACAACGTAGATAAGATACAAAACCCGAGCCATTGTGCGTGCACGCGGAACAACCTTATCCACCGTGGGGCCGGGCATTTCTGCACGCAAAACGTGCATTCCACGCTCTGCCGAGCCGTTTACCACAGCCATTATGAACACAATAACGCCCATGCCGCCTATCCACTGCGTGAAGCTGCGCCAAAACAACATGCCTTTGGACATGCTTTCTATTTGCGTGCCGCTTAGCACCGTTGCGCCGGTTGTTGTTAGGCCACTTACCGTTTCGAACAAAGCATCAACGTAGGATGGAATGGCGCCACTTATGACAAAGGGCAAGGCGCCCAAAAGAGAAATATACACCCACGCAAGGGATACGATTATTAGCCCTTCGCGAGAGAAAAAGACTTGATCTTTGGGTTTTAGCCAAAAAACCAACGGCAATCCCAGCGCCAGCGACACTCCGCTTACCGCCAAAAATGCCCACCAGCAATCTTCTTGATAGCAGAAACACACTATCATTGGCAACAGCAACAATCCAGCAAGCGTCAACGACACGTAGCCTAGATTGCGAAATACAACCCGATAGTTCATATTGCTACCTCAAAACGTCGGAAAGATCATGCAGGTGCAGTTGCGTTGCAACAACTATCACCTTGTCGCCAACGGCAATAACGTCGTCGCCGGTGGGAACGATGGATTCCTTGCCGCGAATGATGCCGGCAATAAGCAAATTGCTTTTTAGTTTTAGGTCTTTCAAAGGTGTGCCTATCACGCCGCAATCGGGCAACACAACAAATTCGGAAGCTTCAACATCCCCTTCCATAAGGCTGTAGAGCGTTTCCATTTTGCTTTTGCCGGATGCGTTTAGCGCACGGGCATAGCGTGTTAGCACGTCAGCCACACTTTTTTGCGGCGAAACCACACAATCGAGGCCCAAATGTTCGGCCAAAGCAGCAAAATTGCCGTGGCTTACTTTGCAAATGACTTTGTTTACTTTTTGACTGAGGGCATAGAAGGAAACCAAAATGTTTTCTTCGTCCTTGCCGGTTAGAGCAACCAAAGCATCGGTGGAACGAATGCCCTCTTCCAAAAGCAATTCCTGGCTGGTTCCGTCACCAAACACAACACTTACGTCTTCCGGAACTTTTTCGGCAAATTCTTCGCATCTGGCTTCGTCTTTTTCCACCACTTTCACCGAATAGTTGTTGGCGGCAAGCATTTTTGCCAAATAGTAGGCGGTGGAACTGCCACCCAAAATCATGACGTCGCGCCCTTGTTTGCGCACCACGCCAATGGCTTTAAGGAACTTGTGGCTGTCGCTGCGCTTAACCATGAAGGCAACGCGGTCGCCTTCCTGCAAGCAAAATGCACCGTTGGGGATGACGGCAACTCCGTTGCGCTTGACGGCACAGGCCAAAAATTGCACGGGGCAGTTTTTGCGCAAATCGGATAGCACCACGCCGCACAGTTTTGTGTTTTCTTTGACGATGAGTTCCAAAATTTGCGTTTTTTTGCCGGCAAAGTTATCCACGCTGACGGCGGAAGGCAGTTTTAGCAAATCGAAAAGTGATTCGGCCGTGAGCCTTTCGGGGTTTAGCGCCATGGAAAGTTCCAGTTGATCGCAAATGAATTCCAACCCCTCTTCGTTATAGGCCGATTCGCGGATGCGCGCCACGGTGTGTGTTGCGCCCATTTTCTTTGCCAAAAAACAAGATAGCATGTTTACTTCGTCCGATTGCGTGACGGCGATGAACAAATCGCACTTGGAAACTTCGGCGGCACTTAGCATTTCGCGTGAAGTTGCATTGCCGCACACGGCCATTACGTCGAACGTATCCGTGACGCGTGCAATAACTTCGGGATCGTTATCGATGGCCACTACGTCGTGCAGTTCGTCATCTAAACTTTCCAAAATTGCTCTGCCGATTTTTCCGCAACCGACAACAATAACTCTCATATTTACCTCTTGAAACGTCCTTTTTTTGCTTTTTAGCATTTTTTTGCCACGGACGCTATGTGCAAATTATATCATTTGTGTGTACAAAATACAACAATTTGTTCACATTATGTGGCATTTGACGCACAAAAACGACTCTTTTATGCCCCAAAAACGCCTTTTAGCCAATTTTCGTAGGCACTAGCAACGTTGCTTGCCGCAGTTTGAACGTCGTCATTTTGGCAAACAAAGTGGCTTGCCGATGCATACAAATGCTTGCGCTGTTCGAAAAGTTGTTGCACGCCCACCGCCTTGCTTATGGGGCGATTTTGCGTGGATAGCAGTTGCAAATCTCGTTGCAACCAAACCACAAAACCGTTTTGGCGCAATGCTTCCACGTTTTGATTGTTTAGCACCGTGCCGCCGCCTGTTGCAATAACAAGACCATGTTGCTTAGCAAAGTTGGCCGCAACCTTTTGTTCCACCGCGCGGAAACGTTCTTCGCCGTACTCTTCAATTATTTGAGCGGGGGATTTTCCGCAATGCTGAATTTCGCAATCCAAATCCACAAATGTTTTGTTTAGTTTTTGCGCAACAAGCTTGCCGACGGTGGTTTTGCCGCAGGACGGCATGCCCACCAACACAACGTTGGATACCTGTTTTGTTAGCGGCGCTAACAGTTGTTGCACGCTTGGTATTGGCTTGTTTTGCCAAAGTTCTTCGGCGCGCAATGCTTGCGCAACCAGCATGGGCAAACCGCCGCAACTTTTGATGCCCAAATTTTCCGCCTGCAAAATTAGTTTTGTTTTTAGGGGGTTGTATACCACGTCGAAAACAAATTGCAAGTTGGGAAAAGCCTTGATATCCACCAAGGAATCGGCGCAGGCCGGGAAAGTGCCAACCGGTGTAGTGTTTACCAGCACTTGCGTGTTTGTTAGCTCACGATAGTTTTGATAGTTGTTTTCGCCCTGACGGCTGATGACGGTAACGTTTGCACCACGACTTTTCAAAAAGGCGCAAACGGTGTGCGAAGTTGCTCCGCTTCCCAAAACAACGGCGTTTTTGCCCTGCAAAACAATGCCGTGCGTATCAAAAACGTAGCGCACGCCGTCGATATCGGTGTTGTAGCCAACGTTTTTTTTGCCTTTGCGCAACACGGTGTTTACGCATCCGGTGATAAGTGCGGAAGAATCTAATTCGTCCAAAAGGGGCATTATTGCCTGCTTATAGGGAATGGTGACGTTGTAGCCATCGCACGTGTTGTTTTGCACAAAGGCTTGCAAGTTTTGCGGAGAAATTTCCTGCAAATTGTAGTTTGTGCCCAAACTTTCGTGTAGTTCTTTGGAAAAACTATACGACAGTTTTTCGCCTAGCAAACACGCCTTCATGCCTTTTTACCCATTTGCATTTGTTTGGAAATGCCAAAAATTGTGGCATACAAACTTTCCACCGCAGATTTTTGCTCTTCCGTTAGCCCTTCCGTCAGTCTGCTTATAACGGTTTGTTCCCTTTGGGCAACGCAAACAGGCAAGCCCAAGCGTTGCTTTTCCTGCCCTATTTCTTGACACAATTGCAGGCGTTGACAAAATGCCGCAACAATTTGATCGTCTAGTTTGTCTATTTCTATTCGTGCTTGTTCGATAGTCATTTGTTACGCTCCGCAAATAATATTTCGTCCAAAATTGCCAGTGAAACGGCAGCTTCCACCACAGGAACGGCACGAGGAACCACGCATGGGTCGTGCCGACCGCAAATTTGCAATTCGGCGTTGGTAAAAGTTACCAAATCGACAGTTTTTTGCTTTTTGGTAATGGAGGGCGTTGGACGGAAAGCCACCGATAACGTTATGGGCGCTCCGTTGGAAATTCCGCCGTTTATGCCGCCGGAATTGTTGGATAAAAACGCAACATTGCCGTTTTCTATTTGCAACTGGTCGTTTGCTTGGCTGCCAAAACTTTGAGAAAAACCAAAGCCCAGGCCAAACTCTACACCTTTAACTGCCGGAATGGCATAAACTAGCGATGCAATTTTACCTTCCAGACCGTCGAACAGCGCTCCGCCCAAGCCGGACGGCATACCGCTAACGACACATTCCACTGTGCCGCCGACGGAATCGCCCGCCTCTTTTGCGTGCAAAATTTCGTTTAGCATTTGACTTCCGCAGGATACGGAAGGAAAATTGTTTTCGCGTTGCGAAGGCAAAACTTGCGCCGTCTTGTAGGAAAAGCCTTGCGTTTTGCCAACACTGGAAACATAGGCAAACACCGAAACGCCGCGTTTTTGCAACAATTGCTTTGCAATGCCACCCGCCACACACAACGGCGCCGTCATTCGTCCAGAAAACTCTCCGCCACCGCAAAAATCCAAGCGACCGTATTTGCAATAGGCGGCATAATCTGCGTGAGAGGGGCGAGGTTTGCCAAACAGCGGCGCATAGTCGCTAGGTGTTGCATTTTGGTTTTTTATTGTGGCGCGAACAACCGGTTGCAACACGCCGCCATCCGTGCCACTGAACACAGGCACATCTGCTTCTTTACGCGAAGTGGAATATTGTTTGCCACCACTGCGCAAATCCAGCAACTGTTGCAACTGATGCGTGCAAAAACTTTCGGAAGGGAAACCGCTTATTTCAACGCCTATTTCGTCCGAATGAGAACTGCCAAAAATATCCACTTGCAGTTCACAACCTTTCCAAACAAACACAGTTTTCACCTCCCAGTTTTTTTACATCACTAAAAAAGTTTGGATACGATTTGTCTACACATTCGCATCCGCTTATGATTGAATTGCCTTGTGCGCACAGCGCTAGCAAGGTTTGACTCATTGCAACGCGATGGTCGTTATCGGCAAAAAAGTTGCCACCATGCGGAACTGCACCGTGCACGATAAGCTGATTGTTGCAACAAACGGCCTCTATGCCTGCTTCGCGCAACGTGTTTATGGCATTCTGCACACGATCCGATTCCTTTTGGCGAAGTCGTTCCACGCCGCTGAAAACGGAAGTGCCGTTGCAAAATGCTGCCAAAACGGCAAGCGTGGGCACAAGATCGGGAATTTGGCTTGCATCCACTTGGAATGCATGCAAACTTCCCTTTTGCACGCGAACGCCGTTTTTTGTTGTGCTGACCGTTGCACCACAACTGCGCAAAACGTCCACAATGGCCCTATCCGGCTGAACGGAATTGACGTTTAGCCCACAAACAGTGACGTCGCCACTCAAGGCGCCGGCCGCAAGAAAATAGGCCGCGTTGGACCAATCCCCTTCCACGGCGTAGCTTTCTCGCTCCGTTCGGATGCCACCGCAAACTTCAAAACCGAAATTTGTTTTTTGCACACTTGCGCCAAATTTCCTTAGCACGCATGCTGTTGCATCGACGTAGCCTTGCGATACCTTTTGGCCATCGACAAACAAACGACTGCTGCCTGGAAGCAAACTTAATGCAAACAACATTCCGCTGACAAATTGCGAACTAACGCTGCCATCAACGTGGTAGGTGCCGCAAGCAAGTTTGCCACACACGTGCGTTCCATCCGCATTGCAACAGGCGCCAAGCGTTTTTACCAGCGCTTCAATGGGACGCAAGGAAAGTCGTTTGGAAAGCACAAATTCGGCAGTAATGCCCAACGCGGCAACAACTGGCAACAAAAAACGATAGGTAGAACCGCTGTTGCCACAATCCAAAACGGCACGTTGGGGAAAGCACTTGGCCGGCGTTACCAACAAGTTTTGTTCGCCTTGCACCGACACGCCCAACGTACGCAGGCAATTGATGGTAGCCAAAACGTCGGCGGAAAGCGTTACGCCACTTATAACAGTGGGCGTTTTTTGAAAAAAAGCCGCAGCTATAAGAGCCCTGTGTGCAAACGACTTGGACCCGATAGCCGAGACTTCTCCCATTAGATTGTGCGGAATTATTTCTGCAATCATAGCAATTTTTCCAATTCCGAAAAGGTTATATTTTCGACACGACAATCACCGACGTCGTGAATCATAACAAATTTAAGGTTATCCCCAAAACACTTTTTGTCGCAAACGATTTTTTGCAAAATTTGCCGAGTTGTGAAGGGCAAAGACAAATCGAAACGATTGCCCAAAATGCTTTTGCAGCGGCTGACTGCTTCCGCAGGCAAGGAATAGAACTTTTGCGAAACGTCCAGCGCAACGCCCAAACCTTTGGCAACGCACTCGCCGTGTAGCAACGAATAGTTGCTTAGCGCTTCGATGGCGTGCCCAACCGTGTGCCCCAAATTTAATAGCGCACGAAGGCCACTTTCCCGCTCGTCTTGTTCAACAATTGCCGTTTTGTACTTCAAACACTCAACAATTAGTTGCATCTGGTCGCAATTTTGCCATACGTGTGCAATTTTTGACGACAAAAATGCATACTTGGCAATTTCGGCATAGCCATTGTTTAGCTGGCGTTGTGGCAAAGTTTGCAACGTGCTTACGTTAACAAACACGCCGTCAGGCTGATAAAACGTGCCCACCAGGTTTTTGCCTTCGGCAAGATTGACAGCAGTTTTGCCACCTAAACAAGAATCCACCATGGCCATTAGCGTTGTGGGAACTTGATAAAAACTTATTCCGCGCTGATAGGTGGATGCGACGAATCCGGCAAGATCGCCCACAACTCCGCCGCCAAGCGCAACAATTGCATCGTTGCGATGAAAATTGTTTTGCGCAAGATAGGATAAAATTTGCAAATAGTTTTGGGTGTTTTTGCTGCTTTCGCCGTTTGGGATAACAAAAGGATAGACATTTTTTAGTTTTTTAGAAACTTCGTGCAAATACAGCGGCGCGACCACGTCGTCGGTAACCACACAAACCTTTTCGTACGGCACGCAAAAAGAATCCCAGTTTTCACCCACGAAAACAGGATAGCTTTTGCTGGTTTTTACCGTCCAATTTGTCACGTTGCCTCCACTGAAAAACTTGTTATTTTTTTGCCAACAATAGGCAAAATTTTTGAAACGCTTTGCGCCACTTCGGCAAACTGTTTGGGACACAGCGACTGCGCACCATCGGAAACAGCCTGCTTGGGATTGCAATGCACTTCCATCATCAATCCGTCTGCGCCGGCGCCTGCTGCCGCTAATGCCAACGGTTTTACCAAACTTGCATTGCCGGAAGCATGACTTGGATCTGCAATCACAGGCAAATGCGTTATTTGTTTTAGCAACGCAATGGCAGAAACGTCCAAAGTGTTGCGAGTGTAGCGTTCGAAAGTTCTTATGCCTCTTTCACACAAAATTATTTGTTGCAAGCCTTCGTTCATCAAGTATTCGGCGCTTAGCAACCATTCTTCAATTGTATTGGCGAAACCGCGTTTTAGCAACACCGGTTTGCCAAACTTGCCCACTTCTTTTAGCAGTTCGAAGTTTTGCATGTTGCGTGCACCAATTTGCAACAAGTCGACGTCGGCAAAACTATCCAGCTGCTTTGCGGCCGTTATTTCCGAAACAACCGGCAAGCCAGTTTCCTTTTTTGCCTTCAACAGCAGCTTTAAGCCTTCTTCGTGCAGGCCTTGGAAGGAATAGGGCGAAGTTCTGGGTTTGAACGCGCCACCACGCAGCAGCGTTGCACCACCATTTTTAACGGCAAAAGCCGCATCGATTATTTGTTGTTCGCTTTCGACGGCACACGGGCCGGCAATAAGTTGAAAATTGTTGCCGCCAAAGGCGCAACCGCCAACGTTGACGATGGTATCTTCCACATGAAATTTGCGAGCCACTTTTTTGTAGGGCTCGTTTTGAGCAATAACGTTTTCGACACATTCCAGCGAACGAAGATAATCTACGTCCAAACACGATTCGTTGCCGAAAACTTCCACAATGGACGAACCTTTTCCGTGCAACACGTTGGTTTGCGCACCGTGGCCGTGGATCCAATCCGTCAGCAAATTTAACTGTTTTTCATCACCAAGATTTTTGACGACGATAATCATTTTTCCTCCAAACGAAAAAGCCGTTGCTGCCTTTTGGCTGCGCTTTTTCGACGATATTGCTACCTGCACTTATTTTACAAGTTTTTGCCTGTTGAGTCAAGACATTGTTGTTATTTTCACTCTGCCGCACTGCACAAAAGCAAACGGCCAAGAACTTTCTTGACCGTCACGTTTATTTTAGCGCCGTTATAACGCTATTTTGTTTCCTTTTTGATACGTCCGTAGACAAGCGACAATTCCGTTTGATAAAACTTGCTTCCGCCTTGCAAGGCGTAGGCCCTATCGGCGCAGGCTTTTGCACCTTGATAATTGCCAACGTCGCAATATGCCGCCGCCAGCGAAGTTAGCAGTGGCACACTGAAACAATATGCATACTGCGTTTTGTTTTCCATCCAAAAATCAATGGCCTTTTGCGCTTGCCCTAGCGCGCGATAGCAACTTGTTATCATGGGAAACACGGTGATGCAAAAGTCTTCCGATTCGCAAAACTTTTGCAAACCAAATTGAAGCGCTTCCAAACAACGGTGATAACATTCGGACGTTTTGGTGTTTTTTGCATACTGCAACAACTGCGTTTCATCCATCGGCGTGTAGTCGATTTTTTCGTAGTAGTCGGCAAAAACTTGTTGCGCCGTTTGCTTTGGCACCTCAATAAAACTTTGGTCGTATAACCTTCCGTTTTTTAGATAGAACTTTTCGTCGTTAAAAAATAGCTTTTCCATAGTGTTTTTTGCTTTGTCAAACGCCTTGCGGCGAGTTTTGCAAAACTATCTGTAAATGAACAGCGGTTGAGCGTGATCTCTCGTGGCCGTGCCGTTTGCGTAGTCTATTTCGTAGCGGTGAAAACGAGTGAACGTTACTGCCTGTGTGAGCGTTATTTCCACAATGCGCATATCAGGGTTATCTTCCGTGACGTATTCGTCGTAGTTAAGGGAAAATTGACGCTTCATTTCACGGCGAATGGCATAGTTCAACACGTCTAGTGGATGTCCGAGCGAACGAGCCACACCACGCATTGTATGCGAGCCGTGACACAACGCCACGTTGGGGTTGATTTGCACGTCGTTCATAAGCGTGTTGCCTAGTTTTGCCAAAACGTAGAATTTGCCATCGTTATAGTAGGCGTTTACGTCTCGGGCGGAAATAACATCGTTTGCACCGGATGCCAAACACATTTCCGTTACGTGACCGAAATTTTCCTTCATCACGTCTAGCGCTCTTTTGTAGGTTTGTTGTTGATCCATAAAACAGACCTCCTTCACTAGTTATATTTTAGCACCCCTAAAAATGCAAGTCAATAGCAATTTGCGGCAAATACTGATAAATGTTTATCTTTTTCCATAAAAAATGCACCACCAAAAGCATTTAACTTTTGGGGTGCATTTAGGTTTTTGTTCGTGAAAACTTGCCAAGTAACTATGCGTTGAGTTGGGCGAGCATTTCTTCCACGTCTACGCCGTGAGCTGCGGCGGCTTCTTCGACGGTTTCTTGATGAGCCAAAAGGCAGTGAATGCAACCCATTCCGTAGCTGCCGAAAACGCGTGCTGCTTCGGGTTTTACTTCAAGAACTTCTACAATTTTCATATCCTTAGTGATCATGACTGTTTCTCCTTGTTTTTCTTTAATTTTACTATATTTTGCGCAATTTGACAACTTTATATTGCTCTACCTAAGCAAAAAACCTCGTGAAATTGTTCCGAACGCCTGCGCAAACTCGTCGAGTGCGCCGCTTCGTAGCACCAAATAGGCCATTGCCGCCAATACGCCCACGCCCAGCACCACGGCCAGCAAAACTTTCCATGGCGAAACGGGGGACTTTCCGCAAACGCGTGCCTGTTTTTTGTCGTTTTGGTAGATGCCGCTTACGTATTGATTATATATCTTCTTGTTGTAGCGTGTTGCGGCAATATAGACGGGCAAAAACACATATTTGAACGATTTGCTGATAACTTGCATATCCACGTCCAAATTGCCTTCCATATCGGCGTGATGCTGATGCACTATCATGCGGCGAACGTCTTGTTCCATAATCTTTTTTGCTTGTTCAAACGCTTCTAGCGGTTCCAGCGTGTAGTGATCGGCCAAATATCCGGCCAAATACTCGTCGTCAAAAACCATATATTTGCTTTGCGGGAAAGGTTGAAGCTGTTTGAAATACTGTTGCGGAACGTTTTCGTTGGCGCGAATCGTCACGTCGTCGAAAGATGCGGGAATTACGCCATGAACGTGCTTCCACTCGGTGTAAGTTTCCGTATAGGTTTTGCCATCGCGGCGCACCGTGCGTGTGCGACGGTACCCAACCGTGCCGTTATAGGCCGATGAAGTTTGGGCATCGAACGTCCATGCGGGCACGTAAACACCCTTGACGCTATCGGCTTTTAGGTGTTTGCGAAACTTGTTGGGTGCAAAAATTTTCTTTTTTCGCCAAGCGGTTAGCTGAGCCGCCGCCTGATTGGGCGAAAACTCGAATGGAATGATTGTATCTGGCTTGACAACTGCCAAAGCATCGTCGTCGATGACAACGGGGGCTGAACAATAGGGGCAAGAAGTTGCCAGCGCCGTTCTGGGCGCCACTTCCACCGCGCCGCAATTAGAGCAGCGAAAAGTTGCAACGTCGCCATCCTTCCAAGTTTTGAAGGTTACAAGTTCTTCAAAATCTCTTTCGACAACGGCATCGCTTTTTTCGAAGTTAACCAAGCCTTCGCAATGCTCACAGCGCAATTGGCCGCTTTCGGCATCGAAAACAAGCGTTGCGCCGCAATTAGGGCACTTGTGTTGCGCCACGTTTTGCTGTTTGAAATTTGACATCTAGTTGAGTTTGCCTCCACATTCGGGACAGAATTTAGAGCCGGCAGAAATGCTTTTTCCACAATGCGGGCAAACGTTGCCAACGGCCAATTTGTTGCCACATTCGGGGCAGAACTTAGAGTTTGCATTGACTTTTGCGCCACATTCGGGGCAGAATTTTTTGCCTTGTTCAACGTCCTTTGCCTGATTTGCGCCGTTAAAGGCCGAGCCAACGAAGCCGCCGGCTTGCATGCCTACGCCAAGCCCCATAAATGCGCCTGCGCCGCCGGGATTTTTTGCCGCATCGCCTAAGGCATCTGCTGCTTTCTTTTGCGTGTAGGAGCCCATTTTGTCCGACAAAATGCCCAAACTTGAACGTTCGTCAATGGCTTTTTCCACCGTTTCGGGGAAGTTGATGTTGACAACGTTAAAATCGGTGAGAGCAAGGCCCATTTCGGCAAGTTTTGCCTGCGCATTGTTGCGAATCATATCGCCAAACTCTTGGTAATTCATTGCCATATCAAGCGCGGAAATGCCACTTTCGGCAACGGTATCGCTCATTTGCGAAACCAAAATATTGCGCAAGTTACCTTCGATATCCGCAACGCCATACAATCCGTTGGAACCAAAAATTTCACGCAGGAACACTGCCGCATCGGCAACACGGAAAGAATAGTTGCCGAACGCACGAATGCGAATAATGCCAAATTCCTTATCGCGCATGGTTACGGGGTTGTTGGTGCCCCATTTGCAATCAACGAATTGTTTTGTGTTGACAAAATACAATTCAGCCTTGAAACGGCTTTCGCCTTGGTACCAAATTGCACCAATGCCCGACAGAATAGGCAAGTTTTTGGTGGTGAGTTTATATTGGCCGGGGCCGAAAACGTCGGCTATTTTGCCTTGATGAACAAAAACGGCAACTTGCGATTCGCGCACGGTAAGCTGTGAACCGCTCATAATTTCTTTGCCTTGCATATCGAAACGGTAGACGATTGTATCCTTAGAATCGTCCTTCCATTCCAAAACTTTCCACATTTGAGATCTAAACCAACCCATAATACACACTCCTTTTGTAATTTTAGGTTAATTGATGCCGTTTGCACGTATAATAGCGTGAGCAAACGGCACATACAAACACATTATACACCAATTTGTTGTGTTTGGGAATAGTGTTGATGCATTTTTTTGAACAAATGGAGGCGGCAACTTGATAGATTTTTTAACTTTGATGCAAAAAATGGCTACCATGCCCCATGGTGAAGCAACTGTTTGTGCAATTGTGTGGAACAATGCCAGCCGCGTTTGCGCAATAACAGTTTGCCAAAACGGCAACGAAAGCACACATCGATTTTGCATTGCAGGCAAAAAAATGATTGTAGGCGTTGAAGAAACGGGGCGAAAAATATTTTTGCAACAGGAAGTTTTGGGCACAGACGGCAACAAACTGGGGCAAGTGCAAAACGCCACTTTTACTAGCGGCGGCGTCCTTAAAAACATAACGGCAGGCGGCGTAGAATACGCCAAAAGCAAAATTTTGTGCGTGGGCGATGTGATACTTATAAAGCAAAAACCGCCTCAAAAAACTGCAAAACGGCCGCCTGATTGCACCAAAAAGCAAGTTGCCGCAAACAAAAAGCATACCCCGCAATTTTGCAACATACGCAAAAGCTATGGCGATTTTTCCTTTTTGGTGGGGCGAAAGGTAGACAAAACCATTGTGAACTTTCAAGGCGAAGTGATGATAAAGGCAACGCAAAAAATAACCAAAAGCGTTTTGAAACAGGCAAAAATTTCGGGCAAACTGATTGAACTTTGCCTGCATTGCAAATAGAATTTGCACGAAAAACTTATACACGGTGGCTATTTTTTGCCACAAACGATTTTTTGTGCAAAACAACTTGGTGCCAAACCAACGCTTTGAAAACAGACGATTTTTGCAACAAAAAACGCTTCGCGGCTGATGCCATGAAGCGTTTTTTTGTTTGGTTTGTTATTTTGTGAAAACGTAGCTTAGTTGCACCTTGGTGCCATCGGCAGCAACGTAGGTAACCTTTAGGTCCTTCAATCCGTCGGAAACGGTTGCCGTTACTTTTGCGGCTGTGCCATTGAAGTTTGCATCACCGAAAAAGCCTTTTACGTTGCCAACATTGGCAGAGAACACGTCGCCGTTCCATTGTGCTGCAATGAAGTAGCTGGCATCGAAATGGAATTGGGCCGTTACTTGTTCCACGGTGATATCGGCGGCTTGGCCGTTTTGCTGAATAACCTTGCCGTCTTGAACGACAATGCTACCAACTGTGGACACAACGTAGCTTTCAGGAATGGATTGTTCGAAGGTTGCAAACTGACTCAAATTGTAGTCCACAACTGTTTTTTTGCCATCCTTGGTTGTAACAACCGTGCTGGTTAGCGTTTCATTGCCAACGGTTGTTGCAACGGTTAGTTCCACTTTGGAATAGTCTTCTTTTAGCAAACTGTTTAGTTGAGCAAAAGTATCTTGTTCGAAACATGCGCCAAGTAGCAAAGTGAGCGCAAGCATAACAGTTAACAATATAATTATCTTTTTCATTTCACTCACCCTCCACTAGAACGATTTTCTTTTTAGAATTGCCAACAATGCAACAAAGCCAACCGATATTGCCGAAGCATAGGTCACCGCATTTTGCACTGCTTGCAAGTGTTGTGCGTTTTCGTTGGAAACAGCTTGGTTATAGGAAGTGATTTCGCCTTGCAACGTTTGATAAGCCGTTGCCGCACTGCTCTTTTGTGCATCCGTAAGTGTGTTATATTTGGTAAGCGCTTCTTTTATGGCGTTGAACTTTTGTTCTCTGCCGGTAGCGTTTTGCGCTTGCGTAACCAAATTGACAAATTCGGTCACTTCGTCCGGCGTGGGATCGGGTGTTACAGTGCCAGCCGAAACGGTCACTTGGCAAGTTGCCGAAACGGAACCGACTTTGGCCGTTATTGTTGCGGTGCCAGCCGCAATTGCCGTGATTTTGCCGTTTGCATCAACTTTTGCAACAGCTTCGTTACTGCTAGTCCACGTGACGGCTGCACCTGTGGAAACGGTTGCAACAAGTGTTTCGTTGCCGCCGGCCGTAAGCGAAAGCGCCGTTTTGTTGAGCGTTACGGTGACTACGGGGTCGGGAGTGACGGTGCCACTGCCGCTATCAACAACCACCAAACGAGCAACGTATTGGCTAACGTCGATATCAGCTTCATTTTGAAGATAGTATACACCGGTTGCGCTTAGCGTGGAATAAGTTCCGTGAGTTCCCAAGTAAGCAGATTCTGTTTGCAATACGCCATTTCCGTCTTCCGCTGTGATAAGCGAGATGAGTTCGTTGTGTGTGCCAACATAAAATTCCGTTGAGGGGGTATCTGTTAGAGTGATGTTTGCCTTAACGTACTTGCCACCCCAAGATGCATCAAACGAAATATATTTGTTGCCGAGCTTCAAATAGTAGCAACCTTCGTATGTGCCATTTTCCAAACGAAGAATTGCGGCATCACTTGCGTTTTCTGTGGTTTTTAGGTAGTTGCCGTCCATTTCTGCAATAGCATAGAACACTTTGGAAAGGCTGTTTTGCCACAAAGCAAGTTTGTAGTCGGTGCCAACGGCAAGATTTTGTGCAACCGATGCAAGATAGGTTTCCTTATCGGTCAAAACGGGATCGGGAGTAACTGTGCCGCCTGCCGAAACGGTCACTTGGCAAGTTGCCGAAACGGAACCGACTTTGGCCGTTATTGTTGCTGTGCCTGCCGCAATTGCTGTGACTTTGCCGTTTGCATCAACTTTTGCAACAGCTTCGTTACTGCTAGTCCATGTGACGGCTGCGCCTGTGGAAACAGTTGCAACAAGTGTTTCGTTGCCACCGGCCGTAAGCGAAAGCGCCGTTTTGTTGAGCGTTACAGTAACTACGGGGTCGGGAGTGACGGTGCCACTGCCAGAGCCTGCCGTTACGGAAACGTTGGTTACGCGCGCTTGACTGGTAAGCGCAAACGTTACACTGCCCGTTGCTTCGGCAAATGTGATGGTTAGCGTTGTTCCGTCTACTGCTACCGTTGCGCCGCTGATGGCGATATCGTTCTTGAAGTTTTTGCTGCCATCGGTTGTGATGACAATTTTCTTCATGCTAGGATATTGAATGGTCAGTGTACTTCCCGAATAGAAACGAACACTACCGCTGTTATCATATTGAACGGTGACTTCGCTTGTGCTGGTGCCGATATCGTTGATAATGGTAATTCCGTTACCCGTCAACGTTTTTTGGATGCCACCGGTTGCACTGGCTCCCTCATAGTTGGTGTAGGTGCCTTCTTTGGTTATGGAAATGGAAGGACTTTGAGTGCAATCGATGGAAACAACCGTATCCGGTTCGGGATCGGGGTTGGGGTTTTCTGCAACGGTAATTCCGGAAATGGTTTTTTCGAAAGTGCCGTATTTGCAAATAACCGTTTGCGTGCCTTCGGCAAGTTTGGTGGATTTTGTTACGCCATCTAGCCATTGGCACTGGCTGTTTTCTACAACGGCTGTTGTGCCGTCGCTATATGTGATGCTTACCGTTAGGCCGGCCGGCGAAAAGCTGTTGCCTGCCAAATATTCGGTTTTAGTGGGCGTGCCTGCAATAGAAATGCCCGTTGCTTGTTTTACCGTTACCGTTGCCGTTGCGGAAAGACCCGTATCTTTATCCGTTGCGGTGATGGTTGCCGTGCCACTTGCAACAGCGGTGACAACTCCGTTAGAAACGGTTGCAACGTTTGCGTTAGAAGTTGTCCAAGTAAGGTTTTTCTTGGCGTTTGTGGGGTTTGCAACAACTGTCAACGTTGCCGTTGCGCCGGCAGCAAGATTAAGCGTTGTTTCTTGGAAAGAAAGACTTACTAGCGGTTGAGTGTTGTTGTAGGGGTCGCCGACTTGTTCCACAACTCTTTTTAGTGCAGCGTTATAACTGTTGCCATCGTTGCAATAGATTTTGGTTGCATATTCGGGATGGTCGATGAATGGGTTGCGGTTACCTTGAATTTCGTATGCTTTTTGGTTGCGGTAAATTTCCGATGCTGTGGGCGGTTCTTCCAAGTGCCACTTCAACAGTGTGGAAATTTTGCCTATCGTTTTGCAATTGCCAGCAGAGTCGACAAATTTCAATTGATATTCGTCGCCCCAACGGGTTTGAACGTACATCAAAATTCTTGCCGTTGCGCCGCGGTAGCCTTTTGCGGGATAGAAGAAATTGCCGCTTGTGTAGCAAAGTTCATCGGCTGTCTTGCCATAGGACGTGGATCCGTTTTCCTTAACAATGCTTGCGGAAGTGGGAAGTTCGTCGAAACTTTTGCTGCCGCGAGTAGAGTTCAGGTTAGTATCGGTAGGACGCAAGTGTTGCAAGTCGCAACCAGGGCCACTTTTTTCCGGGAAGGCTCTGCCGCCATCCTTGGGCCAAACGTGTTCGCGGTTGGCTGAACTGTCACCATAACTGCTAACTTGCGTTCCTGTGTAGAAAAACAACATGCCTTTGCCTGTTTCCGGATTGGCATCGGTGATGTTGAACTGAGACGTAAGTTTAGAGTAACTGTTGGCACCTGTGTTGTGCGTTTCAGTTATCAACTGGGCAAGTTGAGAGCGGAAGGCCGAACCTTCCAAGTTTTCGTTTAGGTTGTCGTAGTAAGTGCCGGTATAGTCCCACGCGTTGCCTGCGGCTTGCGCCACTGTGCTAGGCACAATGGAAGGAACGATAACAGCTGCCGAACAAACTGTCAGCACCATTACCAGCAACAACGACAGTACGATTTTTAACCGCGTTTTTTGCATAGCTATTTTCCTCATAAAACTGTTTTTACAGCGCGAAAAGGTTGATACGTAGCAAAAAGTTGCAAACGCTCGACAAATTTCGTGGTATTATTTTATTATAGCATATAAACAAAAAGTGTCAATGCTTTGTGCCAAAATCAAGGCGCAAAAAACAAGCACTTTGCCTTGCAAAAGCACGTTGTTGGGAAATATCAAGTGCGTGCAAAATACAAGGGACAAAAACTCTTGTGGCAGCCATCGCCATGTTGCCTATAACACAAACCACAAAAGCGGCATGCTTGGCTGTTTTGTTTGGCATTTTCTCCTGTAAGAAAGTGTTTTACCAAAAACGTTGAAAACAAATTTGAACTTGCTTGGTCTTTCACAAAATGCTTGGCAACGTTTCGGCAAAAGCAAACAACGCTATTGAAAACTTTTGCTAGCATCGGCAACAATTGGCACGACACAAAACGACGTTTTTCTCCGCAATAGGCAACAAAAAAAATCCGAGAACGCACAAAACGTTTCGGATTTTTTTCATACGTATGTGATTTTTTTGTTAGTTTGCCGATTGCTTGCGCTTTGAGCCTTTTTGCAAAGGCAAAGTTGCAGTGAAAGTTATGCGGCCGTTTTCGTAGTCGCAAACAATAGAGCCGCGGTGCGTTTCGCAAATGGTTTTGGCAATGGAAAGTCCCAAACCGTTGCCGCCGTTGCTTTTGTTGCGGGACGGATCGGTTGTGTAGAAACGATCGAACAAGTGTTGCAGTTGGTCTTCGGAAATAGCAACGCAATTGTTGCTTACAGAAAGCACTGCGTGCCGCCCGGTGCACCACAGGCGCAAATGAATGTTGCCACTGCCTTCGGAATATTTGTTGGCGTTATCTAGCAAAATGGTTACAAGTTGCTTCAACTGACCGTCGTTGCCTTCCACGTGCAAATCGCTTTGAACGTCGTAGGAAAATTCTTTGCCGTTTTCGTAGAAAATTGCATCGTGGCTTAGCACGATTGCGCCAACGGCTTCGGAAAGATTGGTGTCGCTAAGTTCCACTTGCACACCATCGTCGTTTTTGGCCAAAAACAGCAAGTCGGCAACCAGGCCGGCCATGCGTTGCGCTTCGGCCTTGCTGTTTTCGAGCCACTGCATTTGGTTTTGCACCGTTTCGTCGGGGTGCGCCGCCATAATGTCGATGTTGGCCATAATTACCGAAAGGGGCGTTTTTAGTTCGTGCGAGGCATCGGCAACAAACTGGCGTTGCTTTTTCCAACTTTCTTCGGCAGGCTTTATGGCTATTTTGGCAAGGAAAATACTTATGAACAAATAGCAGGAAACACCAATGAACAACGATGCCAACGCCGATATGAAATAGGGCACCAAACTGTTGTTGCGCGAAACAAAATTGTTGAAGGAAATGCGCACAATGGGGCCGTCGGCTGCCTTTACGTAGCGAACGTAGCCGCTGGCAAAGCCCATTTCTGATTTGCTTTTGACAACGGAATCGATGTGTTCTTCCAAATATTCTTTGTCAATGCCAAAGTTTGCGCCGATAAACCAGCGTTCCACCTTGCCGGTGGCCATGTTGTACCACACAAGTGCGACGTCTTCGAAAATGGTGTTTTCTTCGAAGGGAATTTCCGCCGTGCGAGGGTCGTATTCCAGTGCAAATTTAAGGCGGTTATCGCGCTCGGTGTTTATTCGGGAATAGCCCACCATGAAAATCATCACAATGGCCACCAGTAGCACCAAGCCTGCCACCACCACGTTTATGGCAACTATTCTTTTTCGCAGACTGTTTATCACTGTTGAATCTCCAAAAAGTATCCCAAAAGCCGTTTTGTGGAAATGGTAAGCTTGCTTCCCACGAAAAACAGTTTTTTGCGCAAGAAGGACATATACGCTTCCACGTTGTTTTCCGTTATGTCGGAATCTAGCCCCCAAACCTTGGATATGATGCTATCTTTGCTGATAACCTGAGTGGGGTTGGAAATTAGCAAACGCATAATTTCGTATTCCTTGGCGCCCAACGAAACGCTTTTTTCTCCGCAAGACAGCGTGTAGTTGGCGGTATTCAAAACAACATCGCAGTAGGAAATTGTGTCGTAGACAATTTCCGTTTGACGGCGAGCCAGCGCACGCACGCGAGCAAGCAGTTCTTCGGTGGCAAAGGGTTTTGTCAGGTAGTCGTCGGCGCCACAATCCAGCCCCTTTACGCGACTGGCAACTTCGTCCTTGGCAGTTAGCATAAGAACGGGAACGTTGCACTTAACTTCGCGCAGCTTGCGCACAACTTCAAAGCCATCCATACCAGGCATCATAACGTCCAAAACAACCACGTCGTAGTCGCCCTTTTTGGCATAGAAATAGCCGTCTTCGCCATCGTACACCACGTCGGCAACAATTTTGTTTCGGCGCATTATTTCGCCCAGGACGTCGGCAAGTTTAACTTCGTCGTCTACGATAAGTACTTTCATTCTACTCTCCTTGCGTGAGAAACCTCACCAGATAAATATAACATAACACAAGCATAAAAGCAACTGTTGCTTTTGCGGCTTAAATATAGCAAAAATCTCTTAAATCTAACTGAATGGCAACATTTTGCAACAATTATCCACAAAAAAGTGCAAAATGTGGCATTTTTTAAGATTTTTTCAAGCAAGCGGCGATATAATTTGCGCATCAAGGCAAAACCCTCTTTTGTGTTTTTATTTTAATCTCCTCGTAAGCCTTGATAAAAGGCTGTAGCAAACCCCGCTACAGCCTTATTTTTTTGTTTTTAGTGTTTGCAAAACCATTTGCGCTGCCTGTGCAGGCGTTTCGGCAAAGTGCGTTGCGCCGCTCTCGAGCAAAAATTCTTTGGTGCGAAACCCCCACGTGACGGATATGCACGGAAGGTTTGCGTTTTGGGCCGTAGCCACATCCACATCGCTGTCGCCGCAATACACCGCTTGTGTGCAATGCAGGTTTTGCAACAGTTTTGTTAGCCGATCGGCATTGGGTTTGACGGCACTGTCGTCCACCGTGCCGCAAACGCAATCCACTGCATCGCCAAAAATTTTTGCACAAAGTTTTGTGGCAACGGATTCGTCCTTGTTGGTGTGCACAACCACTTTTATGCCTTCGTTTTGCAAAAGGTGCAACTGCTCAACAACGCCGGGGTACGGGTGGGTTTTATCCTGACTGTGCAATGAATAGTAGGTTCGTTGCAGTTGCAGCGCCCGATTGTGCAAACTTGCGTTTTGATGGCCCAACGCGCGGGTTATAAGCACGGAAACGCCGCTGCCGATTTTATCGCGCACACTTTGCCTAGTGTGCAAGGGCAGGTGCAAAGTTTGCATTGCATAGTTCACGCTATCCGTTAGGTCGTCGAGAGTGTCGAGCAAGGTGCCGTCCAAATCGAAAACGGCAACTAGACAGGAAGATTGATTCATTTTGAGCCTCAGGAAGATTTATACAATTTTGCCAAACCGCCATTGGCCGTTTCGCGATAGTTTTCGGAAATATCCAAGCCTGTTTCGTACATGGCCTTTATGACGGTATCTAGCGATATTTTGCGCGTATCCGTCAAAAAACTTGCCAAACTTACGGCGTTTAGCGCACGCATTGCACCAACGGCGTTGCGTTCGATGCAGGGAATTTGCACCAAACCGCAAACGGGATCGCACGTTAGTCCCAAGTGATGCTCTAGTGCCACTTCGGCGCTATATTCCGTTTCTTCCAAATCCATTCCGCTTAGAAATGCCAAACCGGCGGCGGCCATTGCGCAAGCCGTGCCCACTTCTGCCTGACAACCACATTCAGCGCCGGAAATGGATGCATTGGTCTTTACAAGATTGCCCACTATGCCGGCAACAAGCAACGCTTTTGCAATTTGCTCGTCTGTGCAGCCGTTTTCCTGTTGGAAAAACAAAAAGGATGCAGGCACAACGCCCGACGCTCCGCAAGTTGGTGCGGTGACAATTTCGCAACCAGAAGCGTTTTGTTCGCCCACGGCAAAGGCATAGGCGGCAACAAGACGATCTTTTTCCGACTGGGCAGTGGCGCGCTTGTTAGGATCGCAAAACAATTGTTTTGCACGACGTGCAACGTTCAAGCCACCGGGCAAAACGCCATCCTTTTGCAAGCCTTCGGCAACGACGTTTTTCATGGTTTGCCAAACGTCCAAGGCAAAAGACAAAATGTCTTCCCCTTCGAAATGGACGGCATATTGCCACAACGTTAGGCCGTTTTGCTGACAAAACGTTTTTATTTGAGCAAAACTATTGTGCGGATAAACTTCCTTTTGCTCCGTCAACTTTTCGCCGGCCAAAACAATTTCACCGCCGCCAATGCTAAAATATTGTTCGCGCGCAATTTCTTTTTCACCACGAAAAGCAACAAAATCCATTGTGTTGGGATGTATGCACGGCGAAGTTTTGTCGAAAACTATTTGCACCGACCTTTCGCCAAAAACACGTTTCACTGCTCTATCGGTGCCGTGGCCTTCGCCCGTCATTGCCAACGAACCGTATAGCACCACCACGTAGCGCTGTGCACCGTCGTGGCAACGCAAAAATCTTTCGGCGGCCTTTGCCGGCCCCATTGTATGCGAGCTGGAAGGTCCCAGCCCTTTTTTATACAAAAATCTTAAACTTTTCATATTCACCTTTCGTTTAGTGATATTCTGCAATTATGGTTACGGGGCCGTCGTTGCGTTGATCGATGGTCATATCGGCGCCAAACACGCCCAATTTTACCGTTAGCCCCATGTTTTGCAACAATTTTGCGGCATGCAAATAGGTTTCGTTGGCTATTTGTGGCAGTTCGGCATTGAAAAAACTTGGGCGGTTGCCTTGCGTGAGGTCGGCCGCCAACGTGAATTGCGAAACAAGCAAAATTTCGCCGCCAACATCGGCAACGGATAGGTTCATTTTTCCGTTATCATCGGCAAAAATGCGAAGTTTTGCAAGCTTTTTTGCGAACGTTTCGCAAAGTCTTTGGTCGTCGCCCTTTTCTACACAAAAATACACCACTAGTCCTGCGCCTATTTGCGAAACAACCTTGCCTTCGACGGACAAAGTTGCGCCAAGTACGCGTTGAATAACCGCTTTCATTGCTACCTCGTTAGTAATTCTTCAATTTTTTGCCTTGCTTGTTTGGCTTCGGGAATGGGATACAACGGATAGACGTGTTGCACGCCATCACATTGATAAACGCTTATGTTTGCGCCAATTTGATCGGCCAAACTTTTTAGTTTTAGGCAATCGGGCAAGAACAGCTCCGAACCGCCCACAAAAATGTGCGTTTCTGCCAAATTTGGTGTTAGACCAAACATGGGAGAGGCAAAATAGTGGCCCTTGGGCAGTTTGTCACGATAAATTTCGCCCCAAAAACGCAACTCCTCTTCGTTTAGCACCACGTCTAGCGGCTTTTGCGCAGAATAATCACCCGTCATATCCACGTCTAGCCACGGCGACAACAGCACAAGTTTTTTGGGTTGCGGACGATTTTTCTTTGCAAGATATTCGCACAATGCAAGTGCCAAACCTCCGCCGGCGGAATCGCCCATCAAAACGACGTTGCCGCTGTGTTCGCTATACAACTTTTGAAAAACCCGCTCCATGTGCATCACCGTGCGAAAACAACGGTGTTGCGGCGCCCTTCCGTACAGCGGCAAAACGACGGAAACATCAATTTCACGCGTGAGCTGTTGCAAAAACCGCCAATGGAACACCATTGGTGGATCCACGTAGGAGCCGCCGTGCAAATACATTACGCACGGCTCGCCCTTGCCCACCAAAAAACAAGTTGTGTTGGCAATGATGCGCTTTTGGGGGCGCATAACCAACTTTACCGTTTTGGGCAACTTGTAGCGGCGCAAATTTTGGCGGCGCTTTTTTGTTAGTTCTTGCTGTAAATTGGAATGTGTTCGCAACGATTTTGTTCGGCGCAACAACGATTCCACAGCAACGCTTTGTTTGCTTCTCAAATTTTCCTCTGTGTGGGGCAAGGCCCTTTTGATGATATTATACCACACGCAACGCTTTGTGCAAATAGTTTTTGGCGTGGATTTTGTTGCAAAACCGCCGTACGCAAACGTGTTTGTCTGTTTGTTTTGATTTTTAGGAGCAGAGCGCCTGCGAAAATGCCGTCCCGACTGCCGGCAAAAAGCCACGCTTTGCGCCCCTTGTTATCCTTGCTTCGTTGGTTTTGTTGCAACACGCAAACCAAAGCGTTTTACAAAAGCAAACAAAAGTAGTATGATAGTTGTTGAGGCGAATCAAATTGACTAACACAGAAAAACACTACGAATATATGACAAAAACACCCGTTGCAAAGTTGATTTTGCGATTGGGCATCCCCACCACCATTGCAATGCTGATAACCAGCATCTACAACCTGGCCGACACCTACTTTGTGGGCGAATTGGGCGACAGTCAACAAGGCGCAATAGGCGTTTTGTTCACCTTGCAAAGCATAATTCAAGCCGTGGCCTACATGCTTGGGCACGGCTCCGGCACATTTGTGGCAAAGGAATTGGCAAACAAAAACAACGACAAAGCATCCGACTACGTTTCGTCGGCATTCTTTTTGGGCGGAGCGATAGGCCTGCTATTTACCATTGTTGGATTGTTGATTTTGCAACCGCTGATGAAATTGCTTGGCGCAACGGACACAATTTTGCCCTACGCAAAAGAATATGGCGCCTGCGTGTTGGCATCGGCACCGTTTTTGATTTGTTCTCTTATTTTGAACAATAACTTGCGCTACGAAGGAAAATCGCTTTATGCCATGATAGGCATAGGCAGCGGCGGCGTGTTGAACATTTTTGGCGACTGGCTGCTGGTTAAAGTTTTTAACATGGGCGTTTTGGGCGCAGGCATTTCCACCGCCGTTTCGCAAGTGATAAGTTTTGTGTTTTTGCTGGTTTTATACTTCAAATCGGCGCAAAGCAAAATTTCTTTACGCCACGTGCGCAAAGAATTTAAGTTATACCTAGGCATAATCAAAAACGGATTTCCTTCCCTTATAAGGCAACTGCTAAATTCCATTTCCGGCGGAGTGCTTAACAACCTTGCAAAGCACTATGGCCAGTTGGCCGGCAACGCCGATGCTGTTATTGCCGCAATGAGCATTGTTAACAGAGTTTCGAACTTTGTTATGTGCGTCGGTATGGGCATAAGCCAAGGTTTGCAACCTGTGGCATCGTTTAACTATCAAGTGAAAGAATATTCCCGCGTGAAACAGGCACTTAAAGTTTCCCTTTTGATATGCTTTTGCTGCGTTGTGGTGCTTGCAGTGCCCTGCATTATCTTTGCCGAACCCATTGCGTTGTTCTTCCAAGAAAAACCCGGCGTAAGTGAAATTGCTGCACCTGCCATGCAATATGCCATGATAGGACTGTTGTTTATGCCGCTGTTTGTGCCCATAAACATGATGTACCAAAGCATTAGGAAATCGGGCGTGGCTTCGTTTTTGGCGCTGTTGCGTTCCGGCTTGATATTTATACCGGCAATTTTCCTTTTGACGTGGCAATTGCAAATTACCGGGTTGCAACTTGCGCAGCCTGTTTCCGACGTGATTACTGCGCTTATAAACGTGCCGTTTTTGATACACTTTTTGAAAACGACGCCGAATACCGCCCCAAAAACGGAAGAACAAACGACTGTTGAGGCCATGCAACAATGACGACCAAATTTGTTGCCACCAACGAGACGGGCAAAACACTTAGGCAATGCTTGCAAGAGCGAGGATTTTCGGCAACGCAAGTTAGGCGATATAAGTTTGGTGGAAAAATTACCGTGAACGGGCGTGAAGTTCAAGTTAATTACGTGTTGCAGGACGGCGACGTTGTGTGCTTGACCTGCCCAGACCTTTTGCAAACGCCGCAGTTTGCACCACAACCGGCAAACGTGCTATTTGAGGACGAATATTTGTACGTGGCGGAAAAGCCATACGGAATGCCAATTCACCCCGACAGAGCGCACAAAAACGGCACTTTGGGCAATGCTTTGGCAACACACTTCGGGAATGGATTTCAACTGCACATAGTTACAAGACTGGATAAAACCACTAGCGGTTTGGTGCTGGGTGCGCTAAATGCCGAAACGGCGAACTTGCTAAACGCAATGCAACAACGCCACGAAATTTGCAAGGAATATCAGGCGCGCGTTGAAGGCGTTTTGCCAAATGCGCAAGGGAAAATTGCTTTGCCGCTGATGCGCATTGACGAACAAAACAAAACCGTTGTGGACGATGGCGGAAAGTACGCTTGCACAAAATTTTGGGTGGAAAAGCAAACGGAAAATTCTGCCTTTGTTTGGGCGATTCCCGTGACGGGGCGCACACATCAAATACGCGCGCACTTTGCTGCGACAAGGCACCCTGTTTGCGGCGACGTTTTGTATGGAGCACAGCCGGATGGGCGGATTGAATTGCACTGCGCAAAAATATCCTTTGTTCACCCTGTGACTCACGAAAAAGTGCAAATTGCGTTACCTGCGGAATTTTGGCAAAACTAAAAAAGTGCACTTGCACAATGCAATTTTATTGGACGAGTGTGAGGGAGCACTTGAGTGCACCGTTTGGGGGCACGATAGGCGTTGTGCTTGGCGCTTCTGCTGGGAGTGCTTACGCGAAGCTTTCTGCAACATGATGAACATGATACTTAGGTCTCATTTGGAAAAAAGCTTAGGTGGACCTCTGTGTGATGCGATGGGCACAGTACTTGGCTCTCCCCCTGGGAGAGCTGGCGGCGAAGCCGACTGAGAGGGCAAATGAACATACCAAAAGATAACAGTCAATTGAATAATGCCCGCAGGCTTCGCAGGGAAATGACACCACAAGAGCGCAAACTTTGGTATCTGTTTTTGCGCAAATATCCGGTGAAGATATATAAACAGCGGATTGTGGGCAGATTTATTGTGGACTTTTATTGCGCGGCTGCCAAACTGGTGATTGAATTGGATGGATCGCAGCATTTTGACGAGAAAGGATTGGCTTATGATGCCGACCGTTCGGAATTTTTGAACTCGCTGGGCTTGGAAGTTTTGCGGTTTTCCAACCTGGAAATTGACAGAAATTTCAAAGAAGTGTGCGAACAAATTGACGTTGTTGTTCGAAAAAGGCTGTGATGCCCTCTCAGTCACCTACGGTGACAGCTCTCCCAGAGGGAGAGCCAAGTTTTGCGGTAATCTTATCTTCCGGAGGGAGAGCCAAGTTTTGCGAGTCTTAAAAACATATCCTTGCATGATAAGGAGAGCCAAGTTTGGCGAATCTTAAAACATATATCATTGCAGGATAAGAAATGCCAAGTTCTGTGGCAATCTTAAAATATACATCCTCATATAAAAAGTACAGCCAAGTTTAGTGGCTGGTTTGAAATATATTTGTAGATAAAATGAGAAACAAAATTGCAATGACCTTGAAATATATTCGCACATGCAAAAGTTGAAATTGAAATAATTTTCGCACAGAGACTTGTAGAAAAATGACAAGACAGCGTTGCAATAATATTGGAATACATTTCATAAAAACGTGGAGCGTATCGAAAATGATACGCTCCACGTTTTTAGTTTTATGATATTTTGTTTCTTTGATATTTTGCTTCTATAATGTTTTTCTTTTACAATATATCATTTTCCCGACACATTGTTTTGTAGTATATCGTTCCGCTGATACATTGTTTTACCAATATAATTGTTTGCCGGCACACTGTTTTGTTAATACATTGTTTCAACAATATATTGTTTTGTTAACACATCGTTCTTTTGACTTTTTTTGCTAATACATTGGTATAACAATATGTGGTTTTCTAATACATGGGTTTTTAATATATTGTTTTCCCTTAATGCATTTATTTGGCTGATACATTGTTTCCCCAACACATAGTTTTTCTAATATGTTGTTTTTACGACAGATTGTTTTTAAATATGTTTTTTATATCTTTTTAATATATTGCCTGTTAGTATATTGTTCTGTTAATATATCCTTTTTATAACCAGGCCCAAACTGGGCGTTATAATTTTTCTTGCAGCAATTCGCCGTTGCGGCAAACTAGTGTCACTTTGTCGCCTTCAACAAAGTAGCCTTCTTCGGCGGATTTTAGCATTGGCAAATCCGACCAGGAATCGGAATAGAACGTTGCGACTTTTTCGTTGGGAAAAACGTTGCGGAAGCGCACTACTTTTTCCGCACCATAGCAATGTTTGCCCAAAACCACACCGTTTTTGCCGTTATCAGAAGCCATGCAACGAATACCCAGCCGCGCGCACGCTTCCACAATTATATAGGCAGGCGAAGCGGATATTACCAGATCACTTTCGCATTTGCGTTGCAAATACCACTCCTTAACACGGCCAATGTTTTTATCCCAAAACTTTTGCACAAACTTTTGGCGATGTGGAACAAACACAACGAAAACTTCCAGCATGTGCAAAAAGGCATCTTTGCCAATAAGCCTGAGACAGCGCAAAATAAGCGCCAAAAGAAATTCCGGCAAAAGAAGCCACAGATAGGGCAAACGCACAGCACAAAACACGTAGAAACGTCGCAGGCTGTTTCCTTTGAAAATTGTATCATCAAAATCGTAGATATTCATGCCATTATTGTAGCACACCTGCGCCAACTTTGGCAACTGATGGCAAACAACATGCGTTTGCGCACCAGTGCAACAGAAAAAATATTTTTGTGGGCGTTTTTGTTTGACTTTTGAAAAACACTGCGATATAATATTTGAGCATTTAGATATGCGCCATTAGCTCAATTGGATAGAGCGTTGGTCTACGGAACCAAAGGTTAGGGATTCGAGCTCCTTATGGCGCGCCAAAGAAAAGAGACTGCTTTCGCAGTCTCTTTTCTTTGTCGCACCGGCGTTCGCTTCGCTCGGCTAAGGGCGCGCTTATTTTTTTCGTCCTGCTTTCGCAGTCTCTTTTCTTTGTCGCACCGGCGTTCGCTTCGCTCGGCTAAG
>CAZNZO010000012.1:31756-44192 GCA_964577535.1 uncultured Oscillospiraceae bacterium
CGCAGTCTCTTTTCTTTGTCGCACCGGCGTTCGCAACAAAAAGGCGCAAAATTTTGGATACGTAGGCAATTTTTGGGTAAAAAATTGTTTTTTCAAAAAAAGAGTTCGGAAAGACCGAACTCTTTTGCTTTTTGTTGGTTGATTTTAACACAAGCACTTGCTGACGCAAAGCCTTCAACAGCAGGTGCTACGTGCAAAAACTATTTTCTTGCAATAAGTTGTTTTGCTTTTGCAACGATGTCGTCCACAGAAAGGTTATAATCGCGTTTGAGGTCGTTCAAACTGCCAACTTGGCTTATTCTGTCGCGAACGGCAATTGCATCACACGGAGTGGGCAACTGGGCGGAAAGCGTTTCGCAAACGGCGGAATACAAGCCTCCGTGAATGCTATGGTTTTCCACTGTGAGCACTGCGCCTGTTTTCTTTGCGGAAGCAACAATTGCTTCTTCATCTAGCGGTTTCAACGTGTGGATGGCCAAAAAGTCGGCTTTGATGCCTTCTGCGGCAAGTTTTTCCACCGCTTCTTTTGCATCGTAGAGCAAAGCGCCTTCGGCAACTATGGTAACGTCGGTGCCATCGCAAAGCTTATCGGCCTTGCCAAGATGGAATTCGTAACTATCGTCGTAGAAAGATTGTGCGGATTTGCGCACCATTCTTACGTAGACAGGGCCGTTGTGGTTGATGATTTGCGGCAATGCTTTGGCAATTTGCACGTAGTCCACAATGTCGATAACGCAAATGTTGGGCAAAGCACGAAGAGCGGCAACGTCTTCGAAAGCCATGTGCGTGCCACCGTTATAGGTGGTTGTAACGCCGGGATCCCAACCGATTATTTTCACGTTTTGTTCCGAATAGCTAACGGAAACGGCAATTTGGTCGAAGATGCGACGAGTGGAGAAGGGTGCAAAACTGTGAATGACGGGGATGTAGCCACAAGAGGAAAGTCCTGCTGCTATGCATGCCATGTTTGCTTCGGCAATTCCGCAGTTGAAACATCTTTCGGGAAATTCGGAATACAAGGGTTTTGTTCCGCCGGCACCGGATAGGTCGGCATCCAAAATAACTATTTTTTCATTTTCTTTCATAAGGCGAGAAAGTTCCGCCGCATACGATTTTCTTAATTCCATAATAGCCCCCTATTTCAATTCTTCCAAAGCAAGTTGATATTGCTCGTCCGTCACCGTGGTGCTGTGCACTGCGGCGCCCATGTTTTCGTAGAAACTTATGCCTTTGCCCTTAATCGTGTTCAAAACAATGCAATGCGGTGCGCCTTTTTGCGCTTTTGCTTTGCAAATTGCGGCATCGATAGCATCCACGTCGTGGCCATCGACTCTGTCGGTAACAAAACCGAAAGAAGCAAACTTTTGGCAGATGTCTTCCACGTTGCAAACGTCGCTTGTTGCGCCGTCAATTTGGAATTTGTTTGCATCCACAAACACAATCATGTTGTCTAGTTTGTTGCTTCCGGCAAACATTGCAGCTTCCCAAATTTGGCCTTCTTGCAATTCGCCTTCGCCGGTGATAACGTAGACAAAGTGTTGATCGTGTTGCAATCTTTTTGCAAGAGCAATTCCACAAGCGCAGGAAAAGCCTTGTCCTAGGCTACCTGCCGTCATATCCACACCGGGAGTGAGATTCAAATTTGCGTGACTGGGCAAGCGTGTTCCCAACTTGTTTAGAGTATCCAGCCATTCCATCGGGAAAAAGCCTTTTAGCGCCAACGTTGCGTACCAAGCAGGGCCAGCGTGGCCTTTGCTAAGCACCAAACAATCGCGATTGGGGCGTTTGGGGTTTTTGGGGTCAACATCCATGTGTTTGGAATACAACACTGCCAAAACATCGGCTATCGACAAGCAACCGCCAACGTGACCGCTCCCCTGACTGTGCAAACATCTTAACGTTTGCCTTCTTATTTCCTTGCTAAATTCTACCATCATGTTTCACCTCGTTTGATGTGGGGAAAAATTCCACACCATTTTTATTCACGCAAAAGATTATACCCCTTTTGCGCATATTTTGCAAGCCCCTTTCTTTGCATTTAGCACGCAAATATCAGTTGCCCAACCTGTCGTGGCAAGTTAGATATATTATTTGCGTGTTTTTGGAAAGAGTTTTTAGTAGTTTTATTGCGCGCGCAAAGTTTTCTTCATCGAAATTGACAAAAGCATCGTCCACGATAAGCAACGGAATGTTGTCGTTGAAAAGCATTGAAGAAAGTGCAACGCGGAAACACAACAACGTTATTTCCCTTATGCCGCGCGAATAGAAATCCAAGCTTTTTGTTATGCCGTTTGTTTTTAGATACAAATTGAAGTTTCTATCCAACGAAAGTTCGTAGTTGCCGTCGGTTATTTGATTTAGCAATTGCTGACAAGTGTTTTTGAGCTTTGGCAAATAGCTGACGGACAGGTTTTCCTTTGCTTGTAGCAACAGTTTTAGCGTTTCCGTTGCTACGTCGCTTTGGCGTTGTGCCTCTTGCAAGCGCGTTTCAACTGCTTGCAATTTTTCGCGCGCTGCAATAGAATCCAACTTTAGGCTTTGGCTTTCGCCCTGCAACAATCCTGCTTCGTGCGATAAATTTGACAAATTGGTGCGTGCACGTTGCAACTCTTGCACAACACGGTGCAAATCTTCTTCCATTTGCGTGGTGTCTTGCTGGTTGACGACAACGTTTTGGTATGCTTCCAGTTGACGACAATCGCCCACGTACTGGTTGTATTTTTCCCACAAGCACTTTTGCACTTGGTCGAAATCCAGCCCGGCGCAGGAAACGTAGTTCTCGGCGATTTTGTAGTAGTCGGAAATATATGCATCCTTTTCGCCTGCTTGCAAAGTTACTAGCGGCTTTAGCACAACGAACGAAATGGCGGCCAGCGCCACGCCAACCACTGCGGCAACGATGCCAACAACTACCTGCCAAAACGCCAAACCGATGCCGGCGGCCAAAAGCAACAATCCGGCAATAAGCATGGGTTTGCAAATGCGACGTTGTTTTGTGGTTACATCCGGCGTGTTGCGGATTTTTTCCGCCAATTGGTCGCAGCGCTTCTTATCTTCATCGAAGTTTTTGCCAATTCTGCTCAATTGTTGCGCAAGTTGGTCGCGCTTTTGCGCCAGTTCAATTTGTTCCGGAGTGCGCTGACACCGCACTATTTGCTTTTGCAAATTTTCTTGGCGTTGTGCGTCCTTTTCTATTTGCTGTTGCAAACGCAATTTGTCCGCATCGATGGCTTTAAGACGTTTATCTATTGTCTCTTTGCGCCGTTCGGCATTTTCGCAGTCGGCAATTTCTCGCATCAGGCGGATTTTGTCCCTTTGAGCACTGGGAATGACGGCATCGGCACGGCGGGTGGAAGACAGATTGTTTTGATATTCCTTCAAGCAACTTTCCACCGAAGCGAAGTTTTCGGCATTTTGCACCAATCCTGCCAAACGAGTGTCGAAGTTTTCCGTTGTGGAAAGCTCGACGCTTTCTTGCGGGAAATAGGTTGAGCGATCGAAACTATCGGCAGTAAGCCCCAAAAAGTATTCGCCAACTTCCGTGATGGGAAGTTTTTCGCCCGTGACGTGGTTGGTGACGGAAAGCGTTTCCACCTTGCCCGTTGCACCAAAATAGCGCTCAATTAGGTAGGTTGCGCCTTCGTGTTTCACAAGCAAATTGCCGCCAATTTTTTCCGCCGAGCCCCACGCCAGCCAAACGCCTGCATCGGAAACGTTTTCGCCGCCGCGTTTGGTGCGAGTATATTTGAAGCCATAGAGCATGGCGCGAATGAAGTGGCACAGCGTGGTTTTGCCAAACCCGTTGGTTTGTTTTAGCACGTTGAAGTTGCAATTGAAATCCATTTGGAAATCTTTTAGTTTGCCGAAAGAGCGGATATATACGGATTGTATTTTCATGCTACACCTCCCCGTTTAGCGCTTTCAAGCCCAAGCACAAAACTTCTTCACGCAGTTTTTCGTCGGAAATTTCGCAAGCAAGCTTAACAAACTCGCCACGCAACGAAACTTCTTGTTTCAACTGCTGGTAATCTAGCTTAACAGTTGTGTCGTTTTGCAAACGCAACGCAAAAAACTTGCCCTGCAACACTTCTTTTGCAATGGGAAGCAAGCGAACGTCTTCGGCCAAAGTTCCAACAAACTTAACGTTTAGGTAGTTACGGCCATCTGCGGCGGCAATGGCGCCCAAAATGGCGTTTTCTAGCGCCAAATCGTTGGTTATTTCCGAAACGTCCAGCGTTACCGTTTCTATTTTGCGCACGTGCTGTTTTTGAAAACTTACCTTATCCGTATCGGTATCGATAACCACAAAGCCCGTTTCGGAATCTTCGTCGAAACCGCGCGGTTCCAAAACGCCGCTATAACAGCCCTTGACGGTGCCGAATTTGTGCGCGCAAAATGCATGGCGATGTCCCAACGCAACGTAGTTAACCTTGCTTGCAGCAATGGCCTTTTTATCAATGAGCCCATAGTCGTCACTATCCACGTCGCCATGCAAAACCAACACGTTATATTGGGCGGGATTTACGGAAAACTCGCTCCATTTTTGTTGGTCGTTTGCGCCCAATTCGCGCCCGATGATGCAAACGTTGCCTAGCACGTAGTTTTGCCAATCTTTCCCGAAATAGTTTACTTTGGGGCAAAGTTCTTTAAGTGTGTCGTAGGGGGCAACGCTGCCGTGATTGCCACGCAAAACAAACCACTCGGCGCTGCTGGAATTGATTGTTTCCGCAACGTATTTTATGGTGGATTGTGCAACGAATTTTTCGTCGAACAAATCGCCGGCCACGATAATGGCGGCAACGTTTTGGTTTTGCGCATATTGCGCCATGTTGGATAGCGCGCGCAAAAGCTCACTTCGCCTGCCGTTACTATCCGCAACGCCCACCAGGGGCGAATCCAAATGAATATCTGCCGTATGTATTATTTTCATGGTTTCTCCTTTTTTATATTGTAGCACAAATGCAACGCGTTTTCAACAGTTTGTTGAAAACGCAAAGGATGCTTTTTGTATGCACACGCCCTGAAAAACCGTTTGAAATTGTTTTACTTTTGCACGGCGTTGTTTTATAATGATAAAAAAACTAACACTATACTGTTATAGGGGCAATATGTACGACGAATTTTCGCAACAACTTGCAAACACCATTCACGGAAACTACTCCGGCGCAGGCAATACTGCTTTTGCAAGATACAGCACGGATATTTTTGGGGAATTTCCGTTTTATCCCATGCACTGGCACGAGGATATGGAAATAATAAAAATAACAAGCGGACACGCGCGTTTTTTTGTAGACGGGCAATGCTTTTGGGCACAAGAGGGCGATTTTGTTGTTATGCGCCCCTTTGCAATGCACTCGATTGTTAGTGAGGGCTCTTGCTTGGCTGTGGATGCCGTTGTTTTTAACGTTAGACTTACTGCCAACAATGGAAACGACCGCGCGTTGAAATACTTTGCGCCGCTACTAAACGACAAAAATGCCTTTGCGTGCATTGTTTCGCAAAAGGACGACTTCTACACCGCTTTTGAAGAATGTGTTTCCACGCTGACAGCGCTACCGACCGTTACGGAAAAGGATGCGCACGAATGGCTTAGCAAACTGTTTTTGCAGGTTTATTCCAACCGTTTGGTGCAAACAAGCCAAAACTTGACGGAAGATAAGCGCTGTTACACCGTGCAACGCATGTTGGAATACGTCTACGAGCGTTTTTCGCAAGAAATAAGCATAAAACAAATTGCCGAATACTGCGGATACAGCGAATTTTACACGATGAAGCTTTTTAAGCAATTTACGGGATATTCTTTAGTGGACTACCTAAACAACTACCGTCTTACCCTTGTTGGGCGCCGAATAAGGCGGGGCGAAGTTGGTTTTGCCGAAATGGCGCGAGAGACAGGATTCAACAACATTTCCTACTTCAACAGGCAATTTAAAAAACTTTATGGCTGCACGCCAAAACAATTCAAAAAGCAATAGTTGCATTGCCATCGCAAGCGCCCGGATGTTGCCGAACGCGGCAGATGCGACGACGCACGCAAACATGGGAACCGCCTGCACCACGAGCAAATTGCAGGCTAGCGTGAGCCAAAACTTGTGTCAACAACACAAATTTTAACTTCCCTTGAAATTTGTTTGAAGTAGTACAACTAAACTATTTTTCACCGCGAGCCCATTGTAAATATGGATTTTATGTTGAACGCTTTGAAAAAAGTTTGGAAAACACCAGCCGTTTTACGCATTGAAAAGCAAGAAAAATTGAGATTTTGTGTGAAAAAAAATAACACAAAGCGCATTTTGCAACGGCAACTGTTAAAACACAACAAAAAACTGCAAAACCAAACGGTTTTGCAGTTTTTTTAGCCTTCGACGGCCTCTATTTCCTTTATGATTATTTCGTTCCCTTGCAACAAATAGGTGTTTTCGCTGCCACAATGAGGGCAAATTTTGCCGTGTTGAACGGTGGGATAATCCTTTAGGCAATTTTCGCAATGCGTTACGGCGTTTATTTTTTCGATACGCAAAGTGGATTCCCGAAGAATTTCTTCCTTTTTGACCGCCCACTTCCAACAATCTTCAAAATAGTAGGGAATGACGGTGGAAACTTCACCGATTTCGATTGTTACGGTTTTTATCTTTTTAACTGCGTTTTCGGCAGCAATTTCGTTTATTTGTTTTATGCAATGGAACACTACGCCCAGTTCGTGCATTATTTGTTTTCCTTTTTGTACGCCTGTTTTCTTTGACGAACAAATTTCTTTTGGTCCTTATCCTTCTTGGAGAACACGATCTTTACGGCACGTTTTGCGGCATAAGGCAAAATGTATTTGAATTTTTCTTCCGCAACGGTCATTTTAGATGCTTCGGGGTGATCACGGTGCAATGCAATGGCATCGAATTTGCATCTGGTTGTGCAAATGCCGCAGCCGATACATCTGTTGGGATCCACAACGGTTGTTCCGCAACCAAGGCATCTTGCCGTTTCCTTTTTGACTTGTTCTTCGGTTAGCGTCTTGTGCGCATCCTTGAAGGATTTTGCATCGACAGTTTCGTCCATTCCCGCTTCTTGACGAGAAGAATTGTCGTAGCTTTCCACCAAAATATCGTCGGTATCCAGTTGAATGAATTGACGACGATTTCTGCCAATTGTCATGTGGCCGTGTTGCACGTAGCGATGCAACGATTCGGCCGCTTCGTGGCCTTGTGCAATGGCATCGATGGCAAATTTGGGGCCTGTGTAGACGTCGCCGCCCACAAACACGTCTTCTTGTGCCGTTTGATAGGTAAGTTGATCGGCCACGGGGTATACACCGCGCAATTCCACCTTGCTGCCATCCAACAAATTGCCCCATTCCACCGTTTGACCAACAGCGAAAATAACGTTGTCGCAAGCAACTTCTTGCGTTTGTTCTTCGTCATAGACGGGATTGAACTTGCCGTTTTCGTCCAAAGTGGAAAGACATTTTTTGAACACAATGCCAACAGCCTTGCCATTGCGAACGACAATTTCTTTGGGTCCCCAACCGCAATTGACAATTACGCCGTCTGCTTGCGCTTCGGAAACTTCTTCGTTGGAAGCCGGCATTGTTTGACGATCTTCCAAGCAGAACATTTGCACTTGGCTGGCACCGGAACGAGCAGAAACTCTTGCAGCATCGATGGCAACGTTGCCGCCACCAACAACAACGGTTTTGCCGGAAACGGCATATCCGCCACAATTAGCAACCTTCAAGAAATCCAACGCAGTGGTTACACCGCTTGCATCCACACCGGGAACGTTAACTTTTTTGCCGCCTTGGCAACCGATGGCAACGTAGAACGCTTTGTAGCCTTGCTCGCGAAGTTGTTCGATTGTTACGTCCTTGCCAACTTCTACGCCACACTTAATTTCCACGCCCATTTCGCGCATAACGTCAATTTCGGCATCGATAACGTCTTTTTCTAGCTTATAGGAAGGAATTCCGTACGTAAGCATGCCGCCAGGTTTTTGGTTCTTTTCGAACACGGTGGGATAGTAGCCCATTTGCGCAAGATAGAACGCACAGGACAAGCCGGCCGGTCCACCACCGATAATGGCGATTTTTTCTTGCCATCTGCCCTTGTTGGAGGCAACGACAATTTCCGGAACGTATCTGTGTTCGTCGTGCAAATCTTGTTCGGCAACAAACTTTTTAACGGCATCGATAGCAACGGCCTTATCGATAGAGCCACGCGTGCAAGCATCTTCGCAACGACGGTTGCAAACTCTGCCGCAAACTGCGGGGAAGGGATTTTCCTTCTTGATGATAGCAAGCGCCTCTTTATATTTGCCTTGCGATGCTTTTTTGAGGTAGCCTTGAACGGCAATGTGCGCCGGACAAGCAGTTTTGCAGGGGGAAGTTCCCGTATCGTGGCAGTTGATTCTGTTTTTATCACGATAGTCTTCGTCCCACATGTGTTTGCCCCAGAAGAAATCGTCGGGCAAAGGTTGTTTGGGATATTTTTGTTCGGTGCCATCGGCTTTGCAAAGCTTTTGACCAAGCTTCAATGCGCCTGCCGGGCAAGCTTCCACACATGCGCCGCAAGCAACGCACTTTTCTTTGTCTACGTGCGCACGATATGCCGATGCCGACATGTTGGGCGTGTTGAACAATTGCGAAGTTCTTAGTGCGTTGCAAATATTCACGTTGCAGTTGCAAATTGCAAATATTTTGTTTTCGCCGTCGATGTTGGTTACTTGGTGAACGAAGCCGTTATCTTCGGCACGCTTCAAAATAGCCATTGCTTCATCGTAGGTGATGGAGTGTCCACGGCCGGTTTCGGTGCAGTAGTCGGCCATATCGCCCACGCCAATGCACCAATCTTGATAATCGTCGCCGCAACCTTCGTCTAGTTGCTTTCTTCCGTAGCGGCAGGAACAAATGGATGCGCCCAAGTGTCCTTCGTATCTTTTAAGCCAATAGGAAATGTGCTCGATATCCATTGTGGTGTTTTCCATAGAAATGGCTTTTTCCACAGGAATAACGTGCATGCCCACGCCTGCGCCTCCCGGCGGAACCATTGCCGTTACGTGTTCCAACGGCAAAAAGGTCATGCGTTCGAAGAACATTGCCAATTCGGGGTGTCTATCCATCAATTTGGTGTTCATGTTGGTATATTCCGCCGAACCGGGAACGAACAACGGCACCCAATAGTGTCGGTCTTCGCGTTCGTGAGTTGTTCCTGGAATGGGGCCATCCTTGGTGTACTTATCGCCAAAGTCGTATTCCAACATTCCAAAGAAGGAAAGTTTATCCACAATTGCATCGAAACGTTCCTTTTCGTAGCCAGACATTTTCTTCAACTCTCCGTACGGATACTTTTTGCGAGTTTTCATTTTCAAAAGCAAATCCAACGAATCGTCACGCTCTTGCGGCGTCATTTCGTCTTCGAAAATGCAAGCAAATCCCCAGTATTCGGGGTCTTCGGCTTTTATCCCTTTAAGTTTGCCAGGCAATCTATCGGTAACGCCTCTTACAAACTTCAAAAGTTTGGGGTTAGGCTCTTTGTCGAACATGTGAGCCGGCGTGTACTTTTTGCTAATTTCGGGCATCAGTTATTCCTCCATTGTTCAATATTTTTCAAAATCCATTGTGCAAATTTATCCAAGCCTTCGCCGCTTTTTGCGCAAATGGGAATGATTTCTGCGTTGGGGTTTCTCATTTTTACGTACTGGCTGCACTTTTCCAAATCAAAATCGAAATAGGGTGCAACGTCCATTTTGTTGACCAAAACCAAATCGCAAACGGAAAACATAAGCGGATATTTAAGCGGTTTGTCGTGGCCTTCCGGCACGGACAAAATCATGCAGTTTTTGCTTGCGCCGGTATCGAATTCCGCAGGGCAAACAAGGTTACCGACGTTTTCTAAAATGGCAAGATCGACGTTTTGCAAATCCAAACCGGCCAACCCCTGACGAGTCATTTCCGCATCTAGGTGGCACATTCCGCCGGTATGCAGTTGAATGGACTGCACGCCCGTTGCTTGTTTTATTTTTATTGCATCCACGTCGGAATCGATATCCGCTTCCATAACGGCAATTTTTAGCTTATCTTTTAGGGCATTTATTGTGCCGATAAGCGTTGTGGTTTTTCCGCTTCCCGGGGAGGACATAAGATTGAGCAAAAACACGCCCTTTTCTTTTAGTTCCCGACGCAGAGCATTGGCATCATTATCGTTATCTTCGAAAACGCTTTTTTTGATTTCTATTATTCTTACTTCATCCATATGCACACCATCCGCATTGTTCTAGAACAATTTTACCGCAACTATATAACTTTGTCAATATGCAACATTTTACAACCAGGGGCTTTTTGTAAAAAATTTTGCCTACGTAGCACACAAAAAGCGGCCATTTTTCTTTTTTTGCGCAGAGCGAGAATGCGGAAATGTTTTTGCCTATTGCAAAAGGCCATGTTTTTTGGTATAATAGTTGGGCTTGATAAGACGGAGGGGAAAATGAAAATAGAAACAGAAAGACTTGTTATAACACAATTTAGGCAAAACATGGCGCATGACTTGCACGTCAATTCGCTGGACGATGACAACAGGCGTTTTGTGCCCGACGAAGTTTTTGAAACGGAACAGGATGCGCTGGATACCATAAATTTTTTGATGCAACGCTACGCTTCCGAAGAGGGGCCGTTTGTTTACCCAATTTTGCTTAGTGACGGCACTTTTGTTGGATACGTTCAAGCAATTTCGCTGGGCGAACGGTGGGAAATTGGCTACCACATTGGCAAAGCCTTCACCGGGAAAGGTTATGCCAGCGAAGCTGTGGCGGCGTTTTTGCCACAAATTTTGGATAGGCTTGGCGCGACGGAAATTTTGGGCGTGTGCATTGCCGACAACGTGGCATCGGTAAAAGTGATGCAAAAATGCGGCTTCGAGAAGGTTTTTGACGGCGTGGACGGCTATCAGGGAGAGCAAAGGCATGTTTGCAAATTTGTGTTCCGCCGCTAGAAAAACAGCCGCACAAATGAAAATAATCGGCATTATGCCGAATTTTTTCCGACATTAAGAGGTGAAAAATGAAAAACACAGTTCTGATCAAACTATACCGAAACGACTACGAAAACGGCGACTGACACGACATGCACTTAAAGAACTTTAAGCAAAAGATAGCGGAATTGCACAAATATGCAAAAAAGATTGGGAAAAACGTGTGCTTCACCGCCTGCCAAGCGGTGACACAATGTACGAAATTTGACTGCTTTGCCGAAGTTATCTACGACGGAGAATTATCTGAAGAGGAAAAACGCATCTACGTTGACGTTATTAAATTTTATGCCCGCGATGCCTACATGGGTAGCCGATTTATGGAAGAATATACAATAAAGCCCTGCCGCATAGCCTTTATTAAAAGCGAATTTGAGCTTGTTTGACGGCACAAACTGCGGCATGCCGCAAAACTAAAAACGGAAGACACAACACATGAGACAATGGATTTTTTTGGACGTTGGTTCCACTTTGGTGGACGAAACGGAAGCACTGGAACACAGACTGCGCGAAATTACCGCCGGAACCGGCGTTACGCGTGAAATGTTTGAAGAAAAGCGAATAGAACTTGCCCAAACGGGCGCCGACGGAAACCAAGCGGCCATAAAGTTTTTCAATTTGGTGAAAACGCCGTGGCACTCGGAAGACGAAACGCCTTTTGAAGACAGCGCCGAAACACTGGACTACCTGAAAAAGCGCGGATACAAACTGGGTGTTATTGCCAACCAACCTTTGGGCACGGAAGACAGGCTTAGCAAGTGGGGCTTGCTGCACTACTTCGACGTGATTGCGGCATCGGCAGAAGTTGGCGCAACCAAGCCGGACAAAAAGATTTTTGAAACAGCATTTGAACTGGCGCATTGTTCACCGAGCGATGCCGTTATGGTGGGAGACAGGTTGGATAACGACATGATTCCGGCAAAAGCGCTGGGCATGCAAACTGTTTGGATTCGCAAAGGAATTTCCGCCAAACAAAACATTGCGCTGGGCAATGGCGTTGCCGACTTTGCAATTGACAACATAAGCGACCTCAAAAAAATTTTTTGATGCAAAAATGCCTTGCAGTGCCAATTTTCACATTGTAGAAAAAACAATTTTGGCGTGGCGTGGAATAAAAAAAAGCAATTGTCGCAACAAAACAGCGACAGCGTTGCTCTTTTGGCAAATAACACAAAAGTTGTGACGATAAAAACAAAAAAGTGCCGCACAAGTGCAAAAAATGATCAATATCGATTGACTTAAAACAAAAAATGTGTTATATTTCCATAGCAATGAAAAACATTGCGCTTGGAGAGATGGTCGAGCGGTTTAAGGCACACGCTTGGAAAGCGTGCGAGGTTAACAGCCTCCGCAGGTTCAAATCCTGTTCTCTCCGCCAATCAGAGTCGCGTTTGAACACGCGGCTCTATTTTTGTCTTAAAGGG
>CAZNZO010000013.1:0-20540 GCA_964577535.1 uncultured Oscillospiraceae bacterium
TGACACCGCCGCCTGCCATTGAGCGTGATTGTTCCCACTAATTGGGGATAACACATTTTAACACCGGAGATTTTTACCAACGGGGACAATCGCAAGTTGTTTTGGGAAGGGCGCTTAAAGGCACCGCACGCGACAACGCTTTTGTTTCACTGAAATTTGGCGTAACCTTCACGCCAATGGGAACGTTTTTGGACGTTAACCCCAAAAACATAAAGGGAAAATTGGTTGATTCGCTAAGCAACATGGGGCTAGACTACGTCGACTTGTACCAACCGGCACGGCAGGATACGGCAATTCCCGTTGAAGACGTTGTTGGCCAAATAAAAACGCTGGTTGACGCCGGCTACGTTAAGCACATTGGGCTATCCGAAGTGGATGCGCAAACACTAAAGCGCGCGCACGCCGTTCACCCGATACACAGCGTAGAGGTGGAATATTCGCTACTGAACAGAGAAATAGAACGCGAATTGATTGCAACGGCAAAACAACTGGGCGTGGACGTTGTTGTTTACGGCGCGGTTGGCCACGGCGTGCTTACCGACAAGGTGTTTGACGCAGCCGCTGGCAACCCGATGCTGCACAGAGGAGTGCTATCGCCGGAGCACCGTCAAAACAATTTGCAAGTGCTTGAAAAGTTTGATGAGATTGCCCACAGCTTGGGGCTTAGCATGAGCGAACTGGCGCTAGCATGGACGCAGGCCAAATACGACAACGTTGTTTCCCTTATTGGAACCACAAAACCCAACCATTTGGAAAGTTCGGTTAGGGCCATTGGCCAAAAACTAGATAAGCAAACGGTGGAATTGATTGAAAACACTGTTTCGGCCACCACCATTGGCGGCGTTATACGCAGAAATTGGGTATTCACAAACGGAGTGGGCAAACTTGTTTAGATAATGCAAACAAATTTTATTGCAAAAGTGTTACTATTTGAAATTTTGGTGATATAATACAAAAGTATTTTAGGGAGGCGAATTATGCAAAACGACAAAATTGAAAAAGCGGTACCCTGGAACCCTTGGCACGGGTGCAAGAGAGTTAGCCCCGGATGCAAAAACTGTTTCGTCTACAAAATGGATAAGCGCTACGGCCGTGACACCACCATTATTACCAAAGGCAAAACGACTTTTACATTGAAGGACAAAGATTGTCCGCCCGGTTCGCTGGTTAAACTTTGTTTTTCTTCCGATTTCTTTTTGGAAGAAGCCGACGAGTGGCGTGAAGAGTGCTGGGATTTTATTAGAAGAAGAAAAGACTGCATTTTTGTTATGACCACCAAAAGGCCAGAACGCATTGCAAGTTGCGTACCTGCCGATTGGGGCGATGGTTGGGAACACGTTCACATTAGCATTTCCATAGAAAATCAGGAATGGGCAGATAAGCGTTTGCAACACTTTTTGAAAGCACCGGTAAAGCACAGAGAAGTGTTCTGCTCGCCGCTTATTGGGCCAATTTCGCTGGGAAAATATTTGGATACCGGCCTTATTAAGTGCGTGAACGTTGGTGGAGAAATGGCGCCTGTGAAAGACGTTAGACCTATCCGCTACGAATGGGTTAAAAACCTATATTTGGAAGCAAAGGAAAGGGGAATTGAATTTTATTTTCACCAATGCGGCTCCATGTTTTTGAAGGATGGCGTGAACATTGGCAAATGGAATTTGAACGAACAAATTGCCCGTGCGGAAGAAGTACAGCACGAATTGGAAAACCTAGGCTAGCAGCCCGAAAGCCGCAAAACTTCGCAAAACAAGCAACAACCTTACTGCAAATTGACACAATTTTGCGTATACGTATGACTTTTTTGCACACAATGGTGAAAATTTCAACGCCATTGCGGTTTGGCAACTTGCTTCACACAAAACACAATATTTAGCATCAAAAAAGCACGATTGCAACAAAGCAATCGTGCTTTTGGTTTGTTTGTGAAACACTGCGTTTTGCATGCGTACCATGCCACCGGCACAACACGAAAAGCAAAACTATTTCAAAATGGAAATTGCATCGCCAATGGTTTTTTCCAAAGCTTCGCGGCCGTATTTATCCACGTCCGACTTGCTCTTTTCGCCGTGTGTTAGGCAACCTGCACCACCTATGCAACCGCCCATGCACGCCATACCTTCAATAAAGTTGCCGTCCAAAACGTTTTTGCTTAGTTTTAGCAAGGCCATGCGGCAAGCTTCAATGCCATCGCACACAACCGGCTTAATTTCGAAATCGATGTTTTGTTCTTTCATTGCTTGCACTGCGGCATCCGTCAAACCACCACTACGGGCAAAAATACGTCCGAAGTAGGATGCGTTATCCAGCACGCCTTCTTCTAGCGAAGAAAGATCCAAATCGCGGCTGTCGAACAATGCTTGCAGTTCTTCGAAAGTTAGCACAGCATCCACATATGGCTTAACTTCTTCTAGTTGCGCTTCGGCCTTTTTGGCTGTGCAAGGCCCAATGAAAATAACTTTTGCATCGGGTGTTGTTTCCTTAATATACTTGGCCAGCGTTGTCATGGGAGACATATTGTGAGAAATATGTTCCACAAGTTGCGGGAACGCCGTTTTGATATACCTTACAAAAGCAGGACAGCAAGAACTTGTTAGCAAGCCTTTTTCGGAAAGTTCCTTGGCTTCGGCCATGGCAACCATATCGGCGCCCAAAGCCGCTTCGATAACGTCGTGGAAGCCAAGCTTTTTCATTGCCGTAACAACTTGTCCTAACTTTGCGTAGGAAAATTGACTGGAAATGGAGGGTGCCACCACTGCATACACTTTGTAGTTGCCGCCGTTGGCGTTGCGTTCGCTCTTTTTAAGGATATCGATGGCGTTAACCATAAATGATTTATCCATTATTGCGCCAAACGGGCATTGATACACGCAGGCACCACATTGAATGCACTTGTCGTTGTCGATGGCGGCGGCCTTTTGCTCGTTCATAGAAATTGCCTTTACTTTGCAAGCGTTTTGGCAAGGACGTTTGCGACTGACAATGGCCGCATAGGGGCAAACGCGCGAACAAGCGCCACATTCCTTACACTTTGTTTTGTCGATGTGCGCAACGTGATCGCGGTCGAAAGTTATTGCGCCAAAACGGCAAACGTCTTCGCAACGGTGCGCCAAACAACCACGGCAAGCGTTTGTTACTTCGTAGCCGCCAACGGGACATTCGTCGCAAGCGATATCGATAACTTCAATGATGTTGGGATTGGCCTTATCCCCGCCCATTGCAAGCTTAACACGCTCGCCAAGAATGGCTCTTTCCTTATACACGCAGCAACGCATTGTGGGTTCGTTGCCGGGGACGATGGTTTTAGGAATATCCATAAGATTTTCCAGCAACCTGTCTTCCCACGCCAAACGCGCCACTTCTCGCAAAACTTTGTATTTTAAATGCTGAACTTTTGTATCGAACTTACGCATTTCTGCCTCCTAGAAATAACTAACCTTTATGCGCTTGCCCATTTTTTTGAGGCAAGCCGACAACTCCTCGACCAAATTCATTTTGATATTGAAGTTTATGGGAAGTTCGGGATTTTGGTGCGCCGGGTTGATGGCACGACCAACGTAGAAATTGATATCCGTTGCTTCCTCGAACAGCAGTCTACTTATAAGCGACGCGCCGTCTTTTTTAAAATTCCATTCCTCATACAAAGCGTTTTCGCCAAGATAATCCTTTGCGTATTGAATAACCTTGTTCATGGTTATCACGCCTTCCGTAACCAAATCGACACCGTCGATATAGGCAATGGGAGGAACGTCTCCACGCTCGAAATTCAAGCTTGCACGAACGGGCTTGCCCAAGTATTTTGCGGCAATAGAGGACGTTGTGCCGCCGCAAATGATGTGTTTGCCTTCTTTGGAAAAGAACAATGCCATCATGCGGTTGGCATCGTCTCGGTTAGAGGGTGGCCCAAACAAAATGTTCATAGGCTCGCGCTTGCGCACCCTAACCACGCACGCCGTGGTGTCGTCGCCCGGCTTGTGGCCATACAAATTGTCGCATTCATCCACCAACATTGTGGACAGGTTTTTTGCGGTGTAGCCACCGGCAACCAGCGTCAACATGTATTCGGCAATGTCTTCGCGCTTCCAACCGAAATTATACTTTCCGCCCATACCTGCGTGAGGACAACCGTCGCTCATTGCAACAAAAACGTCGTCTTCTTGCAACCTGATGGTGGATTTATAGATTCTTTTGCCGCCAATGTTCATTTCCGTTTTGGGATAGTCGTATATTTGAAAATCCCTTATCACAATAACGTGTGGATTGTCGTATTGGATAATTTCGGCAACTTCGTTGTTTTGCAAATGGATTATGGTGAAGGTGGAATAGGCCACACCACGCACGGAACACACTGGCAACGTTGCAGCAATTGTGGAAACGCACTCTTCAATGGGCAAGCCTGCCGCCATCATTGTGGAAATGATTTTGGAAGTTAGCGTGGACAATATGCTGGCTTTAACGCCAGAGCCAAGACCATCGGCAAGCACGATGACGGTGGAATTTTCGTTTTCTTCCACCACGTCTACGTGATCGCCGCAAAGTTCTTCGCCGACGTGATTTATGCTTTTGTATCCGATATCTGCACACAAATCATTCATCGCCGATCGACTCCTTCAACTTGGTCAGAGCAATTTTGGTTTCCGCAGCCGTTTCGCCCAAAAGCGATGCAATTTCTTGCACGATGCGCATTTGTTTTTCCACGACGGTATCGGCAACTTCCACCGTTTGTTTGTTTATTCTTCCCTTCTTTTCCCTTTCCGCCTCTTCGTCGGTTATATCTCTCATAATGCCAATTAGCAAGCGAGAATCGGGATCGTACACCACCGTTTGTTCCACGTACTTTTTGTATTCCGGCAAGTAGGTGCGTTGGTCGCGCACTATTCTGCCGCTGTTGCGCACTTTAACAAAAACGGTGGGATCCAAAATGCGCACCACCGGTTCGCCCAGCACGTCGGATGCGGCGCGAATGTTCATAATTTTGCGAGCCGCTGTGTTTATTTGTTGCACTTCCAAGTTTTCGTTCAAAACGATAAGCCCGTTGGGAGTGTTTTTGACAATGGTATCGGAAAAACTTTCCGCCTTGTCCTTCAAGTAGGGCATGCACATGGAAATTTCCGCCTTACCTTGAATTATGGCAATGGCCTTTTCACGGCAGGAATTGTAGCCGCAGGAGCCGCAGTTCAATTCGTCGGAAGGCTTGAATTTGCCCATTTGGCGCAAAACCGCCATAATTTCCGTTTCGGAAGGTTGCGTCAACTTGTGCGCAATCATGGAAAATTGCTTCTTAATTTCCATGGGCGCAGGTTGGTTAACCTCGAAATCACGCTCGCCGGCATAGTCGGCAATGGTGATATAGTCCTTAACGGTGGATGCGCCGTGGTATTTTTCCATTACTGGGCCGCCAATACAACTGCCAACGCAGGCAGACATTTCGATGAAACACTTGCTAATTTTGCCACTTTCGATGTCTTTAAGTGCGGCAATGCAGTTTTCCACACCGTCCAACGCCAAATAGGTGTAGCCTGTGGCATTTTGCGCCATGGTTTTTAGCACGCCTCCCGTTGTGGGGAAGAAACGAGCACGGCTTTGCGGATTGACGTCCTTTTCCTTTTCTAGCTGAATGTTTTCGGCATTCAACCACTTTGTTAGTTCTTCGAAAGTCAAAACGGCATCAACAATGCCTTCATAATACTCCGCTTCGTCCTTTTTGGCAACACATGGCCCAATGAACACTGTTTTTGCATTAGGCATTCTCTTTTTGATATCCATGCAATGCGCTTGCATAGGGGACATTACGTCGGCAAGATATTCCAAGCAAGATGGGAAATACTTTTGAATTAGCAAGTTTACCGAGTGGCAGCAGGAAGTGATGATAATTTCTCTTTGTTCCTCTTTCAACATGCGTTCGTATTCCGTTTTGACGATGGTTGCGCCAATGGCCGTTTCTTCCACGTCGTAGAAACCGAGTTTTTTTAGCGCGCGGCGCATGGATTCGATGCCAACACCGTCGTAGTTAGCAACAAACGACGGCGCCAAGCTTACGAAAACAGGGTCACCGCTTTGCAACAACACCCTTGCTTTTTCCGTGCCGTCCACAATTTCCTTTGCGTTTTGCGGACAAACAACAAAGCAATGGCCGCACAAAATGCATTCGTTGCCAATTATGTGCGCCTGATTGCCGGAAAAGCGAATGGCTTTCACCGGGCAATTACGAATGCACTTGTAGCAGTTTTTGCAGTTGGATTTTTTAAGCGTTAAGCAATTTGCCATAGCAATTATTTCCTTTCGTTAAGTACGTCCAGTATATTTTTTTGAAAGAATTCGCGGAAATTTTCCCTTGTGATGCCAACGTGCACGTCGTCGTTTACTTGCACTGTTACTCCCACGCGATTGCACTTGCCAATGCAAAAACTGCCGGAAAGCACAACTTTATCTTGCAGGTGATATTCTTCGATGGCGTTTTGTAGCAGTTCAACAATATCTTGCGAACCTTTTAGGTGGCAAGAGGAACCTACGCAAACTTGAACAAACAACATATTCTACACCTTGGCCAAAATTTCTTTTGCGAAAAATTCGGAAACGGTTTCCGGCGTGACGGAATGCAACGTTCCGTCTACCTTTACGCACACGCCCTTTTGGCATTGTCCCATGCAAAATGCGCCGCCCAATTCCACTTTGTCGCCAATGCCTTTTTCGGCAATTAAATATTGAAGTTGTTCAACAACTTGACGAGAACCTTTGATGTGGCAAGAACTTCCGATACAAACTGTGATTTTAAGCATAATATTTACCTCTTATATTCGTTGATTTTGTGTTTTGGGGGCGCATTATTGATAGTCGACAACGCCAACCCAACTCATAAGGAACTCACGTTCCTTTTCGTTGCCCTTGACGGATTGCGAAGCCGCCACAATGGGCATCCATTTTTGAACGTACTGCTTGGCAGTGTCGCTCTTTTTGCAGAAAGTGTCGAGATAAAGCTTTGCACCGCTGATATCGCCGTTCAACCAGAACAGTAAATAGGTGCGTGCCACGTCGGCAGATGCGTTGCCTTGCGTTGCGTGAGACCAATCCAAAACGTAGGGAACGCCGTCGTCGGTGATAATAACGTTGGAAGGGTTAAAATCGCCGTGACAAACCTTGTTGTGTTTGGGCATGCCTTCCAAACGGGTGTGCAAATCGTAACGAGTGGTTGCATCCAATTCCGTTTGAGCAATTTTGCGACTCATTTTGTCCTTCAATTTGTTAAGCAGCGGGCAGGTTTTTTCGTGAATACTCATTTGCAAATCAACAAGCAAGTTGATGTATTCCGTCTTCTTTTCGGGGTTTTCTTCCATAAGTTGAGCAAGCGTTTTGCCCTTGATAAATTCCGAAACAATGGCCCATTTGCCTTCGATCATGGTAACTTCCAAAACTTTGGGAATGTTAAGACCGGTTTCTTCAATTCTGGCCTGATTCAACGCTTCGTTCAAAACGTCCGCCTTGGAATATTGTTCGTTAAAAACTTTTATGCATCTTTCGCCATCGCGATAGATGGTTTTGTTGTTGCGTACTGCAATTACTCTATCCAATTTCATTTTGTTTGCTCCTTTTTGCTAAGCCTTTTTGCTTTTTGCGCCGCTAGCCTTTTTGCTTTTAAGTTGGCTGGGCATATCTTGTTCGACAAAGTGTCTGCCATAGTATGCGTTTAGGTACATTTGCTTTATTTCGCTCATAAGCGGATAGCGGGGGTTTGCGCCCGTGCATTGATCGTCGAAAGCTTGTTCCACCATGTCGTCCAAACGTGCAAGGAAATCTTGTTCGTCGATGCCATAATCTTTGATGGTGGGTTTAATTCCTACGCGTGCTTTCAAGTCGTTCACGGCCTTGATAAGGTTTTCCAACTTTTCTTCGTCCGTTTTGCCGCCAAGTCCCAAATAATCGGCAACTTCGGCATAGCGAGCAAGGGTGTGAGGATGATCGTATTGCGAGAACGTTCCCATCTTAGCAGGTGCTTCGGCAGCGTTGAAACGCAGCACTTCTTCTATCATCAAAGCGTTTGCCACACCGTGAGGAAGGTGATGGAATGCACCCAGCTTGTGCGCCATAGAGTGGCACACACCCAAGAATGCGTTAGCAAATGCCATACCTGCCATTGTTGCGGCGTTGGCCATTTTTTCGCGTGCTTCCACGTCCGTTTGACCATTGTCGTAGCATCTGGGAAGATATTGGAAAATAACTTTAAGTGCGCGAAGTGCAAGACCATCGGTATAGTCGGTTGCAAGCATTGCCGCATAAGCTTCCAAAGCGTGCGTCACGGCGTCAATGCCGGATGCGGCCGTTAGTCCTTTGGGGGCGGACATGTGGAAATCGGTGTCGATAATTGCCATGTTAGGCAACAATTGATAGTCGGCAAGAGGATATTTCACGCCGGTTTTTTCGTCGGTGATAACGGCAAACGGCGTAACTTCCGAACCTGTTCCGGCCGAAGTGGGGATAGCAATGAAATATGCCTTTTCGCCCATTTTGGGGAAGGTGTAGACTCTTTTGCGGATATCAATGAATCTCATTGCCATATCCATGAAGTCTGCTTCCGGGTGTTCGTAGAGAACCCACATAATTTTGCCTGCATCCATTGCAGAACCGCCGCCCAATGCAATGATGGTATCGGGTTTGAAACTTGCCATTTGTGCTGCGCCTTCGATGGCGTTTGCAAGCGTGGGGTCGGGTTGAACGTTGAAAAACGTTGTGTGTTGAATGCCCATTTCGTCAAGCTTATCGGTGATGGGTTTTGTGTAACCGTTTTGATACAAGAACGTATCCGTAACGATAAACGCCTTTTTTGCACCTCGCACCGTTTTCAATTCGTCAAGAGCAACGGGCAAGCAACCTTTCTTTATATAAACCTTTTCGGGTGTTCTGAACCAAAGCATATTTTCTCTCCTTTCGGCTACCGTTTTGATGTTGATAAGGTGTTTAACACCTACGTTTTCAGACACGCTGTTGCCGCCCCAAGAGCCACAACCAAGTGTCAAAGAGGGGGCAAGTTTGAAGTTGTATAGGTCTCCGATGCCGCCCTGCGAAGAGGGGGTGTTCACCAAAATGCGGCAAGTCTTCATGCGAGAAGCAAATGCTTGCAATTTTTCTGTTTGAGATACTTCGTTTAGATATACCGACGAAGTGTGACCATAGCCACCGTCGGCGACCAAACGCTCGGCCTTTTCCAATGCTTCGTCGAAGGTTTTTGCCTTGTACATTGCAAGCACGGGAGAAAGTTTTTCGTGGGCAAATTCTTCCGAAAGATCCACGCTTTCCACTTCGCCAATCAAAATTTTTGTTCCAGCAGGAACGGTTACGCCGGCAAGTTCGGCAATTTTGGCAGCTCTTTGTCCAACGATTTTTGCATTGAGTGCGCCGTTGATGATGATGGTTTTGCGAACCTTTTCCGTTTCCAAAGCATCAAGGAAATAGCAACCGCGAGCAGCAAATTCTGCCTTCACCGTGTCATAGATGCTTTCCAAAACAATAACCGATTGTTCGGATGCGCAAATCATGCCGTTATCGAAAGTTTTGGAGTGGATAATGGAGTTGACAGCCTTCAAAATGTCCGCACTGTCGTCGATGATGGCGGGAGTGTTGCCTGCACCAACGCCAAGTGCCGGTTTTCCGCTGGAATAGGCGGCCTTAACCATGCCGGGGCCACCCGTTGCAAGGATGATATCCGCTTCCTTCATAAGGGTGTTGGTCATTTCCAAAGAGGGGATGTCGATCCAATCGATAATTCCTTCCGGAGCGCCGGCTGCAACGGCTGCTTCTAGCACCAATTTTGCCGCTGCAATGGTTGCATTCTTTGCGCGGGGGTGAGGGCTGATGATGATTGCGTTACGTGTTTTAAGTGCAATAAGGCACTTAAATATTGCCGTGGACGTGGGGTTTGTTGTGGGAATTACCGCTGCAACAACACCAATGGGTTCGGCAATCTTTTTGATGCCATAGGCCTTGTCTTCTTCTATTACGCCACACGTTTTAACGTCTTTATATGCGTTGTAGATATATTCTGCGGCATAGTGGTTTTTGATAACCTTATCTTCCACAATGCCCATGCCGGTTTCTTCCACCGCTAGCTTTGCAAGGGGAATTCTTGCTTTATCCGCTGCGGAAGCTGCCGCCAAAAAGATTTTGTCAACTTGCTGTTGCGTGTAGGTTGCAAAAACTTTTTGCGCCGCTCTTACACGCGCAATGGCGCCGTTAAGCGTTTCTACACTGTCCACAATTTCGTAAACTTTTGTCATATTCTTGTCCTCTCAAAAATTATTTGCACAATTGATTGTTTAGATAGGCGAGGGATAACGCCAAATTTTCTTGCTTCAACAACACACCTTCGGGTACCGTTAGTGCGCACGGGGCAAAATTCCAAATGGCCATTATGCCACTTGCAACAAGAGTGTCGCACACTTCCTGCGCCGAGCCCTGCCCCACTGTGATTATGCCAATTTTAACGTTGTGCTGTTTGCAAAAAGCATCCAGCGTTGTTATGGGCAAAATCTCCTTGTGCGACGAACCCTGCAAAATGGTTTGTTGGTTGCAATCGAATGCGGCAACAACGTGAACGCCAAATTCTTCAAAGCCGTCGTAGTCGAGCAATGCCTTGCCAAGTTTGCCTGCGCCAACCAAAATGGCGTTAGTGAAACCGTCTTGCCCCAAATGGCGTTGCAAATCCGCAATTAGTTTTTGCTTTTCGTAGCCGATTTTGGGTTTTCCCGCACCGGATACGGCGGCAAGATCTTTGCGCACTTGAACTTCACCAAGCGACAAGCCTTTGGCAATGGACGTGGCCGATACATTACTTCCGCTGCACTGCAAGCTGTTTAGATATTGCAAATATCTTGGGAGTCTGCCAAGCGTGGCTTTGGAAATAGAATATCCGTTCATTTGCTACCTCCTCGTTTATCTATCTGAGAACATTCTATCACTTTTTTGCCAGCTTGGGGAATACTAAAAAGTTATATCGGTATTATTCATATCGATATAAGACGGACCGATAGCGCCGTTTTTTCAAACAAATGCGGCCACGAGGAGCACAAAAACTGCCGCTTGGAGGGCCATCGGTGGCGATTTTGCATAAGGGCAAAACTAGCCCAAATATCACCAAATACATGATATCATATAAAAACAAACAATTCAATACAAATTGCGCAATTTTCCGGCAAAAAGTTGCACCGCCAATTTGTTGCAATACCGCCGGTTTTTGGCACAAAAAGACCGCAAAAATTGCAACCTGGAACGCTCAAAAGACTCGTCCAACCGCCGCAGAAAAACGGCAATTTACCAGCACAAAAATGTGCGCAAAACGCCACAAGACGGCAGTTTTTTCGTGCAAAAACACACCCAGTTTTGAAGCTTGCGGGGACTTTGAATAAGTGCGATTTTGCCGCTCGCAGGCGACGTTGCAATGAGCTAAACACGCCATCAACTGCGCATAAAACACAGGAACGGCACTTTTTACGAAAAAAAACACAAGAAATGTCGTCAAGAAAACAACTCGAACCAGCCCTTTGAATAAACACAAATAAGCGGCAACACACCGTTTTGTTGCACATCAAAAACACAGAAACTTGAAGTTCAAAATTACCAAATAGCATATTTAAAAAACACAGAAAACACCCACCCGGACGAAGCAAAAAGCCTGCATCAGAAGAATCAAAAACAGCAAATTGGCGAATCAAAATACAAAAATCGTCCAATCACCAAAACACAAAAAGTGCCCAAAACAGAGTACAAAAACAACGTAAATTGTTTTTTATGGTGAGCAGTTCTTTTGCAACTGCAAAATCACGTGCAACTTTGCAACAAGTGCGTATCGGCGCAGTGCAAAAGTGCTGGTAAATTGCAAAAACACGTGCCGTTTTGCGACGTCCAAACAGCGGTTTGCCGGCGCAACGCAACCGCTTTTGCAATAAAAAAAAAGCTTCCCCAAAACAGGAAGCTTGCTAAAAACTATTTCAAAAATTTGCGACGAGATTCGCACAACTCTGTTAGAAATTGCCTATCCAAGTTGGTTAGTTTGTAGCCCTCGCGGTAGATAAGCACGTCCTTATACACCCGCTTGTTATCCACGCAAGTTTTTTGCACCAAATTGTAGCGATCCAAAATCTTTTGCGGCGCGGGGGAAACCCACATAAATGTTTCGGGATTTTCCGAAAGAAGGTCGAACTGGCTGGCACGTTCGAAAATGAAAATGCGGCGTTCGATGTTGTCGGGCAATTCTTCCTTAACCACCTTGGAAAGGGGCAAGGAGGGCACGTAGGGGTCGGCATGGGCAATTTCTACGTAAGGCGGAAGATCGTCGAATGTGATTTGCTGTTTTTGTGAAAGCGGATTGTCTTTGCTCATAAGCAACACGTAGGAAAATTCCGCAATCATTTCGTAGGCAAGGCCTTTTTCTTCCAACAAGGATTTGAAAAACTTGTCGTAGTTTTCGGCATAGCGAATGATGCCCAGTTTGTAGTCCTTGTTCAGGACGTTGTTTATTGTGCGTTGAGAGTTGGTTTCCTTATAGAAAATTTCCGCAGCATCGTCGCTCAGGCACTTGGAAAACTCTGCAAAGGCATCGGAAATGTAGCACGCACGTGGCACGGAAACGGAAAAACGCTGTTTTTTGGGGGAACCCTGCTTGTAGTGCAATTCCACTTCGTCTAGTTGCTTCAATATGCTTTGCGCATAGCCAATAAACTCTTCCCCTTCCGCAGTCAGTTCCATGCCCTTGGCACTTCGGTTAAAAATGGAAATGCCAAGGTCGGCTTCCAATTCCTTTATGGAACGGCTTATGTTAGGTTGAGCAATTAGCAAGGATTCCGCCGCTTTGTTGAGTGAACCAAGCTTGGCCACTTCCACGGCATATTTCATGTGAAGTACGTTCATTTAGATGCCACCCTTTGTTAGTTTTTGCACACTGTGGGTATTATATCACAAACACGACAAAAAACGCCACGATTTTTGCCGTGTGTTGCAACACTTTTTGAAAAAATTGCAGCAAAATTTTTATCTACACTTTTGCTAGCACTGCAAAAAAATTGCTTGCGTTGCTTTTACAAAAGGCATATTCCCTAACGGCGCTGGTAGAAAGGCCGGATACAAGAAATTTGGAAGGCATGAAATACAACACAATTACGGGGATGCCGATGACAATCGAGCCGGCGGCAAAACAAACAAAACACTTGTATTGAAAAAAAACGCTCGTGGTCGTGCTGAAATTGCCGCAGTTGAAATGTGCTGTATCTACTATGAACATATTGTCATAAGCAACGATGTTTTTCAATAAGATGCCTGTGCCATTTGCCCCTTGCGCCGCCATCAAAATGCACAAAAAAGAGTTCGACTGCTAGCCGAACTCAGTGTTCTGTATCAAACAATTTGCCATAATATACCAGCAAAAGCCTTTGCCCTTTTTAGCAATAGGCTGCGCACCAACGCTTTGCTATTGTGGCAATTGAGTTTTGTTCAAAGCGTTGCACCTATCCAAAAGGTATTTGGACATTTCTTCGCGCGTTTGAAAACGTTGTTTAAGTTCCGAATACAACACGGGCGCATCAAACACGTATATGCGCTGTTTCTTTTTGTAGTAGGAAACGTAAATGGGAACGTCCTTGCCGTGCTTCAAGCAATATTCCGCACAGGCCAAAAAGCCGTCGTAGAACTTGGGCAATTCTTCCAAATAGCCTTCGGGGGAATCTTCCGGGAACACAACAACGTTTTCGCCGTTGGAAATGGCATTGAAACTTTCGCGCAAGGTTTTGATGAAGTTTGCATCCTGATAGGTGGAAATAAGCTTAAGCCCCTTGTAGAACAAGTTGGTAAGCGGGCTGGCAAGCAAACAAAACAGCCTTGCCAAATGCAAATTCCAGTGCTTTTTTTGATGGTAGTATACTTGCGTTTGATACTTATACATTTTGCGCAAGCCAGAGTTCATTTCCGCAGTGCCCCACATACGCACGGGAAATTGGCAGTAGATTTCCAACGCCATGGGAGCATCGGTGCCTTCGTGATTACTGACGATAATAGATCCGCTAGTGGGAGCTTCTCCCAAAAACACAAACTGCGGTTTTTTGTAGCGAATTTTCATCATCTTTTTCATTCCGCGATACCAAGCGGCCCTGTTTTGCCTAAACTTTTTCACAGTTTCCCCCATTAAATTCAGCAAATACTTTGTCGAAATTTGTTGAAAGCTTATTTTTTTGAGGAATATACTCTACCAAAGTAAACTTATAGTAAACTGAACACGTTTGCGCTAAGGGGGGGGTACAAATTGGCCACGTTTGTTCGATTGATTGACAAAACGTGGCAAAAAGATATAATAATTAGAATATCTTTGAACAAACGCTTGGGGCGAGGAACACTTATGAACAACGTGATGATTTTGGAATCACCCGTGAGAAAACGGTTGAAAAATGCATTGATTGTGCTGATATTGCTGTGCATTGTGGCAACAAGCCTTGCATTGCTTTTTTCCAGCGCAAACAAAGCCAACTTCAACGGCCGCACAAAAGAAATTAGCGGCACGGTTATTAATGCGTTATACGACGAAGACGGCATGACTTTGACTGTTAACTTCTCCGAGAAACAGGTGGTTTTCGACACGTCCGCTCTGTTTGAAGAACCAAATTGGGTTGCCTTACAAAACAAAAACGTTACGTTCAGCACACCACTTAACCAATTTGGAGATTCCTCTCCCATAATTTTGGGCATTACCGCAAACGGAGAAATTATTGTTGATACCGCCGAAACAATTCGCCTAAACCAAAAAGAAGGGGAAACTTTTGTTACTGTGTTTGCCATAATTGCGGCGGTGCTTGCCGTGTGCTCGTGCGCATTAGCCGTTTGGCGCATAAACGTTACGCCTGCCAAGGAATATTCCCTTGCGGAAGTTTACGCAAAGTTTTTTTCTAACTATTTCAGTTTGTTTAGGCCGAGCGGCAAAAAGTTTGCGATAGTTTACTGGGTGGAACTTGCTGTGTTTTTGGCAGTGGCAATTATTGGCATGGTTTTGCCGGACGGGACAAGCGACAGCGTGTACATAGCGCTAGTTATTTTGCTGGCAGTGCTTGCAGCAGTTATGATTGCATCCATTGCTGTGGGCGGCAGGCATCAACTAAAAGAGCGTGCAAAGTTTTTTACAAAACACTTTCCCTTTGCCTTTACCGACACGGACAAAATGTGCGTTTCCCAAAAGCAAAAACAGCAAATTGCGTTGGAATTTGGGAAATATCGCCTGTTCAACCCCTACCGCCACCCCGACGGCGGCAACGATTGCGAAGTAGAATTTGGCGAAACGGGCGTAATTTTGGATTTTGGCGTGCCGCAAAACCAACAAAACCAAGATCCTTTTGAACAGCCTGAACATTTGCAAAAAGCCGTTAGCTACGAAGATCTAAACCTTGTGGCGTTGCCATTCTATTTCAAAAATGCACCGCTTATGGTTGTTGTTAAAAGCCAATTGGCGAGCCTTGCCGAACTGGGTTTGGAAAACGACGTGCACCTTATTTTGGATGCTGATTTGCTTGACACAATTACTCACTGGAACGTTCCGGTGGAAAATTTGCAACATGTTTTGCAAAACAAAGAAAAACTTATTGAACAAAACTTGCTGAAAAAACACTAGAATACACCACTTGAACGGACAAAAACGTCCGTTCTTTTTTTGCGGTTTTTAATGGCGCCGATGAAAAACGACAAAAAGCGACGGCAAACAAAGGCAAAAAGCAAATATATTGTGTAAAGATTTTGCAAACAGTCAACAATTTGCGTGAGAGGTGAAACCATGAACGCAACAACCTTTTTGAAGAAAAACATTGTGTGGAACTGCGCAAAAAATTTGCACGACAATTTAGTGTGCACGCCCACCACAAAACAGCAACTTTGCGACCAGTTGCAACGACTTTCGGAAAAATACTATCCGCAACGGCAAAAAGTACAAACGCTATATGCCGAATTCAGTTTGAACGAAATTGCCCTTGCACGCCCCAAAAACCAAGTGCAAATGCATGCCAAACAATTGTTTTTTGCGCAATGGGCAGATTTTTTGCAATTGAAGGAAAAATTCGGTATGCCAGAGGCAACGTTTCCCTCCGACGGCGTGCAAACACGTTTGGAAGCAATTGCCACGCTTGTTACGCAATGCACGCAAAACTGCGCAACTGCGGCGGGAAAAGAGGAAGTTTGCCAAGTGGTTAGGGAAAAATTTGACCTTGAAGACTGTGAAAGCAACTGTTTGGAAGACGTCTTGCGCCTGTTTGAGATAAAATTTTATTGCGCAATTTGCCGCAACGTTTTTAGCGGAAAAAGCATTGAAAAGTTTGCCAAAGCATATTGCAAAAAGCCGCTAAAATTGCCCCTGACACCAAACGAAAGTTTGAAACACGCCTACTATTGCGACGGCAAGTTGTGCGCCAACGTCGATTGTTTGGGAAACAGCGCAACGCACTTCCGCACGCAAACGCACGTGGAGGTTAACACAAAAATTTTCCGCATGGGACGCAACGTTTTTGACACATTTTGTTTTAGCAATCTCGGCCAAAAAACCGCACAATTTTGTTCGGAAAGCAAAACGCTAAAAGTGGAAATGCAATACTTTTTGCAAAACGACACGGAAGTTCGCAAGTACGTTCTAACAAATACCGGCAACGGCAAACAAAATTTGACGGCGGATTTTTTGCTTTTGCACCGCAACCCATCGGCCAAAACCACCTATTTTCAGCACGAAGGTGCGTTGTGCCTGGCTGTGGAACAAACGGAACAATTCTGTTGCGCGCTGGCCGTCATTTGCGATGGAAAACTTTTCGAGAGCCCCTTTGAGGAAGGGCGAATTTCTGCAAAATTTTCCGTACCAAGCGGCCAATCGGTTTGCTTCGACCTTGTTACCGTCTACGCCGAAAACGTGCAAACGCTTTTCGACAAGATTGAGCGACTGGCAAACTTCGGCGAAACTCGCTGCCCCTACCCTTTTGATAGCGTGGCAAATTGCGTGCAGCTAAAAACGCCTCTTTGCCCCACCATGTGCGGGAACACTTTGCGCTTGTTGCCACCCAAAGTTGCATCGAAACTGGATTTTTCCTATCAGCTGGGAGACGATGCAGTCGCAACCTTTTTGGACAACGCCGGCAACGAAACCACCCTTTTGAACGGGTTTTGTTTTGGCACAGGCGGAGCAAAAGTTTTTTCGGTGAAAAACGGAGTTGCAAGGCAACTTAATTGCGGAAAATTTAGCCTATCTACCAGCGTTTTGTACCAAAAAGACGGCACCGTTTGTGAAATTTCGCACAACGGCGAAAAAACTTACGACGTGAAACACGCCAATCCAACACGCACACTTTTTGTTTTACCATTGGAAGAAAAAAGTGAAATAACCTTTTGTGACGGCGTTTTTTGCGTTAAGAGCGCACTGCGCAATTTTGAAGTTTGTTGCGACAATGTGGAAAGTTTCACCACCAACGCATTGGAGTGCAACACCGAAAGAATACGCTACAAACTTTCGGGCGAACTAGGTTGCGGAACCTGCCTTGCCGTTTGCTCAAAACCATCGCTCGGCGCAAAACTCGCCATCAGGCGCACCGATATTGCACCGCGACGCACACCACTTATACGGGAAAGTTTGGTATCCACCTACCTAAACTACGTAAACGACAAAAACACCTTTTGCCTTAGCAACTTTTTGAAACGGGCCGACTGTCTTACGCTAGCCGCCATAGTTTATACCAACCCAAACTTCGTAAAAAAGTTTATTTTAAGTGCGGAAGGCGGCTTTTTCTACGACGGGTGCGGACAGCGAAAAAACTTTCGTGATAAGCTTGCCGTGCCCCTTGCCGCCGTCTACTACGCCACTGTTACCGGCGACAAAACCTTGTTGCAACATACCAAAGACGTTATTTGCGACGTGCTGTTTGCGCAGTGCTTTTCCGGCAAGGATTTGTGCATTCGCGCGCTCATTCTAAAAAAGGCGGCGCAACTAAAAATTTTTGACAAAGTGCGCTGTTTGATAGAATACAACCAAGCAAAAAAGACCATTTGCTGCGATGCGGCTTTGTTCGGCTACGCACAAGCAATAGGCGCTGTGCCAATGAACAACCCTTCCAAACAACGGCTTAAAGATTTGTGCAGCACCTATGGCATTGCAAAAAGTTGGTACTACGTTTCGCAACTGGAAAACATCTATGGCCTTTCCATTTGCGACGGTGCGTTGAAATTTGCGCCCAAAATTAGCCAAGACAACGTTTTGGAACGGCTGGCAGTAACCGTGGACGATAAGCGCATAGACGTGACTTTTTTGAAATCGACAGTGCAATCGATGACGCTAAACGGAACGCAATACTTTGCGGCATTCAAACCGCAATCGCTAAAAAAGCAAAACAACAAACTTGTTGTCAGATACTAAAAAAGCCCCGCAAAAGATAGTTATACTTAGAGATTTTTCAAATTTGCATCTTAAGAGATAAAAAGAACCATACTCAAGAGTTATTAGCTCAAGGGTATGGTTTTTTCATTGTTTTATTTATAGTTGCAATTTGACTATACCTTGATTTTTCAGGAAAATAAATCCCTTATTTGCACCTTCTGATTGCGGGGTTTTTGCAAGTTACACAAGATGGTTGAAATCTGGCGTCATTAGGTGCGGCACGTAGGTAAGCAACTCTTCAATTACGGAAAGATGGCTCAGCAGCTGGGCAAAATCCTGTTGTTCGGCAAAGGCCTGCGCCTCGGCAAAACGCAAATTTAGTTCATAAACGTCTTGATGTGGCAAAAACAACTCGCTTGTTTCGCGCAGTTTAACCCAGTTTTGTCGAAAATTTTCAAATTGTTCTTTGGTTAGCGTTTGCTTTTGGGCACAGTCGATAACTTCAAGGCACTGCTGGTGCAAATTTTGATAGGCACCGCGCAAACACACCACTTCGGCAATGCCGCAACCAAGCACCAAAACCAAAGCCACAACGCCGGCAATTATGCTTTTAGCCACGCAAATTCACCTCCGCATTTTTGAAAATTATAGCACCACCCTGCCGCTGCAAAGAAATGCGATTGTTTTCGTCCACAGCAAGCAACACCACGTTTTTTAGCTTTACGTTTTCCATTTGCAACAAGCGTGCAAGCGCACTTTGCGAAAAGCCGTGCTGGGCAATTTCTTCGGTGTTCCACTTGCCTTCCAGCACCATGGGAACAGGCAAAGTTTGCTGTTTGTTCTCCATGCTTTTGTTGGCAACAACGGTAAGTTGGCCGTTTGTTTCCATAATGCCATAGGTAACTTCTTCCAGCGAAAAATGTTGCGAAGTGCGCAGGGCTTGCAACACGTCGTTCACGTGCATGTTAAGGCTTTTAAGAGCGGCCACGTCGATGCCACGCGGCGTAATCACCATAACCGGTTTGCCGTTGATAACTTCTTGCAGCTTTGTGCTTTTGGAAAGCAACAAAATGAATTGGTGAATAACAAACATTGTTAGGATTGCAACAATGCCAAAAGTTATGGGGATGGACCTATCGGCCATTGGTATACAGGCCAGCTCGGATATGACCAGTGTTATAACCAGTTCGAATGGTTCCATTTCGCCAATTTGCCGCTTGCCCATAAGCCGAATGGCCAGCAGTAACACGGCAAACAAAATTATTGCACGGATGAAAATTATTATCATACGCTTAGTTTGCGGCACTTGTCGGGAATTATCCACACAATTTGCGCCATTTTGCCACACTTTTGTTGCAAAAACGCGGCAACGGATGTCTGTTTTTGTTACACAACCGGTTTTGCACATGCAATGCACAAAGCCAAAAACTTGCCTGCAAATAGCATCCGTAACGCCGTTTTGGGCACATCTCTCAAAAAGCAACCACCGCCCAGCAACACAAAACGAGTGCCGAAACACCTTTTTTCTGCCGCTTTTGCAATGCAAATTGCGTTTGGGGTTCACGATTCAGCACAAAATTTTGCACACTAAAGCAAAGTCTTTTTAATCACAGCAGCAACCCAAAAACTGAAGTACCGCATAGCAAAAAGCCATCCAAGCAACCACCGCCCACAGCATAAAACTAGAATGCAATTATAATTTGAAAAAACATTTTTTCAATCGAAGTTTTTTTCACATTCCTCGCAAACTAACTGCAACGCCAGCTGAAACGGCGCCACGCACACAAAACCAATTTTCCACGCAAAATGCAAAACTTGCGGCAAAGCACATCAAAAGCCAAACGTAAATAATTGCGCAAAACAATTTACTTTTTGATGCAATGGAATTATAATAAGTGCAGCAAAGTTGACGGCTCGCGTCAAGTGTCACGTCTAGGAAAAGGCGTGGACGAAAGAACTCATTTGTTCTGCGGTGCGCCGTCGTAGTCCGTTGCCGTGTGCAAGCGTTGCTCATATGCATTGCGTTGCGCTGATTCGGACTGCTTTTGCAATTGTGCAAAAGGAGTTTTTTTATGAACAAAACACTTAAACTGGCCACCACTGCCATGCTTACGGCTTTTGGCGTGTTGGCAAACGTCTTCACCATTCCGCTTACGCCTACGGCAAGCCAAGTTATTTC
>CAZNZO010000013.1:20640-40347 GCA_964577535.1 uncultured Oscillospiraceae bacterium
GTGCACAAGCTTTTTGAACACTTTTGGCCTGTGGTTGCAAATTATTGTGGGCGTAGACCCCAGCCCTATTGGCCTGATAGAATTTTTCAGCATGGATCCAAGCGGCATCAAAAAATCCTTCTGGGTGTATTTGATAGGCCGCATGCCCATTCAACTGCTAAACTGGGCGGTTAACGCCGTTATCTTGGCAACGTTGCAACAAACAAAAGCGTTAGATAGGTTGTTTGCAAAACTTTCGCAAACGCCCCCTGCCACGCCTGCCGATGCCAATGACAACAGCGACGGCAACTGCGCCACCAACAACTCCACCAACGACAACTAGAAATTTATATGCGTAAAAACATAGCCAAATTGCGACGCCGCTTGCGTCGCTTTTTTTGCATTGCCGGTGGAAAAACAGGTGAGCAATCCGCTGTGGGTGGCGTTTTCGTCGTGGAAAACCTGCGCCATTGCGCTTGCACAACTAACAATTTTGCAAGGTGGCAAACATTGCGCTATTTGCGGCAACAAAAATGGAAAATGCGTGCACCCCAAAATTACTGTATCGAAATTGTCCCCTTGCAACTGTTGTAAACGTCGGCGAACGGCCACAAGCTTGCGTTTGGGCGTGGCGTTGCCTTCCACAAGCGGCACAAAACAATCGCAATCCAACGCTTCAACGCTTATGCCATGCCGGCGCAAACAAGTTTGATAAGCGCCACTCTTCACCGTAAGGCTGGTGGCAAGCAAAACAACCTTGCCGCTTTTTGTTGTTTGCAAAACGCTGTTGCAGGTGGGCAAAATTGCATCAAAAACAGGCAATTTGAACCGCTGGCGCACTTCACCGGCAAAAACCGATGCCGTGTTGCATGCAAGCACCACCGACGTTGCGCCACGACTTTTCAAAAAACCTGCAACGTCCAGCACACGCCGACGCACTTCCGAGGCAGGTTTTGTTCCGTACGGGCAAAAAGCGTGATCGGCAAAGTAGACAAAATTGCACCGCTTGTGAGCTTTTTGCAGTTCGCTTAGCACAGTCAAACCGCCAATGCCACTATCCATAACCGCCACAAAAGACAACGTTTCCACTCCCACAATACTATATGCCAACGGCAAAAAATAGCGCACACGTTTGCCTACGGAAAATTTTTATGCAAACAGTTGCGAAAAGCGCAAAAGTGCTGTATAATAGATAGTGTTGCACCACAAGTGCACAACGGAGTTTGCCAACTAGATTTATCTGTACGGCACCGTCAGGGCAGTTCTCGCCATGTAAAAATAGGGAACGTTTGCGGATGTGGCGAAATTGGCAGACGCGCATGATTCAGGTTCATGTGGGAAACCATGCAGGTTCAAGTCCTGTCATCCGCACCAAACGGCGGCTTGCTTATTGGTCGCAAACGAAAAGGAACGAAACAAATCGTTCCTTTTTCTTTTGCTTCTTTTGGCTGCGCCGCCTTGGGCACAATTGTTCAGGACAGTTTGAAATAACGTAGCGCTCCGCTCCCGCTTCGCTTACCCTGCGCTAACGCTTGGGACAAGTCCTGTCATCCGCACCAGAAAAAAGCACTTGCAATCGCAAGTGCTTTTTTCAGTTAAATCCGCCTTTGGCGGAATAAATACACTTGCGTGGAATAAATCGCTTCGCGGTGAAATCTTGCTTCGCAAGGTTATGGATAGGCGGATTTGATTTCATCTGAGGCGTAACGCCGAAGATTTCATCCAAACTTGTTTGGATGTTTGATTCGCCTCTGTAATTTGTTCCTCGTTGTGTTTGATGCTTTCAGTCCTTTGCACATTAAGACATTTTACTCTAAACTATCACAATAAAAATATTCTTTCCATTGATCGCCGAACGAGCCATTAACAGAGTTAAAGAGAGATTTTATAAGTCCCATAGCCCCTATACAGCAGTAGGTCTTCCGCAATAGTCACATTTTGCTGCATTGCCAACGGTTACAATAACAAAGGCTCCGCAACCTGCGCACTGAACAGCTCTGATTTGAGTGCTGTTTTGAGCCTCAACTTCAGAAATATTCTCAGGAAGGGAAACTCTAGAACGTGCTAAAGATGTAATAGCTTCCGTAATTTGTCTGATCCATTCGTTCTTTTGGTGTCTAGTTACAACAAAAGATAATTTTTCTCCAGCCTTGGTATAAAAGGTAATGTTGAATGAAATTAAATTTGATGTCGTCTTGATATTAACGATATTGCCTTGTGTTTGAATATAGGAAAGTTCGCATTCGTCGAACTTGGAACCAAAGTTAAGAGCGTGTGCCATAAAAACAATTCTTTGGTCTGTCAAAAACAAATTTCCGCCCTTGCTTCCTACTACCTGCCATTTATTGGCAGCACCTTGCATCAAAAGTCGTTCTCCTTGTCTAAGTTCTAATTTCGTAAATCCCATAATTTATATCCCTCAAAATTAGTTTCATATCTTTAGATATATCAAAAGTATAGCATAATCAAATTAATTATTCAATACATTATTTGGCATACGTAACGAGTTTCTTAAGCAGGTTTATTGTCGTAATTTTCTGCCACATCTCAAAGCATGTTGGCCCTTGGCCAAAATATTCCATATGCCACCAAAACTTTTTTGAAAAAGCATCTTGACGAAAGCAATTTTTTGATATAAACTCTATATGCAGGTTAGAGTTTTGGAGGTGGAATTTTGAAAGAAGAATTGCTTTCTATTGGAAAAATGGCAGAAATAAACGGCGTCAGCATACCCACGCTGCGCCTTTATGACAAAAACGGATTGCTTAAGCCTGTCTATGTAGACGAGGAAAGCGGCTATCGCTACTACACGCTACAACAAACGGCAAGGCTAGATATCATTGCCTATATGAAGGAACTGGGCATGAGTCTTGGCGAGATAAGCCACGTTTTGGAAAAGGAAGATATTGCCATCATCGAAGACGTTTTGGCACAAAAAAACGAACAGCTGCACGAACAAATGCGCAAACTGAAAGAGCGGCACGATGCCGTTGAGCGGGCAATTGCACAAATTGAACGGTATCGAAAATCGCCCACCACCGGAACCACTTCGCTGGAATATATCGACCGCAGGTACGTTTGGGCGATAGATTGCCCGGAAAATTTCTACGAAAAGGACCGAAACAGCTACGAAGCGACGGTTATTGCACTGCGAAAAGAGCTGTTGCAGGCGGGAATTTCGCAAGTGCACAGCTACAACTTGGGCACCACCATTTTGCAAAAAGATTTTGAAGAAGGCCGTTTTGTTGCCGACAAAGCATTTATTTTTGCCGACAAACACATTTTGGAAAAACCCGGCCACGTGGGCACTTTGGATAGCGGCATGTTTGCCTGCATCTATTTGGATAACTACGACGACGAAGTTGAATACGGCAAGCAACTGTTGGATTTTTGCCACCGCCACAACTACACAATTTGCGGCGACTACATTTGCGAAGAGATGACGGAGTTTCACGTTTTTGACGACAGCAAGCGCAACATGTTTTTGCGATTGCAAGCTCCAATAAAATTTTCAGAAAAGTATTGACTCTAACCTTGTGTTAGGGTTTATAATAAGCTTACCTTAAAAAAATAAATTTTCAGGAGGAATTTTTATGGACAGAAAAGTAAGAGTTGTGCAATACGGTTGCGGTAAAATGGCGAAGTACATCATTCGCTACCTATACAACCACGGTGCAGAAGTTGTTGGCGCAATCGACATCAACCCCGAAGTTGTTGGAATGGATATCGGCGATTTTGCCGAACTCGGTTTCAAAACAGGCGTAATTATTTCTAACCAAACGGATAAAGTTTTGGACGAAAGCAAAGCAGACGTTGCAGTTGTTACGCTTTTCAGCTTTATCAACGACATCTATTCACACGTGGAAAAATGTGTTTCTCGCGGAATTAACGTTATCACCACCTGCGAAGAAGCAATTTACCCCTGCACCACGGCAAAAGAACAAGTTGAACGCCTTGCAGAAATTGCAAAAGAACACAACTGCACCATTACCGGTTCCGGAATGCAAGACATTTTCTGGATCAACATGGTTTCCATTGCTGCTGCCGGATGCGACAGCCTTACCAAAATTAAGGGCGCATACAGCTACAACGTGGATGAATATGGCTTGGCACTTGCAAAAGCTCACGGCTGCGACCTTTCCGCTGAAGAATTTGAAGCACAAATTGCTCACCCCGATGTGTTTGAACCTTCCTACGCGTGGAACGCAAGCGAAGCAATTTGCAACAAACTTGGTTTGACCATTAAATCCATCGATCAAAAACACGTTCCCTACATTGTAGACCACGATGTTTACAGCTCCACACTTGGCTCCACCATCAAGGCTGGCCGTTGCATTGGTATGTCCGCTGTTGTTACCATCGAAACGGAACAAGGCATCACCGTTGAAGAAGAAACCATCGGCAAGGTTTATGGACCGGACGACGGCGATATGTGCGACTGGTGGCTTACCGGCGAACCCAACGTTGAGTATCACGTTGTTAAGCCCGCTACCGTAGAACACACTTGCGCTACCATTGTTAACCGCATTCCGTCCCTCATCAAGGCTCCGGCTGGATACGTGACTTGCGACCAATTGGAAGAAATTCGCTATCTTACCGAATCCATGGAAAAATATTGCTAAGTTAGTTTTTTAGAACTTAAAGCATAAAACTAGTCGCGCCCGAACTCGGGCGCGACTTTTTTGATTTGGGTGTATGTGCTGTTGTTAAAATACCTGCAAAACAGGAAGATTCAAAGGATGGGGCACAAATTGTTTGAAAAATAACCACAACGTGGAAGACACGTTGTTAAGCCCGCTACCGTAGAACACACTTGCGCTACCATTGTTAACCGCATTCCGTCCCTCATCAAGGCTCCGGCTGGATACGTGACTTGCGACCAATTGGAAGAAATTCGCTATCTTACCGAATCTATGAAAAAGTATTGCTAAGTTAGTTTTTTAGAACTTAAAGCATAAAAACTAGTCGCGCCTAACTCGGGCGCGACTTTTTTTGATTTGGCACACAAACAATGATTTGCGTAGCAAACAGATTTTTTTGTTTAAAATCAAAACAATATATAAAAAACATTACCAGTTTGCTTAAACGTAAAGCAATAAACAAAAAGCCTTCACTCCACACGGCAGAAAGAATTTTTATTTGCAAAATGCTATATTGCCAAAAGAAAACACCCCTTTGTGGCGGCGAATTGCATTTTTGCGCAACAGTTGAAACTATCGCGCAAATTTCGGTTTCAAATTGAAGTCGCATTTATGCAACTGCAAGAAGTGTGTTTTGCTTGTGCAAAGCCTTTTGAACAATTGCCAGTGCTAGAACACCCAAACAGCACGCACGTTGAGAAAATTCTTGTTAGCACAACCGCTTAAATTTGAAACAGGGCACTTAAAAACAACTTTTTTTTGAACAGTGCGCATTGCGCTTGACACCAACTTTTGCAGTGATATAATTTTGTTGTTGGCAATGTCAACAATCGTTTTTGCAACGATGAGACTAGTTGCATTTTGGTTGTGCGGCGATAAGCCGCTTCTAGGAAAATTTTGCAACAGCAAAGGGAATGGTAGAAAACTATGTTGTGGCTTGTTTTGGCTTTTGTTGCCGCTTTGGCAACGTCGCTTACAACTATTTTTGCAAAAATTGGCGTGAAAGACGTCAATTCGAACTTTGCAACCGCCTATCGCACGGGAATTGTTATTTTGTGCTGCGTGGCAACTTGCGCCATTTCCGGCAGTTTTGCCGCATTTTCCACACTGACGGCCAACAACTGGCTGTTTTTGGCGCTATCCGGCGTAGCCACGGGCTGTTCGTGGTTGTGCTACTACCGTGCAATGAAACTGGGCGACGTGAACAAAGTTGCGCCGATAGATAAATCGAGCTTTGTGCTTACAAGCATTTTGTTTTTGATATTTTTCTTTGATGACACCACTAACGGCGGCGACACTTTGACAATTTGCATGCTGGCATTGGCAATGGCTGCAATGCTTGCCGGCACAATTTTGATGATTGGCAAACAGCAAAGTGACGGCGCAACTTCGCGCGCATGGCTGATTTATGCAATACTTTCCGCCGTGTTTGCAAGTTTGGTTGCGTTGTTTGCAAAACTGGGGCTAAAAGGAATACCTTCCGACTTAGGAACACTGTTGCGCACGGTGATAGTTTTTGTTTTTGCTTGGGCAATTGTCTTTGCAAGAAAGGACTACGTTGGTGCAAAGGGCATTTCCACAAAAAGTTGGGTGTTTTTGACACTTTCTGGAGTGGCAACCGGCGCCGCATGGCTGTGCGAATACTATGCGCTTAACTGGACGGGCGCAAACCCCATTGCCGTCAATTCCATTGGGAAACTTTCCATACTGCTCACGATGTTGTTTTCCGCAGTGGTTTTGAAGGAAAAATTCACTTGGAAAACACTGTGCGGACTGGCATTGCTTACCGGCGGCGTTGTGCTGATTATTGTGTTCAGTTTGTAGCGCAAGCACATAGCAAAAGAATAGATGCAAAAACGGGAACGATCTTTTTCGTTCCCGTTTTTTGTTGCCATGCGACTGTTTTTATTTTTCGCCAGCTATGTTTGGGGACTTTTTTGTTAGTTTTTTTGAAGTCTTGTATTGACAAATATGCAATTGTTTAGAAAAAAAAATAAGGCAATTATTGAAATGTGCCGGCCAACGCGGTTGAACAGCCGTGATTAGCGTTTGCCACGCAGACAGTCGTTTTTCGCTAGTTATTTTTTTTTGGGGGGGGCTTTTTTGTTAGTTTTTTTGATTTTTGCCAATTTTTTTAATTTAATTTTATGCATTTTTTGCAACTTTTTTTGATTTTTTAACTTTTTTTATTTTTCGAAACAACGCTTTTCGTGAAATTTGCACATTTTTCACTTAAAAATACCCCCCCCCTTAAAACCAGCAACAGCGGCACAATCGGTACTACTTTTACCATTCTAGTTACTACTTGTTTTTTTGCGCAGCACCGGTGTTTGCGTTTTCAGTTATACACCCAGACACTCTTACGTGCACAGGATAATTTCTTTTTTGAGCGATACTTGCTCCACATTTGAGCGGCTAGTTTTCGGCGAGTTGGAACTGTGCTTGATTTTTCAATCTTTGCTACCATTCATTTTTGAATAACACCGGCGTTTGCTGACGGGTGTCAATTCACTCTTACGTGCACAAGGCAAGTTTATTTTTTAGGGCGTTTGCTACAATGGCAAACGGCTAGTTTTCGGCGGCTTGCATTGCAAGGTGTTTTTTAAGTGCTGAGCGCAAAAACACAAGTGAAACTGCCGCAGTTACCACTTCCGCAATGGGGAAAGTCCACCAAATAAGTTGCGTTACGTTTTGCGAAAGTGTGAACAAAAACGCCACCGGCAAAACCAACACTATAAGTCGCAATGCGGAAATTATAAGGGGCGAATACACTTCGTTGAAGCCTTGCAACACGCCTTGAATGGCCACGCTGAAACCCATAAAAACATAGCCGATGGTTGCCACGTGAAGGGCAATTTGGCAAGTTTCTATCACGTCGGTTTTGGATACAATGGACGTTTCGTCCAGTGTTAGCGCAAATAGTTGCGAAATCGGCAATGCAAAAACCTGATATGCAACTGTCAAAACGGCGCAGACAATGACGGAATCTAGCAAGCCAAACTTGACAATTTGGCGCACACGGTAGAAGTTTTTCATGCCAAAATTGAAAGATGTTAGCGAAATTAGCGTGTTGGAAAGGCCGAAAGCGGCAAACAGCGCAATTTGCATGAGCTTGTAGTAAATGCCATAGCTGCCCGAAAGCAAATTTACGGTGTAGGCGTTATCGATTGTGGAAATGATGAGCAACACGCCAAACATCATAAGAGAAAGCATGCCTTGCATCAAAAATGCAGGAAAGCCGATTTTGTAGACGTTTTTTATCACAGATTTTTGCGGGCGCAAAAATTTTGTAGAGTTTTTAATTTCCTTGTTTTTTAGCAAGTGGAACAAAATTGCCAGCAAAAAAGAGGCCACTTGACCAATAACAGTTGCATAGGCTGCGCCGGCAATTCCCCATCCGCACGGGAAAATGAAAACATAGTCTAGCACAATGTTTATAAGCGCGCCGACAATTTGGGATATCATGGAATACAGCGTTTTGCCGGTGGCCATCAAAAACCGCTCAGCAACAGCATACCCCAACGAACCAACGGAAATGCAACAGCATATTTGCAAATATTCTGTGCCCATTTGAACAACCGTTTCGTTATCCGACATCAGGCGCATGTATGGTTCTGCCAAGAACAAGCCAAATGCCAAAAACAGCGCATAGAAAACACCAACCAAAAACAAACCGTTGCCAACCACGGCGCTTGCAATGGTGCGATGGCCTTCCCCAAGGCTTTTGGAGAGCAATGCGTTTATTCCAACGCCGGTGCCTACGCCTATTGCTATCATAAAAATTTGCACTGGAAAAGCCGCCGACAAGGCAAGGTTACCCAGTGCACCATCTGCGCCCATGTTTATTACAAACATTGTGTCGATAACGTTATATAACGCTTGCAATATCATGGATAAAACGGAGGGCAAGCCCAGTGTCCACACCAATTTTTTGATACTTTCGGTGCCCATTTTGTTAGTCATAAATCCACCTCCAAACAAACAAAAAAGGCGCAAGTCCACTAGTTGGACTTACGCCTTTCGACTACTCACTGTGTGCTATTTTAGCACTTTTTTGAAATTTTGGCAACCTGCAAAAAACATTTTTGGAAGCGAAAAATGAATTTTAAAAGGTTTTTAGCACAGCCGCAACTTACAAAAACGGCCAAACAAATCTCTTTTGCAATCATAAGTTGCACTGATTTTGCCAATTTGAAAATAATGCGCCAGAGCAAGCAGACACCACAAACAACTGTGTTTTTAAACCAGTGCCAGCTACAAAACTGAAAGCAATGCGCGAGGTAAATGCAATGAAAACAATGCCAAGCTTTGAAACAACACGTTGCACCAATTTTGCAATTTGGTAGAATGTTTTCTTGACGAACAGACGACAAAATAACCTGTTCTCAAACAATGTATGTGGCAAACTGAAAGTTTTTGTACTGAGGCCAACGAAAAAAGGTTGACGCCAATACAACTAGTCCTATTGCGAATATCTTTTTTGCGCCACTGCACAACAAAACTTGGCACTGTTTTGCGACAAAATGTCGCAAAAACAGCGTACCGTATGCAAGTTTTGCACCAACAACTTTATCACTTAATCAAAAAACGGCTTGCATTTTTGCCCAAGAAGGGCCGGCAAAAAGTTATTGTTGCAAGTCGCTTTTTTGCGCCTTTTGCATTTTTAGCCAACTATAAAAACCGTACAAATCGTTTATCAAAAATGCCGCAAAACAGCCAACCACTGCAAAATAGCTTGCATCCGTTGCGGATGCCATAACCCACAATACTATAAGCACCACGTCGTTTGCCGCATAGGCAAGTGCAAAATAGGGGCTTCTGCGAAAGGTTAGATAGACGGCAATGAAACTTGTTGCAACGGAAATTGTGCTGGGCACAATGTTGGCCGTGTTGAAGGCATCCAGCACAAAATAGAATGCAAACGTGACGACAGCCGTAAGTGCAAAACTGAAAACAACTTCCCTTTTGCTTAGGCTATTGACGGCCACTTGCGCTTTGTTGCCCTTGTAGGGATTTTTTAGCCAACTTATAAGTGCAACAACTGCCATTGGCGCCGTCATTCCCAAGTAGGTTATCATTTCGCCGTAGTAGGCAAAACGCCACGAAATGATGCCATACAGCACACTGAACGCCACCATTAGCACTTGTCCCACCGGGTTGCCCTTTGCGTTGAAAATTAGCGAAGTTACGCCAACAATTGACGCAACAAGCGTTAGAAAATCTCCCTTGAACAAACAAAAGGCAAGCACAATGAAGCAAACGGAAGCAATCCACAGCGCCCATTGCCCTTTGGAAAAATAGTTTAGCAGTTTTTTCATAGCATCCTCCAAACAAAAAAATAGCACCCGTTCGGCGCATCTTCAAAGACCTAACGATGCGTGAACGAATGCTTTTTGCATTCTCTACCCGGTGGCAGAAAGTTTATTTAGTTGAGTTGATTGTAGCACAAACAGCACGTTTTCGTCAAGCAAATTGCACTGCGCCTAACTGGCAGACGCAAACACAAAAGTGCCGCACGCCTCAAAACGATGACCAAATGTGCAAAATCAGATGCAATTTTTGCGTACTGCTCCGCAACAAACGGCAAAATTTGTCCACTAATCGGTTTTTTGTGCATGCACCACTTATGCGAGCATCACAGCGTGCCCAAAATGCCATCGATTTCGGCGAGTTCTTCGGCTGTCAAATCGGGGAAGTACAGCGACTGCACGTTTTCTTCAACCTGTTCGGGTCGGCTTGCGCCAATAAGCGCACTGGTGACGACGGGGCTGCGCAACGTCCATTGCAACGCCAATTGCGCCATTGTTTGCCCACGGCGCCTAGCCACTTCGGCAAGCTTTTTGACAACGGCAATTTTTTTGTCGGTGATATCGGTGGGTTTTAGGTAGCGCGGATCGTGCGCAGCGCGAGAATCAGAGGGAATACCATTCAAATAGCGATTGGTTAAAATTCCTCTGCACAGCGGCGAAAAAGCAATGCAGCCAACGCCTTCCTGTTGCAAAACGTCAAAAAGTCCGTTTTCCGCAGTGCGGTTGAACATGTTGTAGTTGGGTTGATGAATTAGCAACGGCGTGCCCAATTTTTTTAGCGTTTGAACGGCAACACGGGTTTGCTCGGCGTTGTAGTTGGAAATTCCCACGTACAGAGCTTTGCCACTGCGCACTATTTGATCGAGTGCGCCCATCGTTTCCTCTATGGGCGTTTCGGGGTCGGGACGGTGATGATAAAACACGTCGACGTAATCCAAATGCATGCGTTTTAGCGACTGATCCAAACTGGAAATAAGGTATTTTTTGCTACCAAAATTGCCGTAGGGACCATCCCACATATCGTAGCCGGCTTTGGTGGATATAACCAGTTCGTCGCGATGCGTGTGCCAATCCCTATCCATGTGAATGCCGAAGTTGCGCTCTGCTTCTCCGTAGGGCGGGCCGTAGTTGTTGGCAAGGTCGAAATGGGTTATTCCAAGATCGAACGACTTGCGCAAAATGCTTTGCTGCGTTTCGAAGAGGGTTATGTTGCCAAAATTGTGCCACAATCCAATAGAAATGGCAGGCAATTTTAGGCCGCTTTTGCCCGAGCGGCGATAAATCATTTTGTCATAGCGGTTTTCGGCAGGTTTATAGTCCATAATTCGCACTCCTTTGCTAGAATTGCCGCCCAGCACGCCGGCGGCACTGCCATGTTTAGAAACTTTTGCACATAGTATCATTAGAGTTGCCGTTTTGCCCATTCCAAACGTAAAACCATTTGAAATGGTTATAGATGCAACTAGGCACAGTGTTTACACCCGAGCCTTTGCGTGGCAACATGTTCCCTTACACAATGCAAAAGCAACATTTTTAGCATGGTTATATTTTAGCACGAATTGCTTGCACTTTCAACACCTATTTTTTAACCGCCCGAAATGCACCCGAAAATTACCAGATAATCAACGATTTGTCTAACCTTCCGTTTTGCTCAAACAGCGCAAAAACTGCATCTTATCCATAGCAACGATATAACATTTATGCAAGTTTTACCAAAAATGAAAAATTTTTGTCGCAAATTTTTTACAAATGGTTAAAAACAGTTTGTGAAAAAGTTAAAAAGTGGTAAAATTAGAATCAGAGGTAGCAATATGAATTCTGTTGTAGTTGAAAGGCTTAATGCAGCCAAGAAAAAACAATCGCTAACGTTGAAACAACTTTCCGAAAAAAGCGGAATAAGTTTGGGCACCGTGAACAAAATTATGAGCGGCGCTTTGATGGATATAAAAACCGACAAGCTTAACAAACTGGCCGCCGCGTTGGACGTTTCCACAAACTATTTGTTGGGTATCGAAAACGAGCCCACAACGCTTGCCACGCACCGTTTTTGGGGGCTGGCAAAGGTTGCGTGCGTTTCGCCAAAAGTTAGAGTGGCAGATTGTGCCTACAACGCAAAACACATTGTAGAAGGCGCAATAAAGGCCGCAAACGACGGCGCAAAAATAATTTTGTTCCCCGAACTTTGCATAACTGCATATAGTTGTGGAGATTTGTTCTTCCATTCGGCTTTGCGCACTGCCGCTTTGGATGCGCTTCGCTACGTTTGCCAACAACTTCGCACTGTTAACGCCGTTGTTGTGGTTGGATTGCCTCTTGTAGACGATTCTGGCAAGCTGTTTAACGTTGCTGCCGTTTTGTTCGGCGGAGAAATTTTGGGAATCGTGCCCAAAACCAACCTGCCCAACTATAACGAATTTTTTGAAAAACGCCTGTTCACTGCCGCACCGGATAAAAACACCATCGTCACTATTGACGGCAAGCAGGTGCCATTTGGAACAAAAATTATCTTCACCGACAGCCTTCACCCGGAAATTCGTTTTGCCGCAGAAATTTGCGAAGATATTTGGGTGGCAGAATCACCCTCATTCAAACACTCCAATGCCGGCGCAAACCTTATTTTGAACCTTTCGGCCAGTGACGAAATTGTTACAAAGGCGGAATATCGCCGCAAAATGGTGGAAATTCAATCGGCAAAAGCCGGCGCCATTTACGCATACTGCTCTGCAGGAGACGGAGAATCCACATCCGAAGTGGTTTTTTCCGCACACAACATAATTTGCGAAAACGGCTTGATTGTTTCGGAAAGCAAACCTTTTGGCAACGGCTACGCAATTGCCGAAGTGGACTTTGAGTTTATTCAAAACGAACGTGCAAAAATGTCCAGAACTTTTTCGGACGACGGATATTTGAAAGTGCATTTCGAAATGCCTGTGGATGCCTTTCCCACGCGTTGCTACGACATGTCTCCGTTTGTGCCATCCGACAAAAAGGTTTTGGCCGAACGCTGCGAAACAATTTTGACGTTGCAATCGCATGCGTTGAAAAAACGTTTGGAACACACCCATTGCGACAAGCTTGTTATTGGCGTTTCCGGCGGTAGCGACAGCACTTTGGCGTTGCTTGTTTGCAAACGCGCACTGCAACTTGCCGGCCGTGACAGTTCGGATATTATTGCAATAACCATGCCTTGTTTTGGCACAACACAACGCACTCTTAACAATTCGATTGCGCTTGCCACAGCTTTGGGCGCAACGCTGCGCAAAGTGGATATTTCCGCCGCCGTAACGCAACACCTTACCGATATTGGACACGACCTGACCACCACCGACGTTACCTACGAAAACGCACAGGCACGCGAACGCACGCAAGTTCTTATGGACGTTGCTAATGCGGAAAACGGATTGGTTGTGGGCACGGGCGATATGTCGGAATTGGCTCTTGGTTGGGCAACATACAACGGCGACCACATGTCTATGTACGGAGTGAATTCTTCCGTTCCTAAAACTATGGTGAAGGCAATTATTGCCTACGAAGCAGGCCGTGCCAGCAGCGAGCTGAAAACCGTTTTGCTGGACGTTTTGTATACGCCAATTAGCCCGGAATTGCTTCCGCCACAACAAGACAACATAAAACAAGTTACGGAAGATTTGATTGGGCCATACGAACTGCACGACTACTTTTTGTATATGACGGTGCGCAAAGGTTTTGCGCCTTCCAAAGTTTTTGCTATGGCAAAAATTTCCTTCAAAGGAAAATATTCGGACAAAACCATTTTCTTTTGGCTTAACAAATTTGTTAGAAGGTTTTTCACGCAACAATTCAAGCGCTCGTGCATGCCGGACGGTGTGAAAATTGGCACGGTGGAACTTTCCAAAAACGGTTGGCGTGTGCCCAGCGATGCTTGCTACGACACATGGATTGCCGACCTTGAAACGATGAATCCCGACAGGTGATAACATGAGAATGCGACACAAAAAACACTTGGGCGAACGACTTAATAGCTGCGACGATGCTTTTTTGGCGCGCGAAAGCCAAGATTTTTACGACACCCCCATTGACGAACGCAACTACGTTGTTGATCCCTTGCTCGCTTTTGGCAACAACAACCCCATTGTTTTGGAAATCGGTTGCGGAAAAGGTTCGTTTGCAATACAAAGTGCACAACTTCACCCCGACGTTAACTACGTTGCGGTGGAAAAACTTTCCAACGTTATTGTGGTTGGCAGTGAACAATCGCAAAAACTGGGCCTAAAAAATTTGAAATTTTTGAATTGCTCTGCGGAAAACTTGCTTTTCTTTTTGCCGGAACACTGCATAAGCGAAATTGTTTTGAACTTTTCCTGCCCGTTCCCCAAAAAGGGATACACCAACCGCAGACTGACGTACAAATCATTTTTGGAAAAATACAAAAAGTTGCTTGTGCCCAACGGATTGATTCGTCAAAAAACCGACGACAGCCAATTTTTTGAATTTTCGCTGGAACAATACCGAAATTGCGGATTCAACGTACAGGACGTGACCTACGATTTGCATTCGGAAAACCGTGAAAACGTTGTTACCGAATATGAGGCAAAATTCTTGGCAGAAGGCAAAAAGATTTGCGCTTGCGTTGCAAAACTTATCTAGAATTTTGCAAAAGCGAACATAATACTAAACGAGATTATTTTTGAAATAATTATTGACACTCCAAACAAAAATGGATATAATAATGTTGTAACGGAACGCTGTGAGTTTAGTTTTGCTATGACACATCGTCTGACAAATTGATTGGCTCTTTACTTTCGGTTACAAATATAATTGGAGGTACCTCGATAATGACTGGTACGGTAAAATGGTTTAACGCTGGCAAAGGATATGGCTTTATATCCAACGACGAAGGTGGCGACGACGTGTTCGTACACTATTCCGCAATTCAAGTGGAAGGGTACAAAACATTGACGGACGGCCAAAAAGTTTCGTTCGATGTGACGCAAGATGCATCCAACGGCAAACTTCGTGCAGCTAACGTTACTCCCATTGAATAATTTTGGACTTACAGTTTAAGGCGCGGAAATTCCGCGCCTTAAATATTTGCGGCGCAAACTTTGTTTGTGCCTTTTTTGTTGTCCTAAACTTGTTTTTGCGCCGCCCTGGCACTGCTAGCGTTTGAATGACACGCCGCCAAACAAACAAATTTGGCACATTGGCATTTTTTGCACGCGGCAAACATGCAAACCAACGTTTTAGCCATTAAGTTGCTTGACTGTTAGCACTGTGTTGACGTTTTGAGTGGGCGCAAAAATTAGCGCAACGCTAGATTGCAGCTGCACAGTTATAACGTCGCCGGCGGCAAGTGTTGCCAAAAAGGTGTTTCCCAGCGTACCCACGCCGTCGTCGACAAAACTTTTGCTTACCGTTGATGCCGCAAGGACCTTTCCATTTTGCGCCACCGTTGCCGTTACCGTGCCTGCCGCATCCACACTGCCGGCAAGCCCAAAATTTATTTCGTAGTCGCCGCCATTGGTAACGGTTAGTCCGCTATTTGCCAAACTTACGTTTTTTAGCGGCATTGAAGTGCCAAGCAGAACGGTGACTGCCGTGGTTGTTAGCGGTTGTGCCGTTGTTGAAGTAGAATACGCACCGCCATAGCTAAGCAATCCGCCGGGCAAGCCTTGCAGTCCGCGCTCTCCTTGCGGACCTTGCGGCCCCACTGCGCCTGTTGCACCGGTATACCCTCTGGGACCACGCGGACCACGCTCGATTATCACCAAACCGCCGCTCGATCCAGAGCATTCTTTGTTTGCACTGCTGTTACAACAAAAACACATATTTTTCTCCTTGTACTTTTTGCGCCGCAAAGGCGCTATTTCATTTTATTGCAGTTGCAATTTTTGTGACACAGTTTGACGCTTCCCCAAAAAAGTTGAAAAAAGTTTGTTTTTTTGCTTGACAATACCGTTGCGATGGCATATTATATCAACAGTTGAACAATTATTCAACTGTTTGACGAAAAATAAACGAACGGAGAACGAATATGACACATGATTGTTGCGAAGAAATTGTGGTTCACGAACAAACAGTGAAACGTGTGGAAAAACAAATTCCCGATGAAGACTTGCTCTACGACGTGGCGGAACTGTTCAAAATTTTTGGGGATTCCACGCGAATTAGAATACTTTCGGCACTGCTTGCCGACGAACTGTGCGTTTGCGATATTTGCTCTCTGCTTAACATGACAAAATCGGCCGTTTCGCACCAACTTAGAATTTTGAGGCAAACAAAGCTTGTTAAAAACAGGCGAAGCGGCAAAGAAGTTTATTACAGTTTGGATGACGATCACGTTGCGTCGATAATCAATTTGGCGCTGGAACATGCAAAGGAGTAGAAAATGAAAAAAGTTATTAGATTGGAAAATTTGGATTGCGCAAACTGCGCGGCTAAAATGGAAAACGCAATTAGAAAAATTGATGGCGTGCAAAACGTATCCGTCAATTTTATGACACAAAAAATGACGTTGGAAGCGGATGATGCCGCTTTTGACAGCATCCTTGCCGAAGCAAGAAAAATTTGCAAACGCGTTGAGCCCGATTGCTTGCTTAAAATTTAGTGACCTATGACCAGAAACAAAAAAACGCTTATACGAATTTTGGTTTGCTTGGCTGCATATTTGGCAGTGTTTGCGGTAACAAAAACGTTATCGCTGCCCTATTGGTTAGAACCGTTGCTATACGCCGTTGTGTTTTTGGCGATAGGCTACGACGTGCTGTGGCATGCGGCAATAAACACCGTTCACGGCAAGCTGTTTGACGAAAACTTTTTGATGACAATTGCCACCATTGGTGCGTTTGCCATTGGCGAATACTTCGATGCGGTGGCCGTTATGTTACTATACCAAACGGGAGAATTGTTCCAGCGCTATGCTGTGGGCAAAAGCCGCAAAAGCATTGTTTCCCTTATGGATATACGCCCGGAAACGGCAACTTTGTGGGAAGACGATGAAGAAAAGCAAGTGCACCCATCGGAAATTGCCATTGGTCAAGTGTTTGTTGTGCGTGCGGGCGAAAAATTGCCCCTAGACGGCATTGTTATTGACGGCGAATGTCACTTGAACACTGCCGCTATCACAGGCGAGAGCGTTCCTAGGCGTGCGGGCAAGGGCGACGAAGTGCTTTCTGGCTGCATAAACACCGACGGCGTGTTGTTTGTTCAAGCAACATCTACCTACGACGATTGCACCGTTGCCAAAATTTTGGATTTGGTGGAAAACGCCACAAGTCAAAAGGCACCGGCCGAAAACTTTATCACGAAGTTTTCGCGCTTCTATACGCCTATTGTGACGGCGCTGGCTGTGCTTATTGCCATAGTTCCTTCGCTAATTTTGGGCGCAAGCAACCTTGCCGTTTGGACGGTTTGGTTGCGCAGAGCCATGATGTTTTTGTTTGTTTCCTGTCCGTGTGCGTTGGTTATTTCCGTGCCGATGGGCTTTTTCGGAGGCATAGCCGCCGCTAGCAAAAAGGGCATTTTGGTTAAGGGAAGCAACTATTTGGAAATGCTTTCCAAGGTTAACACTTTTGCTTTTGACAAAACCGGCACGCTCACTTGTGGCAATTTTGCCGTTGCGGCTACGTTGCCGGCAGAAAACAGGCAGGAAATTTTGCGCACTGCAGCCATTGCCGAACAATACAGCAACCACCCCATTGCACTTTCCATTTGCCAGGAAGTTTCTGTGGAAAAAGTGCCGTGCGCCGTGCAGGAAGTGGCAGGCAAGGGCATTATTGCAAAGGGAGTTGGTTTCACCATTTTGTGCGGTAACGCCGAATTGATGCGGGAAAACGGCATTGAACCGCAAATTTGCGACGGCGGAACGGTTGTTCACGTGGCAAAAGACGGCAAATACGTTGGGGCAATTGTTATTGCTGACCAAATAAAAGAAGATGCAAACCAAGCAATATCTCAACTTAAAAAAGATGGTTGCAAAACTGTTTTGCTAACAGGCGACAATCAAGCTGCGGCAAAAAAAGTTGCGCAAACGCTGGCAATTGACGAATTTCATGCGCAACTTCTTCCACAAGACAAGGCAGAAATTGTTGCAAAACTTAAAAACAAGGACAAAGTTGCATTTGTCGGAGACGGAATTAACGATGCTCCCGTGCTTGCTACAGCCGACGTGGGCATTGCCATGGGCGGAGTTGGCAGCGATGCCGCAATAGAGGCGGCCGACGTTGTTCTTATGCGAGATAACCCCACAGCCATTGCCGAAGCCAAGAAAATTTCCAAAAAGACTTTGACGATCGTTAAGGAAAACATTGTGTTTTCCATTGCCGTTAAAGTTGCCGTGCTTATTCTTTCGGCAATTGGCATTTTGGATATGATAAGTTTTGGCATGATAATTGCTATTTTGGCAGACGTTGGCGTTTGCATGCTGGCAATTTTAAATTCCATGCGTGCAATGATGACGAAAACGGACAGAAAACAACGTTTGACCAGCAAATAGCGGCATGCGTTGCAAACGGCTCTTTGATTGCCCAAAAACATTGCAAGACTTGCGTTTTGCCACAAGAACTTTTATTTGCGCTTCGAGCGTACGATATTTTGATGTTTTTGTTCGTCGCAAACAAAACGTAATTTAGTATTTTAGGTTAAAAACTCTTCACAAGTGCAAACAATTTGCACTGTGAAGAGTTTTGTTTTGGCATTTTTGGACGCGGCTGTGAAATTTCATTGTAGCCGCACAATTTTTGCGAACGTACATTTGAGGACAGGGGCAAGAACCGCGCATTTGCGCACTGGCAGCGTTGTCAAAAATGGCACGTTTGCTGCAACGTGGATTTTTGTGCTGAAATGCAGCTAGTGGAACGAGCTCAGGGCAAACAAAAAGCACGAAGCAAATGCTTCGCGCCTTGTATTGCAAAATTGTGTTGTTGGTACCAAACTTGAAAATAGTTTTGTGGCAGTTGCCCCTATTTGCCTTCAATATAGGTGCAAATGCGCGCCATTTCTTCGGCAGGAATCTTGCCGTCTTCGATGGTCCATTGCTTGATGACGGCGCATACGGCAGCACTCCACGAACGTTCAACGTAGCGTTCCCTGTCGCTGGGGTTGCGGTATTCCGACATGATTTGCGCATAAATGCCATCCTCAATTTTCTCCGAAAATCCGTTTTGCACAAGCAATTTTATTTGCGCAACATAGGGCGTAAGGCTTTTGAACATTGTGTACCAAAAATCGTAGGCCTTTGTTTGATAATCGTATTTGCGCATGGCGGGACGAATAAGAGCAATGGCTTCTGCCACCATTGTTTCCAAAACGTCCTCCTTCGACTTGTAGTTTGTGTAGTAGGACGTACGCGACACGCCTGCCTTCTTGACAATTTCCGTTATGGTTATTTTGTCGAAGGGCTTGGCGGCCATCAAAATTACCAACGCTTCCTGAATGCAAGTTCTGGTTAGGCAATTAGATTCCCTGTTGGGCAGGCGAGAAACTTCGTAGTTTTCCATGATTGTTTTGGGCATTTTGCAACCTCTTTTGCAAGTTACACGGCAAACAAAAAAAATGTACGCTTGTAACGACTTTACACTTGTATTATATAACAACAAGAAAACGCCGTCAATAAGGCAAAACAATTTTTTGGGAAAAAAGTGCAAAAAAATTGAGTACGTTATAACAAAAACATGACATTTTTTAGTTGAGTAGTAAAGAAAAAGCACGGCAAAGCCGTGCGAATATATATCTTGTTTAAGATACAAAAAAAATGTTTGAGTTATGAAAGGTGTTTAGTGTATATAAGTACATTGCACAAA
>CAZNZO010000014.1:0-34068 GCA_964577535.1 uncultured Oscillospiraceae bacterium
CTACAATCATTTGTTGCTTACTGTATTTTGTATGTTGGATGTTTTATTATATCGGTGTGACGAATGCAATTGTCATATTGGGTTTGATTATTTTTCCATGTTTGACATTTCTGTTTTTTGCTATTGACAGAAAAAACATGATTGCTGTTATACCTATTTCAATATTTACGATATGCCATTTGATTTATGGAATGGTTAACTATATTATTTAATGATTAAAGATGAGATAACAAAATCACCAATAAGCAAACATTTTTCAAACTAGAACGAGGGAAAACATGAAAAACTACATTATTAGACTAGAAAAAGAAAAAGATTTTCGCGAAGTGGAAAACCTAACTCGTGAAGCATTTTGGAACGTATATCGTCCCGGTTGCTTGGAGCACTTTGTGTTGCACTGCTTCCGCAACCAACCAAACTTCATTTCTGACTTGGATTTTGTACTGGAAAAGGACGGCAAAATTGTTGGTCACGTTATGTATGCGCAGGCGGAAATCACACAAAACAGCAAAAAATTTGCAATTGCAACCTTTGGGCCGTTCAGCGTGTTGCCTCAAGAACAAGGCAAGGGTCTAGGCGAAGCGCTGTTGCGCCATTCTTTGCAAGAAGCTGCAAAACTTGGAATAAAAGCCGTGGCAATTACGGGAAATCCCGACTACTATGGCAAATACGGTTTTGTTAAGGGGAAAAGCGTGAACGTTTTTTATGCCGACGACCCCGATGCCGACTATTTTTTGATTAAGGAGCTGCAAGACGGTTTTTTGAATCAATTTGAAAATGCAACCTATTCGGATCCCAAAGAATATTTCGTTGACGAATCGGCCGCCGACGAATTTGACAAAAACTTTCCGCCCAAAATCAAACAAAAACAGGAAGGTCAGCTTGCATAACATGCAACAAACGGTCGCCACACAAACAAAAACAGCCAAGCTGCAATTGTAGCTTGGCTGAAATTTTGAGGTTTCACCCTTCATTTTCGAATTTTTCTATTTTGTGCAACGTGTTGTTATATGCTATCACGCGATGATGTTTTGTTATATTTTTAATATTTGCTTCACTGATTTCATAATAACTGCATTTTCCGCCATTAAATATAATTTCTTTTTTCCTGTAACCGATGTGTTCTTCTTTTATTATCCTATTTTCACAATCATCGTTGTCGTTTGAAAATAGGTATTTTGTTACTTTTATCTTCTATTATGACAGCAAAATCGGGCATCTCTTTTTTAATTATCAAATACTTATTAAGCCGGGTTATCGGCAAACCTAGCATACAAATCTTCGGCAATGGCAAAAATTTGTTTTCGTTCGCCTTCTTTGCATGCTGGCAACTTTGCTTTTTTGGGATAGCCCCAAATTCCACAAACGCGCGGGCCAATCCATTGCAAATAGTTGCATTTTTTAAACAGGCCGCAAAGGATATTTAGCGAAGCTTTGTTGGGCGACGTAAACACAATTTTTGATGCACCTTTAACAAACCAATTTATTGCCTTGGGATAGTGTGTTATCATGTTTGTTGCCGTAACGCCGGGATGCGCAATAACAAGGCTGGACGACTTTTCATCCTTGAATAGTTCGCACAGCGAATAGGTGAGAAAACGCTTGGCATTCCCGTACACTTTGCTTGCCGAACTGGTAGCAGAATAGTCCACGTCGGCAAGGTTAAGTTTTGCAAAACGACAGGCCAAACTGCCCACAACAACCACCGTGCTGTTGTTTTGTTGCAACGACGGCATTAAACGTCGCACCAAATAGTACGGAGAAAAGAAATTTATTTGAAAAATATTGTTAAAACCTAATTCTGTTTCGTAAACGGGAACGTTGTATGCGCCGGCATTCAAAATTAGGTAATCTATTCTTCTGTTTTTTAGCAACTCGCAAGCTTCGCAAAGATTTTTGAAATCCGTTTGATCTAGCCTTATAAACTCCGTTTTAAGCTGCGGATAGATACTGTGCAAACTGTCAATTTGCGCCTGTGTTTTTTGTTGATTGCGGTTTAGCAAAATCAAATTGGCATGCAATTTGGCTAGGTGCAAACACAGTTTTTCGCCTAGTCCACCGGTTGAACCGGTGATTGCAACGGTTTTGTTGCTTAAATCTTTGCAGTTTTTATTCAACCAGTTTTCTACTGACATAATCACACTACTTCAACAACGCCTTATATATTTTTGCTTGCAACTTGGCCGGAACAAGGTTAAGCAGCTTAAGCTTTACGCTTGCATTTTTTGTATAAACAAACTTCGGGTGCTTTGCTTTGACAATTTTCAAAACCAAATTTGCTATTTTGCTTGCAGGAATTGCCGTGCCTTGTTCGGAAGCAACAATTTTTTTGAATTTTGCCGTGTTGCTTTTGTAAAGTTGCGTTCCGCCAACCAAACCATCCACGGCCGAATCGGAATTATGGAGCATGTTGGTTTTAACTGCTCCCGGGCGCAACGTAACAACGGGCACGTCCAGAAGAGCAAGCTCCATCCTTAGCCCTTCGGCATAGGCATCCAACGCCTTTTTTGAAATGGAATAGATTGAATTGAATGGAATAATTTTGTTTGGCGCAAGTTCGCTTGTGGTTATGATTATTTTACCTTTGTCTTCCAAAACAAGTGGCAAAAAAGTTTTGTTAACCCTGTACGCGCCCAAAAAGTTGACGTCAAAAATCTTTTTGAATTGACTTTCGGTAATTTCCACCAAAGAATTCATCATTATTATTCCGGCAAAATTTATAATTGCATCCAATTGCTTGGTTTGCGCGGAAACGTATTGAAATGCGGCATCGATGCTTTGTTGGTCGCAAACGTCCATCGTCAATTGACATATATTTGGCACTTCTTCCGTTTTGTTTAGGTCGCAAGCATAAACATAGTAGCCGCTTTGAGCCAATTTTTCTGCAACGGCACGCCCCATTCCACTGGCGGCGCCGGTAACTAACACACTTTTCATAACATACCACCAAAATTTTTGTTGCACTAATTGTACCACAAATGCGCGCGAAGAACAATAGCATGAAATAAATTTTGCTGAAAACAAAAGTCGTATTGCCCCAAAAACAGCACAAAGTTGGTGTTGCGTACTCTAGCGGCACTTTTTAAAAAGACACACTGCCTATTGGTGGCAAATACCACATGGCTTGATAAACTGCAACAAGAAACAGCTTCGCTGTTACAGCCGATGCGGTTGAACACCTTGAATAAAATCAGTGGAAATTATCCTCACTTTAACATTGTTTAGCTAGTAAGCATGTGTTCGGTTGTTGTGGACTCGCCAAACTACCGAGAGTAACGCCACTAACACAACTTTTTGGGCATCCCATCACCATCCATGACACCAAGTATATGTAGGGGCCAACCAAGTATTTAAACTGTGAATATACAGAAAAATGCGTGTTAATGGCAGTACGCAAGCAAGACACATCAAATAGCAAGCTGGTTTTCTGTGTTGCTCAAATAGTTACAGATTTTTAGATTCAACCGGACCTTATACTATTTCTATTAAGTCTTATACCACGTTTTGTATTTGCCCTAGCCGGTGCGCTATGCTTGACAAAACGCTTGCGCAGTGCTAAACTAAACAAAAATACTACTGACAGTTCGCGACCATCCTGTCAAAAAACAAAACTATGGGATGATGGGCGCTTTTTGCGCCTTTTTTGTTTTTTGTGGCAGTCAAGAACGTTTGACTTACTGTATGAAATTTTTGAAACGAGAACTTAAACAAATAAAACAGCTGATGAGATCGGTGCCCAGCGGCATTGTGGCATTATTTGTTGCATCGGTTGTTGCAATGAATTTGCTTGCCAACAAAAGCATCGTCTTTGGCAGCGAATGGCTGGCACTGGATTGCGGAATATTGGTTTCCTGGGTGGCATTTCTTTGCATGGACGTTATCACCAAAAGGTTTGGCCCCAAGGCGGCAACGCAAATTTCGATATTTGCCATTGCAATAAACCTGTTTTTGTGCTTGATGTTTTTTGTAGCAAGCATCATCCCTGGTGTTTGGAGCCAAAGCAGCGCAGACCAAATTGTTCAAGAGGAAATAAACAACGCAATAAACGCAACGTTTGGCAGCACCTGGTTTGTAATTTTGGGTAGCAACATTGCATTTGTATTGTCGTCGATTGTTAACAACTTTTGCAATTGGGGCATCGACAAATTGTTTAAGAAAAATCCAAGTGGGAAAGTTGCCTTCTACACACGTATGCTTGTTGCCGCCGCCATTGCGCAGTTTTGCGACAACTTTGTGTTTGCGCTGATTGTTAGCCACACTTTCTTTGGCTGGACACTTTTGCAATGCCTTGTTTGTGCGCTAATTGGAATGGTTGCCGAATTGATTTTTGAAGCGGTTTTTTCTCCACTTGGTTGGAAAATTTGCAAAAAATGGCAAGCGGAAGAAATTGGCAAGCAATATTTGGACAAACAAAACATAGGAGACTAGAATGAAAATACTTATCACTGGCACTTCTAGCGGAATTGGAAAGGCCATTGCCGAAAAGTTTTTGAAAGAAAATCACCAAGTAATTGGTTTTGACGTTAAGGAAGCAGCCATCAAAAGCGCAAACTACGTGCACCACGTTGTTGACGTTAGCAAGGACGATTTACCCGAAGTTTACGACGTGGAAATTCTTGTTAACAACGCCGGCGTGCAGGATAGCGGCAACGACATAGACGTGAATTTAAAAAGTGCCATTCGTGTTACGGAAAAATATGCTTTTCAAAAGTCGATAAAAAGCGTTTTGTTCATGGCTTCGGCTAGCGCGCGCAACGGAGCGGAATTTCCCGAATACGTTGCAAGCAAAGGCGGCATGGTTGCATACATGAAAAACGTTGCTCTTCGCATTGCGCAGTTTGGCGCAACAGCCAACAGCCTTTCCCCTGGTGGCGTAACCACACCACTTAACGACAGAGTTATGAAAGATAAGCGCAAATGGAAACAAATTATGCGCGAAACATTGTTGCCTAAATGGGCCAGCGCCGAGGAAATTGCCGAATGGACGTATTTTGTAACCGTCATAAACAAATCTATGACGGCGCAAGATATTCTTATTGACAACGGCGAACAGGCAAAAAGCAATTTTGTTTGGTAAGAATTGAGTTTTTGCTAATTACCTTGCTTGCAGATGTTGTTTGCTGATACGCTGCAAACATATTTTAGCATCATCGAAAAAATTTCAGTCTTGCGAGCACAGCTTAGTTCTTTTTACAGGCTGCAATTTATGTTAAAATTTCTTTGTTTTACGGGAATTGTTCGCCGTGATATTGGAAAAGAGTTTTTGCATCATCAAAAATCTCTCAGTTCTGAGCGCACAACTGAATATATTTTTTAACACAAAACGGAGCCGAATTTTTGACTCCGTTTTTAGTTGCTATAAATTGACAAAAAGTTCTAGGCTTTTTCCGCTGTGGTTTTGAAGTTCAAAATCTTTTCCACCACAATGCCACCACGCTTACCTTTGGGCAGTTTGCCTTTGTTGTTTTTGTTTTCGACGGAAACGTCCAGCGCATTTAGCACGTACACGTTGGCCCTATCGTAGATGGCAATTTGATAGTTAGTGCCATTGACGTAGCTAGCAAACACAACGGAGGAACCGTTGACGCCAAATTCAATACCTTTTGCGCCCTTGCAATTTCTTGCGTGCTTGGTGATATCCTTGACAGGCAGGCGTTTTAGGAAACCTTTGTTGGTTGCCATGAGCAATTCGCCCGAATCCTTTTCCACCTGACCGGCAAACACAACGTATTCGTCATCTGCCAAGTTGATGCAACGCACACCACCGGCCACACGGCCTTGAAGAGGAATTTCATTCACGTCAAAACGAGTGCAGCCACCACGGTTTGTGACGTAGAAAATTTCCGTATTGGGACGAACAACTTCCACCTTGAACACTTCGTCTCCCTCTTTGCCCTTGTAGCCTTGGAATACCGATTTAAGAAGTTGATATTCCTTCCATTCCGAACGCTTGATAAGTCCGTGACGAGTGTAAATAAGCAATTCGCCACCCACTTCTTCGTCCTTTTGCAATGCAAACACGTCAACAACGGTTTCGCCAAGCACTGCTTCGGGGAATATTTGCGACAAGGAATTGCCGTTATCTCTAAAACGAACTTCCGGCAAATTTCCAACGTCGGTTTTAAAGCAGTTACCCAAGTTAGAGAAGAACATAACTTTGGAATCCGTCTTGGTTTCAATTGCGTGAGTTAAAATTTCCGACATTCCGCAACTTACAGCATCTTTGTTGGACATGTTGAAGTTTTTAACCGGAATGCGCTTAATTTTGTAGTCAGCAGTTAGTCCAACAACCACCGTTTCAACAGGTTTTTCGTCTGTTTCGCTGGGAATAATCAAGTCTTTTTCGTCCTTACAAATTTCCGAGCGACGAGCAATTTTGAAACTGCGTTTTAAAGCGCTTAGTTCGGATTTTATAAGTTCCATTTGTTCACGCTTGCTGTTGATAATAACGGTGAGGCGAGCAATAGTACGTTCCAATTCGGCCAATTCCAAAACAAGTTTGTTAACTTCCAGTTTTGTGATGCGAGCAAGACGCAAATCTAGTATTGCTTGCGCTTGTTTGTCGGATAGGTCAAACGTCAAACGTAACTTGTTTTTGGCATCCGTTGTGGAGGAGGCGTTTTTGATGATTTGAATAACTTCGTCAATGTTTTGAACGGCAATTACCAGGCCTTTGACGATGTGTTCGCGCGCTTTTGCCTGTTCAAGTTCGAATTTGCTTCTGCGCAAAATAACGTCGCGTTGGTAGCTTACGTAGTATGCAATTATATCCAGCAAGCCCATAAGTTGCGGTTTGCCGTCGGCAATGGCAACCATGTTAATTCCGTAGGATACTTGCAATTGCGAATACTTCAACAATCCGTCAATAATTTTCTTTTGATCGCAATCTTTGCGCAATTTGATGACGGCACGCATACCTTCCTTGTCGCTTTCGTCTACAATTTCCGAAATGCCTTGGAACAATTCCTTCTTTTCGTCTTTTAGCGCACCGATTTTTATAAGCATATCGGCCTTGTTAACGCCATAGGGAATTTCCGTTATAACAATGTTGCGTCTGTCACCGGGGGCCACTTCTATGTGCATTTTTGCACGCAAAGTAATTTTGCCCTTGCCCGTTTCGTATGCTTGGCGCAATCCTTCGCCGGGGATAACAAAACCGCCTGTGGGGAAATCGGGCCCTTTGATGATTTTCATCAAAGCATTAAGGCTTATGTTTTTGTTTTCGATATATGCAATTGTTCCGTCAATCACTTCACAGAAGTTGTGAGGCGGAATGTTTGTGGCAAGACCTACGGCAATGCCCGTTGCGCCGTTGACCAACAAGTTGGGGAAACGGCCGGGCAACATATCCGGTTCTTTTGTGGTATCGTCGAAGTTGCGAGACCAACGAACGGTATCCATTTCGATGCCACGAAGCAGTTCCAACGCCGCAGGGGAAAGTTTTGCTTCGGTATAGCGCATTGCGGCGGCACTGTCGCCATCGATGTTGCCGAAGTTTCCTTGACCGATAATCAAAGGTACGTTCATGGAAAAATCTTGCGCCATGCGCACCATTGCATCATAAATTGACGAGTCTCCGTGGGGATGGTAACGACCCATGCAGTCACCAACGATACGCGCCGATTTTCTGGTAGGTTTATCGGGAGTGTTTGCTTGTTCGTACATAGAGTACAAAATTCTGCGTTGAACCGGCTTCAAACCGTCTTCAACACGTGGCAATGCTCTATCCAAAATAACGTGTTCGGCATAGGGCATCATGGATTCGTGCATAACAACTTCCATTGGCTTCGTAAGAAGATTGCTGCCGTCCTCCATTTTTTCCACTTCGTTGTGTTCCAAATCAAAAATATCTAGTTGTTTCATTCGTAAGTCCCCCTAACTAAACCAATTCGTCAAACAGCTTGTCGTTATCTTTGTTGAAATCGGCATTGTCGATGATATACGCCTTGCGGGCATCAACCTGATCGCCCATAAGAGTTGTAACCATTCTTTCCGCTTCCGATACGTTTTCGATAGATACACGCATCAAAGTGCGGCTTTGCGGATTCATTGTTGTTTCCCACAATTGTTCGGGGTTCATTTCGCCCAAACCTTTGTAGCGTTGCAAATCGTAGCCTTTGCCAAAATCTTGCACCAATTCTTGAAGTTCATAATCGTCGTAGGCGTAGCAAACTTTATCCTTCTTGGAAACCTTATAGAGCGGCGGCATGCCGATATAAACGTGCCCTTCGGTTATAAGCGGTTTCATATAGCGGAAGAAGAAGGTAAGCAAAATAGCCCTGATGTGTGCGCCGTCTTGGTCGGCATCGGACAAAATGATTATCTTATCGTATTTCAAGTCGTCAATGTTAAAATCTTCTTCGCCAATGCCTGTATCCAGTGCGGAAATTAGCGAACGAATTTCTTCGTTGGCCAAAACTTGGTCGATACGTTTTCTTTCAGCGTTAAGCGGTTTTCCACGCAAGGGCAAAATGGCCTGAAAACGTCTGTTTCGCGCCTGCTTTGCCGAACCACCGGCGGAATCGCCTTCCACTATGAACAATTCGTTTTTGGATGCATCCTTTCCGGTGCAGCTGGCAAGTTTGCCAATCAAAGTGGAATTGAAAATGCTGTTCTTTTGGCGTGTGACTTCTTTCGCTTTGCGAGCAGCTTCTCTAACTTTTGCAGAAGCAATGGATTTTTTGATTATCACTTCGGCAGTTTTTGCGTCCTTTTCCAAAAGTTCCGTTAGGCCTTGCGTTGCAAGAGCTTCGCAGGCAATACGCGCTTCCACGTTGCCCAGCTTGGATTTTGTTTGTCCTTCGAACTGCACGTTTGCCATTTTAACCGACATAACCAACGTGATGCCTTCGCGGAAGTCTTCGCCAAGCAAATTATCTTCTTTGGGTTTGAGCAAATTGTGATTGCGGGCATAATCGTTGAAAACTTTTGTCATGGCAGTTTTCAATCCCGTTTCGTGCGTGCCACCTTCGCCTGTGGGAATGTTGTTCACGTAGGAAATGAAGTTTTCTGTATAGTTGGACGTATACTGGAAGGCAAATTCCAACTGTAAAGTTTCGTTGCTTCCCGCCCAATACATTGTGTTAACGTGCAAAGGAGCCTTGTTTTCGTTTAGGTACAAAACAAAATCCTTCAAACCGCCGTTATACAAGAACGTTTCGGAAAGTTCGTTGCCGTCGTCGTTTTCCGCACGTTCATCCACCAACACAAAGGTGATGCCTTTGTTCAAAAAGGCAAGTTCCTTTATGCGTTCGGCAATCATGCGATAATCCATTTTGACGTTTTTGAACACTCTGCTATCGGCCAAGAAAGTGATTTTGGAACCACACTTATCGCTTTTGCCAACTTCGTGCAAAGAATCCATCGGTACACCGCTTAGAATTTTGCCGTTTTCTCCAACGGGACTGTGAAAATGTTGAACGTATTGTTTGCCACCCTTGAATATCTCAACAGTAAGCCATTCGGAAAGAGCATTTGTAACGCTGGCACCAACACCGTGCAAACCACCGGAAAATGCATAGTTTTCGTTGTTGAATTTGCCGCCTGCGTGAAGTTGAGTGAACACCACTTCAACACCGGAAATACCCAGTTGCGGGTGAATGTCGACAGGAATTCCACGTCCATTATCTTCCACCGTCACACTGTTATCTTTGTGCAACGTGATCTCCACCTTGTTGGCAAAACCGTTTGCTGCCTCGTCCACTGCGTTGTCGACGATTTCCCACAAAATGTGATGCAGACCGTTTTTGCCAGTAGTGCCAATATACATGCCGGGACGCATGCGAACGGCATCAAGCCCCTCCAAAACCTGAATATCTTTTGCCTCGTAAGTCTTAGTCACAAACCGTACCTCCGTGTAGTATCATTAGTTAACAATAGCTGCAAGCACATAATTTGGCGCTTCGAAGCAACCAAAAAAAGTTTGCCGCTTGCATAAAAATTCGGGATAACCCTGTGATTATTATATCATACTTGCATATAAATAGCAAGGGTATTTTTAATATTTATTCATATATTTTTAAGTAAAATGGTTGAAATTTTAGATTATACAAAATTTATTGTATATATATTCATTATTATGAAATTTTATACATTGCGAATGTATAAATATGCATAAAGTTTTTTCGGCAAAAACAAAAAAAACAACTTGCCGCCAATAAAGCAGCAAGTTGCAATGAAAATAAAATATGAAATTTAAAGACTTATTAAAGCCTTCCCAGACATTAGCCCAGCACTCCGTCTATCCACGTGGTCACGTCGTCGTACACATGCTGTTTGCAAGTTTCGTTCAAAATTTCGTGGCGTGCACCATCGTAGATCACCTTTTTAACACGTTTAACACTAACAGTTTTAACGTAGAATTTTTCTAGCTTGTTAACGCCCTTGGAATAGTTACCCACCGGGTCTTGTGCGCCGGCAATTATAAGCAGTGGCTTTTCTACGTCTATTTTGGAATAGCTTTCTTTTTTATACAAGTGAGAGATTCCATCCATGAACGTGCGATAGAAGTTTGCAGAGCAAATAAATCCACATTGTGCATCTTCGTTATACTTCCTAACTTCCGCTTCGTCACGGTTTAGCCAAGCATTTTGGCCGGGGAATTTGTTTTCGTATGCCTTAAAGGACAAATTGACTATGGTTTGCGCAGGATGGCGGCCACCACGATTTTTGCACATATCGGATGCAAGAAGTTTGCAAAGTTTGTAGGAAATGCCCTTCATCAAATTGCTTCCGCACAAAATAAAACCAGCAACGTCGGGGTGTTCTTCAATTACCGCTTGTGTAATGAAACTGCCGTAGCTGTGCCCCATCATAACAACAGGCAAACCGTATTTTTCCTTGCAATAGTTTATGATTGTGGTTTGATCCAAAACGTTGTTGGTCCACATATCTCCTTCCTCGTACCCCAAGCTATCTGGTTCGGCAGTAAGTCCGTGTCCACGATGGTCGTTCATTACCACAATCAGTCCCTTAGAATTTAGATACTTGGCAAAATCATCATAGCGAGCCGAGTGTTCTGCCATGCCGTGCGCAATTTTAACAACGGCACGGGGATTTTTCACCTCATCCCACACGTACATTTCAATTTTGCGACCGTCATGAGAAACGTAGTCGAAACACTTCATAAATAATTCTCCTTTACTAATTTTACCAATATTTTACGCGCGAAAACGCCCTTTGTCAATACCGATTTGAAAATCCAAGTGCACGATGCGCCCAAAATGCACCATTTTTGAACAATCTGCTCAAATTTGCGCAAATTGTCGCAATGCAAACAGCCTAGTACAATCAGGCAGTTTTGGAGCAACCACAACGCTAAACACCACAGCAATTTAGCAATTGCTGGGAGCAATCGCAAATACCACAACACAGGACACTTCCTTTTTGCTTATATTTTCTTCAAATACTAAATACACTATAAGCATGAAAATTGTTTTTTGCGGTGGCGGAACTGCCGGACACGTAACGCCCAATTTGGCACTGATAGAAGAGCTTTCAAACGAAGAAATATATTATATCGGCACAGACGGAATGGAAAAAGATTTAACACGCCCATACCTTGAAAATGGAAAAATCAAAGAATATTGCACCATTTCAGCAGCAAAACTGCAACGACAATTAACAATAAAAAACGCCGCATTGCCCTTTTTGCTTATAAAAAGCATACGAGAAAGCAAGGGCCATCTGGCGCAAATAAAGCCGAACGTTGTTTTTAGCAAGGGTGGATACGCAGCACTTCCCGTTGTTGTGGCGGCCAAAATGCTAAAAATCCCATCCATAATACACGAAAGCGACCTTTCGGCAGGGCTTGCAAACAAAGTTTCAGCCATGTTTGCCAGCAAATTTCTTTGCACCTACCCCACCATTCCCAAGGCACAACCGTGCGGCGCATTGATAAGAAAAACCATATTTGGCGGCAACAAGCAAGAAGGGCTACGCACAATGCAATTCGGCGGCAAAAGGCCGGTGCTACTTGTGATGGGCGGAAGTTTGGGCGCCAAAGCCATTAACGATGCTGTTTGCAAAACGCCGCAACTTGCAAACAAGTTTGATATTTTTGTTATCTGCGGCAAAGGCAAAACGCTGGATTGCAATTTTGTTCACCAAACGGAATACGTAACCAACATAGCAGATATTTTTGCCGCAGCCGACGTGTGCATAACTCGCGCGGGCAGCAATTCGCTGGCGGAACTTGCTCTTGCCAACGTGCCTTTTTTGGCCGTGCCGCTAACAAAATGTTCGCGCGGCGAACAAAAACAAAATGCTAACTGGTTTAAGGAAAAGGGCTGTTGCGTTGTTTTGGAAGAGGACACTTTGCAGCAAAACCTTGAAAAAGCCGTTGAAACGCTATACGCCAACAAGCAAGCGTACGTTAACAAACAGCAACAGCAATCTTTTTTGTTTGGCACAAACCACGTTGCGCAAATAATAAAATCCTACAACGTGCAAAAACAAAAGTGATGCGTAGCGGAACAAGCCGCCACTGCACCACAATGCTACAAGTTTGAAAAAGCGCAAGCAAAACTCGTAGACGAACAAAACCAAAACTACTCTTCACAGTTTTGTTCGGAAACAATTTTGCATCTATCAAGTATTGCTTGGCGCAATTTTGCCGGTTTTTCCACGCGAACACCATCACCCAGCGAAAGTATTTTGCTAACCAACATTTCGTCGTAGGGCAAGGATGCTTTGGCAACGTATTCGTCGCCCACCTTGGCAACACGTCCAACGCCTAGCCACTCTTCGCAGGCCGAAAGAGCCTTGTGCTCCAAAGTTAGCATAACGTCGCAAATTTCTTTGCCACGCAAAACGTCCGTTTCGATAACACTGCTATCAACAGTAAAACTGCGCCCAACAAAACGCTCGCCAACCGTTAAACTTACTATGCGGGAAACTTTGAAATATCTAAACGCATTGCGTTTGCGGCAGAAACAATAAACGTACCAACTGCCGTCTTTAAGTATCAAGCAATACGGTTCAACAGTACGAGAAGTTACGGCACCTATTTTTGAGTGATACTCGATGTTACACAGCAATTTTTTTGAAATGCAATCAGAAAGAATTGTTACCGAATCGCCAACGGAAAAATCGTCGCTTTCAACTAGCAATTGGTCGGATCTGAGCACCGTTGCCGAAGCATGCGAACGCTTCAGCCCCGTCAACTTTTGAATTATCATCTTGGTTGTTTCGTCCTGCAACGAAAAACTTTGCAATGCAAAAATAAGCCGTTGATATTCAATTTCGGTAAAAAAAGTTGCTTTTAGTTTGTAGGTATCAACGATACCCCATCCGCCGCCGCGCCCCAAGTGCGATTCAACAGGAACGCCACCTTCGGAAAGCATCGCTACGTAGCGATATACCGAACGTTTGCTAATTTCATATTTGGCCGCAAGTTCATCGGCATTTACTGGCGCATCTGCAGCCAAAAGTGTGGACATTATACCTACTAAAATTGGAATTTGCATAATTTCACCTCGCAAAATAATTATAAAACACTGACATACTGTTGTCAATGTTTTTCAAAAAAAAGTTAAAAAAAATATTAAGACTGCCATACAGTTGGCAACTTAATTTAGTATAATTAAGGCACAAAGATAAAAGGAGCAACAAAAGATGAAATACACCGATTCTGAAGAATTCGATATCAACGTTGTATATACAAAACTCACAAGCAAAAGCATTCCACGCGTGCGTGCTTGCGATTTCTTCGGATCAAGCAACGAGCTAGAATTGTTGCAAGAAAAAATGAAATCGATTGCTCAAATGCGCAAGGTTGCTTACGGCTACAAAAAGTAAAACAAGAGAGTCCACAAAACCCCAAGGCAAATTTCTGCCTTGGGGTTTTTGCATGTGATTTTCGAATTAAACTCGCCAACCTACGGGCGCAACTGCAACAAAAAGAATGGCACTACTTCTTGCTTATTCCGCTTTGAGTTAGCACGCCGGAATCGAACCGCCGAACAAGTTTGTTTTGCGCATCAAAATCCATCAATGCCTGCTGGCTTAGCACTTTGCCAAATTCTAGCGGCGTGTAGTTGTTTTGCCACAAACCATATGCAAGCGAACCGGGAATGGAGTTAATTTCATTGGCAAAAATCTTTCCAGTCTCGTTATCCACCAAAAAATCAACACGAACCACGCCACTAAGCGAAAGGTTGTTGTATATTTTCTCTGTCAATTGGCGTACTTTTGCTGCAACTTTCTCGGGTACAGCTTGCTTTTGCGGCGCCCACTTGCCACCACGCAAGTATTTATCCGAAAAGGAAAGTATATCGCCGGTAGAAACAGGGCGTTCAACAGCACTAGTTATTGTTTCGTCCGAAACACGCATTGCCGAACAGTTGACTTCATAAAAATTTGTCAAAGCTTTTTCGCACAGCACCCTTTTGTCGTAGGAAAAAGCCAAGTCCAACCCCTTTTGCAGTTCTTCAGCATTATTGCAAAGGGATATGCCAATGCTAGACCCCAGTGTTGCAGGCTTTACTATAATGGGAAAATTCAATTTTTCCAGAACTGCGGAAGGCTGGTTTTTTGTTAGCCCAACGTAGGGTAAACTGGGAATTTTGATCGCCGAAAACGCATATTTGGAAAAAATTTTATCCATTGCAACACCGGAAGAAATAACGTCACTGCCCACCACCGGCAAATTGCACAAGGCGCACAGCGCTGCAACAGTTCCATCCTCACCACACATTCCGTGGCAGCAATTGACAACCAAATCGATGTCGAATATTCGCATCCGCTTGCCTCGAAAAACAGCAATTTGCTTCCTTCCACACAAAAATGCAATTTGTTTTTTGAACTTGAATCCCACGTGCCGGCCGGGTGTTAGCGAGTTTGGCACCAAATAGCAAACGTTGTTGCCATCCAAATATGCGCTAATAACCTTGCCGCCAAAATATCCCTTTGCCAAGCAAGCCGTTATAATGGAAATATCGTGTTCGCAACTTTTTCCGCCATACACAACAAGAGTATTCATTTTGCCCCCTATATCCCAACAACGTCGGGCAAATCGTTTTGAAAAAGCAAAATGCAATTCGGCTCAACAAAACTTTTGGCAATTTTCACAGCTTGCTCCAAGTTTTTAGCGCGAAAAACGTTTCCGCACCGCGATTTTTCCGCACCGCTTGCCAAACTTTTGGCATTTTTACCTAGCACAATCAAAACGTCACACACGTCGCCAAGATGTTTGCCAACTTCACAATTTATTTTTGCAGCATAGCGGCCGCACTCCACTATGCCCTGCGAAACAACTATTTTCTTTTGCGTTTGAGATGCCAAAAATTTGCAGCAAGCTTGCACGCCCACTTCGTTTGCGTTGTAGGCATCGTCAACGACGTAGAACAAACCGTTGTGCGCAATTTCCATGCGATGCGGACACTGCCTAAGAAAAATAGCATTGGCTACCGTTTGAGATGCGCTTTGCCCCAATTCACAACACAACTTGGCGCACGCACAAAAAGTTATGATGCTGTGCATTGTGACGTGCGGCAACGAAACGTCAAACGTGCTTTCGCCGTTGCAAAAATCAAAGCGCAAACCACTAAGGGAAACTTGCACGTTCACGGCTTCGCTTGCGTCAACACACAATTTTTTGCAAACGCCGGCATCTTTATATAGTTCAATCGCTTCATTTTCCAAAACACAAAAGCTGTTTTGCGGCAAACAGGCCACCAATTTGCCCTTTTCCTTAGCAACGTTTGCCAAACTGTCAAAAGTTGAAAGGTGCTGTGCACAAACACCTGTAACGATGCCACAACAGGGCGGAAATTGCTTGCACAGATAGGCAATATCGCCGATTTTTCGTGCACCAAACTCCAAAATTAGGTACTTTTTGCCTTGGAAACTAGTAGAATTGATAAACTTGGCGATTCCAAGCGGAGTGTTGCAACTGCCTTTGGGTGCAATGCTATTTTGCAACAAAACACTTAACATATCTTTTGTGGAAGTTTTGCCGTAGCTGCCCGTTATTGCAATAACTTTCAGGCTGCTAGCAAGCAATTTGCACTTTGCTTTTTTGATGTAGTGCTGAGCAATGGCCGCATCCAGCGGCAAGCAAATGCCCCATGCCACAAGCACTATTGCAGGCAACAACAATATTGAAACAGGTAACGAAAAACAGCAAATTGCCAGCAGTAACAAAAGATCCAATGCGGCTATGCGAATCATTCTTTTGGTTAACTTCAACGGAACTTTGTGCTTAACAAATATTTGTGGCAACGCTGCAAGTGTATACACTCCGCACAATATCGCTTCGCACGGAAAAAACTCATGCCACAAAAAGGAAAACACGGCGCACGCCAAAAGCGAGGCAAAATACCACGTGCCCACAATGCGCCAATATCCACGCTGTGGCAAATATCCAACGTTTTGCAAAACGCGAAAACATTCTGCCGAACAGCCACAAAGGGCAACTGCGCACCATGCCGCATAAACAAATTTCATCTAGTCCTCCGCAAAATACTCAATTATTTGCGCAAACGCTTCGGGATTTCGAAACACCACAAAATGATCACCGTCAAGTGGCATCAAACAACTATTTTTTATGCAGCGATTGAGTGTTCGAGCATGCGACAATGGCGTTGACTTATCTCGGTTGCCACACAAAATAAGCGTTTCTTTTTCAATCTTTTTTGCATACGGAACCAAGTTTTGATTGACCACCTTCACAAAAGTTTTACGCATGTTTTCGTTGCACGCCTTATAATCGGCGCTGCCAAAGTGTTCCTCGGCTTTGCCCCTAGAAAAAAAATTGTGCAGTTTGTATTGCCAAACTCGAAGGCACCTAACAGCGCTAAAATGCCGCACTCCGGCTGGCGAAACAAGCAACAACTTGCGCACAAGCGCTGGATTTCTGGCGGCAAACACCATTGCAACTCTACAACCAAAACTGTGCGCAACAATTGTTGCATCGCGTATACCGTGAATCGCAAAGAAAGCAAAAAGTTCCTTTGCATAATCTTCAACAGTCCATCCGCTTGCGGATGGCGGCAAGCTTTTGCCGAAACCGCGAAAATCCGGCAAGTAGCAAGTGTGGCCAGCAAGGCGTTTTGCCACCGGCAAAAATACTTCGCCAGAGCATCCCCATCCGTGAAGAAAAACTATGTTGCTGCCATTGCCCAGTTTTACGTAATGCATTTTTACTGCCCGATTGCTTGTATACTATATGACAACCACTTGTGAAAAGTGACGAAATTTGCCATAAAAAATATGGGTTCAAAATTGAACCCATATCTCTAGTAAAATTGCAAATTGTGCATATTTAGTTGAAAACATCACATAAATATAACAATATTATTCATTATTATGATATTATGCCAGTAATAGTACCCTGCAAATGCCAATTATTGTGCATTATCCTCGGTTTTTGCAAACTCTAGCACCATTGTGTAGGCATCACGCGTTTCGTAGCGCGAACGACGATAAAAGTTTTTGCGCACGCCGACAACCTCAAAACCGCACTTTTTGTATAGTCCAATTGCTGGGGCATTTTGCACGTTCACTTCCAATTCGCAACGCGTGCAACCATGCTCAGACGAAAAGGTCAGCATTGCTTGCACCAGTTGTGTTGCTATGCCTTGACGGCAATATTCCGGCAAGACTGCCACGTTACACACCTGCCCTTCTTCGTACATTGTGCGCACACAAACGTAGCCAACCAATTGTCCATCCCTTTCTTCTGCGAAAAAATGCGAATAGGGGTTTTCAAATTCCGAACGCAAATTATTTATCGACCATGCGTCTTTTCCAAAACAGGCCTTTTCAATTTTTTGCAAAGCAAACACGTTTTTCATGTTGTAACTTAGTTTTTGCATCTGTTATCCTCCGCCTGACTGCGCCTAATATAGGTTGGCGATAGCTCTGCCGAAAATGTTTCTTGCGCATAACTATCCCGGATTATTTGCACTGCACCATCGAAATAGTCCACCGCACTGCCACACTTTCCTGCACCAATGGCACGCTCGTCGTCATAAGGCACCAAACAAGGTGCAACGCCGTTTACGTAGTCGGCAAAATAGTATCCGTTGCCTGCATCAATGGTTGCAAAACCCTTTTTGCCACAATTTTGCGAAAGGGAAATGGCCTGCAAACAGTTAACGGCAATATAGGGCTTGTTCACTGCAACGCAAAAACCCTTCACCGTGGAAATGCCGATGCGAATGCCGGTGAAACTTCCCGGACCAATTGCGCAAGCGTATGCATCCAAATCTTCAAAAGCCAGGCCGCATTCCGTCATGGCCACGTTAACGCAGTCGCAAAGTTTTTCGCTGTGATGCGTGCCACACTTTTCTATGCCAAAGGTTTTAACTTCGCTATCCGTAACTATTGCAACAACCAAATCTGGCGTTGTGGTATCAACAAACAAAACTTTCATATTTTTCCCACTGCAACGACTACCGTTGCTCAATCAAAATTTCTCTTTCGTCGTCAGACAATTTAGAAATAGTAACCAAAAAACAATTTTTCGGCAACAAATCCTGAACGTTTTGCCACCATTCAATGGCGCACACGCCGTCTTTTTCAAAGAAAAACTCGTTCAAACCCAATATTTCCACTTCTTCACTGCTATCCACGCGGTAAAAATCGAAATGATTGAGAACAAGTTTGCCATAATACACGTTGTGCAAAGCAAACGTAGGGCTTGTGATAACGTCGTCAATACCCAAAGCGCGTGCAATTCCCTTGGTGAAATGCGTTTTTCCTGCGCCAAGGTCGCCGCTCAGCAAAACAACGTCGCCGCCTTTTAGGCTTTGCGCCCAATCTTCCGCAAATTTTTCTGTTTCTTCACAAGAATGTGTTGTCACACGCAACAATTCGCTCATAATACCATCTTCCTTAAACTATCAAAAAGCACCCCTAACGGAGTGCTTATATTATAATACAATTGCACCAATTTTGCAACGATTGAACGAACGTGCACAAATTTTGGTTTAGTCGTCGCTTTTCTCACCATCGTTGCCATCGTCGCTGACGTCAACACTCTTTTTCGTTTTTATTTCCCAGTGCAACGCCCTAGATAGCGGCTTATAGGTGAAATACGTGATAATTGCACAAATGGCACAGCGCAAAATGTTGAACGGAACAACTGCCAAAAACAAATAGTAAACGTAAAAGTTTTCTGTGTTCACTCCATTATAAAGCACGCTAACCATGCCACAAATGGTTTCTAGCCCTGTGGCGTAGTCTCCACCGCCGAAAAAGTGCTTTGCATAAAAGGGAATAAGCACCACCCAATTGGCCAGCACGGACGCCGCAACAGCGCACGCCGAACCCAACACCATGCCAAGTATTGCGCCTTTTTTATTTTTGTGATACTTATAAATTAGCGAAGCAGGTAACACAAAGGCAATGCCGACAATAATATCGGCAAGTTCGCCCACGCAACCTGTACCCGTCATGGGCATTTTTAGGCAACACTTCACCACAATTATTATGCAACCGGCAACCGGACCCAATGCAAATCCGCCCAAAAGGGCAGGCAAATCGGAAATTTGAATGTCCAGCCACGATGGAAACATGAATGCAAGAGGAAATTTAACAAACGCATAAAGCACAAAAGCAATTGCCGTCAAAATTCCCATTATTGCAATGTTTCCAGCAGAAAAGTAGGCTTTTTTGCCTCTTTTTTCAGCAACCGGCTCGACGTTTTCCGTAACGTTTTTTTTCTCTTCCATTAAAAACTCCCCACAAACAAAAATGCCCTTGAAAAAAATTCAAGGGCACGAAGATACAAACATATCAATTCTTTTCTCATCCGGACTTTACCGTCGGCTCGGGAATTTCACCCGATCGGCGCAAATAGCGCTCATAGGCTGTAACTATCGGTGTGGAATTGCACCACGCCCCAAAGAATTTATTTACGCTGAAAGTATACCACTCGCAAACGGCACCGTCAACGGTTTGAAATTATTCCTTGCAAATTTCTACGCCGCAGCTAGCGCCAATTCTGCTTGCGCCGGCTTCTACCATTGCCAAGGCTTCTTCGTAGTTGTGAACTCCGCCGCTGGCTTTAACTTTCAATCCGCGTGCAGCAACGGTATCGTGCATAAGTTTTACAGCGTGAGTTGTTGCTCCGCCTTTTCCAAAACCTGTGCTTGTTTTAACAAAATCTGCGCCGGCATTTGCAGCAGCATTGCAAGACGAAACAATTTGTTCGTCCGAAAGGTTGCATGTTTCCAAAATAACTTTCAAAACAAGGTCGCCGCAAGCACGCTTGATGGCAGCAATTTCTGCTTCAACCTTATCCCATTGCAAACTTTTTGCCCAAGATTGATTCATAACCATATCAATTTCCGTTGCGCCTTCTTCAATGGCTTTTTGCGCTTCAAAAACTTTTACGGCAGTTGTGTTTTCGCCCAAGGGAAAACCAATAACCGTGCAAACCTTAACTTCGGAACCGTGCAATTTTTTTGCAGCAAATTCAACAAAGCAAGGGTTAACGCAAACGGAAGCAAATCCGTGTGCCAATGCTTCATCGCACAAAGTGGCAATTTGATCTTCCATTGCGGGTTTAAGCAAAGTGTGATCAATCATCTTAGCAATCTCTTTTCTAGTCATAATAACCTCCGAAAAATTTTCCAACGTATTAACTAGTTAAGTATACCACACAACTTGCAAATTATCAAGGGGGATTGTGCACTACTTGCGAAAATCTTTTTTATCCAGCCTAACAGTCAATGTGGATTCGTCAATATCGAACTCCTCCTTTTGCCTGCGGCGCCGAACAAATAGCAAAATTTTCTTGCACAACATTGCAACCAACAGCGCAACGCACACCGCAATGCCGACGGAACAAATAATAATTATGGGCAAAATTTTATCCATAGCCACCTCACAAACATTTTAGCACCACCGCAAAGTGCGCAGGCCATATTTTTGTAGAAAAACAACTTATTATAAGTAATACTTTTGTTTAACAAAAAAATCGTGCAAAATTCAACCTTTTTTAACAAAGTTTTACCAACTTACTTCAAGCATGCGATGTATCAAAGATTTTTGCCATCAAAAAAACTTATTGCCTGCTTGCATATATCCGCAAAACTGCGGCAAACTATCACAAAAGGAGAATTTTATGAAAAAAATTTTATTTGTACTAGCATTGATACTATCAATCACAGTCCTGTTGCCTTGCATGGCAAACGCGGCCACCAAAACGGAAAGCGAAATTGCAGAACTTGTGAAAAGCAAAGACAAAATTTGCGAGGCCAAGTGTGTAGTATACGAAAACGCTTGCATTGTGGCAATCAAAACGGAGAAATTTCTGTCCAAAAACGAATACGACAAATTCAAAGAACAACTGCAAACGGAACTTTGCGAAAAGTTCAATTTGGGCGCAATTGTTATTACACGCAGCCCCAAAGCAATGCACGCAATAAGTGAAATAGAAAAAATGTCGGAAAAGGAACGCGAAACAGCTATTGAAAAATTTGTTGATTTTGAATTGAACCGCAGGCCTCATCACCCGAAAATTCAGCCTAGATAGCGGCAAAATCATCAAACTTTTGCCACGGCAAATTGTGCATAAGTAGCGCAAAACACGCCGAACATTCCAATCCGTAACACGCAAAAAGCGACCTGACTCAAAATTGAGTCAAGTCGCTTTTGTTGTTCAAAAACTGCTTTTTAGGATCAACGCACCACTTGATGAGGCATCGGCAAATTGTTGCCATCCTCACCTAAGCAAAGCAACGCCGCTTTTTCAATTTGCTTTGCAGATTGGCAAAGACTAACCACACCCGGCATTATTGGGAAGGTGAAATTTCGCTTACAATCCCAAAATCTTTTCGCAAGAGGCAACAACCAGTTTGAAACTTTCTTCTTCGAACGGAGACATCAAACCACATTCTTGCAACAATTCCACGTAAGTTTTGGTGCCACCAAAGTTCAAAAACTTTATGTATTTTTGGAAAGTGGCTTCATAGTCTTGTTGAGAAAGTGCCAAAAATTGCAATGCCGTGAACTGCGCAAAGCAATAATCTATGTAGTAAAACGGCGATTCAAAAATGTGCGCCTGACGTTGCCAACGTCTCCCGTCTTGCAAAGCAGGTATGCCTTCCGTCGTCATGTGAGGCAAAAATTGCTTTTCAATTTTGTTGTAGAATGCGTTTCTTTCCGCAGGAGTCATATCCGGGTTATCCAAGCAAGTTTGCTGGAAATAGTCTACAATTGTTCCGTATGGAATAAAGGTGACTGCGCCGCCGATATGATAGAACTTGTAGGCCTCCGTTTTGTCACCAAAAAACAGGTCAATCCAGGGATAGGCCAAAAACTCCATCGACATGGAATGCACTTCGGCAGTTTCCATGGAAATGCTGCTTAAAAATTCGCTTTCGATAAAGAACGACTTATAAAATTCCAGTGCGTGACCAAATTCGTGTGTCAACACGTCGATATCGCCAGCAGAACCATTCCAGTTGGAAAGAATAAAGGGCAATTTGTAGGCGGGCAAACCTTCGCAGTAACCACCGCCCCACTTGCCTTCGCGCGACATAACGTCGAAGCACTCACTTTCCACCATTTCATCGAACAATTTGCCTGTTTCTTCCGACATTTCGTTATACATTTTTGAAGCGTTGGCAAAAATTTCTTTCGGTGTTCCAATGGGCTTGGGTTCTTCCTTAGTGAACACGCTGTCGTCGTAGATATATTGTTTTTCAATTCCCAAATCTGCGGCAACTTTGTTGCGAATTTTTGTAGCAAGCGGCACCAAATATTTAAGCACGTTGGCGCGGAACTTTGCAATATCCTCCTTTGTGTAGCAATTGCGTTGCATGCGCAAATATCCCAGCGGAGAATAGTTTTCGAATCCAAGTTGGCGGCCCATTTTGGTGCGAACTTTAACAAGTTTATCGTAGATTTCGTCAAGCTGTTCTTTGTTGTCTTCGATGGCTTGACCAAACGCCATATAGGCATCTTTGCGCAGTTGCCTATCGTCGGCAGTGAAGTATTTGCGAATGCCGCTCATGGGCAATTTTTCGCCCTTAAAATCGATAACAATGCTACTCATAAGCTTGGTGTAGGAAGTAACCAGCTTGTTTTCTTCAACTTCGTCATCGATCAGGCGAGGATCGTGCGCATCCACTTCCATTTGCAAGTTTTTAAACATAACCTTAGGAAAGCGTTCTTCCAGTTGCTTACGGAATTTGCTGTTTAGGTAGCATTTGCTGATTTCGGCGGTAGCAACGGAAATTTCAGGGCTTATTTCGTCCAAAAAATCTTGTTCTTGGGCATAGAATTCGTTGCGAGTATCCTGAGTGAAACGGATGAAGGCAATGCGTGAATTGGTGCCTACCTTTTCGATAAAATCTTTGTATTCGTCGTGCACGGAATAAAACTCTTCAACGGAACTTGCACCATTGAAACGATCTTTGAAATTGGCAAGTTTTGCAAGAATTTCTTCCTTGTTGGGACGAACGTACTTAATTTCTGAAATCTTAACCATATGTATTCTCCTCTATAAAAATCTAACTTAATTTTCCGCAGTGTCAGCGCCGTTTTGCGCTTCCACTGTTTTTAGGAAACTGCCAACAATTTCGGCATAGGCCGCAGGATCCACGTGATAGCTTTCGGCATGTTTGGCACCTTCCACCAAGTGCAACTGCGACAACGGATTTTTGCACTGTGCAAAAATTGCTTCGCTATGCGTTGGGAAAATGAAATCGTCTTGCTTTCCGTGAATCAAGCACACAGGAACAGGACTATCCTTAACCGCCTTTATGGGGCTAACCTTGCGAAAATCGTAGCCATACTTCTTTATTGAAAGCGCGTTGGCAATATCCACAACGGGAAAACTGGGCAAATGTATCTTGCACCAACACAACTCGCGATAGTAGTTCATCGTGTCGGAAAACGGACAGTCTGCAACAACAAAACTAACGTCACTACGCAACCCCAATAAAAGCAAAACTGTTGCCGCGCCCATACTTTCGCCATGCAAACCAACTTTGCAATCGTTGCCAAAAACGTATTTCACGTGGTCGATAACAGTGCTTAAATCATGCCGTTCGTAGTCTCCCAAGGTCGTGAACGTACCGTCCGATTCTCCAAAATAACCGTGATCGTACATAACCAAATTGTAGCCATTATCATAAAAAACCTTGGCGTACTTCAAGGAATTTAGTCTGTTCCAAGTGTGGCCGTGGCAAATAATTGCGACCTTTGCCGGGAACGAAGGCTTTTCATTGAAAATAACTTCGCCACGAACCTTGCCGTGAACGCCATCAAGAGTAAATTCTTGCTTTTTCCAAACATTGTCGTAGTCGGAAAAATCGCAATGCTCCTTTTCGCTTTGATATGCGCGTGCTTCGTCCAAAGTGTGCGCAACCGGCGTAGTTGCCTGATTGAGCAACATTTTGGCAGCAACAATGCAAAATACAATCCATAAGCACAGCAACGAACCGGCCACAATAAGAACAATCCAATACCAAGCCATAGTTTATCCCCCATCACATAATAACGCCGGTGGCATCCGTCTCGGCCAATTGCAAAACTAGCTGCGCAACTTCCAAAGGCGATTGCTCGCAAACATTGTTTTCTTCGCAAAAAGCAGCAACATCTTCGTCCGAAAGGTTGCGGCACATATCCGTGCGAACAATCGTGGGACACACGCAGTTAACGCGCACTTCGCCGCCCAACTCGTTTGCAAGGCTTTTTGTCAGCCCCAAAACGGCGTGTTTAGTCATGCAATAGACACTTTCACACGATGCACCAACTATTCCCCAAATGGAAGAAACGTTGACAATATTTCCGTGGGCAGAACAGCGCAGCAAATCGATTGCGTGCTTGCAACAAAAAAACGTGCCCTTGCAATTGACGTTGAAAGTTGTGTCGAAAACGCTTTCGCTAACATCCTGACAGGGTGAATAATAGCACACGCCGGCATTGTTAACAAGAACGTCTAGGTGCTTAAAAAACTTTTTGACCCAAGCAAACATTTCCGCAACTTGCGCCACGTCCGAAACATCGGCGCGATAAGTGTGGACGTCAAACCCAAGTTGACGCAACTCGTCTCGCAACGCAAACGCCGCTTGTTCACTTCGGTTATAGTTCAAAATAACGGAATATCCCTCTCTGGCAAAAAGGCGAACGGTTGCCGCACCAATGCCTCTGGAACCTCCTGTTATCAGCGCTACTTTCATGATTTTCTCCCTATTTCAGATAACAACTGTAACACAATTTGCATTCAACTTCAATAAACAAAAATGCCCTAAGCGTTCAAATGCTTTCAATTTCGAAGCAAAAAGTTGAAAAATTGCCAATTTTACAGTGAAAAGTGTAAATTATGTCTGCCATAGTATTCTGCGCAAGTTTATTTTTGAAAGAACCAAAAGAAAAAACAGTCATTTCAATAAATACGCTATGCTTCAAGCAGCAATTCCCACTGCGCCATTGCATCTTCCAGCTGCGCCGAAACTTCCTTTTGTTTTTCTAGCACAACTGATAGTTTCGAATAGTCGGCCACCACTTCCGGGCTGGCCATTTCGTCGCTTAGCACCTGCAATTGTTCTTCAAGCGTACCAATAAGCGTTTCCACTTCGCGAATTTTTTTTGCCAAGTTTGTTTGCGCCGCACGCTGTTTTGGCGAACGGTATGATGTTTCTTTCGACTTTTTTGTTTCGGCAGCCGGCTGTTTTGCGTCATCCTTTTTGTTGACAAAATCGTCGTAGTTTCCCTGATAACAAACCAGTTTTCCGTCGTCTAGCTCAACAATTTCGTCCGCAACGCTGTTGACAAAATATCTATCGTGCGAAACAAAGAACAAAGTTCCCTCGTAGTTGTTAAGCGCTTGTTCCAGTGCTTCTCGTGATGGCATATCCAAGTGGTTGGTTGGCTCGTCTAATAACAAAAAGTTGTTGTCTTTTGCCATTATCATAGCCAAGCCAAGCTTTGCGCGCTCGCCACCAGAAAGTGACGAAACCTGCTTGTACACGTCGTCCGCATCCAAACACACCAAAGCCAGCAAACTGCGCACTTCCGTTTGAGACAGCCTTACGTTATCAAACCAAAGTTGATCTAGCACACGCAAACTGCCATCTAGGTTTTGGTTTTCTTGGTCGTAGTAGCCCATTCGCACGTTTTTGCCGAAAATAATTTTGCCTAGATCCGCAGGATTGTTTGCCGCAATGCGACGGATAAGCGTGGATTTGCCCGTGCCGTTAAGTCCCAGCAAGGCAACCTTTCTGCTACGGCGCACCACCAATTCTGCACCCGATAGTAACACGTTTTCGCCATATCCCAGCGTTAAATTTTTTATGGTAAGCGGAAATTCCGATGGCGACGACGTGCATTCAAACTTGAAGCGAGGAACCTTTTCGTCATGTTTGGGCGCCTCTATCACCTGCATTCTTTCCAGTGCCTTTTCTCGCGACTTTGCCATATCAGCGGTGGATGCGCGCACCTTGTTGCGCGCTATGTAGTCGTTTAGCTTAGCAATTTCCTTTTGCTGTTTCTCGTAGGAACGGCGCAAGTTTTCCAAACGTTCGGCTTTTAGAACCTTATATTTGGAATAATTGCCCTTATACGCAACTATTTCGCCATGCTGAATATCCCAAATGGTTGTGCACAACTTATCCAAGAAATATCTGTCGTGCGAAACAACTATAAGTGTGGATTTCTTATCGGACAAAAAGTTTTCTAGCCAATCCAACGTTTTGTAGTCCAAGTGGTTGGTAGGTTCGTCCAATATCATAAGTTCTGGGCGTTGCAACAGCAACTTGCACAATGCCGCCTTTGTTTTTTCGCCGCCTGATAGCGACGAAACAATTCTATCCGTAAAGTCGGCAAAGCCCATGCCTGTAAGCACCGTATCCACCTTCACTTTGCACTGATAAGCTTCCGAAACGTCCGCTTCCACCGACAAGCGATGGTACTTTTCGGCAAGCGCCTTGTATTCCACGCTGTCGAAATCAGCCTGCGCCATCTCGGTGGAAATTTCATCAATCTTTTGCAACAATCCTGTTTGATACGCAAAGACAGACATCATTTCATCGAACAAAGTCTTTTCGGAGGAAAAATCGGCATTCTGCCGCAAATATCCAATTGTAAGCCCGTTCTTTTTTGTCAAACTGCCGCCAAAAAGTGTTGCGCCATCTGCTAGGCAAGATAGCAACGTGCTTTTTCCGGCGCCGTTTGCACCAACCAGGCCAACGCTTTCGCCCTCGTTCACGTCCAAATTGACGTCTCTAAAAATTGTTGTGTCGGCGTAGCGAAATTCCGCCGAACGTAATTGCAATAACATTTTCCCTCAATACAATTTTTGACGGCACAAAAACAGTGCCGTCAAAAAACTACTTTTCAATCAATTTGCCGTGCTTTTGTTTGTGAAAGATTTTCACCAAAACCAACAGCACAAATGGCATAGCAAGTATTTCCACCAACAATAACAGCAATTGTTCACGGTTGAGTGTGGCATAAGTTAGATATCCGCTTAAAACAGGCACGCACACGCCGGCAAGCACCACCAACGAAATTGCAATATACATCGCAACTTTCCATTTGTTAAACGGTTTGCAAGTGTAGAACAATGCGAACAAACCGCCAAACGTATAGGATATGGTAACAAGCGTTCCCAGCACTTCACTGGAATCGATAATTGCAGGATCGCAAAGCGCTTGCAACAAATATAGCGAAACGGTAGAAATAATAAAGGTCAACGATGCCGGCAAGCAACGCTTAAGCACGTTAGCAAAGAAATTGCCTTTGATAACGCTTTCGTTGGGTTGCAAGGCAAGCAAAGTTGTGGGCAATGCAACAACAACCCAGTCCATAAGCATAACTTGCAAATTCGTCAGCGGCGAAGTCATCGTCATGCCCAACACGAAATGTGCAAAAATAAGCAACACATTTATAGCAATAACGTAGACGGTTTTCATAAAGTACATTGAAGTTGCACTTTGAATGTTGTTCACTACCCTGCGCCCTTCCGCCACCACACTGGGTAAGGAAGAGAAACTGTCGTCCATCAAAATTAGGTGCGAAACCTTTCTTGCCGCATCACTACCGCCGGCAAGCGAAATGGAACAATCCGATTCTTTCATTGCCAAAATATCGTTCACACCGTCGCCCGTCATGGCCACGGTTTGGCCGTTTTCGCGCATGGATTTTACGAGTATTGCCTTTTGTTCGGGGGAAACACGCCCAAACACGGTATAAGTTGTGGCAACTTCGCGAACCTCTTCGTCAGACATGCCTTCCAAACTTATATATTTTTCCGCACCTTCAACGCCAACACGCTGAGCAATGTTGGAAACAGCCGTCGGGTTGTCGCCGGAAATAACTTTTATTTGCACGCCGTTATCCACAAACCACTGAATTGTATCCGTAGCATCGCTGCGAATATGGTCTTCAATAACAATCACAGCAATTGGGCGGCGCGCTTGCGGCAAGTTTGCACTGTCGTAGATGGTTGTTGCCGAATGAGCCAGCAACAAAACGCGCAAGCCTTGCTCGGCATATTTTTTAACCAAATCGTCTACACGCTGATTGTGCGTTCTAAGAACGTATTCCGGTGCGCCCAAGATAAACGTACCTTCGCCCCTAAACGAAACGGCAGAAAACTTGCGTTCGGAAGAGAACGGAATTATGGATACCGCTTGCAACGCCGGCTTTTTGGGACAGCCAAAAAACTTTATTAACGCACGACTTGTCATGTTGTCGGCGGCCAGCGCCGCATTCATGCTAGACATTATCTCGCGAATAGTCCACGTGCTGTTGTTCGGGCGCAAATCGATGCTTTCTTCAACACGCATGGTGCCATCCGTTATTGTGCCAGTTTTATCCAAGCAAAGAGTGTCAACACGCGCAAGCATTTCGATGCAATAAAGTTCTTGCACCATTGTGTTTTTCTTTGCCAAACGCAAAAACGATGCGGCAAGCGCAACGCTTGTCAGCAAAAACGGCCCTGCGGGAATCATAGATATTATGGATCCTGCTGTCAAGTTGAGCGCCTTAATATCCAAATTGAGCAGTGAAAAATTTTCAAAAGCACCAATGGATGGCGAATAACTTTCACTGTGCAAATAGTTGTAGGATGCGTTTACCACGTAGAGCCCAATCGTCATTGGCACAACGATTATTGCAATAAAAACCAAAATGCCGCGCAACGATTTTAACATTTGCGAACGTGGCTTGTTGTATTGTTTGGCCTTCCCCGAAAGACTTGCGACGTAGTTGAATTTGCCAACCTTGCAAACCCTTGCCGTACAACTGCCGGAAACAACGTAGCTGCCAGCAAGCAACACGTCACCCACACGCTTTGTAACGGCATCACTTTCGCCCGTCAAAATGGATTCGTTAACTTCCACAAATCCATCCAAAACCTCGCAGTCGGCGGAAATTTGGGCGCCGTTAGCAATTTCAACAACGTCGTCCAGCACCAGTTGATCAACGGAAATTTCCGAAACTTGTCCGTTGCGCACAACTTTTACCTTTGGCTGAGTTATAAGGTTTAGTTTATCTAGCGTAAGCTTGGATTTTATTTCTTGGATTATTGCAATTGCCGTGTTTGCAATAACAACCGGCAAAAAGGAACATTGTGCCGCCAATCCGTATAAGCAAAGCACAACGGCAATAATCATATAAATTATGTTAAAAAATGTGAAAACGTTTGAAAAAACAATTCCGGCAATGCTTTTGCCTCGCTTGGTAGTATCAACGTTTACTAAGCCTTGTTCTTGACGCAATGCAACCTGCTGCTCGGTGAGCCCATCAGTTTTGGACACAACAAAACGCTCTACCGATTCGATCGAAAGAGCTTTGTTTTGTCGGCGCGAACTCTTGGTTGCAACAGCGCCTTCATTCAATTGTTTATCAAATTTATTTGCCATTTCTAGTCAATTTTTACCAAAGCGCCGTTTTTGAATTCGTAAATAACGTCAAAACCGGCATCCTGCAATTGATGCAATTGATATCCAAAATTCTTTATGCGGTGCAAAACTGTTACGGGGCCACGTTCACGAAGGTGGTTGCAGGCCTGCATTGCATCCAAAAGTTCCTTTTCGGAAGCATTTTTAGGGAGCAAAACTGCACATCCACGACTGCGCTTAAAGGTGTCGCCACGTTCCTGCATAAGCATTGCAATTCTTTCAAAACCAATGGAAAAACCACAAGCGCAAACGTCCGTGCCAGTGATTTTGCCAATCATTTTGTCGTAGCGGCCACCACCACCAACAGATGAAGTCATGCCGTCAACGGCAATTTCGTAGATAGTGCCGGTATAGTAGCCCATGCCGCGAACCAACGTAACGTCGAACACCACTTTTGCGTTTTTAACACAATTGTTGGTGACGTACAAAATTTGTGACAAATTCTCTTTCACTTCTGCCGGCAAATAGTCGCCCAGTTCTTCCACGCATTTTTCAAAGGGATTTTCTGCAGCGGTTATGCGACCGATCAAGTCAATGAAAAATTCCGATTTCCCGGGAGCAACTTCTTCCAATTCGCGCATAACGCCAACAACGCCAATTTTATCCAGCTTGTCCAATGCAATAAACACACCGGGGCGTTGTTCTTCCGTGAAGCCACAGAATTCCGCAAGTGCGTTCAACAAACGACGGTCAGAAATGCGCACCGTTACGTTATCGAAATTTAGGTTTGCCAACGCCGTTGTCGTTGCCAAAATCAATTCTATTTCCGCAAGGTTGCTCTCTTCGCCGATAATATCAATATCGCACTGCATAAATTGACGAAAACGACCGCGTTGAGGACGATCGGCACGCCAAACGTTATCCATTTGTATGGATTTGAACACCGAAGGCAATTTGCCCATGTTGTTGCAATAAAAGCGAGCCAAAGGCACTGTCAAATCGTAGCGCAAGCCCAAATCGCACAATTCGCCATCGGCATTTTCCAACTTTTCGCCACGCTTCAAAATTTTGAAAATAAGCTTTTCGTTGTCGCCACCTTGTTTGGAAGTGAGCAAGGACAAATTTTCCACCGAAGGGGTTTCGATGCGCGTAAAGCCAAAACTTTGATACGTTTGTTGTATGGTCGATAAAATTTGCTGTCTCAAAGCAAATTCGTCGGGCAAAAAGTCTCTCATGCCTTTGGCCGGATTTTTGGGTAACATTTTTACACCTCGTAGTTATTCAATAATAAATTTTTGGGAATTTTGGGTGCTCTCTTCTATTTCAGCAGCCAAATTTTCGTAGCCTTCACGGCCAAACAACGCATAGGTTGCGTTCTTTCCACCTTCCACACCGGGTTGGTTGAAGGTGTTTATGTTGAGCAAAGCACCGGCATAGGCCGTTTGCAACTGCAACAAATATAGCAATGCGCCAACGTTATATTCGTTAATGGTATCTAGCAAAATGGTATAGTTAACTCTGCCACGCTTAGTCAAAGCATATCTTGTGGCAAACAATTCCTTTTGCATAAGTTCGGACAAACTGTGTCCGCCCAAAAATTGCACACCGGGATATTCCTGGCAAAGTTTGGGAATTTCCACATCCGAACGGAACTTTTCCACTTCGATGAAGGTGATAACCTTATCGAAAGGACCTTCGTTGTATAGCTGAATTTGGCTGTGTTGATCGGTTACGCCAATTGCTTTAACCGGCGTTTGTCCGCAATTAACAACATTGCCATCGTTATCCACTTCTTTGCCCAGCGATTCCGCCCACAGTTGACAATACCAATCGGCAACGTATTTCAAACCGTCCGAATAAGGCATCATCACTTGAATGTTTTTGCCCCTTGCTTCCAACAAGTTTAGCATCACGGCACTTGCCAATGCAGGGTTTTCAAGAGAGCTATCGTTTTTGCATCTTTCGTCCATTTCGCGTGCACCACGCAACAATTCAACGATGTCAATGCCAACTACTGCCGCAGGCAACAAACCAACGGGCGAAAATTCCGAAAATCTTCCACCAACGCCTGCCGGAACGTAGAATGTTTCAAAACCATATTGCTTGGATAGCTTGATCAAATTGCCTGAACTTTCGCTTGTGGTTGCAAAAATATGCTTAACGGCATCTTTGCCCAACTTTTCCGTGAGCAAACCCAAAACTATCAAGAATTGGCTCATTGTTTCGCTTGTCGAACCTGATTTTGTTATCACGTTGAAGGCTGTCTTCGTCACGTCGATGACGTCAAAAAGCGCATTCATTTTTTCCGGATCTACGTTATCCAAAACGTAGAAACGCGGCGTTTTGCGCACAGATTGCGGCAATTCGTTGTAGTATGTGTGTTTCAAAGCCGAAAAAACAGCCGTGGGACCAAGTGCAGAGCCTCCTATTCCCAACACAACAAAGTTTTCAAATTCATTTTGAATACGTTTGGAAACGGACAAAATACGCGAAACAACTTCCGTTTGTTCGTAAGGCAAAAGCATCCATTCTTGCATGCCTTTCCCACGTCCATTTTCCACCACTTCATGCGCCTTCTTGGCCAATTCGGCGCAGTTAAAGAACACGTCTTTTTCAATCCCTTCTTTTCCAACAACTTCAGACGTCAAGTTGCTGAAATCCAACTTCAAACCCATATTTGTAGATTAAACTCCTGCTACTAATCTATTGTATATTTTCCAAACAAAGCTTTTAGTGCTTTGAAATGTTTTTTATTTGCGTGATATAATATGAACTTCACGTATCGTGCGTTAACCTTTCCGACGCTCATCATGGATATAAGCGGCGTTTGCTTTGCACCGTTGACAAGCATTTGCACAACCGGATCGTTTGCCGATTTTGTAGGCGAACCTTTTATTGCGTGCCGTTTGAGAGCCCAAACCAACAAGCGAACCAAGCCAACGTTGTTCATATCTTCAAATGTGTTTAGCATGGTAAATTCGCCACGCTTTGCTTGCCTCACGTTGGGACGGCTAAAACCAGTAAGCCTTTTAAACTGCTCGTCGCTAACCACAAAAGTTTCGCCAGTCTTCTTGAAATAGTCGCAAAGTTCTTTTGTGTCGTCCACCGTCAAATTTATGCCGAAATCTACGTCTACTTCCGCAGTTAGCAGCGTTTCGGCAACGTTTCTGCAAATGGAAATTCCATATTTTCCGTTGATGGCAACAAACTTGCCACCTTCGCAAATGGAAAAATCCCTGCCAGACAAATTAAACTTGACGTTTGTTGCTTCGCCAACGTCCAAAAGCACTTTGCCAAATGCACGCAGCTCCCTTCTTGGACGCATGCGGCCGCAACTGCAATTATCAACGTAGAGTTGCACCACTTCGGATGCTTTGCAATTTCCAACGTTTTTAACGGTAACTTCCACGGAAAAACCGTCACCAATTTTGTTAACCATCAAATTTTCGTAGGAAAATTGCGAATAAGATAAGCCATACCCAAACGGGAACAGCACCGGAACGTTAAATGTGTCGCAATAACGATATCCAATAAAAATGCTTTCTCTGTGCTGATCGAAATACCTGTCGTTCGCAAAATAGTTGAAACACGGCGTGTTTTGCAATTTCAACGGATAGGTTTCGGCCAATCGGCCACTGGGCGACACTGCACCAAACAACAAATCGTAGGCCGCTTGCATAACTGCTTCGCCACCAAGATACATGTTGAGTAACGCATCCACGCCATCTAGCCACGGCATTTCAAACGGGGCTCCGCCAAACGCAACAAACGCAACGTTGCAACCAGCTTCCTTCAATTTTTGCAACAGCACCTGTTGGTTTGTGGGGATGGCAAGGTGTGTTCTGTCGTAGCCCTCACCTTCGTAGTTATCCGTCAATCCGCCAAAAAACAAAACCACTTTGTGTTTCTTTGCTAAGGCAAGCGCTTCCGATTGCAATTTTTCGTTAACAACATCGCTGGCAGCGGGATAGCCCTTGGCATAACTTGCATCAATTCCGTTATCGGCAAGCACCTGCAAAAAGTTTTTGCATTGGGAATTTATGTGACTGCTTCCGGCCCCCTGATATCTTGGCTTTTCCGCAAGCTCGCCAATAACGCAAAAATCCGTTGTCGCACTCAATGGCAACACACCGTTGTTTTTCAACAACACTGCACTATCTGCCGCAACTTCACGACAAAGCTTTTGCCGCTGTTCAAGGGAAGTTTTGGAGTGCTTTTCCACCGAATTACACCTGCGAACCAGGTTTTCTACGTGCTCGCACGC
>CAZNZO010000014.1:34168-37192 GCA_964577535.1 uncultured Oscillospiraceae bacterium
TAGCTAGCCATGATGGAATAGGGCTGCGAATTTTTAACAACGTATTCGAAGGCGGCCAAATAGATTTCTCGAAGCGCGCGTTCATCCACAATTGCATCAACAGTCATGCGCCTGGTTTCTTGGCTGTTAGCCGCAAAGTGCTTCAAACAACACCCCACACCATCCGATTGCATAGATCCAACGTATGCATTTGCCATGTGTCCAGCCAAAGTTGGATCTTCCGAAAAATATTCGAAGTTTCGGCCGCACAACGGGCTTCGCTTGATGTTGACCCCGGGGCCAAGAACTAGCGAAACGTTTTGTTCGATAGCCTCGTCGGCAATAGCATGCGCAACCTTGCTTGCATTATCCACGTTCCACGACGAAGCCACGGCACACGCAGTGGGAAAGCAGGTTGCCTTAAAGCTGTCGTTTATGGAACAAGCATCGTCTTGCTTGCGCAAGCCGTGCGGACCATCCGACATAACAATTGCTGGAATGCCTGTAACTGCATGAGTGCGCCACTGGCCGTTGCCGTTGGTTAGCAACGCTTTTTCTTTTAGTGTCAGTTTAGAAACGTTTTCGTTCATGTAATCACCATAATCCATTGTATATTTTACCACACATTGCAATTATTGTGTAGCGTTGTGCTACAAAAAAATGACTAAACATTATATATAATAATTATATCAAAGTGCTGTTGCCACAAAAAGTTGTCAAATCAAAATGAAACTAGCTATTGAAATATGAAAACAAATAGGATATAATGGGTAACAGAGGTGAAAATATGCAAAACAAATGGTATAAAGAAAGTGTATTTTATCAAATATATCCACGCAGTTTTAAAGATTCCAACGACGACGGCATTGGCGATATTCGAGGCATAATTTCCAAAATAGACTACTTGGCCGATTTGGGCATTGATGCAATATGGTTTTCTCCACTCTACGCCAGCCCAAATGCCGACTACGGCTATGATATTTCCGACTACACCGCCATTAACCCGGAATACGGCACAATGGACGATTTTGACGAAATGCTAAGTTTATTGCACAAGCGTGGCATAAAAGTGATTATGGATTTGGTAATAAACCACACAAGCGACAAACATGCGTGGTTTATACAAAGTCGTTCTTCAAAGGACAACCCATACCGCGACTTCTACTACTGGAAAGATGGGCGCGGCAAGGATGGCAAAAAACCTCCCAACAACTGGACAAGTTTCTTTTTGGGTAGCGCCTGGAAGTATGACGAAACAACTAAACAATGGTATTTGCACCTGTTCGACGAAAACCAACCCGACCTCAACTATTTCAATCCCAAGGTTATGGAAGAGATTCGCAAAATACTGCGTTTTTGGCTAGATAAAGGTGTTGACGGCTTCCGTTGTGATGTTATAACGTTGCTATCCAAAACGCCGGGGCTTCCCAACGGCAAACCTTCCATTGCGCTAACCGGCGGCGAGCACTACATGGACGGGCCAAGAATGGAAGAATTGCTTGGGCAAATTCAGGAAGTGCTAAAACAATACGACGCATTCACAGTTGGCGAAAGTGTGTTCATCGACGTGCCCAAAGCACTTCGCTACACCAACGAAAACAATCCGCTGCTAGATACAGTTTTTGCCTTCGACCACGTTTCGGCCGACAACTATTTTGGCGTGAAACAGCTTGTTAAGCCATTCAGTTTGAGGCAACTTAAAAAGTGTTTCACCACGTGGCAACACGGGTTGTACGGTAAAGCTTGGAACACATTGTATTTTGAAAACCACGACCAAGCAAGAATTGTTGGCCGCTACTGCTCGGCAACTGAACACAGAATAGAAGGCGCAAAGATGCTGGCAACAGTTTTGATGACCCTTTCTGGCACTCCGTTTATCTATCAAGGTCAAGAATTTGGCACTACGTCCCCAAAAATGCGCGACATAAACGACTATCAGGACGTGGAATCCATAAGAAGTTACAAACTGCTTAAAAAAGTTTTTGGCAAACGAAAAGCAATGAAAAACGTTGCATATTGTTCCCGAGATAACGCACGTGTGCCCATGCAATGGAACAACGGCAAAAACGCAGGCTTTAGCGACGGCGAAACAACTTGGCTAAAAGTAAACCCCACCTATACCGAAATAAATGCCGAGGCGGCCACGGAAGATCCCAACTCCGTTTTGCACTACTACAAAAAACTTATTGCCTTGCGCAAAAGCGACAAAGCGTTTATCTATGGCACCTACGAAGACGTGATGCCCAAAAGCAAACGCATTTTGTGCTACAAACGTAAAAGCCAATATGGCGAGTTGGTTGTTGTTGCAAACTTTTCGCTCTCCGGCGCAAAACTCAAACTGCCGCAAGAACTAACAGACGGCAGTTACGTCCAAGTGACAAGCAACTACGACGGCAGCATTCAAAAGTTGCAAAACACAGTTTTGCGTCCCTATGAAACCATTGTTTTCAAAAAGAAATAGCACACCTAGACCATCGAAAAAGAGTTCGGATAATTCCGAACTCTTTTGCGTTTATGGCGCCTGCAAATTTCGGCACATTCATTTTGAAACCAAGTTTTGCAAATAATCGTTGGGAGGACTTTCCACATAGCAAACAAATGGCAAATCGCTCTCGTCCTTTTGATATAGCCTTATTGTCATCCACCTTGTTTGCGCGCGGTACACCACACAATTGACAACAACGGCCGGAACAAAACCTTCCCTTTTTGCCACCACTGTTACCGTGCACCACGAGGTAATTGCATTGTCGTAGGCATTTTGCAAGTTACTTAGTTCAATTGTTGGCGACAACCCTTTGTTATCCGTAAAAAAAATCAAGTCGCCAATGCAAATTTCCGCATTATGAACGGGTTTATCAAGCAAATCCACCACTGTTACGCGAATTTTTGTGGTTTCCTCGCTGCTTGCTTGCAAAACACTATCCAAAACTGACAAGCCGGTGATAACCACCAGCAAAACCAGCAAAGATATGACAATATTTTTGAAATTTGCTTTTATCATACTGTGTTACTATATTTATCGCACGTTGAATATATTCTTTTTTG
>CAZNZO010000015.1:0-31024 GCA_964577535.1 uncultured Oscillospiraceae bacterium
TCGAAATGATGTAGCGCTCCGCTTTGCTTCGCTTACCATACGGGACGTTGCATGAGCGAATGCGAGGAAATTTACTGAGGCTCCCCGTTGGGGATACGGCAACCTTCCCTGCTTCCGCCGGAAATTAATCCCGATCGGGATTTGTGAAATATGCTGCGCGCGTGAAATGCCTTCGGCGTTAGGGGGTAATACGTTACCTTAACTTTGCGCGTAGCGCAAAATTTCACTTTGTTCGCAAGAACAAAATTTCACTTTTCGTGAAACGGGAAATTTCACGTTTGCCACTGGCAAACATTTCACTCCCCTGGCACTTTGATTCACGTTTGCAATGCAGCACCCCCATTGAAAAGATTGATGAACAGCAAAAACACGGTGGCGTTTGCCACCGTGTTTTTGTTACGCTTGTCGAAACTGCAGAATGTTGCAAAACTATTTTGCGGCGTGTCCGGCAGATTCGAATACTTTTTCCATTTTTTCCTTCACCATTTCTTTTACTGCGTTTTTGGCAGGAGTTGTGTACTTTCTGATTTCGAACTCTTGCGGTTGTGTGAAGAAGAATTTTCTGATTTCGCCCGTGAATGCAACTCTCAAGTCGGTGCCGACGTTGATTTTGCAAACAGAGTGATGAGATGCTTCGTTGAGCATTGCTTCGGGGATGCCGATAGCTTCTTTCATTTGTCCCCCATATTGGTTAACCAATGCCAATCTGGATTGCGGAACGGAAGAGGAACCGTGCAAAACAAGGGGGAATCCAGGCAACTTTTCTTCGATTTCGTCCAAAATGTCGAAACGAAGTTGGGGTTTTTGGCCGGGTTTGAATTTGTATGCGCCGTGCGCGGTGCCGATAGCAATTGCCAAGCTGTCGATTCCGGTGCGGGTGACAAATTCCACAACGTCGTCGGGATGGGTGAATCTGCCGTACTTGTCGTTTACATCCAAATCTTCTTCGATGCCGGCAATAGCGCCCAGTTCGCTTTCCACAACAACGCCACGTGCGTGCGCATATTCCACAACTTCTTTGGTGATTTTGATGTTTTCTTCGAAGTCGTGAGCGCTTGCATCGATCATGACGGAAGTGAATCCGTTATCTACGCAATATTTGCAAATTTCAATGGATTTGCCGTGATCCAAGTGCAAAGCAACTTCCACGCCGTAGGTTTCCACTGCGGCAGCAATTGCGTGACGCAAATAGGCAATGCCAAAATATTTGATAACGTTTTCGGTTATAGCAATGATAACCGGAGATTTTGTTTCGCTAGCTGCTTCGATAACTGCTTGCAACGTTTCCAAATTGTCCACGTTGAATGCGCCAACGGAAAAATGTTCTTTGTATGCTCTTGCGAACATGTCTTTTGTTGTAACTAATGCCATAATTTTTTCCTCCTATTATTTGAGTGCGCGGTTTGCGCTTCCGAATACGTTTGTTATTTTGTCTTTTACAAGTTCGCAAACAGCATCCATTGCCGGGGCAATGAAAACTTTCAAATCGAACTTTTCGGGGCTTTCGCAAAGAGCTTTTCTCATTGCGCCAACGTATGCAACACGAAGGTCGGTGCCAACGTTGATTTTGCAAACGGCGTGATGAGATGCTTCTGTTAGCATTGCTTCGGGGATGCCGATTGCTTCGGGCATTGCACCGCCATAGCTATTCAAAACTTTTAGCGATGCTTGCGGAACGGAAGAAGCTCCGTGCAAAACAAGGGGGAATCCGGGCAATTTTTCTTCGATTTCTTCCAAAATGTCGAAACGAAGTTGAGGTTTTTGGCCGGGTTTGAATTTGTAGGCGCCGTGTGCGGTACCAATGGCAATTGCCAAACTGTCGATGCCGGTGCGAGTGACAAATTCCACAACGTCGTCGGGGTGAGTGAAATGTCCGTACTTGTCGTCCACGCAAACGTCGTCTTCGATGCCTGCAATGGCGCCAAGTTCACTTTCCACAACAACGCCGCGGGCGTGTGCGTATTCCACAACTTCCTTAGTGTATTTAACGTTAGTTTCAAAATCGTACGAGCTGGCATCAATCATTACCGACGTGAAGCCCAAATCGACGCATTCTTTGCACAATTCCACCGACTTGCCGTGATCTAGGTGCAAACAAATGGGTACGGTTGCCGTTTTTAGCGCGCAATCCACCATTTCGCGAACGTATTCTTTGCCAATAAACTTCAAAGCGCCGGAGGAAATGGCAATTATAACGGGGGAATTTGTTTCCTCGGCGGCTCTTACAACCGCTTTGAAGGTATCAACGTTATCCACGTTGAACGCACCTACTGCATAGCCTTGTTCATAGGCGTCTTTGAACATTTCTTTTGTTGTAACCAATGGCATAATTATTTATCTCCTTGTTTAATAATACCGTGTTCTTTGCTGCCGAACACTTCTGTCAATTTGTGGTAAACCAAATTGTATACGGCTTTCTTGGCCGGTTCCAAAAAAGTTCTGGGTTCGAACCGAGAAGGATTTTGTGCCAGCGATTTTCTTAGCGCTGCAACGTAGGCAACACGGAAATCCGTGCCGATATTCACTTTGCAAACGCCAAGCTTAACAACTTCGCGCAGCTGTTCTTCCGGAACACCAACAGCGCCGTGGATATCTCCGCCAAAGTCGTTGAAATCCTGCAAGTTTTGGTTGTTGATGCTGCTGGAGCCATGCAAAACAAACGGAAAACCGGGAAGAAGTTGCATCATTTCTTTTAGGATGCCAAACTCCAATGTGGAATGTTTTTGCATTCCGTGGCAAGTGCCGATGGATACGGCCAAACTATCTACGCCCGAACGCAGGACGAAATCCTGCACCATTTTGGGGTCGGAATAGCCTCCGCTGCCCGAGTCGCCTTCTTCGCCGCCCAGTTCGCCAAGCTCGCCTTCTACGGTGGCGCCGTGAGCGTGCGCATAATCTACCACTTCTTTTGTTAGGCGAATTCTTTCTTCAAAACTAACGTCGTCGCCACAATCCATCATGACGGAGGTGAAACCTTCGTCGATGCAAGCCTTGCAAACTTCAAAACTGTCGCCGTGATCCAAATGAATGGCAAACGGAATGGTTATATCTTTGCTTACACATTCCACCAGTTCCTTTATGTTGCCGGGGTGCATAAACTTGCGTGACCCCTTGGAAATGGAAATGATAACGGGAGCCTTTGCATCTTCCGCCGCTTGCAACAAGCCTTGCACCATTGCAATGCTATCCACGTTGAAAGCGCCGACGGCATAGTGATTTTCGTAGGCATCCGCAAACATTTTTTTTGTGTTAACTAATGGCATAAATTTGCTCCTACTTTAACTTTTGCCCAATAATTTTGTGAAAAAACTCCTCTTTGAAATTGGAAAACGAAATAGGTGTCATAGAAACGTAGCCGTTGTGTACGGCGCTAACGTCGAAGTCGTCGTTATCGAACACGTCCTCGTCGTGTACGTGCTTAACCATAAATTGTTCGTTGCCCAAATCCGTCAAGGTATATTTGCTTAGATATCTTAAAAACAATTTTGTGATTTTCATCCCCTTGAAGGGTACGCTTTGGGGGTGAATGTTCACATTCCAATAGTATTCGTTGGAAAGCAGGTTGTTTTCCAACAAATATTTTAGTGCCAAGGGAACGTACTTTTTTATGTGTTGGTTATCGTCGAAATGCTCTGCCGAAAAAGCAATGCATTTCTTTTTGAAAACCAAACCTTGTTCGCAAGCACCACAAGTGCCAGAATACATAATGTCGTTGCAAATGTTGTAGCCGTGGTTACAGCCGGAAACAATTGCATCGTAGTTTCCCTTTAGGTATGCGTTGGCAAACAGCACGCAATCCACCGGGGTTCCTTCCACACGGAAATGGTGATCGTCCACCTTGTGGACGGTGAGTGGCTTGCAATAGGTTGTGAAACTGCAAGACATTCCGCTTTGTGGCGTGGACGGTGCAAAAACGTACACTTCGCCATATTCTTTCAAAATTTCTTCGACGGTTTCGATGCCCAAAGAACCGAATCCGTCGTCGTTGGTGAGAATTATTTTCATCACTTAACCTCGCCTAGTTGCAAATCTTTCCAACGGAACGATTCGAACTTGGAAACGACTTGCGTTTGCGACAAAAAGTCCTGAACGCCACGATTATATTTGGTGAGACACATAACGGCAAAGGAAACAAGCACCGTAAACAATGTTACACTTCCTGCCAAAATGAAAATCCAAAACGGAATTAGGAAGTTGAGAACAACAACCACCAGTGAGCGCAAAACAACTTGCATCTTTTTGGCGCGGCCAACGTTGCGAGCATCCACCAAACAAATTTTGCAAATGATTTGCCCCAACGTTTCGCCGTTTTTGCGTGCTAACGGAATCACAAAGTAGAAAACCGCTGCGGAAATCAAAAATGATATCAGCATGGAATACACTGTGATGGCAAACGTTTTGTTAACAGCCTGCACGTAGGCAGGATCTTTGCGCAAAAAAGTCAGTGCGTTTTCGTATTCCGCTTGGTAGAAACTTTTAAGTTTTTCGTCAGAAACACCGCTTTTTTTGACAAGTCCGCTATCCGCTTGAACATAGTAGCCGGAATCCAGCTTGGCTTTTTCGTAGGATGCCATCATGTTGTTTTCCACACAACGGCTATCACGCGTGTAGTAGGCCGTGATGGGCAGGTCGTAGTTTTCTTCCACCGTTTTGTTTTCGTCGTAGGCGTTATCCAGCCGGACGTTCATTCCGTTTTTGTGCAAATACAAACCGCTCTTGGTAAATATCTCGTTGATATCCCTTTGAGCGTCAAAATAGCCAAGAGGTTCGAAAAACACTCCGGCCGCAAGCAATTCAACAAGTGCAAACAAAACGAAAATAAAAAGAAGGTCCAACAGACCAGAGCCGATCCGTCTCACAAGAGACGGTCGGCTTATCTGTTCTAGATCCTTTTTTACTTGTTCTTTGCGTGATACTTCATCTAACCGAAGAATATCGTAATCGTTCATTGAATCACCTTTGTAAACACGCGAATGAAACTAAGTTACTTCGCTGCTTTCTTTTTTGCGGGAGCTTTTTTGCCTTCGGCACCGGCAACTGCTACCGAGCCCAATGCAATTCTATCTTTGTTGCCGAACAAAACAATTCCGTCGCCAACAATGTTGAATTTGATTTCTTGGTCTACTGCGTAGTCGACGGAACCAAACACAACGGAAGACATGATGGTTTCGCCAATGCTGATTTTAACGGTGGTTTCCATACCGGCAGGCAACGTGGAATATGCCAAACCGTGGAATGAGCCATCTTCAACAATGGGCAAAAATTCCGGTCTGATACCGAGTGTAAGTTTTGTGGGAAGGACGTTTTCTTCGACGGTGCCGTCTTCGAGAACAACTTTTTCCACAATGGGTTCGGGCATGACGATATCTTCTTGCGCAGTGTAGATAATTTCCGTTCCGAAGAAATCGAACTTCCATTCTCTGGGAGAAATGGCCTCTTTCAATTCAACTTCCACAAAGTTCATTGTGGGGTTGCCGATGAAGTCGGCAACAAACAGGTTGTTGGGTTGGTTATAAACTGTAAGAGGAGGATCGTATTGTTGCATGATGCCCTTTTCGATCAAGCAAATTCTTGTTGCAAGGGTCATTGCTTCCAATTGGTCGTGCGTTACGTATACGAACGTGGAGTTTGTATCCGAGTGCAAACGTTTCAATTCCGTTCTCATTTCGCCACGCAATTTAGCATCCAAGTTGGAAAGCGGTTCGTCCATGAACAACACTTTGGGGTTGGGTGCCAACGTACGAGCAATTGCAACACGTTGTTGTTGACCGCCGGAAAGTTCGGCAGGATAGCGATTGCGGAACTCTTCGATTTTTAGCATGTGCATAACTTCTTGCGCACGTCTTGCAATGTCGTCCTTTTTCCACTTCAAGTTTTCCAAACCGAAAGTGATGTTTTTGTACACCGTCATGTGCGGCCACAAAGCGTAGTTTTGGAACAAGAAACCAATATCTCTTTTTGCGGGAGAAACGTTTATGCCCTGTTCCGAATCGAAAACCACTTGGTCGCCGATGGTGATTCTGCCGGAAGTGGGTGTTTCCAAACCGGCGATCATACGAAGTGTAGTTGTTTTGCCGCAACCGGAAGGTCCAAGCAATGTGATAAAGTCACGGTCTTCTATTACCATGTTCAAATTGTCAACGGCAACAAAAGAACCCCATTTTTTTGTAACGTTTTGTAGTTCAATTCTAGGCATAATTTTTAACCTCCAATTCCTTTATCGATAGACGCACCTGTGATTTTGTTGACGAGCAAGTTGGTTAGGATAACGAACAACACTATCAACAAGTTTATGCCGTTTGAGATGGCGGTTGCGCCGTTACGCGAATAGTATTCCATTACGTTTGTTGCCAAAGTTACGCTGGATGTAATAAGCACGAACAAAGTGTATTCTCTCATGCAGCTGATGAAGGGCAACAGGTATCCGCTGATAAAACTTGATTTTTGAATGGGGAACAAAATGCGCGTCATGCGTTTGCCCCACGAGCAACCAGTGATGATGGCCGCTTCTTCTATTTCGCCGGATAGTTGCAACATGGCGTTTGTTCCACTGCGGGAAGCAAACGGCAAGAATTTGATTGCACCAACAATGATGCAAATGCCGATTGCAGACCATTCGTTCATGGAGGTGGAAACGTCCAAGAACTTGAATGTATCCGTTTTGATAACTGCAAGGAACACTGCGCCAAAGCTCAACGACGGAATTAGGTAGGGCAAAAATGCCAAACTGGAAACGAGGTTTGCAAATCTGCTGTGACGTTTTTTGCTTACTGCGTAACCAATCAAAATGCCGCACGTTCCACAAATCATAGCCACTATTATAGAAATAAGAATGCTTCTGCCAAAGGACTTGAGAATTGTGTTGTTGAAGAAAATACCTTGCGTTGAGAAATCTCTGGAGTCGAACCAAACGTCGTCGAGAGTGTTTTCTTTGCTGAACCAGTATTTTAGGGTGAGTGTGGACAGGTCGCCGGAAGTTTCTTCCAAACTTTCCAAAACGAAGGAAAACAGCGGAACAATGGCGAAGAATACAACCACCAAAAGCACGATAACGGCAATAACCCATTTGGCTGCTTTAAGGTCGATTTTGCTGATTTGTCCAGATTTTCCCGATACGGTGGTGAAGCGTTTTCTGCTGCGGGTGAATGCATTGTTCACCGTCAGAATGATTACGCTGAACAGCAACAAGATGGTTGCCATAACGTAGCCTTCGCCGTATTTGCCAAGCGCCAAGTCACTGCGCATTGTTAGCGACAGGAAGTAGGACGGGTTGGTTTTGCACAAGAACGACGGCACCGTGTAGGTGGAAAGCGAACTTGCAAACACCAACAAAATTGTGGAAACCATTGCTGGAGCGACGATGGGCAAAGTTATTCTGCGGATAATTTTGAAGCGAGAAGCCTTCAAAATTGTGGCCGCTTCTTCCAAGTTGGCATCCATATTTCGCAAAATTCCGCCAATAAGAATATAAGCGAAGGGAGTGTAGTGGATGCCCATAACCATTGCCGTGGGGAAGAAACCATAAACCAACCATTCGGGGGCACAAATGCCCGTGATTGATTCTAACAATCCAACACCGGGAGCCGCTGCAACAGCAGAGTTTTTGAAGAAGTTTTCCCAGAACATTGCCAACGACCACGAAGGCATGATATACGGGAAAATGAAAATTGTAGAGATAAATTTTTTGCACGGCAAGTTTGTTCTGGTGATCAAGAACGCCAAAACGCCGCCGCAAACGACGGAAATTGCGCATGCAACCAAAGCCATTAGTATGGAACGAAGCAACGGCAGCCAGAAAGTACTTACTGCATAAGGTTGCGTCATGCCTGCTTGAATGTCGAAGTTGAACAGCAACGTGGGCCATTGCAAAAACGTGAAGTCGCCTTTGGAAACGTCTGCTTCCCACAGTTCGTTAAACAACAGCGCATCGTTTCTGTCGTGAACTTTCAACGAATTGCCAACCATTGTTATTAAGGGAAGAACAACGCCGGCAAGCAAAACTAAAAAGAAAACCACCAAAATGATGTTATACGACTTGGAAAAGAATGCCTTTACTGTGTTTAACGTTCTTTTCCACAGTCTTCCTATATCAAATCCACCATTTTTGCCGGTTTGCACCTTTTCTGACATATTTTTCCTCCTATTATTTATGAATGGGGGAGCGATCGCTCCCCCATTAAAGTTATACAAAATATGTTATCTATGCAAACTAGGATTTGTTTTGTGCAATCAAACCGAGGATTCTGTTAACTTGAGTGATCTTGGTGCTCTTAAGGTAGCTGTAGTTTTCAAGAAGTTCGTTTTGAATGTGAACGTCTCTTGTCCAGTCGCCTTTAGCATAAGTAATGCTGTTAGAAGCGGGAGAATAATATCCGTATTGGTTTACGGGAGTTCCGGTTGATCCATCAGCAGAGGGAAGGCTCTTGTTGTAGATAGCTCCTTCGTATGCTTGAAGAGTTACAAGGTAACGAGCGTACAAGCAAGCCGTGTAGGGGTGCTTAGCGTTGTTAACAATTTGAGAGCACATTGCATACATAAAGCCGTTGAAACCATCGATTTCCCAATCCCATTTAACGGTCTTCATAGCGTTGATTTTGCCTGCGTTGTCGCCGGAGGTTTCGATCAAATCCTTAAGGATAGCGTCGTCTGCTTGTCCATCAACCGTGTAGTACTTACCAACAGCGTCCTTCATCTTGGCAAATGCGCCATAGTAAACGTAGCCGGCTTTCCAGTCGTTTTTGAGTTGAGTTTCTTTCATAGCCGTTCCGTCGGAAGAGTGGAAACGAGAAATGTTAGCGATGAATTCGGTAACCCATTGTTGTCCTGCGGATGCATATTCGGAAGAACTCCAATCAACTCCGTAGTAGTTTTTGTATGCTGTTTCGATTCTTTCTTGGTTTTCAGGTGCTTCGCAGCTGAGCAAGAAGGACATGTTGATTTGTTCCGTAGCAGCGGTTTGGAAGGAAACGTTGCTGATGTGATCGGGATCTGCACTGGTGCCAGCCAATTGCCAAATGTTGTGCAAAGTTTTGCCGGTGATGTTGGTGAAGTTGCTGTTCGTCCAGAACAATTTGTTGAAGTAGATACCTTTCAAGGGTTGGATATCGTTGTCGGTTAGACCAAGTTCTTTATAGTCGGAGGGAACATAGTTGTGAAGAAGTTCTCCGTCTACTGCTGCGATGGATCTAACGTCTTGAACCAATGCAAAGTCTGCAAAGTAGCTGTTTTCAGCGGTATCAAGAGCTTGAAGCAATTGATAATCTTTGTAGTCGTTTTTGCAGGTAGAGTTGGAAGTTGTAACCCAATCATATTCTGCTTGGAAAGCCGTTAGGGTTTTTGCCAACACAGAGGTGAGACCAACAACCTTAAAGGTGTCGTTGGATTCTTCCATTTCCTTTTTAGAAGCTGCCTTTAGTTGCTCCAAAGTCATTTTACTAGCTTCTGCAACAATTGCTGCCGTTCCTTCGAGCTCTTCTTTGGGGCCGCATGCTGCAAGCGCAAAAACGGAAGAGCAAACCATAACGAGCGCAATAACGATAGTTAATAGTTTTTTCATTTTCTTTCTCCTTTTTTTATTTTGGCAGGAAATTCCTGCAACAAACGAGCATCCGCCCGTTTAGTTATCCACCTAAAGGAGCCAAAAAACCAGTACGGGCATTGTGTTTGGCGTAAAACGACAAACGCCCCCTGCAGGGGGCGCATTCCTGTTGGAAGTTATCCACCTGCTAAAGGTTCTTTTTAGCTCAACGCAAGTATTTTACCATTGCACAGGGGCAATGTCAATACCCATTTTAAATTTTTTTTAAGTTTTGTTGACTTTTTGTTTACTTTTTTCGACTTTATTTGACATACGTATAACATAATTTTGAACTAAACCAAATTTGCCGCTTTTGCACCACCCATTCAACAAAAAAGGCCGCAGAAATTGCGGCCTTGTGGTGTCTGTATGTGGCACAAACCATTGAACAAACTTTTGGAACAGAAATTGATAAAAAATTCATACACAGCGGCGACCGTAAAACTTCTGTTGGTAAGTGTTTTTATTGTGGTTTTCGGGCAGTTGTAAAAACGCATTATCGTGTTGACTTTTGGCGTAAAACTATTCAATTTACGACCAGAAAAACATGACACAAAAATCTGCTGCACTACAGAAATTGCCCTGAAATATTTTGATAAACCACGGACAAAATTATGCAATCATCACTATACTAAAAACAATTTGAAAGTCAATGTCGTTAGAAAAAGAATTTCCACAAGCAACCATACAACCTTGTGGGAAAAAGGGTCATCGCGGCGGATTGTGGAACTAAAACATTGTTGGAAAAACACTTGCAAATCGCAATCGACTTGCATACAATATAAAAAGAAACTACTGCTGGCTAGCGAATGCAACTTTGAAAATAAGATATTAGGAGTAAAAAATGCAAAACGAAGATCTGAAATTTTATCCCGTGCACCCATCCAATGCAAAAACGCATCAAATCGAAACGACGGCCATGCCCATTTTGGAACAAACTGCGCCGTTTGACGTGAAAACACTTTTTGAAGAGTTTGCCGCAGATAAAACGGCTTTTTTAGCAAAATACACTGATAAACGGTTTCAAGTTGCGGGAATTGCAAAGAAAGTAGGACCGGACATCCACAACAAACCGTCAATTGAAATTTCGGATGGCGTGAATGGAACAACGTACGCTTTGGTGATTTTCCCAACGGACGATCACTATAAGAAAGTTTCCGTTGGCGACAAAGTTGTTGTCCGTGCCAACTACCTTGTGATGAGCAATCAATATGGCACTGTTATGAAATTTAGCGAATTGCTTTCTTCTGAAAAGTAAAGGAAATGCACGCAACGCAACTTGCGCTTTGCAAGAACGACAAGGTGATTTTATGAACACACAGGAAAATTTTGTCCTAAATTGCCACATATTCGACGGGGAAAAGGTTTTGGAGCACGCTTCCATTGTGGTGGAAAACGGCGTGATTGCCGCCATAAACGAAGCAAAAAATGCAGATTCGCACGGTTTCCTTCTGCCGGGACTTATTGACGCGCATACACACATGGGCACAGAAAGACAAATTGCCGAAATGTTGAAAAACGGCGTTGTGGCTACTTGTGACGTTGCAGCGTCTTCCTCGCTTGTTGAGCAATCCAAGTTCTTCAAAATCTTTTCATCGGCGGGTATGACGTTTGGAACGTTGAGTGGAAAATCCTACGTGAAAAAAGCGATAAAAAACGGTGCAGCGTATATAAAGGTGCTACTTTTTGAGCCGAATTTGATGCCCAAAGGCAGTTTGAAAGAAATTTGCACCACTGCGCACGAAAACGGAAAGAAAGTTGCCGTGCACGCAACTTCGGTAAAAGCAGTACAAATGGCGGTGGATTGCGGCGCAGACATTCTGCTTCACGTCCCCATAAAGGAAGAATATCCTTTGGAACTTGCCCAAAAAATAGCATCAACTGGCATTGCGGTTGCCCCAACGCTTGTTATGATGCAAACGTTTGCAAATAGCGGAAGAAACAGCTATAAGCCGGAGAATTTTGAAAATGCGAAAAATGCCGTGAGATTGCTGCGTAAATGCGGCGTGACGATTCTTGCCGCCACCGATGCAAACGACGGTTCCTTTGCCCCACCCGTTGAGTACGGTTCGACGTTGCATACGGAAATGTTGCTTTTAGCACAATGCGGAATGACAGAAACGGAAGTTTTGGCAAGCGCAACCAGCAAAATTGCAAAGGTGTTCGGTCTGAAAGATTTGGGTTCGATTTCCGTTGGGCAAAAAGCCACATTTGTGCTAATTGACGGACGTCCCGACAAGCATATTGCGGATACGCAAAAGATTGAGCGCATATGGATTGACGGACAACAGGTTTGTGAGGAAAATATATGAAAATCATTACGATAGAAGAACACGTCCACCTTCGAAGACTTGGGCAAGCGTTGGCCGAGTATTATAACGAAGACAGCGAAAACGCAAAAAATGCCGGAAGCAAGGGCTTGCCATATTTTCCCGATTTCAATTTGTATAGCGAGGACGGAATTTCTGCGCGAATTGCCGATATGGATCGCTGCGGCATCGACAAACAAATTCTATCCTGCCCTGTGCAAACGCAAATTCTAGATGAAAAGAAGGCTGCCGGCATCGTAGAAGAAGCGAACAACGATTTGCTTGCGATAATTAGAAAAAACAAGGATCGCTTTGGCGGATTTGGACTTCTTCCGTGGAGCGACGTTGACGCTTCCGTAAAAGAAATTCATCGCCTGAAAACTTTGGGGTTTGACGGAGTGATGTTGGCCGGCAGACCATCCATGAAAGCCGTGTTTTTGGATGACAAAAAATTTTTGCCGATTTTGAGCGCGTTGGAAGAAACCAACATGCCGTTATACTTGCACCCTGCACCACCATTGAAAAGCGTGCAAGAACAGTATTATGGCGGACTTGGCGAACAATTAAGCGCAAGACTGTCGCTTTATGGCTGGGGTTGGCATAACGAAGTTGGCGTGCAGTGCGTTCGCATGATACTTGCAGGAGTTTTTGAAAAATTCCCCAAATTGCAAGTTATTGCTGGACACTGGGGAGAGTTTGTTCCCTTCTTTTTGTCAAGATTAGACCAAGCGTTGCCCCAAAAGGTGACGGAAAACAAAAAGACGATTACCGAAACATTCAGGAAACATTTTTACGTTACACCTAGCGGAATTTTCGATTATGCGCAGCTAAAGTTTTGCATAGAGGTGTTGGGTGCGGATAGAATTATTCATTCCGTGGATTTTCCGTTTATTCACAATGACGAAGCAAAAAGTTTTATTGAAAACGCACCGATCGGACAAAAAGAAAAAGAGCAAATTGCTTACAAAAACGCAGAACAACTTTTTGACTAGCGATCGCACGAAAAACGTGTGCAAACTTGCCATCTTTTATCGCGAATAAGTTATCATAATTACAATTTGTTTTAAGCGAGATTAACCGCTTAATCGAAAAAGACGCCGATCTACAAACAAGATAGTTTGAAAATTTAAACAATTTCATATAAAAGCCGCCGAACGAAACCATTTCGCTCGGCGGCTTTGCTTTGGTCACTAGCATGACGCCCCAAAATCAATATCCTGTGCTAAAAGAAAAAGGCCGCAATTGCTTGCGGCCGTTGGCGTCCCCACGGGGAATCGAACCTCGAACTAGCCCTTAGGAGGGGCTTATTATATCCGTTTAACTATGAGGACAAGTTGTGATGCCTAACTATTATACAGTTTTTGCGGCAAATAAACAACGGTTTTGCGGCATTTTGTGCAAAAATTGCGCCAACGTGGCTTTGCGATGATTTGAAAAGTAGGAAATATGCACGTCAAATGACTAGATGAGATATTTTTGTTTGGAAAAATTCAAATTTTGGTGAATTGAATCTTTCGTTTGGACGTTTGCACACAACTTGTTCTGCCGCATTGGCATACATACCATACTTATGCCTTAATGCAAAAACCGCACAAATACATTGATTATAACAACGCAAGAATCTTATTGACACTGAAAAAGAATCTGATGAGGCACCGAGTGTAATTTCAATTCAATTAGTTTTTTTTGAACGTTTGCATTCACGTGCGTATTGCGGAAATGTTTTGCAAATGAAAACTTGAACCATGCATGCCTTAAACACAACACTTCATATTGAAAACGCATGTTTTTGGGGGTACGTATACTAAAATTCCCGTCAACTTAGTATCAACAGTGAGCAAAAACATCAAATTGAAATAAATGCACCACTCAAAGCAGGCTATCCCCAAAGCGTGCACTTATGCCTTTTCCACTGCGTTGCGGGAACGCCGTGCAAAAGTATTACCAAAAAGAATAACACAAATGTATTTCTCTGAAAAGCACAGCACCGCTACTTTCATTTGGCGTTTGAGTCGCACAAAAACAGTGCAACGTTTTTTTGTTGGCACTACGTATTTGAAAGATAATGCTTTTTGTGTTGCGCGTTTGCGTGGCACTAGAGCCGGGTGCACTACCGAATGTGTTTTAAGCAAGTTGCACCATTACGCCACAAAGCACCACACTGCTACTTTAAAATTTGCGTGGAACACATAAAAACAGCGGCAACGAAAATTTCGTTGCCGCTGTGAACGTTTGCAATAATGCGTTTTTTGTGTTGCCACATCTAGGTGGTGCAGCCAACTACCAAATGATTACGCGGTTTTTGGGTGCGATATACATTTTGTCGGTGGGTTTTACGTCGAAAGTTTTGTACCAAACGTCGAAGTTGCGAGGTTGCATGTTTGCACGCAAATATGCAGGAGCGTGAACGTCAACTTGCAACAACAGTTTTAGATATTCCGGACGGCCCTTCAAGCACCAAACGCGTGCCCAGTTGCGGAAATATGCTTCGTAGTCGGCATCTTTCATGTTGGACATGATTTCCAACGTGACAGCCATACCGCCGTTATCTGCAATGTTTTCGCTAACAATAAAGGATGCGTTAACCTTGCCCCATTCCAGTTCGATGCCTTCGAATTCCTTTATCATGGCTTTGGTTTTTTGCACAAACTTTTTGTTATCTTCCTTGGTCCACCAGTTGTTCAAATTGCCGTTTTCGTCGCATTTTGCGCCGTTGTTATCGAATGCGTGAGAAATTTCGTGGCCGATAACCGCACCAATGCCGCCCAGGTTTTCGCTGCGGGATTGATTGATGGAATAGAAGGGTTTTTGCAAAATTGCAGCAGGGAAGGTGATATCGTTGAAAGTGGGATTGTAGCAAGCGTTTACCACGTGTCCGGCCATTACCCATTCCGAACGGTCAACAGGCTTCCAAAGTTTTTCGAAGTTATCCACAATAAGCGTTGTGTAGATTTCCTTCACTGCGCCGTAGTAGGAAGCACGAGGACCGAAAGAAATTTTGTCGTAGAGTTTGTTGCATTCGTCGGGATAGCCCATTTTTACAGCAATTTTGTTAAGCTTCAAAATAGCCTTTTTCTTTGTTTCTTCCGAAAGAATGCTGTTGCTTTCCAAACGAACTTTGTAGGTATCGATGATTTCGTGCACCATTTCCACAACGTCTTTCTTTGCTTCTTCACCAAAGTATTTGCGACCATAGTAAAGGCCAACCGGTTCGGAGAACAATCTGGATGCTGCGCCATAGGCTTGTTTTTCGATGCTGGGCAATTCGTTTACGCCCGTGAGCACCTTTCTATACGCCGAGCCAATTTCGCGAAGTTCTTCGCTTAGGTAGCTGCAAGCGGAAAGCAACGTGTTAATATAGGCCCAAGCTTTGTAGAGTTCGAAATTTTCTTCGTTGAACAGCGTGCTGAAACCTTTTAAAAAGCGAGGTTCTGCCACGATGATGTTTTCCGGCAAGTGCTCGCCATAGAAACTTACCAGCAGTTTTTTAAGTTTGAGGGGACGAAGCAACGTGCAAACGCGGCGAGTGGGCATGGGGTTATAGTTCTTTACGTATTCCGACCATTCTTCCTGACTCTTGACAAGCGTGGCAATTATTGCATCGAATTTCAAAGCATTTTCTAGGTAGGTTTTTTGTTCTTCTTCCGTCAAGGTTGTGCGCTTCAAAAGTTCTGCCGTCATTTGAGACCAAACGCCGATAAGCGCATCGTGTTGCGGCTTCATTTCTTCCTTGTAGTAGGTGGTGTCGGGAAGAATTGTGGAGGGACCACGGAAAGTGAGAGCATGGCGGGAAGTATCCTTCATGTCGTCTTCCACACCTACACCAAAGGGTAAATCGAGATTGCAAAGCACAAAATCCTTGATTTTTCTGTTGAGTTCGGCAACGTCTTTTAGGTTGTGAATTTTATCCAAATCCTTTTGAACGGGTTTTAGACCTTCTGCATTGCGTCTTTTTACGTTTTTGACAAGTTTGAAAAGGTTAACTGCTTTTTGCACGTTGGCATCGGGAACTTCCAACTTGCCTTTTGCCATTTTGTTGAAGTCGCCTATCATAAGTTTTTCAACGTCGGAATCGAGGTTGATGAAACCGCCAGTAGCCGGTTTGTCGGCCGGGATAACGGCATTTTCCAACCATTCTTGGTTTACGTGCATATACAGGTCGTCTTGAATTCTGATTGTGTTTGACATCGTGTAGTACTCCTTTTTCTTGCATCCAATTGCCCGATGCAAGTATTTGCGTATATTTTAGCACAACGCAACAAAATTGCAAACAACTATTTGGCTATATGTGCAAAAAACGTAAAAATTGGCATATTTGCCACGTTTTTGCACGTTTAGCGCACTTTGAGCGGCGTAAAGCAACTGCCTTGTTAGGTGATTTTTGAGTTCTTTTGCCGAAAAACGACGCTTGTTTTGCAACAAAACTCGCAAAAAACAGTTGAGACAAAACTATGGTTTCAACAAAACGACATTTGCACTGAACAGTATGAACACGTAACACGGCTTTTGAAAAGCAATTTTAAATGAGAAATGTAGACTTGTTCCGCACCTTTTATTTTTTTTGCCGCACCAACGCATAGCCGTCAACTGCAAAAAAAGAAGTTGTTCACATTTTTGGTCTTTGTTTGCGGCAGTTGGAACAAAACACCTTGTGTTTTGTGGCAAAACTTTGCCGACAAAGCAAACCGTCCTATGCCCCTATTTTTGCTAGCCGACACGTTTTTTTTCAACAAAAAAATCGCTGCCATAGACAACGATTTTGTTTTATTTTTTATTCAACTGCACCATTTGCGCCAATTAGTAGTTTTTTAGTGTTTTTTGCAAGGCCTTTACGGTGGCCTTCAAACAGCCATTCATCATCACGTCGTAGGGCCAAACGATTAGTTGCATAAACGCAACCACCCACCAAAACCATTTGGAAGAGAATACTGTTTGAAAAACCGCCGGCGTGAACAAATAGGTTGCAAGCAAAGTTAGCGCAATGCCACATTCCAACAATAAATAGTACAATGCCCATTTGACAGCCTTTGGCAGTTTGGGTTTTCCGTCCACGCGCACTTCCACAACAGTCTTGTCGTCGCCGTTGCCAAAAGGATCTTCCAGTACCTTTTCTTCAGCAATGCGCGCCGTTAGCGTTACCGTTTCGCCCAGCACTTTTACAATTGAAAACGGAATGCAAAAGGTGATGATGGGAACAACGCACACCACGTTGGCAATGCCAAGAAACATCCCCAAAATGCTGCCAGCGACGTAGACCAGCATTGTGAACACAATGTTTTTGGGGCTGATAATGATGGGAATAACCGTTGCAATGGAAGCAATTACACCAAGTATCAGGCAAACCCACTTTGTGCCGGGAATGGCCGAAAGGGCAAAACAACCAAGCACCACTGCCGCGCAAACGGAAGACAATGCAATTAGTTTGGTTCTGTTCACTAGCAACCACCACCCATACACTGTGCACAGTTGCAACAAGCGTTGCAAAGCAAGCAGTCGCCGCACGAGCTGCCGGTGCACGTTCCGTTTCCTGCGCCAACGCGCGGGCCGTTATCGGTAGGACGAGAGGTTGTGCGCATTTGGTCGGGGCTGATGGTGTTGGATGCCAAAATTTTTGTTAGTTTTTCTAAACTTTGTTTGTATCTGGAATTTTCCGGATCCATTTGGCAGGCCAATTCCAACTGCTTTTTGCTTTCCAAAAACCAATTGCGTTTGTAGAACAAAATGGATTGCACGTAGTGCCACTCGGCATCGCGAGAAACACGCGCATCAAGCTTGGCTTGTGCTTCGTCCAATTTGTTTGCCTTGATTAAGTTTTGAATTTCGGTGTAGTCGCCGTCGTCGGAAAAACTTTGTGTTTGCGTTTGTTCTTGCATCAAAGACAAAATATCGCGATAGGCAACTTCCAATTGTTGCAACTTTTCGGAAGCTTCTTCCCCTTCTTCACCGGGCAAAAACCTATCCTGCAAGTAGCGAGAACGCAACTCTTTGTATTTAGCGTCCACTTCTTCGCGGGTTGCGCTGGTAGCAAGCCCCAAAATTTCGTATGCGTTGTAGTTGTAGTCCATATATTTTAGTTCTCCGATGGTGTTAGTTTTTTTAATACGTCCGCAGTTTTTTGGCGAATACTGCAAAAAAGCACGTCCGTTAGCACACATGTATATTTTGTTAGATTTAGGTCGTTGAAGCTTTGAGCAATGCGGTTAAGCACGGCATACATAAGAAAAGAAATTTCTTCGCTGTGCGTGCTTAGGTCGGCAATGGAAGTTGCCTTGTAGCAACTGACGAATGGGTTGTAGTTTTTTCTTTTCAAATCCTTTTCGGCATCGTCCAAAGCGTCGATAAGATATATCCACTTGCCAACGTTGTAGCAAAGTGTTTCGGCAAATTCGTCTTCGCGCCCCAAAACCATTTTGCAAAAATCCTGCGAAAGAGTTGCAAAGGAATGCGCCACGGCATCCAAACTTTCGCAACTGCTTTTTTCCAGTTGGCGCAACTGTTCGTACCGCAAACAAATGGTGGTATCCAGCTCGCCCCACTGCTTTTGTGCCTTGCGGTAGGATTTTTTGTAGAGGGATAGCGCCGCTTTCTTTTTGGCGCCGCCGCCATCCACCACGTCGTCGTAGACGTTCAAGTAGGTTAAAATTACGTTGCCCACGGCAATTTTATCCGTAAGCGGCGTGGGGTTTAGCACCGAACGCTTTTTTATTGGATAGGAAAAACAGCGAGATTGCTCCACCTGCACGTCGACGTTTTCGATGCTGTGAAATAGCACGTTGAAAAAATTGATATCGTTGGAAATAAACGCACGGGGAAGGTTGCCGAACAACTTTTTTGTGGAAAAGCACAAGCCGCACATGAACGTTTGCCACAGGCCGCGTTGCCCTTCTTCCAAGTTTTTTGATACGTCGACATATCCGAACATAGATATTCTCCCGTTGCGATATTGTTTTGTTATCTTATTTTGGGAACAAGCCCCACCTTGCGATACACTTTGGAAAGCGTTTTGGCGGCAATGCGAGAAGCGTTTTCTGCGCCTTGTTTTAGCACTTCTTCCAAATATCCTTTGTCGGCAAGCAGTTGCTTTTGCTTTTGTTGAATGGGTTCCACAACCGAAATTACGGCGTCTGCGACGGCATCTTTGAACACGCCGTAGCCGCAACCGGCAAATCTGTTTTCTGCCTGTTGAATTGTTTCGCCGGAAGTTAGGCTGTAGATGGTGAGCAAGTTGGAAATTGCCGGCTTATCTTCGCTTAGGCGCACTTCGCTGCCACAATCGGTGACGGCGCGGCGCAACTTGCGACGAATGGCATCCACATCGTCCGTAAGCGCAATGTAGGCATTTTCGTTAGGATCGGACTTGGACATTTTTGCCGACGGATCTTGCAAACTTTTGATGCTTTGACCGGTTTTGGAAAGCAAACCTTCGGGCACCACGAACGTGGGCGAATATCTGTTGTTGAAACGCTCGGCCAAATTGCGGGCCAATTCCAAGTGTTGAACTTGATCTTTGCCAACAGGCACCAAATCGGTTTGGTAAAGCAAAATGTCGCTTGCCATAAGCACGGGGTAGTTCATTAGTCCCATGTTTATATTATCGGCGTGCTTCCTTGATTTTTCCTTAAATTGCGTCATTCTGTTTAGTTCGCCGACGGAAGAAACGGTATCCAAAATCCACGCAAGTTCCGAGTGTTCGTGCACGTGCGATTGGATGAACAAAGTGCTTTTTTGAGGATCGATTCCGCAAGCGATATATAGCGCCAACAAATCCATGGTGTTTTTGCGAAGTTCCGCAGGAACTTGCGTGACTGTTAGCGAGTGCAAATCTACAACGCAATAGATACAATTATATTCTTCTTGCAAGGGCGCCCAGTTTTTTATGGCTCCCAAATAGTTGCCCAGCGTTATTCTGCCAGTAGGTTGAACGCCGGAAAAAACGGTTTTTTTGATTGTTTCGTCCATAATAGTCGCCTCCTATACAAATTTTTATTACAAACTACTTCCTGCAATTTTTGCCTTGTGCCAATTTTAAAGGAATTTTGCGTTTTGTTGCAACAAAACGGCATTGTTTTGCACGTTTTAGGCATGGCAAAAACTGCTTGCATTATAAAATTATATCACCACACGGCCACGCTGTCAAACCCAAAGATGCAAGCAACCAAAAACATATTTGCACAACGCAAACAAAAAAGTCGCAAAATACCGCTTGCGACAAATGTTTTTTGCATGCAAAACGTAGAAAAAAAAGCGCAAGACGTAAACCGCCTTGATGCAACAAAAATGCCACACGTTGCGAAAAACGCCAAACGTGTTTGTTTTTTTCGGTGCGATGCTTTTAGCCGATGCAAAACCGGCCACACGCAAATTGTGTTTGCCGGCCACTTGCGAGTTTTTCAGGCAAAGGCCAGAAGGCAAAAAAAATCGCCTCAAAGCAAATTGCTTTTGAGGCGGTTTGTTGTTTGTTACTAGTCTGCAACGTAGGGAATCAAAGCCATTTGACGAGCACGTTTGATAGCAACTGCAAGTTCTCTTTGGTGACGAGCGCAAACACCCGTGATACGACGAGGCAAAATTTTGCCGCTTTCGGTGAGATACTTTTTGAGTTTAGAAACGTCTTTGTAGTCGATTGCTTCAACTTTTTCTACGCAGAAATTGCAAACCTTGCGGCGTGCAGGCTTTCTGATAGGCTTTTTGAATTCTTTGTTTTCCATTTTTATTCTCCTTGTTCTAGAAGGGCATATCGTCGTCGCTGTCTTCCACTTCTTTTAGAGTGTCAACGTCGCGATTGGACGGGCCCGATGTTGCTTGGCCCTGACCATTGCCACCGTTTGCACGAGACAAAAATTCCACTTGATCTGCACGGATATCGAACGTTTGACGTTTTACACCGTCGCGTTCGTAACTTCCCGTTTGGATGCTGCCTGTCACTGCAACTTGACTTCCCTTTTCCAAATACTTAACGCAGTTTTGCGCCAAGCCGTCCCAAGTGACGATGTTGATGAAGTCTGCTCTGTTTTCGCCGTCGCGTGAAGAATAGTTGCGGTTCACTGCGATGGAAAATCTGCAGTAGGAATGACCGGATTGCAACGTGGAAGCGGTCGGGTCTTGTGTTAATCTACCAATTAAAAACACTTTGTTCATTTGTGCGCTCCTTATTTTTTAACAACCAAGAAACGAACTACGCTGTCCGTAATGCGCATAACACGTTCAAGTTCCGCAGGCAAACTTGCTTCTGCCGTGAAGTTAACCAACACGTAGTAGCCTTCGGTCTTGTAGTTGATGGGATATGCCAACTTTCTGGTTCCCCACTTGTCTACGCCTTCGACAGTACCGCCGTTATCAGCAACAATTGCATTGATCTTTTCCACAACAGCTTCTTTTGCTTCGTCAGAAAGATCGTTGTCGATGATATACAACAATTCATAACTGTTCATATGTTTTTTACCTCCTTATGGTCTAGTTGAAATTCGAAAATTTCGAATTCATTTTGTGGCCGTGATATGGTCCTTCACGGCAAGGTGCCCAAACTACAGACACTAGGTATTATACAACGCTTTCAAAAAGATTGCAAGCGTTTTGATAACTTTGTGAAAAATGCATTTTGCTGCACTTTTGTTACTTGGAATACTTTTGGATTAGATAATCCACGTAGTAGCTGGGGTTGAAGTCTTCGCCGGTGGCAAGGCGCAAAATTTCGTCGGGATATTTGGAAGAACCGTACTTGTGAACGTGCTGCTTAAGCCAATCATTAACCTGTTGCGTGGTGCCGCTTTGCAAACTTTCTTCCACGTTGAAATCGTTGTTCATGTGGTGATAGAGTTGTGCAGCAATGGCAGAACCCAGCGCATAGGTGGGGAAATAGCCAAAGTTGCCATAGGCCCAGTGAACGTCTTGCAACACGCCAAGGGTGTCGTTGGGCGGCGTTATGCCAAAATATTCGGTGAATTTTTGGTTCCAATAGGCGGGCAGATCGGCCACTTCCAAACTGCCATCGATAAGTTTCTTTTCTATTTCGTAGCGCAACATTACGTGCAACGGATAGGTTAGTTCGTCTGCTTCGGTGCGAACAAAAGAACATTCGGCGCGGTTGACAAAATCGCAGAACTGTTGCAAAGAAACACGTTTTAGTTGCACGGGGAAATGTTGTTGCAAATGTTTGTAGTGAACAGCCCAAAAAGCAGGGTTGCGGCCAATCATGTTTTCGTAGAAACGTGATTGACTTTCGTGCAGGCCCAAACTTGCACCACCGCCGCAAAACGTGCCGTTAAGCGTGGTGTCGCACTGTTGTTCGTACAAGGCGTGGCCCGTTTCGTGTATGGCGGAAAAAATGGAAGAAATGAAGTTGTTTTCGTAGTAGTGGTTGGTGATACGAACATCGTCGGTGCCAAAACCGGCGGTGAATGGGTGTTCGCTTTCCTTCATTATGCCGCGTTTTTTGTCGAAACACATCACGTCGCGAAGGTATTCGCAAAACTTGCGTTGACCTTCCTTATAGTAGATTTGCGTTGCCCAATCGGGAACGGGTTTGACGTTTGCCGTAACCTTTTTGATGACAGGCACAAGCTTTTCGCGCAACAAGTCGAAAAACTTGTCGTATTGTCTTTGCGTGTAGTGCGGTTCGTAGGTATCTAGCAACACGTCGTAGCCGCAAAGTTCATCCGTTTGCAACCACTTTGTTATTTTGCGAGAATAATCCACAATTTTTTGCAAATAGGGTTGGAACAATGCAAAATTGTTTTCCCTTTTTGCCTGCACGTACACAGGATAGGCTTGCGAAGTTAGTTGGCTGAACGCAGCATATTCCTCTTTGGGAATTTTGCGAGTTTGCTCGATATCCTTTTGCATCACTTCAATTTCGTGACGCAACACTTCATCTAGCAACGATGCGTTTTGCGCCAGCGTTGCCACTGCTTGTTCGAACTGAGCATCGGAACGCAATTCGTAGTTGCGTTCGGCAAACACTGCAAGTTGTTCGGAATTGGCAGCAATGCTACCTTCGGCAGCATCCGTTTGCATATCCCATTCGATAACGAAACTGGCATATTGCAAAGCCAAAAGTTTTTTGCGTTGATTTTTGTAGAAATTTAGTGCTTCGTTGAAATCCATATCACACCTCTATGCCGCCTCTGTTTGCAATTCGCGGCGTTTTTGCAAATGCTTTATTAGCAATTCTGATCCCACTATAAGCGCGCCCATAACCACTGCATTTAGCGCAATGAACAAAATGGAATAGCCGTCGATGGACACAAAGAAGGGTTCCGGTTCGTTACCGCCAAACACTTGGTATATAATTTGGAATATCCACGGGAACAAGAAGAAACTTGCCACCGAGCCAAGTGACCCGAACAGGCCGATGCCAACGTTGATTTTGTCGTAGGGGAACAACAGTATTAGCAACGCAACAACGCCGGTAGCCGTCATGGAGAACATTGCTATGGTACTGAACTGCGCCGAGTTTACTTCCACGCCCAGCACGCCAGAGAACGCATAGGACATTGCAATGGATAGGAACATGGCCATGCCGCTAGGCAACGTTTTTCGCAACGTATTGGAAAGGAATTTGCCCTTTATTAGTTGCTTGTTGGGTTTTAGTGCCAAGAAGAAAGAGGGAATTCCGTCGATGAAAAATTCGAAAGTATACAACTGGTTGGGGGCAAATGGATAGTTGGCGCCCAAGCACAGGCACAGTATGGTTGTGAACATAACCATGCAAGTTTTCATCAAAAACAGCGATGCGCTGTTTTGAATGTTGTTGACAACCTGGCGACCTTCGGCAACTACGCGGGGCATTTGGCTGAATTTGTTATCCATAAGTACCAAGTTTGCCACGGTTTTTGCGGCGTCTGTTCCGCAACCGACGGAAATGGCACAGTCGCTTTCGCGCATGGCCAAAATGTCGTTTACACCATCGCCAGTCATTGCAACGGTGTGGCCGTTTTGCTTCAACGCCTTTACCAAAATTGCCTTTTGTTCCGGCGTTACGCGGCCGAACACGGTGTTTTCGCAAGCGGCGGCGGCAACTTCTTCGTCACTCATGCCTTCCAGCGAAATAAACTTTTCGGCGCCCTTTACGCCCACTTTTTGTGCAATAACGGAAACGGAAAGGGGGTTATCGCCGGAAATAATTTTTACGTCAACGTTATTTTCAGCAAACCAACGTATAATTTCCGGTGCATCACTGCGAACAGTATCTTGCAAGGCAACAATTGCAATGGGTTCCAAGCCGTCAACAGTATCGTTTTTGATGGTCTTGTTGGAACGCCCCACTGCCAACACGCGCAAACCTTGCTTCAACAGTTCGTTAATCTTTTTGTTGAATTCACGGCCGGCGGATTTGAACATGAATTCCGCAGCGCCAATTGCAACGGTGCCTTTGCCCACCAAACTTGCCGCCGAAAACTTGCGAGCGGAAGAAAATGGAATGGCCGCAGTTGCATCGCAAACAGCAACGTCTTTCAAATAGTTTTTGAGTGCTTGCGCCGTCATGTTGTCGTCGCCGGTGGCGGCCACAACGCTGGCAATAAGCACGTTGATTTCTTCTTCGGTGCCTTTTAGGGGGATTACCTTTTCCACCGTCATGCTGCCATCGGTGATTGTGCCAGTTTTATCCAAACACAGCGTATCCACGCGGGCGAGCATTTCGATGCAAGGAAGTTCACGCACCAACACTTTTTTGCGTGCCAACTTCAATGCGGCAACGGCAAGAGCAACGCTTGTTAGCAGCACCATTCCGCTGGGAACCATGCCCAACATGGAGCCGCTGGCTTTGATAAGCGCTTGGTTGATGATTTCGCGAATGGTTTTTTCGGCGCCTTCGAAAATAAAAACGTCGGGATTATAGGACCAATAATATTGCCACACGTTAACGCCCAAGTCGTTGCAAAACTTGACGTAACTGCTACAAAAAAAGGTGGCAATTCCCAAGGGAATTATTGCAATTGCCAAAAACTTGATTATGGTGCGAATACCTTTCATCAACTGGGAATCGGGCATTTTTGCCTTTTTTACGCGAGCGGACAGCGTTTCGACGTAGTTATCTTTGCCAACCTTGTCGCAACAAGCCGTGCAACTGCCGGAAATGACGTAGCTGCCGGCATAAAGCAAATCACCTGCCTTTTTCTTTACCGGGTCGCTTTCGCCAGTGAGCATAGATTCGTCCACTTCCAATTCGCCAATTATAACAACTGCATCGGTGCAAATTTGTTTGCCAGCGGAAAGCAACGTTATGTCGTCCACAACCAAATCGCGCGTGGCAATGGTTTGTTGCTTGCCGTCGCGAATAACCTCGACGGTGGGTTCGCTAACCAGCGACAATTTTTCCACTGCGCGCTTGCTGCGAATTTCTTGGAAAATGCCAATTGCCGTGTTTGCCAAAACAATGACGATGCCAAGCATATTGGCGGTGCTTTCGCACAATATCATTATCACGAAAATAAACAAACCTATGAGGTTGAAAAACGTGAATATGTTGGAAGCAAAAATTTGCAAATAGCTTTTGCCAACAACCTTTTTTACGCGGTTTACTTGGCGTGCCTTTACGCGCATTTTCACTTCTTCCGCCGTTAGCCCTTGGTTTATATCTGGCTGAACGCGCGTTAATGTGGTTTTTCGGGAAATCTTTTTGTCCATATAGCAATCTCCTTCGTTGCGTTAGTTGTGCAATAACCCTACCGACGCAACTTACGAGCGGGGTTTTTCTCCACGCAGTTTAAGCGTGGGGCATGCATTTAGGGTAAGGTCGGAAAACTGGCCCTTTACGTAGGAAAAATAGCCGCGCGATGCTATCATTGCGGCGTTATCTCCGCACAGGGAAAGTTTGGGCAAACAAACACGATAGCCTTGTTGTTGCAGTTGCGACAAACGGTTGCGCAAATAGCTGTTGGCACCCACGCCACCGGCAACGGCAATGGTTTTTAGGTGGTGTTTTTCCGCTTCCGTTTGCAAACTATCCACCAAACCATCCACGGCGCAAACGGTGAAACTTTTTGCAATATCCGCCGCACGCACTTCTTCGCCCCTTTGCTGGGCATTGTGCACTGTGTTTATTACGGCAGTTTTCAATCCGCTATAACTGAAATTGCCGTTGGATATAACCACCGAATGGAACTGATATGCTTGTTCGCCAGTTTGGGAAAGCTTATCAATTTCCGGGCCGCCGGGATAGCACAACCCCAAAACGCGAGCAACTTTGTCGAAGGCTTCGCCAACGGCATCGTCCACGGTGGAACGCAACACGTCGTATTCGTCGTAGCCCACAACTTTAACCACGGCAGTGTGTCCGCCGCTTGTTAGCAAGCACATATAGGGCGGCTGCAAATCGGGATAGGTTAGGTAGTTTGCGCAGATATGCCCTTCGATGTGGTTGACGGCAATAAGCGGCAAACCGCTTGCTTGGCACAACCCCTTGGCAAAAGATACGCCCACCAAAAGCGCGCCAACCAGCCCTGCGCCATAGGTTACGGCAACGGCAGACAGGTCGGATAGCTTCAAGTTGGCATCTTTTAGCGCTTGGCTTACCACCTTATCCACCGCTTCCACGTGGTTGCGACTGGCAATTTCCGGCACGACGCCACCATACAAACGGTGAATATCTATTTGAGAAAGCACAACGTTGGACAAAATTTCCCTTCCGTTTTTAACAACGGAAGCGGCGGTTTCATCACACGAGCTTTCTATTCCTAAAATATATATATCTTTTTTCATTGCATAAATAATACGACTTTGCAGGCACTTTGTCAATTTTTTTGCAATTCATCTTGACATTTTGCAAAAGCATTTGTTTTTTGACAAAAAAAAGGCGCACGTTGGTTGCAAATTGTGCGTTACGTCTTGCAATTTTGCAGTATTTTTTGTATCATAATAGAGTTGGGAGAATAATGGTGAAAAAGATTTTTAGACTGCTATTTAGTAGATTTACGTTGATGTTCTTCGCCATACTGTTGCAAGTGGCGTTGGCTATTGCCATTGCTTTTTATTTCAGCAGCTACTATCAGGTTGTTTCCATTGCATCCACAGTGCTGGCAATAGTTGTTATGCTGGCGATAATAAACCGCGATATGGGATGCGACACAAAATTGCCTTGGTGCATTTTGGTGGCCATAGTGCCCATTGTGGGCATTGTTTTGTACCTGATGTTTTCCAGAAACTACGCTTCCAAAAGTGAAATTCGTTTGTTCAAAAAACTTCCGCAAACAAAACTTGCCGACGACACACCCGATGCGCCGCCCAAATATGCAGGACAGTTGCAATATCTTAAAAATGCCGGCGCACCGGCCTTTACGCAAACGGACACACAATACTTTGCCAGTGGCGAACTGTTTTTGAGCGATTTTTTGACGGAACTATCCAAAGCGGAAAAATTTATTTTTATGGAATATTTCATTGTGGAACACGGCAAAATGTTTGATTCCATTTTGGAAGTTTTGAAAAACAAAATTGCGCAAGGCGTGGAAGTTAGATTGCTATACGACGACTTTGGCAGTTCCACCCACACAAACCGCACATTCTACAAAGAAATGTGTAAGTTGGGCATAAATTGCCAACGTTTTGCAAAAATTCGCCCCATTGCTTCCGCCGTGTATAACAACCGAGATCACCGCAAAATTACCGTTATAGACGGCAAAGTTGGCTACATGAGCGGTTTTAACCTTGCCGACGAATATATCAACCACACGCACCCATTCGGATACTGGAAGGATTCTGGCGTTAAATTGATGGGCAACGCCGTTTCGTCGCTGACAATAATGTTTTTGCAAATGTTTTGTTTGACGACAAAGAAACCAGAAAACTTTGAGCAATACGTTTTGGATTGCGACAAAAGCAGCATAACGGATAAGGGCGTTGTTGTTCCGTTTGGAGACGGCCCCAAGCCAATATACAAAGAACAAATTGCAAAAAACGTTTATTTGAACCTTATAAACCAAGCGGAAAGGGATTTGCTGATAACCACGCCCTACCTTATAACCGACGACACGGTGATAGACGCCTTGCGGCTTGCCGCACAGCGCGGAGTTAACGTTTGCATTATTATCCCAAACATTCCCGACAAAAAAACAGTATACGCCTTGACAAAGCAAAGTTGCAAAAAGCTTGTGAAATCCGGCGTTAACGTTTATAAATTCACGGCAGGGTTCATACACGCCAAAAGCATTGTTGCCGACGGCGTTGCCGGCGTTATTGGCACCATAAACTTGGATTACCGCAGTTTGATGCACCACTATGAATGTGGAACGTTTATGTACAAAACGTTGGCAATAAAACAACTTTATGATGACCTTTCTTCCATGGTGTTGCACTGCGAATTGCAACTTAAGCCGCCCAAACTGCACCTGTGGGAAAGGGTTGTTTGCGCCTTTGCAAACGTTTTTCGTCCCCTTATTTAGCACAACTAGCGCCGAGCAAACAGACGTTTGTTTGGCGCTAGTTTTGCACAAAAAATGCACTCCAAGTGTTTTGGAGTGCATATTTTTTGTTTGTTTTGCTATGCAGCGGTGTTAAAGGTGACAGTTATGATTGCCTTTGTTGCGGTAACTTCGTCAAAACTGATGTCGAAGTTCAAAAGTTTGCCGTCTTGGCGTGCATAACTGGGGAACGCTGTTTTTAGCGCATCACCTGTTTGCCACAAGTCGCTTTCCGATGCCCATGCGCCATCGTTTGTTCTTGAAGTGCTGGTTTCGCCATCTGCTTCTACAAGTTTGATGAGTGCATTTTGGGTGACAGAGTTGTTGTTGTTTGTGAAGGAACCATATTCGTTTTCGCTATACGGATTGTCGATTGCGCTGGATACGTGGTAGATGCGTGCGCCAAACGATGCTCCGTCGTAGAGATAGGTTCCACTTTGCGTTGCGTGCATTTGGTTTAGGCCTGTTGCCGTATACAAATCTACAAGCAAATATTCGCAGAAATAGGAATTGTTGCCGTTGAGGAAAATTAGCACACAATCGTTGGAAGTGTCGCTATCTGTCAAATCGATGGTGAACGTTTGCGTTGTGGTGATGATTGTGGGTTCCATCCAACCAAGCATAATCTTGGAATACTTGTTGTGATCGCCAACGGTGTAGTCCATGATATCTGCACCACCAAGGCCTTGGTTGCTGCCACTTCTTGTGTTGTAGTCGTAGTAGTCGTCCAAACCAAGCAAGTGGCCGGTTTCGTGTATGTAGGTTACTGCATTTACTTTAAGTCCGTTGATGACTGTATCGGTGATGCCGCCGCCGTTTACGTCTTCTTTCATGAAGTCGAAGCCGGCGCACAAATAATAGTAGGCATATTTGCCGTCATATTTTTCTTCACCGCCATACCAAGTGACGTATGCCCACCACATATCTGAATCGGTTTCGTAAGCAACGTCGTGGTCGTAGATGATGTAGATGGCATCAATAAAGCCGTCGCCGTTGGTATCGTATTTGGCAAGGTCAATTTTATCTACCAAATATTCCAACACTTCTTTGAGCAAAGTTTCGGAACCGCTGGAAGAATCGTAGGAGTTGGCTGCTTGTTTAGCGGTGTAGTTGCCGTGTTCCGTGCCAATATTGAAGTTCCAAATGTCGAAGGAAATGTTCAACTTGCCAAAGGAAGATTTTTGGTAGTAGGTGTTTACGCTTTCCCAACCGGTTTGTGCGGACGTGCCGTTGAAGGCAATGTTCAAGTTGTTTAGTGCATCGCTGGTGATTGTGTTGCTGCCAAATTGAACAGGAACAACAAGTGCGTTGTAGGTTCCGGTGGAGGGCAAACCAATGCCTCCTTCGTAGCCGCCGCTGTTTTCGTATTCCAACAACTTGTCTTGCAAGTTTTCGTGATCGAAAGTGGACTCGTCGTAGCTTTGTTCCGGCATAACGTTGCCAGTGCTGGAACCGGAACCACTACCAGAACCGGAACCACTGCCGGAACCGGAACCACTACCAGAACCGGAACCACTGCCGGAACCGGAACCGTAAACAACGGTGATGCTTTCGATATACGCAGCACCATTGGTTTTGCAAACCACACAGAAATAGGTGTCTGTTCCGCTGATAGTCCAAGTGACGCCATCGGCTGTCGCCGTTTTTGTGCCTTGGCTTGTGCCCGTTGTGGGTGCGCCTTCCACTTGCGTATATGCAGAGCTGCTTGTGAGAATTTCGAAGTCGTAGCTTGTTTTGGCATCTTTTATGCCAGTTGCAAGTTTTATGGTTATGGAGGTGATGGCTCCGGGGGTTGCGGTTGTGCTAGCAAGATAATAGGCGGCATTTTTTGTTCTTGTTGACATTTGAATGGCCGTTGTGGTACCAGAATAAACATATGCGATACCAGAAATTTTATCTTCTGACCAAGTAAAGTAATCGTACTTATTGTCACTCAAATCAAAACTATTGATATCAATGACAGTTGTTCCGCCTTCCCCAACAGGAACGTCGGGATCAATCGTTCCGCTGCCGCTTCCACCACTGGCGCCGGGTTGCGTGAGAGAAATTTGGCCGTATTGGCTGAATTCCAAAGTGAATGTGTAGGTACCGGCATAGTCTTCGGAAGTATCTTGTTGTGTTGCAACAATTTTGCTGATGTAGCCGTTTGCAACGTAGAGTTTAACTTCCGTGAAGGTGCAATCTTCGCCCCAGTCGCCCAAAATTGCAATGCCTGCTTGGGCAGGGTTGGATGCCACGTAGTAGCCGTTGGCTTCGGTGAAGGTGTAGTCACCTAGTGTGGACAAATCCAAGTAGGGAGCGTACATATACGCATATTCGAAAACGCCGTCTTCGCCATCTTGATAGTAGGCGGTGTAGGTGCCGTCGTCTTCTTGCCAATAGTAAACGTATTTTTGTGTTGCTGTGTCGTACCAAACGTAATCTGTGTAGGTTGTGCCTTCTTCTTCGAACTGCCAAGCAAAGTTTTCACCAACAAACTTCAAAACGTCGTTGTTGGAATAATTGCCTTCGCTATCCACCAACACGAACGTTGTGCGGAAGTTCCAGGAATCGATGTCTTCGTACTTGCCGAAAATTGCAGAGAGATCGGTGCTAGGTGTGGGGGTTACCGTGCCGCCATCAGAACCGGAGCCGGAACCACTGCCACTGCCACTGCCTGTCGTCACGGAAATGTTTGTTACACGCACTTGACTGGTAAGCGCAAACGTTACACTGTTGGTCGGTTCGGTGAAGGTGATGGT
>CAZNZO010000016.1:0-22991 GCA_964577535.1 uncultured Oscillospiraceae bacterium
TACGGCAGGAAAGCTACTTTATGTATCCCATCATCTTTTAATGGCCACTCAAAGACTATTTGAGATTGAATTTTATGCAGTTTTCTTACTGCACCTATATTTTACCGCAAACCAAATTTCAAATCTATGGGCAGGACTTGGGCAATTCTTGGGTAAAAGTTGGATTTTTAATTTATAAGAAAAAAGCACCTTAAATCATAAATTTATGACTTAAAGTGCAATTTACTGTATTTGGGGGATTGTGTTTTTTATTTTCTTGTGATATAATATTTATATACACTATAATTTGAGGTGGTTATATGACTTTTTCCTACAATAAGCTATGGAAATTATTAATAGACAAGCAGATGATGAAAAAAGACCTAAAGCAACTGGCAAATATAAATTCCAACACAATGGCTAACATGGGTAAAGGTCTCCCTGTTAGTATGGATGTGTTAGGGCGCATTTGTGTTGCTCTTCAGTGCAATATCGGTGATATTGTCGAGGTTATTTACGATTAAAAATCTATAAGGCTGGAGGTCGGGGATTTGAAAAAACTTTGTATCGGTTCATTCTTTACGATTATTACACAGGCACGAAAAGTTAATGTGCGACAACGCAAGCTTTTCAGTGCTATCCTTTGTTGTGCCGAGGACGATTATTATTTTGAGGATGACACATTTCAAGGTCACTTAAAATCAGGAAAGGACGACCTTTCTGCTGACTATGTTTCAAAACTCCGAAATCAAAGTATCGAATCCATCGAAGCGTATTTCGATGCCGAGGTTACTCCGCTCATTGACCCCAACAAGAAAAAAGCACTATTTCTTGCACTCCGATCAGTTATTGCAGAAGACAATATCGATGATGCTACACAAATAGGATTGCGAGAAGGATATGATAAGACCTCTATTTTGACCAAAAACACGTTTTCATTCAGTGGTTTCTTGGCGAATGTCTATGCGTACTGTGCTCTTGAGGTTGCAAACAAGCCATATGCAAGTAACATTCAAGAAATCGATAAGAAGAACTATGTTGAATCGTTTATGGCCGATACTACCCCTATTCACTTTGATGAGCAAATCAAGGTAGCTATAACGCCACTGACAACAACAGCCAGAGCAACAAACTTTGATAGTATTTTTACTGAGGTCACTCACGGGGAGAGCCTCGCAATACCAAATTCCCACCAAGCAAAAATATACCACCTTGATGTTATAAACAATGAATTTGACTACAAGGCCATTCAAAGATTTATAAAATCCAATATTGGCAGATATGTTTTTTCTCGCGCAAAAAGAAATAACTACAAGGGCGATGAAATCGAAGATATAACTTCAGATGCCCTGGCTGCGTACAAAAAGAAGCTCGCCACCACTCCCGGCAATTATTCATTTGCCGAAATCATGCTCTATTCGTTTTTAGAGTGCGTTTTGGGCGCTCCCAAAATAATGAGTAAAATCGAGCTGCAGTCTTCAAGTGGCGAATATAGCAGCAAAACCTCTGGCATACATTTACTTCCCATTTCAAATGGAATCGCCACAAACCATCAACTTGTTTTTGGTGCGGCCGATGTACTCACTGACTTTAAGCAAGCAGTTGACTCTGCCTTTACACAAATCATGGACATCAAAGAATCCAGTAGCGATGAATACAGCTTCGTGGAAAGCACTATCCTTAACGGTGTATTTGATGCCCCTACCACTGCATATATGAAGAGCGTTATTCTTCCGCAAAAAGGTGGCTCTACCAAGCCTGATTCAGCATTTGGCATTTTTATAGGATACACCGTAAATGTACCCAATGCAGATAATCTTTCAAATGATGAGTATCGTGCCGCCTTGCAGGCACAAATGCAGCAGGACATAAAAACCTATATTCCGTACATAAACAGCAAAATTGCTGATAATAAGTTGACCCGTTATTCTTTCTACATTTATGTATTGCCGTTAAACGATGCCATAAATGACAAGGATAACATCATGAAAAAGGCATTGGAGGTATAAAAAATGAATAGTCCTCGTAATGCCACACTTGGCGAAGAAATCTATCGTGATATAGATAATAACGAATATTTAAATGAGCTTTACTCCAATATACTGTACAATTATAGTATAAAGGTATTAGGGAAAAATGCTGAGCCGAAAGATATCTGCTTGGAAGACGCTCTTCGCTTTGCCGATATTCTTTCTAAATCGGCATACATGGATAATTCCGAAAAGCATAAATCATGGGCACAGGAAATAATAGCACTTTTAGGAGCACTCTATCCAGACGAGCAAATCGTTAAGGATTATGCAGCTTCAGTCCTAACAAGCATCGGTAATTTCCGTGGTTTGCAGCTCATCTCCTCTAATTCACAGCACAAAACCTTCTTGGACGAACTGTTTGCCACCTTTGAAATGGAGTACCTCGCTATTCCTTACCAGGAAAACAAATATTTCTTCCATTCACAAAAGGAAATATACGAACGCCTTGATGACGAAACGTTTAGCTACTCTGGACCTACTTCCATGGGTAAATCTCTGCTTATGCGTATGTTTATCAAGGATAAAATCGTTAGAGGCCAAGGTGGTAATTTTGCCATTCTCGTGCCTACCAAGGCATTGATTTCAGAGATTTCTTCCTCCATCATTCAAGACTTAAATACACTCCTGAGTGAAAAGGATTATAAAGTAGTCAATTCTGCAGGTGCTCTTGCATTGCAGGAAGAGCATAATTTTATATTTGTGCTCACCCCAGAGCGTATGCTTTATTTGTTGATAAGCAACCCCACTATTGAACTTGACTACCTCTTTGTAGACGAAGCCCATAAAATTTCCGCTCATGACGGACGGAGTGCATTTTATTACAAGGTCGTGGACATGCTCTCGCAAAAGGCTCATAAGCCCCACTTCCTGTTTGCTTCGCCAAACATTCCAAATCCCGACGAATACCTAAAGCTTATTCCGGATCTTCAAAAAGCAAAGGATAAAGCTCTTGCGACCTCGTACTCCCCGGTTAGCCAACTAAAGTTTATGGTTGACCTTGTCGGCGGCAGTATCCGTATTTATAATGAGCACTCAAGCAGTTTTCAGGATATCGCCTCTGTTAATCGGAATACCAGGGCTGCGGACTTTATAAAACATGTTTGCTCATTAAAACCAGAGCAACAAAGTCTTGTGTATTTTAGCTCCAAAGATAGTACTATTGATATGGCACGGCAATTCGCTGTAAATATGCCTATCAAGAACGACCCTGAACTTGAAAAACTATCAAAGGAAATAAAAAGCGAAATACATGACACCTACTATTTGGCCGAGCTGATTCGTAGAGGTGTTGCGTACCATGTGGGTTATCTTCCGACGTACATACGAAATGCCATTGAAAAATGCTACAGAGAAAAGAAAATCAATATTATTTTCTGCACTAGCACGCTCGTTGAAGGCGTCAACCTTCCTGCGGATAACCTTTTTATTATGAGTTATAGAAATGGTATCCATACAATGCAGCCCGTAGACTTCCGTAACCTTATAGGCCGTGTCGGAAGAATTGAATATAACCTTTACGGCAATGTATTTGTTATTCGTGAAAAAGACAGCACTAAGGTAGAAACCTATGTTGAGCTGCTAACCGCTGAGATACCCGAGCAACACATTTCTTTGGTCACGAGCCTAACTAAACCTCAAAAGAAATTAATCGTTTCTACCTTGGAAGAAGGTAATATTAAATTTCCACGACACCCGGCTAACCAAAGCGAGGATTCTTACTCTCTAATGCGGAAGTTCGGTTTAATCCTCTTACGTGACATCACAAAGCATCGTAATAGCCCTGTTAAAGCAGCTTTTGCAGATTTCCTCACGCCAGAAATAGAGCAGAAAATTATCACTAATTTTATCAACGATGATGTTAAAGCAAAGCCAGACGATGACATTACCGTTTCTGTCGACCAAAGTGAAAGCCTTTACACAGCAATTGCAAATGGTCTTGAATATCCAGGCAGACTGGGCGATAAATTTGATTACGAAGCCATTGTGAGCTTTTTAAACCGCCTTTGCCGTATATTTAATTGGGACGATTATGAACGTCAGACCTTAGGTTTCATAAGCAAAGACGGAAAACACTCAATGTTACGATGGTATGCAGTAATCCTTGCCCAGTGGATGGAAGGCAATGGTCTAAACTCTATCATCGTTGATGCTATACGCAATAAAGAGCAGCACAATGGAACGGTAAAAATCCACGGAGATTACTTTGAATATAACGGAACTCAACAACACAAAAACGCTGTGATTGCAGAAACTCTCTCCACTATTGACAAAGTTATCCTCTTTAGTATTGCTAACTATTTCCTTAAGTTTTCAACGGAATACAAAAAGCAAAAAGGCGTTGAGGTCTTTGATAACGATTGGTATGAATTCGTAGAATACGGCTCTACCAACAAGCTCACGATATTGCTGCAAAGGAACGGTTTTTCAAGAGAAACATCCGAATACATAAAGCAGAATAAGGCTAAATATGTTGTGGATACCCCTAACGGTCCAAAATTAAAAATGACTCTCTTGGAGTGTCCAAAAGAGTCGGTTAAAAACGAGGTACAGGATATTCAATTCAATGTACCAGAACTATTTGTCGAGGTTAATAACTTCTAAAGCAGTGCATGCTTTATACCAATAAAGTAATAAATAATTCATAAAACCTTTAACAACCACTAGGAGATAATGATGAATAAAGAACAATTTGAATCGTATGTAAATAATGTAGTTGAAACTTTAAGAACCATTAGCTTAGATAATCCCTCATACATTACATCCTGTAAATCAGGTGATGACTTTGAACTTCGCGTAGTTGATGCGGCAAATCGAACACTTGAGGCGATGAGCTTAACAGCAACCGTCATGCACACGCCAGGAAGCCATGCCTTCCCTGATATAGTAATTGAATTCGACGATGGCAACAAATATGGTATTGAGGTCAAATCATCATCGGCAGCAAAATCTAAAGGATGGAAAATAAACGGAAATAGCGTGATGGGGTCAACAAGGGACGAATCTGTTATTGAGACATATATAATATTCGGCAAAACCGCCGCCTCTGCTCTTGATTTTAAAGCAAGAAAATACGAAGATTGTATAGCTAACGTAGTGGTTACGCATAGCCCTCGTTATTTAATCGACCTTGACCTGCCAGAAAACGAAACCTTCTTTGACATATCAGGAATTTCCTATAAAGACATTACAACGAGCGACAACCCTATTGGATTAATAACAAGATACTTCCAATCACAAGGACAAAAAGCTTGGTGGTTAAGTGAAAGCTCACCCGCTGCTGTTAGGCTCTTTAGTGATTTGAACGAACACGAACAAATGCAATGCTTCGGATACGGATTGGCGCATTTCCCAGAATTATTTGAACGAAACAAGAACAAGTACAAACGTTTTGCCACCTGGTTAGCCACCGAAAAAAGTATTGTTTCCCCTTCCTTAAGAGATGACTTTTCGGCAGGAGGTCAAGTTAATTTAGTCCTAGCAGGACACGCATATCCCAAATTACCACAAATATTCCAGCGACTTATAGATTATAAAGAGTACTTTATTAACGCATTAAATGCAGCAGAAGCTGATGTGCTTTGTGCAGATTGGAACATTCCTCCTATAGCTATGTGCGATGAAAAAAGCAAAGTTAATACATGGATTAGTGTAGCCGCCACCCATGTAGCCACAAGTCAATTAAATGATGCAGTTGTTCCTCTTCAGCTATTAAAAGATTTATTTGCAGAGTATCAATAAAACAATTCAAGGCAGTTCAAATGTGAACTGCCTTATTCTAATTATTTAAAGTATTTCTCCCAATTTTCTTGCAAACGCATTGCTATATTAAATGCCAACAATGGCGGCACTGCATTTCCGATTATCTTATATGCATCACTTGAGGAAACAGCTTTGTTATCGCCTCTTGCGGGTAAAATAAAATCATAATCATCTGGGAACGTTTGAATTCTTGCACACTCGCGGACACTTAATCTACGTTCAATTAACCCCTGTGCGAGTTCGTCAACATACCGCCCCCCATGTTCAATCGATAATCTTCTATATTCGATATTACCATGATGCTCGCTTCTAATTGTGGGGCCGATTCCATTTAAGTCAACTTCGCTTTGGCCTTGGCAGTGTTTGCCCATATATTTTGCACACGAATATTTTTTCTGAGCAAGGTCGGTCGACTCAGACGGCTCCAACAAATCCACAAAGCAGTCGCCAACAGTAACAAACGGCAAGAGCGAGTCCCCTTTTGCAGAAGCTGTGTATTTGTGCGTTTTGATTGGATATGGGTCGTATTGGGGATTTATTTCAGCTTTGCTTAATTCTTCAAAAGCTTCAGGGGTCAATGCTGATTTTTTAAATCCAAAGAATATGATTCGCTCCCTATTTTGAGGAACACCATAGTCAGCTGCGTGTAAAATTTTTGCTGGGATTACAAGGTATCCCCCTGCGCAAGCATTGGCAAAATCTCTCTCAATTACCTCTTTAACATCAGCTAAATTCGCCAATCCTTTAACATTTTCAGCAATGAACATTTTGGGTTTCACTAATGTTATTACATCCCTCATCCACATATACAATTGACCTCTACTCTCAATGCTAGGAGTATCGTCATCTCTTTTTCCACCTAGATGGGACTTTGTAGAATTAAAACCTTCACGCTTGCCTGCAATTGAGAAATCTTGACATGGGAAACCGCCCGTCACTACATCTACGTTATGTGGAAAGATATCAATGGCATTTTCCTTGTGTAGCTTAACTAAATCGACTATGCTATCAAGACAATAAGTCGTTTGGGAAACTCCTCGTTTGCTAAAATACGTTGTCCAAGCCGCCTTTGCGTCTGGTCTAATATCGTTGGCAAAAACTGTGCTAAACCTTGTTTCAGGAAGTTGTACCCAATTTGGTGAAAGTGCTTTAATCTTCCAATCTGGATGGATAACTTTGTTGACAGATTTTTTCAATACGCTAAATCCACCTTCAAAACCTAAATCCATTCCGCCACAACCTGAAAACAATGATAACACAAATAAATCCTTCTGAGTTTTAACACCTGGTTTCTTTGCATTCGGTTTGGTTGCATTTTCAGGTATGAACCAAACATTTCCAATTTTTTCTGCACCAGGTATACGTCCTTCATTACACAAAACTTGAACTCTGCGAGTTGACAAGTCAAATTTTATAGCAAATTGCTCTGCTGAAATATATCCTTTCATAAAAACCTCCACTAAATATTACACATACTATTCTATTCGTTTTGACGACGAAAGTCAAGTACTTTTACTCAATTAATTCGCTAAAACGAATAGAATTATCAAATTGTTCATAATTTGGGCATTAAACTTTAATTCGATACAATCTGACTCCTTCTTTATCGCAGCAAATAACAAATTATGTTAAAAACATCTACTTTCTAAAGAGGATAAATATAAATTGAACGATACCCCATAAAATGAACGATACGGGTATAAAGTGAACGATTTGATTTTCAGAGAATAAAAAGAAAAAAGGCTTGCAGGGGCAAATTTATCCTTACAAGCCTTATTTATATCAAAAATATGCCCCAAAACTGGCAAAATACCCCCATTTAGGCAATAAAAAAGCCATAATACCGATATTTTTCGTATCAATATTATGGTTTCTTTATGGTGGGAGGAGATGGATTCGAACCATCGAAGTCGTGGACGACAGATTTACAGTCTGTTCCCTTTGGCCGCTCGGGAATCCTCCCAAATATTTTTTGTCTCTATAAAAAAAATGGAGCTGGTGAACGGAATCGAACCATCAACCTATTGATTACAAATCAATTGCTCTGCCTGATTGAGCTACACCAGCACTGGCCCAATGAATGGTGCTTCGGGGCGGAATCGAACCACCGACACGGGGATTTTCAGTCCCCTGCTCTACCTACTGAGCTACCGAAGCAAAACATTGGCGACCCGGAAGGGGCTCGAACCCTCGACCTCCAGCGTGACAGGCTGGCGTACTAACCATCTGTACTACCGGGCCAAATATTCTGTTTTGCATTTGGTGGGCCTTCAGGGACTTGAACCCCGGACCGATCGGTTATGAGCCGACTGCTCTAACCACTGAGCTAAAGGCCCATATTCTCTTCTGTGGTCGGGGTGGCGAGACTCGAACTCACGACATCTTGCTCCCAAAGCAAGCGCGCTACCAAACTGCGCTACACCCCGCTGCATAAATCAGCTTGTTTATCTTACAATATTTTTTTTGCATTGTCAACAAATTTATCAACGATTTTTACAAAAATTTTCAAAAAATTTTTACGCAATTTCAAAGGCGCTCCACCATTGGCAATTGGCACAAAACAATTGCATCACCGCAAAGCAATTGCCACGCAACTAGGATCAAAAAAACAACGCCGCTTGCCAATTTCGACAAACAAACACACAGCATTGCAAAATATTGCAATCAACTACGTCAATATTTTTTTAGAATTTTTGCGGAGGCACAGTTATGGAAGTATACTACAATTTGATCGGCCACACTTTGAACGTGCGACTAGTTGGCGAACTGGACGAACACTCGGCCGAACTTGTGCGCAGGCGACTAGACACGTTGTTTGCCGAAAATAATTTTAATGCCGTTGTGCTAGATCTTGCACGCATGTCTTTTATGGATTCCACAGGAATTGGCGTGCTTATTGGACGCTACAAACTTTTGCGCAAATGCAACAGGCAATTATTTGTTAAAAATCCGTCCATCACCATCGACAAGATATTCAAAATGTCCGGATTATATGAAATTATTGAAAGAATTTAGTGAGAGGTAGATTATGTCCGTTATTAACAGTATGGAACTAGTTATAGAAGCAAAATCTCAAAACGAAAAATTTGCACGAAGCACCGTTGGCGCTTTCTTTGCGCAGCTGAACCCAACTTTGGAACAAATTGAGGACGTAAAAACGGCCGTTTCGGAGGCAGTTACTAACTGCATTGTGCATGCCTACAAAGGAGCACAACAAGGTGAAATTCGCATTGCGTGCCAGCTGACGGCGGAAAGCATTTTTGTTGAGGTTATCGATTTTGGAACAGGAATTGCCGACGTTGAAAAGGCTATGCAACCATTCTACACCACTGTGAACACAGGGGAACGTTCTGGAATGGGATTCACCGTTATGCAGGCATTTTGCGACAACGTGGAAGTCAAGTCGGAAAATGGCAAAACAAGCGTTAAATTGACCAAAACAATAGCGTGAGGTGGGCACATGATAAGCCACGAAGAAACCATGCTGCTTATTGCGCAAGCACAAAACGGCAATGAAGAAGCGTGCTCCGAGTTGATTGTGCAAAACACACCGCTGCTAAAAAGCATTGTAAAACGCTACTTAGGAAAACACGTGGAATACGACGACTTGTTGCAAATTGCCGGCATAGGATTGCTAAAAGCCATAAAAAACTTTTCCACGCAATTCAACGTTAAATTTTCTACCTACGCAGTGCCAATGATTTTGGGCGAAATAAAAAGATATATGCGCGACGGCGGCTATATGAAAGTTTCCCGCTCGGTGAAAAGCCTATCAACAAAAATTATGCGTTTTGTTGAAGAAAAGTTGAAGGCTGGTGAAGAAGAACCCACCATTGAAGAAATTGCACAGCATTTTGAAATGGACCCAAGCGAAATTGTTTTTGCCATGGATGCAACAAGACTGCCAGTTTCCCTATATGAGACGGCAAGCGACAAGGATGGCAAACAGACCGAATTGATAGACAAAATTTCCACCGACGTGGACAAAAAGATGATAGAAAACGTCGTGCTTAAAGACATGTTGGCAAAGCTTGCACCACGAGAACAAAAAATTGTTATTTTGCGCTATTTCAGAGATTTGACACAGGGAGAAATTGCGCAAAAGATGGGCGTTTCGCAGGTGCAAATATCCCGAATGGAATGCAAAATTATAAAGAAATTGCAAGAACTTTATGCGTCGGAATAATGCCTGCGCACATGGCAAACGCCGTATAACACAGCACCTCAAAACAAAGTTGATCAAACTAGTTTGCAATAGAGCCATTCAAAAAGACTTTACCTCAACATACGCAGCAAACACAAAGCAACTACGCAAACAAGGAACTTCATCCACCATGCTAACAAAACAGAAAATCCGCCCGGCAACACACCAAGCGGATTTTTTGACTCTTTAAACGCACTATTTAACTATGCACTTCTGCAATATGGCACAGTAAAGTTGTTCAACCGAAATATCAATCACGATGCCAAATAACTTCAAAACACTTATTATATCGCAAAAATGCTGCTATTTTTAATATTATGTCTAGCATAATAGTATACATTTTGCAAAATCTCAACAGAATCCGCAAAAATCAGAGCAAAAGGCAAATCAAACCACCGCGATTTTCGTTAACAATTTTATTTACCGTTCTGGTTAGTTTTTCTTTTATTTCAACAGGCATTGCACTGCATTTACCTTCCAACCCTTCTTTGGCTAGACCTGCCATTGTTTTTCCAAACATGTTTGTGTTCCAAACAACGTCGGGATTTTGCTTGTATTCTTCAAGCAAATATTGGCTTTGTTGTTCCGTGCCTACCATTGGCGATATTTCCGTTACAACATCCACCCTTATTATGTGATAACTGGGCGCCGTGGCTTTTAGCTTCACGCCGTAAATACTGCCTTGTCGCACAATTTCCGGTTCGTCCAGCGACATGTTACTTGCATCGGGACACACCACGCCATACCCCAATGTGTTGGCTTGCTCCAACGCATCTTTCATAGTTTCGAAGCAACTGTTTGCACGCGCCGAAGCTGTGACGTAGCTCATCAAAGAAAATTCGTCGCTGATTTCCGTTTTGGCTTCTTCCGAAAGCACAGTGAAGAACAAATCCGAGCGCGGAGTTATGTTGTAGCGCACAACACCACTACCCATATCCATTGACGATACGCAAAAATTTTCAACAAAATCGCAATCTGCAAAACTTTCCTTCAGCTTGGCGCTATCTCTCATTTTGTCAATTTCCACACATCCCTTTTTGATGCGTTCCAAAATTTCCGCAACAAATTTGTTTTCTTTTGGCAAAGTGCGCATCCATTTGGGTATATCGAATGCCAAGCGGCGAACAGGAAATTCCATCACAATGCTTTGCAGAACAAATTGCAGCTGTTCTGCTGTGGCATTTTTAACGTCCAACGGAATCACGCAAATGCCGTATTTTTCCGAAAGAGAATCGCAAAGTGTTTTGGTGGCCTCGTCAAGCGGATTTTGTGTGTTAAGTACCAACACAAACGGCTTTCCGCAAGTTTTCAATTCCACAACAGTCTTTTCTTCCGCCGCAACGTAGCTAGCTCGAGGAATGTCGCAAACCGTGCCATCGCATGTGACGGCGACCACCACTGTGGAATGCTCCGTGGCAACCTTTCTAGTGCCAATTTCCGCCGCCTGTTCAAAGGGCATTGGTTCGGAAGACCACGGCGTGTTGACGAGTCGCATTTTTTCGCCGTCTAAATGGCCTTCTGCGCCATCAATAATATATCCCACGCAATCTATAAGCCGCACGTTTGCCGTCGATTTATCTTCCAGTGTCAGTTTTACTGCTGCATTTGGAACAAATTTTGGCTGAGTTGTCATTATCATTTTTCCATCGGCCGATTGCGGCAGTTCGTCAATCGTGCGCGCACGCTCGTTTTTGTCGGATATTTCCGATAAAACCAATTTTTCCATAAAATTGCTAACAAAAGTTGATTTGCCGCTTCGCACCGGCCCTACAACCCCAATATACACGTCCCCGTTGGTTCTTTCCGCAATGTCTTGATAAATACTGTTCACGCATTCCCTCCACCACAATCGTTTGCTAGATTGTATGAGCATTGCGACGTTATTAGAACAATTTTGTGCTTGCGCCCTGCCCTGCACATAATTTCCCACGCCAACAACAAAAGTTATCCGCTCAGCACGTTAAAGGCAAAAAAAACTTAAAAGGCGCAAAATACAAAATAGCGCAACTAATTAGCCATATCAAAAGCAAACTCGAAAAAAAAGACACAACTTAACAAAATTAAAAACCAGCAAAACGCCAAAAACATAAAAATCTTGCGCAAAATTCATAAAGACACCACTGATAAACTGCGATTTTAAAAGAATTTGCAAAATCGAAGGCCGGCAAAACTGCACGGAAACACAAAAAGATATAAAAATTGTTGCACAAAACTTTTATAACTGTTCAAAATACAGCAAAATTTCACAAAATCGCAAAATTTTTAAAAGTCCACACTATTTCACAAAGAAAAAGGCAACAAACAGCGCAAAACTGCTTGTTGCCTATTGTTCAATTTTCAATCAGTCGTCGCTCTTTTCGCCGCCACGGAAAACCAATTTTATGGGTGTTCCGTCCAACGAAAATGCTCTTCTGATGTAGTTTTCCAAATACCGCCTATACGAAAAATGTACCAGAGAGGCATCGTTTGTGAAAATAACAAACGTGGGCGGTTGAGTGGATGCTTGCGTTGCATACTTAATCTTGGCACGCTTGCCGTTGCGCGAAGGCGGTTCCACCGCTTGCACCGCATCAGAAATAACGTCGTTGAGCATTCCTGTGGTTGCTCGGAAGGTGGATTTTGCGTAAACGTAGTTGACTTCATCCATCAATTTGGAAACACGTTGGCCAGTGAGTGCTGAAACGGTTATAAAGCGGAAATAATCCATAAAAGCCAAGTCGCAAGACAGCTGTTTTTTGAATTTTTCCACAGTGTGGGTATCCTTTTCCACCAAATCCCATTTGTTAATAACAACAACCGATGGTTTGCCTTCTTCATGAATAAACCCGGCAATTTTAACGTCTTGTTCCGAAAGCCCTTCGTTGGCATCCACAACAATCAAGCACACGTCGGCGCGGCGCACTGCATCCAGCGAGCGCATCACACTGTATTGTTCAACGCTGTCGCTTTCGATGGAACGCTTTTTGCGCATACCAGCAGTGTCGATAATCACGTATTTTCTGTCGTCATAAACAAATTGCGTGTCAATTGCATCACGAGTTGTGCCGGCAATGTTGGAAACTATCGTGCGATCGTACCCCAAAATGCTGTTAACAAGGGAAGATTTGCCCGCATTGGGCTTGCCAACAACGGCAATTTTTATTGCATCGTCATCTTCTTCGGCAACGTCCTGCTCGGGGAAATAGGAAATAACTTCGTCTAGCAAATCGCCAAGGCCTTGTTTTTGCTCCGCAGCAATGGGGAAAACGTCACCAAGTCCCAAAGCATAGAAATCCGAAAGGTCGCAGTCCAGATAGTTATCAACTTTGTTCACCACCAAAATAACCGGCTTGTTGCACTTGCGCAAAATGGAAACTACGTCATAGTCTTCCGCTGTGAGGCCAGTTTTGTAGTCGCAAAACAGCAAAATTACGTCGGCAAGGTCCACTGCGATATCTGCTTGCTGACGAATGTGTCGAAACATAACGTCATCGCTTTTAAGTTGGATTCCGCCGGTATCTATAAGAGTAAATTTGCGACCAAGCCATTCCGCATCGGCATATACCCTATCGCGCGTTACGCCGGGCATATCCGAAACAATAGAAATACGACTGCCGCAAACCTTGTTGAAAAACGTCGATTTGCCAACGTTAGGCTTGCCAACTACGGCAACTAAGGTTCTTTTCATCATTCACACTCCAAAACAGCCTGACAAAATTCGTATCCGTCGGCCGTTACAACTACTTTTTTACCTGTCAAATCCTTCAACTGTTGCAAGGTCATTCCGTCAAGAAAAACGTCTTCCGTTTCGCGCAACATCACCCTGGGTAGCAAAAGCGTGTCTCCAACATCCTCTCGCCCCTGCAAAGTGGAAACAATATCTTGCCCCACCACCAATCCGGCAACAGTAACCGTTTCTCCAAAAAACTTGTTGACAACGGTTATAACGTTGGCGTTTAGGTGCGGAAATTTTTCCTTGGCGCGCTTCAAGGTTTCATTCATAAGCGGCGTTGCCGAAACGCCCGTAACCACACTGAACGAACCGCCTTTTGCGGCAACTGCATCGGCAAAAGCCAAATCGAACTGATAACGAAAATCGGCAATCAAGCCAACGCCGTTTTCTAGCTGTTCAAAATCGCCATAGTAGGAATAGGACGGCACGTCCACATTGGCATAGAGGTACATTTCGTCCGAGCAATAAGCAAAGTGCTGACCTGTTTTTGCATAGCAGGCGGCATCGAAGCTTTCAACAAGTTGAACGGTGTTTTTTGCCACCGTTTCGTCCACCGGGGAAACTTTGCACAAACCATCACGGTGTTTTGTTAGCCCAACTGGCACTATTGCAACGTTGCGCACGGCAGGATACAAACCAAACAAATCTTCTAGGCTTTTTTGCAACTGCGCTCCGTCGTTTAGGTGCGGACACATTACAATTTGCGTATACACCGAAATTCCTGCATCGCAAAGTTGTTTTAGCAAAGGCATAATTGGGCGCGCCTTGGGGTTGCCCAGCAATTTGCGCCTAAGCTCGTCATCGGTTGCATGCACAGAAACGTATAGCGGCGAATACTTTTTGGAAATTATTCGTTCCAATTCCTTATCCGAAACGTTTGTGAGCGTAACAAAATTGCCGGAAACAAAGGACAAACGCCAGTCGTCATCCTTCACATAAAGCGTTTTTCGCTGACCTTTGGGCAGTTGATCGACAAAACAAAACACACACTTGTTGGCGCACCAACGGGGTTCAACGTAGCATTCGTCGTAGAAATCCCAACCCATGGGCTGGCCACAATCTTTCGAAACGGCAAAAGTATGTTGCTTATCGCCACGCTGCACAGTTATGGAAAAATCCGATTGCGAATCGAAATAGGCAACGTCAAGCATATCCAATGCCATTTCGCCATTGAATGCAACAATTTCGTCATCTATTTTCAAACCGATTTTTTTTGCTACGGATTTTTTATCTATACCACTTATTTTAAGCATCTTATCTACGAAAAAAAGCAACCGAGGCGGTTGCAAAAAAGTAGTCTACTTTTTGTAATATTGATTTAGGTCGATGGGAAGAACAACGCTTTTGTTATCGAGATACTTTAATGAACCTTGCGCAAAATGGAATGTGATTTTGGTACAGCACAAAAGTTGAGTTTTTACACGATATTTGCGGTTCACTTTGTTGAGGCCGTATTTTCCGTCACCCAGCACTGGCAATTTTACGTGCGCCAAATGGGCACGAATTTGATGCGTGCGACCGGTTACCAGCTTCACTTCCAACAAGGAAAGTTCCCCCATGTTTTTTAGCAATTTGTAGTGCGTTTCAATGGGAACATAGCCTTGCTTGGGAACGTCGGAAACGTAGACCAAACTTTTTTTGGCATCCTTAAACAAATAGGCTTTTAGCTTCGCAGAAGGTTGCTTGGGCGTGCCCACAACAATGCAGTTATAAAGCTTGTCAATTTCCCTATCTTTGAAAGATTCCAAAAGTTCCGTTTCGGCAGTCTTGTTCAATGCAAAAACAACAAGACCCATTGTGTTGCGATCCAACCGGTGAACAGGCACCGCTGTTGCATCTGTCAGAATGTTGTTGATGCGCTCGGTAAGCGAATCCTTACCAACAACTTCCACTCCGGCAAATTTGTTCACCACCAAAATATTTTCGTCGCGATACACAACTTCTATGCTATCTTTTTCGCGATCGGCAAGATAAACCCAAACAACGTCTCCTGCATTAACGTTGCAATCCACTCCGGTGCGAACGCCGTTTATTTTTACGCTTTTGGATTTGATAATTTTTTGTATGCGGTAGTAACCAAGTTCGGTATTTTCACCGATAAGATCCGACAACAATTGTCTTTGTTTAACTTCTATTTCTTTAAGCATACTGCTATTATACCAAACAAAAAAACAAATTGCAATAAATATTGGCCGTAAAAGTTATTTATTACATAATAAAATATTATGCGAGAAAACGAATGCGATTTTTCAAAACATAACAAAAATACAACATAAATATAGCATATTGCGATACTATGTCTGTAATATTATTTTATATTCGTGCCTAAATCGGGCATTATTGGATAAAATCCTCCTCGCAGCACTCAGTGTCGGAAGATTTTTTGCCTTTTGCGCGAGTGACGTTTGTTACAGCGTGCAAGTCCAGCGAAACCAAAATAACGTCAGAACCTATCTTTTCAATTTGATTCCACGGAACAAAAATATCTTCGTTTGCGCGGAACAATTTTCTAACGCCAGGCACCACCACGCCTAGAACATCCTTGCCGTTTCGGTCGATGATCATATCAATCACATGTCCCATCTTCGCCCCGCTAGTTAAATTGACAACTTCTTTGCAACGCAATTCGCCGTAGCTAATTTCCAAGTTTTTCTCCCAAATAATAATACTGGCATTGGCCGAATAATATTATCTTACAACGCAAAAGGGTACAAGCATCACAAAAAACTTTCACGAATTTTGTTCATTGCATTCTTTTCTAGTCGAGATATTTGCGCCTGGCTTAGGCCCACTTCTTTGGATACTTCCACCTGCGTTTTGCCTTCAAAATATCGTTTCAGCAAAACGTTGCGTTCCTTAATGTCCAGTTGGTTCAACGCATCAAACAGTGTCACGTCGTCCGCCCACGAATCTTCACTGCAATTTTTGTCCGCCAAGTGATCCAAAAGAGAAAGGGAATCTTCCTCGTCCGAATAGACCGTGTCGGATAGAGAAACAGGTTCGCTAATCGCATCCAAGCAGTAGATAACCTTGAAAACCGGCAACTGCATTTCCGCCGCTACTTCACAAACACTTACGTCGGTGCTTGTTTGCTTTTCCAGCTCGTCCCTAACCTGCAAAGCCCTATACGCCACGTCACGAATTCCACGGCTTACTCGCAGCGAATTGGATTCACGCAAAAAGCGGCGAATTTCGCCGTCAATCATGGGTACAGCATAGGTGGAAAAACAAACGCCAAAATTTGGATTGAAATTGTCCACGGATTTTATCAGTCCAACACACCCTATTTGAAACAAGTCGTCCAAATTTTTGCTTCGCGAAACGTAGCGTTGCACAACGGAAAGCACCAAACGCAAATTGCAATTGATAAAATAGTTGCGTGCGTCTTGGTTTCCATTTTGAATTTGCAAAAGCAGTTGCTTAGATTGCGCCGCAGTTAGTTTTGGCAACGACGACGTATCTACGCCGCATATTTCCACCTTTCGTTTCATTCCGCACCTCACCTGTCTTTGTGAGTTATTTTGAGCCGAAAAATATGGTTTTATACGAAAAGTTACTGTTGACAACAAGGCATTTTAGATATAAAATAATGGGTGAGGTGCAAGCTTATGTTGAAAGAATTTATTGAGCAAATAGACAAACTTCCTCAAAAAGCACTGGTTACGGCGCTAGAAATTGACGTTCAAAAGCCATGCATTGGCATAATTTCGGCGCAAAATGCCGCCACTGCCGCCCAAAACGACTTAGATGCCATTTCTATGCGCGTTCAGGAAGGCATAGTAGCAAGCGGCGCGACGGCAAAAAAGGCTTTTGTTTCTTCCCTGGATTGCACCGCCATGCACGGAACGCCTTCCACCAGGTACGATTTGCCTTCGCGCGACCTAACCGCCAACGCCGTGGAACTTATTTGTTCCAACGATTTCTTTGACGGCGTAGTTTTTATTGCAACTGAACCCAACGTTGTTTGCGGAATGTTGCTGGCGGCAATTCGGCTAAATTTGCCTTGCGCATTTGTTTCTCAAGGCGTTATGTCGCCTATAATTTTCAACCGCAGGCAACGAGGCTATGCCCACTATTTTGAACAAATTGCCAAAATAAAAACAGGCAAAACCGCCTTCGACCAGCTTTCGGAAATTGAAAACAATTTGCCACTAGTATCCGGCTCCGATTGCGAAAGATACGGTGCAAACAGTTTCAACTGCTTGCTAGAGGCCGCAGGATTGGCTGTACGCGGCAATGGCACTGCCCCTGCTCACTCTGCTGAACGCTTTGCAATAGCCACAAAAACAGGTAAATTGGCCGTTCAACTTGCGACAGCAAAATGTTCTCCCAGGCGGTTGCTAAGCCAAGCGTCTTTATGTAATTTGGCACGGCTAGACCTTGCATGCGGCGGCAGTTCCACCACTGCGCTTAACCTTATTGCACTCGCAAAAGAACTGGGAATAAAAAATTTCTCCATAAAAACTCTTGGCGACATAACCAAAACGACACCGTTGCTACTACACAACGAAGACGAAAGCAAGTGTATTATGAATCAATTGCATGCAGCAGGTGGCACGTTTGCCGTGCTTAAACAGTTGCAAGCTGGCAATTTGCTTAAAACGGACGTTTTTGTTTCGGAATCGCACACGCTTGGCGACGAACTTGGCAGCGTGGTTGTTAAAAACACAAACGTTGTTCGCTCGGCAGATAACGCACTTTCTTCCACCGCCAGAATGCGTGTACTATTTGGCAATTTGGCTGAAGAAGGTTGCATTGCGCAATTTTCATCTGATGCATTGTTCAGCGGCCCGGCAAAAGTATATAACAACGAGGAAATGGCCGTCGATGCTCTTTTGCATCGTGAAATTCGCGCAGGTGACGTGCTTGTTATCCGTGGCGAAGGCCCCAAGAGTGGCCCAGGAATGCGTGAAATTTACGCATCACTAGCTCTTTTACAGGGCTTTGGGCTTTCACAGCAAGTTGCCGTAATAACAGACGGACGAATTGCCGATTTCTACGACGGAATTGCCGTTGGACATATCACTCCCGAAACCAACGAGGACACCGTTTTCACCGTGTTGCAAGATGGCGACGAGATAGAAATTAACATTGCAAAAGGCAGAATTTCCTGCGACGTGAAGGGAAAAGAACTGGCGCAACGCTTGCGGGAACACGAAGAGGGCGTTGCAAACTATGGCAACTTTTTCCTGAAAAATTGGGCAAAAACTTGCTCCACTGCCAGTGAAGGCTGTGTTTACAAAACAAAAAGATAGCACAATTTTAAAAAGTAAAAAAAGCGCATAACAAAAAATAGGTGAAGCGATGGCACAAAAACCATACCACACCTGTTGGACGAAAACGAGATGGTTTATCGAAAAAAAAATTTTCGCAACGTGCATCTTTAATCACAATTATATAAATTACACAAAACAAATCAAAAAGCGTCCAAATCGGACGCTTTTTTGTTAGCTACTGTTGTGAATTATACTTTTATGCAACAGGTACGAAATGTTGGTTTGTCGCGATGGAAACAAACCTGCATTTGAATTTTAGTTAAACCTCTGTTTGTATGAAACTCAAAACAAAAGCAAAGGCATTTAGAGGCAAAAATACTGTCAAAAGTTGTTCAAGGCTTGCTTGTCGTGCAAAAGTCCATACGCTTTGACACAACACTAGCAAAAACAGATCAATGCTCGCTTGTACATAAAATCCAATACAATTTAGCACAAAAACTATCATTGATGCGAAATATCACAGCATTGCCTTCGTTTGTGCGCTTTTGCAACCACCGCAAACGGCACAGCCGGCAGAAAAATTGCAACCATGCACGTCAAAACTGCTTTTATGCTGGTGCGCACACTATTTTTTGCTCTTTTTTAGTTCCTTTTGCCAGCAACGATAGCACAAGTTTTCGTAGCACTCGTCGCCGCCAATCAAAACAACGGGACCATCGTCAACGCATTTGCCGTTGACAAAACGTGCGTTCACGGTGGATTTTCGACCACAACGGCAAACCGACTTTATTTCTTGTAACGAATCGGCCAATTCAACCAAGCGTTTGCTGCCTTCAAATAGTTTGCAATGGAAGTCGGTCAAAAGTCCGTAGCACAAAACGGGAACAAAGGAAGTTAGTTGCTTCAATTCGTCAACTTGCTTTTCGGTGCAAAATTGCGCTTCGTCCACAATTATGCAATCGCAACCGTTTGCGTTTTTGAAATTTTCGTAAAGGTCCAAAAAACTTTCGGAAGGCGAAATTGTTTCGCATTCGCTAACCAAACCAATGCGCGAACGAACTTTGGGTGTTTCGCCGCTATCGCCACGGTTATCCACCGAAGGCTTTACCAAAAGCACTTTCATGCCCTTTTGTTCGTAGTTGAACTGGCACATAAGGGCTTGCGCAGATTTGCTGCTACCCATTGTTCCGTACTTAAAATATAATCTGTAAGAAATTTCTTTTGTAGCACTCATTTCGCACCTCAATACAAACCGTCAATAATGCCATCGTCGTCAATTGTCATGCCAACTGCGTTGGGCGTTTTGGAAAGTCCTGGCATAAGCAACATGTTGCCGGCTAGCACAACCAAAAATCCTGCGCCACCACGATATTCCACGTCGCAAACGTGCAAGGTGAACCCTGTGGGCGCCCCAAGCAGCGACATATCGTCGGAAAAGCTATATTGCGTTTTGGCTATAACAACGGGCAAATTGCTAATGTCCAGTTGTTTTAGACTCTCTAGGCTCGCCAAAGCCTTTTCGGAAAATTCCACGTTGCCTGCACCGTAAATTTTGGTGGCAACTTTGCAAATTTTTTCTTCAACAGAATCGACATTTTCGTAGGAAAAACGGAAGTTTTTGTTGCTTGCATTGTTGCAAAGATGGCAAACCTTTTGCGCCAATTCCGTTGCACCGCTGCCGCCCTTGCCCCAAACGTCACAGCAAATTGCTTCAACGCCCAGTTGAGCCATGGCCTTTTTAACTTCGTCAATTTCCTTTTCCGTATCGGTTGTAAACTTGTTTATGGCAACAACAACAGGCAAACGGTAAACGTCTCTAATGTTGCAAACGTGCCTTACCAAATTGCTCATGCCGGCGCGCAAAGCTTGCAAGTTTTCAACGGATAAGCAATCTTTATCGGCACCGCCGTGCAATTTAAGCGCACGAATGGTTGCCACCATAACAACGGCGTTGGGGGCCAATCCCGACATTCTGCATTTCACGTCCAAAAACTTTTCCGCGCCCAAATCGGCACCAAAACCGGCTTCCGTAACGGTGTAGTCGGCAAAAGTCATGGCAAGTTTTGTGGCCTGAACACTGTTGCAGCCATGTGCAATGTTGGCAAACGGTCCGCAGTGAACAAAGGCCGGCGTTCCGCCAATTGTTTGAACAAGGTTGGGTTTTAGCGCATCTTTAAGCAAAATGGCCATAGCGTTTTCGGCATGCAAATCACGGGCGAAAACAGGTTTTCCATCAAAATTATATGCAACCAAAATGTTGCCCAAACGCTTTTTCAGGTCGGCAATATCTTCCGCAAGGGTTAAAATTGCCATAACTTCGCATGCGGCGGTAATGTTGAATTTTTCCGGACGCTCGATTGTTCCGGCAACACCACTGTTAACTATCACTCCACGCAAAGCACGGTCGTTAACGTCCTGCGTGCGGTTAAACACAACGCGTTGCGGATCTATTTGCAGCACATTGCCTTGAAAAATGCTGTTATCTATCATTGCGCAAAGCAAGTTGTTTGCGGCTGTTATGGCGTGAAAATCTCCCGTGAAGTGCAAGTTTATATCTTCCATAGGCAGTATTTGAGAATATCCGCCGCCGGTTGCACCACCTTTTATGCCAAAAACAGGGCCAAGGGAAGGTTCACGCAGGGCCAAGCAGGTGTTTGCGCCAATAAGGTTCATGCCATCCGCCAAGCCAATGGATACCGTTGTTTTGCCTTCGCCTGCCGACGTGGGATTTATTGCCGTCACCAAAATTAGCTTTGCGTTGGCTTTAGGAGACGGTTTTGCCGTGACTTTGGCCTTCAAATTGCCATAAAGTTCAAGTTGATCTTCGCCAATGCCAATGCGTTTGGCAATATCTACAATTTTTTGGGGCTTGCTGCGTCTTGCAATTTCAATATCCGTCATACTTGCCTCACCTCATAAATATATTGCATATATAATACCAAAATTGGCGCAGTTTTGCAATAAAAAATTTCCAATATCCGCCAATATTTGAAATAACTTGGCATCTAAAAAATGTGCAAACAACCAAAGCAAACAAAAATTGAAAACTTGCTTAAAAACTGTTGATTTTTTTTGTAACGTTTGGTACAATGTTTAGGCAGTTGGCACCATAGCCAAGAGGTAAGGCAGAGCTCTGCAAAAGCTTCACCCCCAGTCCGAATCTGGGTGGTGCCTCCAAAAAAAGAGTAAGTCACAGCGACTTGCTCTTTTTTTCTTTGCAACTGCATGCACGGCACAACGGCCAGTGCGCCTCGCCGCCTGCGGCTTGCTTCGGCAAAATTCACTTTGGAAATTAGCACCAACCTAGCGGAAAATTTTGCCTGTTGCAAAAAGCATTTGGGGTGTGGCAAGTTAGTTATCATGCAATTTCTTGCAAAAACTATTCGCTTGTCCCACAGTGCACCCACAAATTTGCATTGATAAAATTTGTTTACAAAGTGGAATTGCTGTGATATAATAGCACTGTTGAAATTTTGTGCCAACGCAAGCCCTTTGATGCTTGCACCACCACGCCGATGTGGCGAAATAGGCAGACGCAAGGGACTTAAAATCCCTCGACCTTAAAAGTCGTACCGGTTCGAGTCCGGTCATCGGCACCAAAAAACGAACGCAGACACCCGCGTTCGTTTTTGTTAGAAATTTTTGTCGGGAAAAACGGGAAACAAAAAGGCGATAGAATCAAACGTTCTATCGTCTTTTATCTTACTTAAAAACTTCGCTCAAGATTTTCCAATCGTCGGAATGGATATCGTCGTTGTAACTCTCGCTACAAATGCAAAGTTCTTCGCTTTGTTTATCGTAGCGCACAAATCCGCCCTTCAACCCATATTTGCGCAAATACGCTTCCAACACGTCAAATTTCTTTGATGAAAAGATATCTATATCTTCGCTTGCGCCCGTCTTATCAAAACCGCCCTTCGTTTCTATAATCCAAGTCTTGCCCCTTACCGACACGATGTAGTCGGGGTAAAACAGCTTTTGTCGGTTGGCATTATCTACGTAAACTATGGAAAAATATTCGTCGCCCTTATCGCCGTTTTTGTATATCCAATCGACGGCGGAAGCGTTTTCGCAAAACTTTTCAAACT
>CAZNZO010000017.1:0-166 GCA_964577535.1 uncultured Oscillospiraceae bacterium
TTTGTTTGCGACTTAAAGGCGCAGTCGCCGACTGTGGCGGAAGCGAAGGGATTCGAACCCTTGTACCGATTGCTCGGTAACCGCATTTCGAGTGCGGGCCGTTATGACCACTTCGATACGCTTCCATATATTAAATTTATAGTTATTCATACTGCCGTTGCAGGCA
>CAZNZO010000017.1:266-10981 GCA_964577535.1 uncultured Oscillospiraceae bacterium
GAGTGTATGCCGTCTATTTTTGGCGCATCGAAGTGGTCGGCGTTCGCCTTCGGCTCGGCTGAGGACCACAAGCGTTCGATACGCTTCCATATATTAAATTTATAGTTATTCATACTGCCGTTGCAGGCAGAGTGTATGCCGTCTATTTTTGGCGCATCGAAGTGGTCGGCGTTCGCCTTCGGCTTGGCTGAGGACCACAAGCGTTCGATACGCTTCCATATAATCAAATTTTTGCCCTGTTTGCGTTGCCGCCTTGTCGCGGCTAGTGCAACTTCAAGCCCAACTATTATAGCAATTATTGCGGCCATTGTCAAACCGAATAATAACATTTTCAATTTTTGTCATTTTTTCCATCCGCCCAAATTCTCATTCCGTCAGTTTTGCATTGAATTGCCTGTCGCTAGCAGTCATTTCCCCCTTGTTTTCATCGCCGCTTCAAGCTTGCGTTTCGTTCGCCGTTCGCTCGTTTTTCTCGTATTTTGGCAAACAACGTGCCACAACGGGCAATATGCTTGCAAATATTTGCAACTCCGTATATAATCAATAGCGGATGTGCCTTGCCGTGTGTGGCAAATTTGGCGCAAAAGGTGAATCATGCTCAAAAGAAAAAGTTTGCTGCTTGCAATAGTTTTGTTGTTGTCGCTGTTTGCCAGCGTGTTTTCCGCCTGTGATACCGTCAGCGATGCTCTCACTGTCGATTTCTACGCAATCAACGATTTTCACGGTGAAACGGACAAAATTTCCACCGTGTGCGGATATTTATCCCAGGAAAAGTATCACAACGAAAACGTTGTGCTAATCAACTCCGGCGATATGTTCCAAGGCTCTATTGCATCCAACAGCAACTATGGCAATTTGCTTTCCGATTGCATCGACGAAGTCGGTTTCGATTGCCTAACGCTGGGCAACCACGAATTCGATTGGGGCTTAGAAAAACTTGCCGCTTTGTCTGCGCAAAGTGCCACTCCCTTTTTGGGTGCCAACGTGTACCATTGGGATGCAAACCAGCGCACGTGGGGCACTTTTGCCGACGAACTTGCGCAAGAATACGTCATCAAAACGCTGCCAAACGGCCTTAAAATCGGCATAATCGGCGTGATAGGTGAAAGTCAAATAACGTCTATTTCGTCCAACTTGGTGCAAACAATCGGCTTCAAAAGCCCGTCGGAAGTAATCCCGCAGCTATCCCAAACCTTGCGCAACAAGCATGGGTGCGACGTGGTTGTGGTAAGTGCTCACACCGGCCAAGAAACCTTCCTCGAAGACACCGAGTTTGATATCACTCAATATGCCGACGCCGTGTTTTGCGCCCACACGCACAAACAGGAAATAGACTACAAAAACAACGTTCCCTTCGTGCAGGGCGGTTCAAGTGGCACGCACGTTTCGCACGTGCAACTTTCTGTCGATGCAAGCGGCAACGTTTCCTGCAAAGAGTACGAAAACATAAGGTATAGCGAAAGTTGGCCCAATTTGTATTCCGTGCAGCAGCTAATCAACAACTCAAACGAATCCATCGTTTACGAAGCCAATCAAATTATGGCCACGCTAAGCGGCAAACTCAGCAAATCCAAGGCGGTGCCTCGCCTGGTGTGTCATGCAATGGCGCAATATGCCCTTTCGCAGGGACACGAAATAGATTTGGCAATGTGCAACACGGCTCGTGCGGACTTGCCGTCGGGGGAAATAACCTATGCGCAACTCTACGATGCGTTGCCCTTCGATAACGTCGTCTACGTGGCCCGTGTCCGTGGGTCGGACATTCTAAACCAGGCAAAATTCAGTCAAATTTGGCGTGTTACGGAAAATGCCATAGAATACAACAAGGTGTATACCATTGCCGTCATCGATTATCTGTTGCTCCATCAAAATGCAAACCGAAACTACAACTATTTCCGTTCGGCGTTCGAGCTAAACCAATATTCGCCGCTGGTAAAAAGCGGATACCAAAACTACAACTACCGCCTTATCACGCGCGATTTCCTTCTTTCGGCCGTCAATGTGGATTGTTCTCTCTACACACAAAACAACAACCACACCGACGTTGACAAACTGGGCAGTTCAGTCAAGTTCTAGTCGTCGCGCGGCCAAACGCAGCCTGGCAAGAGTTGGCTGTTTGTGGCTTAAATATTGCAATCAAAAACGAAAAATTGCAGAAAAATTGCAACTTGCCACAAAAACAGTCGTGCAACAGCAAGCAAAATTTGCGCACGGCGCGGCAATCAAGCGGAAGTCTTTTCGCAAAATAATTAAACAACAAAAAAACGCTCGAAAGTTCAAAATCTTTCGAGCGTTTGCTTTATTTGCGAGAAGGCTATTTACTTGTGGATCCCAATCCGCCGTTTCTGGTTGCGGTGGCATCGTCGTCTTCCGTCAATAGGTATTGCACAAAAACGCCTTGCGCAAAGGCTGTTCCCTGTGCAATGGTCAACGGCTTGTTTCCTTCGTTTGTCATGCGAACAAAAATGTGCCCTTCGTTGTCGCTGTCGGCATAGTCGGCATCAATAATTCCAACGGTGTTGTTCAGTTTCAAGCGATACTTAAACCCCAATCCACTGCGTGGAAAAATCATCAAACACCAATCGGATGGCATAAGCGCACGTATGCCCGTCGCAACGGTAATTGTTTGTTGCGGTTCAACGCAAAGGTCGGTTGGCGCAAAAAAATCATAGCCGGCGCTGCTTTTGGTTGCCCTTGCTGGCAGTTTAATTGCCTGGTAAGTGGCGACATCTGCAACTTGTGCAAATTGTTCCAACGAAACTTTTTCAAATTTTGCTTTTGTTCTCATTTGCTAATCCTCTACTAGCATTGTACCACACATTTTCTTTTTGCACAACGCAAAAGTGCAACTTGTGTGGGCATTTAGCCGCTTTTTTTGCTGTTTACATTTTGTTTTAGTTGTGGTAAAATGTTTTGGAAGGAGAGTGTGTGTCATGGCTCTTAAAAATTTGGTAACGCCGTGGGGCGAAAAAATAACCAACACCCCGTTGCAAGAATATCCGCGCCCGCAACTAAGGCGCAAAAGCTATTTCAACTTGAATGGTCTTTGGCAATATTCAATAACAAAAAGTCCCACCCATCCGCAAAAATACGATGGCGAAATTTTGGTGCCTTTTTCACCCGAAAGCATATTGTCCGGCGTTGGCAAGCAGCTGCGCCCCAATTGGTACTTGTGGTATCACCGCACCTTCAAATTGCCGGCAAGCTTCAACAAGGGGATAGTTTTGTTGCATTTTGGCGCCGTGGATAGCATTTGCGACGTTTTTGTTAACGGACAGCCCGTGTGCCATCACGAAGGTGGCTACAATGCATTTTCCGCCGACGTAACGGATGCACTGCGTTTTGATGCCGAAAACGACGTTGTTGTTAAGGTGCAAGATTTCACCGACACAAAATATCAAACAAACGGCAAACAATCCACCCATCGCAAAGGCATGTGGTATACGCCGCAAAGCGGCATTTGGCAAACGGTATGGATGGAAAGTGTGCCCACGCAATACGTAAAGGGGCTAAAAATAACCCCCGATTTCGATAACGCCAGCGTAACGGTGGAAGTGGATTGCAACTTCGACGAGCCGGTAACGGTGGTGGTTAGCGAGGGGGAAAAAGAAGTGTGCAAGGCGGATGGTAAAGGCAAAATAACCGCCAAGTTCCCTGGCCAATTCAAACCGTGGTCGCCCGAAAGCCCGTTTTTATACGATCTCACCGTCATTTCTCGCCGCGACAAGGTGGAAAGCTACTTTGGTATGCGCAAATTCTCTTGCCAACTTGTGGATGGCGTTTGGCGCACCATGCTAAACAACAAGCCCTATTTCCAAAACGGACTGCTCGATCAAGGCTATTGGAGCGACGGCTTGTATACCGCCCCTAGCGACGAAGCAATGGTGTTCGATATCCAAACCATGAAGAACCTTGGTTTCAACACTTTGCGCAAGCACATAAAGGTGGAACCCATGCGTTGGTACTATCATTGCGACAGGCTTGGCATGCTTGTTTGGCAAGATATGCCAAGCGGTGGCACGTCGCAACACAAAATGGCAACGCTTTATTTGCCGTTTTTGGGGCTAAACAAAATGCGCGATTCGCACTATGCAACGTTTTCGCGCAAAAAGAAGGAAAGCCGCGACACTTTCGAAAGGGAATATTCCGAAATGCTAAACCAGTTGTATAATTGCCCCTGCATTTCCACTTGGGTTCCCTTCAACGAAGGTTGGGGACAGTTCGATGCCAACCGTATTGCCCAATTCACCAAACAATTCGATCCCAGCCGTTTTGTCGATCACGCCAGTGGTTGGCACGATCAAGGCGGTGGAGATTTCCACAGCTTGCACGTCTATTTCAAAAAGGTAAAATTCAAAAAGGATAAAAAACGTGTCACGGTATTGTCGGAATTTGGCGGTTACAGCTATAAGGACGAAAAACACAGTTTCAATCCCGATGCCACCTACACCTACAAGGCGTTCGAAAGTTTGTCGGCGTTCAACGACGGCCTAAGGGAATTGTATCAGCGCGACGTAATTGCAAAAATACCGCAAGGTCTTTCCGCCGCCATCTATACGCAAGTTTCCGACGTGGAAGACGAAGTTAACGGACTGCTTACCTACGACAGGCGCGTGCTAAAAGTCGATGCCGACGTGATGAAGGAAATAAACTCAAAAGTTAAACTATGAAAGACAAAAAATTTATGCTTGCCGCACTAAAACAAGCAAAACTTTCACTTGCGGCGGACGAAGTGCCCATAGGTGCGGTGGTTGTTAAGGGCGGCCAAATAATTGCTCGCGCGCACAACACCCGCAACAAATCCAAAAACGCAACGGAACACGCCGAACTTGTTGCAATTTCTCGTGCGTGCAAAAAGTTGGGCGATTGGCGCCTTACCGGGTGCGACTTGTACGTCACCTTGGAACCGTGTGTAATGTGTTTGGGCGCCTGCTTCAATGCGCGCATTTCCAACGTGTATTTTGGCGCGTACGATGCAAGCGGCACAGGATGCGTGCAACTGGCAGAATCCATCGGCCACACCCTCAACCACGAAGTGATGCTGGAAGGCGGCTTGCTGGCAGAAGAGTGCTCTAAAATTTTAACAGACTATTTCAAAAGCAAACGCCACTAAAAAACATAACAATCTAATCCCAAAAAGCAATTGCCCTGGTGGCAGTTGCTTTTTATGTTTAAATTAAATAAAACTCTTGACAGACGGGGGGGGGTATGTCGTATAATTACTGTGGAATTTTGTATGCAAAATTTGTCAATGAAATTTGGAGGTGAAGCATGACAAAATCGACACGGAAATTACTGCTTGTTATGATGTTTGTATTGTTGATAGTCGCAATATTTGCATTTGTCGCTTGTCAAAGGGAGTCAAAGTTCAAACTGACCTTTGTTGTTGACGGTAAAACAAATGAAACAATTTATACGAATGGTAACGAAGCAATAAGTCTACCAAACAGTCCGACAAAAGACAATTGTTCGTTCGATGGATGGTATCTTGACATAGGCGAGTGGAAAAAACCCTTTGTTGCAACTTCCATGTTGGATGAACCTATCACTTCGGATTTACGTATCTATGCAAAATTTACACCCAATAAATTAAGTGGTGTAACTTTCGTAGATGTAGTAACTACGTATGATGGCACAAACAAAACAATTGCTGTCAAAAATTTGCCAAGTGGAGCAAAAGTGGTGTATAACAAAGCAAACACATATGTTAATGCTGGCAAATATGTGGTTACTGCAACAATCACCAAAGAAAATTATGAAGAGTTGCAACTGACTGCCACTCTCACAATAAACAAGGCTGTTTATGATATGAGCGGTGTGGTGTTTGCAAGCAAAACTGTCAATTATGATGGGGCAAGTCATTCAATTTTTGCAAGCAATTTGCCCAAAGGCGTAAGTGTAACTTACGAGAACAATGGGAAAACCAATATTGGTAGTTATGTTGTTGTTGCGAAATTTTCCGGTGACAACAAAAACTACGAGCCAATACCAAATAAAACAGCGAATTTAACTATTTCTGTAATTTCGTTTGATAGTCTATTGTTTGAAAGCGCAAAATTCACTTATGATGGGCTCGAAAAAACAATTGAAGTGCAAGGGGTGCCTTCTGGAGCAACCGTCACGTACGATAAGTTAAACAAGCAAACAAATGCAGGTGAGTATAAGATTACCGCTATAATTAATATGGAAGGCTATGCTACAGTTACACTTACTGCAACGTTGACGATCGAAAAGGCAGTGGTGTCTGGCTTGGCATTTGAAGACAAAACTGTAACATATAATGGTTCGCAACACCGTCTTGCAATAGAAGGGAAATTGCCGGAAGACATCAGCGTTGACTATGCAAATAATGGGAAAACAAACGTTGGCGTTTATACTGTAATTGCCACGTTTTCAAGCAATTCAGCCAACTACATAACGCCAGACGACATGGTTGCAACGCTAACGATAAAGAAAGCAGTGTACGATATGAGCAATGTCTCATTTGAAAACAACACAGTGACTTACGATGGCAATCCTCATGTCCTGTCCATAAGCGGCACTCTTCCCGATGGAGTAACTGTAAGCTATGTAAATAATGAGCAAACAAATGCGAATCAATATGTGGCTACAGCCTCTTTTGTTGGTGATGCAATAAACTATTTTGCAATCGACGACATGCAGGCAATACTCACAATAAATAAGGCGACTTATGATATGCGAGGGGTCTCTTTCTTGAGTAACAGATTCATCTACGACGGGACTCCGAAATCTATTTATGTGTCGGGCAACCTTCCTGATGGCGTTTCTGTTACCTATATCAATAACGAAAAAGTCGATGCAAACACCTATACTGTAACGGCAAAGTTCGCCGGCGATTCGGAAAATTACAACAAGCTTTCTGATTGGACAGCCTCTCTGATTATTGATAAAGCAACATACGACATGAACAGCATTATTTTTGGAAATCAGACTTTTACCTACGATGCCACCGAAAAAAATGCTGTTGTTTCAGGAACACTCCCGCAGGGTGTCAAAGTGGTTTATGAAGGAAATGGAAAAATCGATGTCGGGGAATATCTGGTTACAGCGAGATTTCAAGGGGATTACAACAATTATAACCTAATAGAAGACAAAACCGCTACGCTAAAAATCAAGCAAGCAGTACCATATATTAAAGAAGTTTCGTGTGATCAAACAATAAACATGCATTCCAACATTGTTCTTATTGCCGATACTATTGTTGCTGGAACGGTCGCCTTGGACGAAGAACAAGTGCTTTCAGTAGGATTTAATACTTACAAGTGGACGTTTACGCCCGAAGACACACACAACTATACCAAAGCAACAGGAACAATAGGCCTAACTGTTTGCGCCTTAGTTTCGTATTATAATGATGGCATTTTGTATGAAAGTCAAAACGTAGTGCCAAATAATTCGGCATTCATTCCCGAGCAAACACCAAGCAAAAATGATGCAAATGGATTGAATTATACTTTTTCGCATTGGTCAATCGAAGAAAATGGTGATGAATATGCTTTTACTAATGTCGTTACTGCCGATTTGAATTTGTATGCCGTATATGATAGCGAAGAAATCGTCTATGCTATTAACTACTACAATACTAAGGGGGTTGAAAATACAAATATAAAAACATATACCGTTTCAATGGAGCACAAACTTTCCAATCTAGAAAAAGAGCACTATGTTTTTAATGGTTGGGTAGATGGCGATGGACATGCTGTAACAGAAATAGCAAAAGGTACGTATGGCATGCTTAATTTGTATGCAAATTGGTCTCCTGTTGAATATTCAATCACATACGTGTTGGGGTATCGCGGCGCAAGGAACAATGCTGCAAATCAAAAAACGTATAATGTCGAAGATTCATTCTCTTTGGGCGATGCATCGTATGACGAATACCATGCATTTGTCGGGTGGTATCTTGACAAAAATTTCATAAATGAAAAAACAACCATATATGCTGGAGAAGTCGGAAATCTAGTCCTATATGCTAAATGGAATTTTAGTGGTACGTTTATCACTACGGCAGAGGGCTTCAAAAACATAACTTATAATATGTCAGGAGTTTACGAACTCAAAAACGACATAAATATAGATTTCACATTGGGCGATTCAACCAATGGTTTTAGTGGATATTTGAACGGAAATGACCACACTGTGACAGGAACTGAGAATTGTCTTATTTATAAAAATAATGGCTATGTGGGATATCTCAAAACAAATAAACAATTTTGTATAAAAAATTACGGCACTATAGACGTGGTTTGTGGTGAAGGAATTGCCAGTTACAATGAAGGACATATAAAGAATTCTAGTTCAACAGGATTCACAGAACTATATTATAATGATTATGTCGGTGGAATTGCTTCAGTGAATGAAGGAATAATAGAAAACTGCGCGGTGCATTTGCCTAGCGATGAAGAGTTTAAATGCGCGGTGAACCTTGGTGGTATAGCAGGGCGATCGTACAAAAATGCAATCATAAGAAATTGTTATGTGGATGGGTCGAGCTTTATAACCATGAAAAACAGAGATAGTTTATATGTTTATGGAATAGCGGGCGGTTCTGATGCTTATGCGGAAAGCTGCTATGTTCGAACATCTTTTCGTATCAAAGGTCCTAATACTTGGTCCACTTATAATATTTGTGAGAAGTCTTCCAATTCCGTCCGCTGTTGTTACGTATTCAATTATGAAATATACGATCGCTACGGGAATTACGAAGGTGGTGCCGAAAGATCTTCGTGTGGTCAAGAAATTAATTTGACGTCCGCAAATTGGCTCCGTAGCAATATGGGGTGGGATGAAAATATTTGGCATTTTGAAGATGGCAAATATGCCCAACTGTGGTTCGAAGTTGAATAGGTATTTGTAACGTGAGAGTTAAAATGAATATGGCGCCATAAACAACTATGCGAAATTAGTGACAGCTTGCAAAATTCAAAACAGACTACAGTGCAAACTGGTGAGGTGTCCTTAATAGAAAATAAAAAACACGAGGAAAAATACTTATGAATAATACTAAAGTTGTTAATTATAAAAAAGTGAAACAGTGTATCAATGCGGAAGCAAAGAGAGTAAGTGGCAAAAACCTTGATGGGGTAAAGAGTGCAGATGAAAAGTATTTTTTGCGTGCTTGGTGCATAAAGCGTTGTGAATGGTGTGATGCCGAATTGGATGTTAAACAGTGTCCATACTCAACGGATGACTAGAATCAAAATTTATGCGTCAATAATCTGTCACTAAAAACACAACAATTTCACCCAAAAAGCAATTGCCCTGGTGGCAAAAATTTGGGTACGTGGGGCGTTTTTGTGTGCATTGTTGCAAAAACAAGCAAAAATTATTCATCAAAAATTGAAAATTCAAAAAGAGGGAACGACAAAATTTGTCGTTCCCTTTTTGCTTGTAAACAATATGTGGCAATTTTGCAAGCGTTGCCACGCAAACGCCGTGCAACGAATTCTAGGCAAACTGCACGGCAAAAGTGGTGCTAAACTTTTTCTTTTTCCACTTCGGCAACTTCTTCTGTTTGCTGTTCCGTTTCAACTTGCGGTTCGGCAACTTCTTCCGCAGGTTCCGGCAATGCTGCAACAGGTTGTTCAACTTCCTCTTGCTGCTCGTCAGTTGGCGTTTCCTCGTCTTTATTTTCCGGTTTGTATTTGCCTTTAAGCTTGTCAATTTCAAAGTTGATGGAGTTAAAGGTCAATCCAAAGGTGCTTGCAAAGCTATCAATAAGCAATGCGCGCAACTTGTCGACGGATTGCGCAATGTCGTCTGCCGCAACGCGCACGTTAAAAATGGCAATAAGTCCGCCCTTTTCGTCCGTTCTCACACGCAGTTTTCTAACGGAAATGCCTTCCACTTGGTCGGAACACCCTCTAACAACGTTTTTCAAAACTTTTATGTTGGTGCGAGTGGAACTGTCGCAGTCGCAAAACAGCAAAATCTTTTTCAGGTTTTCTCTTTCCGAAAAATTCACGTACATCATGTATGCCGAAAGTCCCATGTAAACAACGGCCAAAACAATCAGCAAAATAATGGTAACGCTGTTATCTGCCACCGTTCCGTCGGCGTTCGTGTAGGAAAGCACTCCCGTAACGTAAAGAATGGTTGTCAAAACAAACACAAGGGTGATGCAAATTTGTGCAACAAGCACAACTTTTTCTGCTATTTTTTTCATAAATCCTCCGTCAAATATAGTATTTCCAATTGTCAACTTGCAATACGGTTTAACCAACTAAAATCTTTTTTAAGTGTGCCAACTCTGTTCACTGTGGCAGGGCGAGTTTCCGCCGCCACGCCGATATAGTAAAATATGGCAAACGCCAACGCTTGGTTTGCCAAAAAATAAACGGCACGGGAAAATTTTCTGGGCGTAGACAAACTTTTAACAAAAACACCCGGTACGTGTTTCACCTCGCTTGGTATTATACAAATCGTTGGCGTTTTTGTCAATACAAAGCCTGCCAGGTTGCAACTTTTGTGGTGCGTGCAAACAAAAAGGTGCACTTTGTGGCAATTTTGCACATTTTTCAAAAGTTTCAAGCAAACTATGTGCAAATCTTCATTCTTTTTTCTAACAAACGATTGACTTTTTTGTGCGTAGTTGGTATTATATTAAGGCAACAAAATAAATGTGCTGATATGGCTCAGGAGGTAGAGCACGTCCTTGGTAAGGACGAGGTCACCAGTTCGAATCTGGTTATCAG
>CAZNZO010000018.1:0-10252 GCA_964577535.1 uncultured Oscillospiraceae bacterium
GAAAAGTTGAAATTTTGCGCTTGGCTACAAAGTTTTTGTCTGGTCTGTTAGCAAGCAAAATGTTCACAATGAAAAGTTGTGATTTGTTGAGGCAACACGCTCATTTCACGAAAATTTGCAGAAGCTTTCTGTTTTGCAGCGCAGGAATTCAATAAAAGTTGAAATTTTGCGATACTGCGCCAACGCTAGTTGTTTTGCGTTTCGGGTGGCAACAGGCTTTGGCGGCCATTGGAATCTATTTGATAGTTTTGCGTGTACACCACCTGCCCGACGGGGCAAAACTGCAAGCCTTTTAGTTTGGCCCATTCGAAAATTAGCGGCAAGGCATCCAAAATGTGATCGCTGTTGTTGTGGCACAGCACCACGTCGCCACTTTGCGCTTTTTGCACACGCTGGGCAATTTGGCGGGCGGAAAGGCCTTTCCAATCCAGGCTGTCCACGCTCCACTGCACGGCGATTAGGCCAAGATTTTCGCAGGCGGTTAGCAATTTGTTGTCGTAGTCGCCGAAGGGCGGCCGAAAGAACGTAACCGGCTTGCCTGTTAGTTGAAAAATTTGTTGGCAGGACGAAGTTAGTTCCTGGCGGCACTGCTCGGCGGTGAGTTTGCTCATTTGTGGATGTGTGGCGCTGTGCGTGCCAATTTCGAAACCGCGTGCGGCAATTTGGGCAACCATTTCGGGATATTTCTCCATCCAAAAGCCCACAAGAAAAAACGTTGCCTTCACGCCGTAGTCATCGCAAATATCCATTATTTTTTGCGTTTTGTCGGCGCCCCAAGCGGCATCGAAACTGATGGCAACACGGTTGTCGCTTCGCTCCACGCAATAGACAGGCACTTTGCGGCGTTCTGAATAGGCCACCGAATAGCACCCTAGCGCAACGGTGAAAAGCATGGCGAACAGACACACGCAGGCGGCAAAAATCTTTTTCACGGTTCCCCCTTGTGCGACAAACCTAGTATACAACGGCGCATGCGTCGCATTTAGGGAAGTTTTGTCGCTTTTTGAGTTGTTTTGTACTGCAATAGCCTATGCCCACCACTTTGCCAATATGATTACCCGCCTTTTGCCGCATAAAACTTTTTTTGCACAAAAAACCCACTCGCCAGTTGCAAGTGAAAAAGCATGCCAACACCACCACCCAAAAGCCAAATTGAAAATATCAGGCAAAAGCGCAACAAAAAGGGCAGAACAAAAAAAAACACCAAGCCACCGGCGAAGGCGGCACGTCTTTCACGAATAAAACGTTAACAAAAAAAATCGGCATAGCCAAAACGTGCCAAACAGCCATGTCAAAATTAAAAAACTCAGCAAACGCAAACGCTTGCAACAAACACGCAAAAACACTGCGCCTAGCAATGCATAGCACGCCCCTCGTCCAACAAAAAAAGCACCACTTCACTAAATGAAAACACACACTTTCGCCGCAAAAATTTGGCAGCGTGGATATTTTTTGCCATACGTTTTAGTTTTTTTGCAACAAGGCAACAAAAAAAGCACCCTTGCACAAAAATGCAAGGATGCTTTGTTTTTTAGGTTTTATATCACTTATCTGGGATATTTGATGTTTGCTTGAGCTGCTGCCAAACGTGCAATGGGTACACGGAAGGGAGAACAAGAAACGTAAGTGAGGTTGATTCTGTGAGCAAATTCGATGCTGCTGGGATCGCCACCGTGTTCGCCGCAAATGCCGCATTGAAGTTCGGGACGGGTTTCTCTGCCCAAAGTAACAGCCATCTTCATAAGCTTGCCAACGCCAACTTGGTCCAAACGAGCGAACGGATCGCTTTCGTAGATTTTTGCGGAATAGTAGCTGGGCAAGAATTTGCTTGCGTCGTCACGGCTGAAACCAAACGTCATTTGAGTGAGGTCGTTGGTGCCGAAGCTGAAGAATTCTGCTTCTTGTGCAATTTCGTCAGCCGTCAAAGCTGCTCTGGGAATTTCGATCATGGTGCCAACTTGATATTTCAAATCGGATTTTGCTTCTGCGATAACTGCATCGGCGGTAGCAACAACGCTCTTCTTGACATATGCAAGTTCTTTAACTTCGCCAACCAACGGAATCATGATTTCGGGAACCACGTGCCAATCGGGGTGACGAGCTTGAACTGCCAATGCTGCCTTGATAACAGCTTTGGTTTGCATAATGGCAATTTCCGGATAGGTTACTGCCAAACGGCATCCACGGTGACCCATCATGGGGTTGAATTCGTGCAAGCTGTTGCAAAGTTGCTTAACGTATTCCACGCTCTTGCCCTTTGTTTTTGCAAGCAATTCAATATCTTTTTCTTCCGTGGGAACGAATTCGTGAAGAGGAGGATCCAAGAAACGGATGATAACCGGTTGACCCTTCAAAGCTTCCATCAAACCTTCGAAATCTGCTTGTTGCAAAGGTTCAATCTTTTCCAAAGCTTTTTCGCGTTCTTCAACAGTTTCGGAAGCGATCATTTCGCGGAATTTTTCAATTCTGCCTTCGCCAAAGAACATGTGTTCGGTACGGCACAAACCAATGCCTTGTGCGCCAAGTTCTGCTGCGCGTTGTGCATCGGCAGGGCTATCGGCGTTGGTGCGAACTTCAAGTGCTTTGTACTTGTCGGCCAACTTCATGATGCGTCCAAAATATCCGCTGTTAGGATCTGCCGGAACGGTTTTGATAGCGATATCGTAAATTTTGCCGGTGGAACCATCCAAAGAGATGGGATCGCCTTCGTGGAAGATTTTTCCGCCAAGTTCAAATTGTTTGTTTGCTTCGTCCATCTTGATGTCGCCGCAACCGGAAACACAGCAAGTACCCATTCCGCGAGCAACAACTGCTGCGTGAGAGGTTTGACCGCCACGAACCGTCAAAATACCTTGTGCATACTTCATGCCTTCGATATCTTCGGGGGAAGTTTCCAAACGAACCAAAATAACCTTTTTCTTTTGTTTGCCAAGTTCAACAGCTTCTTCGGGAGTGAACACTACCGTGCCTGCTGCTGCGCCGGGGCTAGCTGCAATACCTTTGCCAACAACGTTGTTTTTATCTGCTGCTGCCAAAGCTGCTGCATCAAACGTGGGGTGCAAAAGCATATCCAACGATTTAGCATCAATTTGCATAAGTGCTTCTTGTTCGGTGATCATGCCTTCGTCAATCAAATCGCAAGCGATTTTGATTGCTGCAGCTGCCGTACGTTTGCCGTTACGGGTTTGAAGCATATACAATTTGCCCTTTTCGATGGTGAATTCCATGTCTTGCATGTCTCTGTAGTGATGTTCGAGTGTATCGCAAACTTGGAGGAATTGATTGTACACGTCGGGCAAAACTTCTGCCATTTTGGAAATGGGCATCGGTGTGCGAACGCCTGCAACAACGTCTTCGCCTTGTGCGTTCATCAAGAATTCGCCCATAAGGCCTTTTTCGCCGGTGGCGGGGTTACGTGTGAATGCAACGCCGGTTCCGCAATCGTCACCCATGTTGCCGAATGCCATCATTTGTACGTTAACTGCGGTACCCCAGCTGTAGGGGATGTCGTGGTCCATACGATAAACGTTTGCGCGGGGGTTATCCCAAGAACGGAACACTGCTTCCACTGCTGCGAACAATTGTTCTTTCGGATCGGAGGGGAAATCTTTGCCGATTTTGGATTTGTATTCTGCTTTGAATTGGTTAGCCAAGGTTTTAAGATCTTCGGCGGTAAGTTCTACGTCGTATGTTACGCCTTTTTCTTCCTTGATGCGGTCAATCAAAACTTCAAAATACTTCTTGCCGACTTCCATAACAACGTCGGAGAACATTTGAATGAAACGTCTGTAGCAGTCCCAAGCCCAACGGGGGTTGCCAGATTTAGCAGCAAGAACTTCAACTACGTCTTCGTTCAAACCAAGGTTCAAAATTGTATCCATCATGCCGGGCATGGATGCGCGAGCGCCGGAACGAACGGAAACGAGCAAGGGGTTTTCCTTGTCGCCGAACTTTTTGCCGGTGATTTCTTCCATCTTGGCAATGTAGTCCAAAATTTGTCCTCTGATTTCATCATTGATGTGTCTGCCGTCTTCGTAGTATTGCGTGCAGGCTTCCGTGGAGATGGTGAAACCTTGCGGAACGGGCAAACCGATGTTGGTCATTTCTGCAAGGTTTGCGCCCTTGCCGCCCAAAAGTTCACGCATTTGTGCATTGCCTTCGCTAAACAAATAAGTATATTTTTTAGCCACTTTTGTTATTCCTCCTGAATAATTATTATCAAATTATTTGGGACGGTACAATTTGTCCCCAAACATTGATATTTTACATTATTTTGACAAAATACACAAGTGTTTTGATAATTTATTTTTAAGAAACAAACAACCTTGCGCATTTTGCCAACTACATAGTGCCAAAAATCTGGCAAAACATGCCCACAAAACTGCTTGATTGGTCCACAAAGCAAAATGCACGTTGGCGCAGAACGCCGCAGTGCAATGTGCAGAGAATAACGCAAACAAGCCTCAACAATGGCAAATTTTTGTTGCAAACACAAGGGAAAGCGCGCAAATAAAATTCTTTGCAAAAAAATGAGGACAAAAGCTGAAAATGTTATTGAAAAGTGTTGCACAAACGCAAAAAGTGTGGTAAACTAGGTTAGCAAAAAATGTAGAACTATCAATTAAGGAGATACAAATGCCTAACATTAAATCCGCAGAAAAAAGAGTTAGCGTTTCTGCAACCAAAAAACTTCAAAATCAAAAAATCCGTTCTCAAATGGCTACGGCTATCAAAAAGTTTAATGCCGCTATTTCTGACGGTGACGTGGAACTTGCAAAACAATTGCTTCCCATCGCCAGCAGCAAAATCGACAATGCCGCTGTTAAGAACGTAATCCACAAGAACGCAGCCAACCGCAAAAAGGCTCAAATTGCAAGAACCCTTTCTCAATTGGAACGCGGCGTTGTTGTTGTTAAAGTTGACGCAAAAACTTTGAAACAAGCAGAACAAAAGGCTGCTGCTGCTAGAAAGGCAGAAGAAGCTGCTGCTATCAAAGCACAAAGAAACGAAGCCAAAAAAGCAAAAGAAGCTGCAAAAGCTCCCGTTGCTACCAAAAAGGCTACAAAAAAAGTTGAAGCAACCGAAGCTGCTCCCAAAAAACGTGCAACCAAAAAAGTTGCTCCCGTTGAAGCACCTGTTGTTGCTGATGCAGACGAAATTCAATAGTATTTGAAATTTTGCACCACCGCCGATGCACTTTTGCTCGGCGGTGTTTTTTTGTGAAAAATTGTTTTTGCGATTATTCGTTGTGATTTTATTCTGTTTTTGGTTTTTTTGATTGTTAGTTGAGATTTTTGTTTGGCGTTTGATTGTTTGTTACTCGATTATTATTTTTGATTTAATTTGATTGTTTCGTTGTGTGGTTGGTGGTTTGTTTTTAATTTTCCTTGTGCTAGTAATGTGAATTTTTTATTTTTTGTCGTTTTTTTTGGTTGTTCGTTAGTTGGATTTTTTACGGTTGCGAAAATAAGTGCCAGCACCACCTTTACTACAGAGACAAACACAATTTGCACGCTTTGTTTCGGCGGGAAAACACACACCACAAAAACCTTTACCTAACAAAAAAACATTGAGAGTTAGATGGTTTTGCAAAGGAAAAAGCCTTGTGATAATTCGCAAGGCTTTTGTGTTAGTTATTGTTTTTTGGGTACCACAATCGCAAAATTATTAAGGATTTTGTTATTGCTGTTTTGCAAGTCGGACAAATGCTTTTTTGCTAAATTGGCCACAATCGCATTGTTAGCAATCGTCGGGGGTTTCGTAAAGAAAAAAGCCTTTGGATTTTTCCAAAGGCCTTTTGCATATTGTTTGGTTTTTATTGTTTTTGATTGAACAAAAAACAGTTTACTTTGCAACAATAGCATTTTGCCAACAATCACTGCTGTTTTGAAATTGTTGCTATTAGGTGGACTATCACCTTTTGGCACAACTGTTATTTTTTGAAAATTGCAACCAAGTCGGCAAACTTTTTCTTTTTGATAACAAACCAGAAAACGGAGAATCCGCCGCCTGCCGCAACGACTGTGCTGCCAACGGCAATGCCGGCAATTGCGCCGCCGGAAAGTCCGTCGCGGGAAAGCGCTTCTTGCAAAACAAGTTGGCAAACGGTGCAATGAACGTCGTTATCCTTGGTGGCTTGCTCGGCGCTGGGGGTGTGAGCGGCAAAATCTAGCTTGCCATCGAAGGTGCAACCCTGTTGGCCGCAAACATGCCAGTGGCCGGTTTCGTCGTGCAGCCATTCGGACGATGCAACGTGGTTTTGGTTGATTGCAATAACAATGTTTTCAATTTCGTTGCCATCGGCATCAAAATGTTTGTTGCAAACAGAACATGTGCTGTGCGCCACTTCGCCCGCTTTGGCGCAGTTGGCTTCGAAACCTTGTTGCCACTCGCCAAAGGTGTGGCCGGCGGCAATAACCTTCCATTCGCCCAAATCGGCGGCGGCAATTTCCGTTGCGCCTTGTGCATCGGCAAAATAGTTGTAGCAAGGATAAGTGCCTTCGGTGCATTGGTAGTAGTCCTTTTCGCCCGCCGTTGTGCAAGATGCCGGCGTGCCCAGAACAAGCTTTAGGCCATGAACGTGCTCCGTTGTGTTTTGAATGACATACAAGCAAACAAGGCAATGAACGTCTTCACGCTCGGTGGGTGCCGTTGCGCTTTTGGTGTGAGGAGCAAAATCCACAATGCCGCCATCTTTGCAGCCTTCGCGCGTGCAAACGTGCCAGTGGCCGGTTTCGTCCTTCACCCAAACGGAATTTGTTTGGTGGTTGTGGTTTTTGGGCAGGACGATGCTGGCAAGCTCTTTGCCATCGGCATCGAAATTCTTTTTGCAAACTGAACAGGTTTTGTGTCCTGCTTCGCCTTCGCTTGCGCAAGTAGCGGCAAAACCTTGCACCCATTCGTCAAAGTTGTGCGTAACGGAAATAACCTTCCACGAATCCAGGCGAGATGCGGGAATTTCCGTTGTGGCATCCTTATCTTCAAAGTATTTTCCGCAAGGATTTGCACCTTCGGAGCACACGTAGTAGGCTTTTGTGCCCTCTTTTGTGCAAGAAGCCGGCGTGCCTTGGATAAACTTCAAACTGTGAACGTGCCCTTTGGGCGCTTCGATGATGAATTGGCAAACGGTGCAGTGAATATCTGTTGTTTCCGTTGCCGCTTGTGCACTTCTGGTGTGTGCAACATAGTCGGCTTTGCCGTTATCCTTGCAGCCTTCGCGCACGCATGCGTGCCAGTGGCCCAGTTGATCGCTAGACCAAGTTTGGGTGTTGGGCACAACGTGCAAATTGTTTTTTGGAATGACAATATCTTTTATTTCAACGTTTTTGTCGTCAAAATGCTTTTTGCAAACGGAACATGTTTTGTGCGCCACTTCGCCGGTTTTTGCACAGTTGGGTTGGGATGCTTGCACCCATTCACCAAAGGTGTGGGATGAGGGAATAACCTTCCATTCTTCAAACATCGTGGAGGCTATTTCCAGCGAGCCGTCCTTATCGGCAAAGTATTTTCCGCAAGGGTTTGCGCCTTCGGAGCACACGTAGTAGGATTTTGTACCATCCTTTGTGCAAGTTTGGCTTTGACCGGGAACAAGCTTTAGGTCATGCACGTGGCTTTGAACAGGTGAGATAACAAAACCGCACACTGTGCAATGCACGTCGGTTGTTTCGGTAGCGGCTTCGGCACTGGGTGTGTGGGAAGCAAAATCTAACTTGCCGCCATCCTTGCATCCCACGCGTGTGCATGCATGATAGTGGCCGCTAAAATCCTTTGACCATTCGCTTTGCGGCTGGTGATTTTCGTTTTTGGCAATGGTTATACTTTCCATTTCCACGCCGTCGTCATCAAAATGCTTTTTGCAATATTCGCACTCTCTGTATGCCTTGGCGCCTTCGCTAGCACAGGTTGCAGGAACTTCGATTGTCATTGTCCCAAAATTATGTGAAGTTGGGTTTATTTCAATTTCAAGTTCGGTAGAAGTCTTTTGCTCGTGGCTTGAATTGAATAGCAAATGACAAACTGAACACTCATAGTGTGCTTCTGTTCCGGTCGATGAGCAAGTTGCGTCTTGTTTTGTAATAAGCGTTCCATATTCGTGACCAGCCGAAACTTTTACCGCTACTTCTGTTAAAGTTGTTATAGCAAGAGCATCAGAAAACAGTCCATCACAAATTGTGCATTTATAATGCTTGATATTTCCATCTGTGGTGCAAGTTTTTGGAGTGGCTTCCACAACCTCAGTGGTATGTGTGTGGTCAATGATGGTAACAACGGAACTCGTCTCTTTTCCTGACGGATTATGCTTTACCTTTATCCATAATGTGACTCTAGTTTCATCAATCCCAATATTAAGCAAACCTGTATTAGATAAGGTAGTCGATTCACTTGTAGGCAGTGCCCCGTCAAAAATAGACCAAGTTAAATCTGTTTTGTTAACATCGCCATAGACAAATGACCAATCAATTGAAAATTGCCTTTGTGCTCCCTTTGCAACGGTTGTTGCGTTTGGAGTAAGATTTATACTTTGAACATAGCCATTTTCGTAAACCCTTATAGTTAATGTAGTAGCTGTAGATTGCGGACTTCCATTCACTTTTTTGTTAGCGATTATAACATATACATTAAAGTCCTTATAACTATCATTTGTTTCAACACTTTCTGTTGTAGTTCCTGTAATTAAACCACTTGCAGACATTGTTAAACCTGATGGCAAATCATCATCTGTTTTGTATGTTATAGGGTTATCTGTCGTATTTGTTCCACTGCTTACAAGTTGTATACTTATAGGTTTGCCCTTAATTATGCAAATTCTATTAGAATAATCTATAAACGAATATGTATCTGATTCATTTATGATGGTTGCACTCACCAGAGGGGAAGGCCTAATTGCTTCATCAGTAATTTCAATTGAATATTCTTTAGTTGCCGTCCCTGCACCATTGTTTACACTTAATGTAAAAGTAAATGTTCCCGTTTCGGTAGGTTTGCCATAAACTGTTGGATCTCCATATTGTGTTCCAAAAGCAAGCCCAGTAGGCAAACTTCCACTCACAACTTCACAAGTTTGGGAATTTGTAAGATATCCACTATATGAAATTGCTTGGGAATATAACGAGCCCACTGCACCATTTGGCAAACTTTCGGTGGTTATAGTAGGCTTATCGGTTTCATCAAACACCTTAATCCTACACAAAGCACCATCACTACCATACTCATTAGAAACAGTAATTAAAACATTAAATTCCCCTAGTGACATAATCGTTCCGGAAAATTCGCCCGTTTCAGAATTTAGATGTAATCCTTGTGGCATTTCCCCATAACCACCGGTAGCATATTCATTAGCAGAATAAGTTAAAGGTCCAGTTCCTGTTGCAACAACCTTGTAGTTTTCTCCATCAGGCGATTTGTATTCTTCACCAACAATTGCTGAGGGAAAACCACCCATGTTGCTACTGCCTATTGCAATGCCAGCAACCGAAACAATAGTTGGTTTTTGTGCGTCTGATTCTGCTGCGAAAACAACCTTTGAATTTCCACTAAACATTGCACCAAACATAAGAGCAATGCTAAACATCAAACAACACAAAACAACAAGTTTGCACTTGAATGTTGAAGTGAGTTTCATTTTGACCTCCCCCGCGGCGACACTGCGCCACGATTTTGATGCCAAAATTATATAACGGGGGGGGGACGATGTCAAGGGGGAAAGAAAAGAAAATGAAAAGTGAAGGATAAAAAATGAAAAATTGAGGTTGCAGAATTGCAATTTGAAGAAAAAATGAGGTGTTTGCCGCTGGCGCACGTGAAGCGGCGCTGTGCGCCAGGAAAAGTGAAATGTTTGCCGACAGCAAACGTGAAATATCCTACGGATGTGAAATTTTTCGCTTTTGCGAAAAGTGAAATTTTGTGCTAACGCACAAAGTTGAGGAAACGTTGGTTTAACTTAACAGTAATGGCCGGCGAAACAAGAAGGGGCAAGATGGTGTTCTGCCAGATTGCAATGAATGAAATCACCTGCGGTGATGAAATCCAAACAAGTTTGGATGAAATCTTCGGCGTTACGCCTCAGATGAAATCAAATCCGCCTATCCATAACCTTGCGAAGCAAGATTTCACCGCGAAGCGATTTATTCCACGCAAGTGGATTTATTCCGCCAAGGGCGGATTTAACTGAAAAAAGCACTTGCGATTGCAAGTGCTTAAGTCCCGCTAAAAGCATAGAGCCGTAGTTGGTGTTCTTGATACCTTTCTTTCG
>CAZNZO010000019.1:0-7228 GCA_964577535.1 uncultured Oscillospiraceae bacterium
AATAGATTATAATCAATCATTTTAATTATAGCATTATGTCTCGTGAAAATCAAGTGTTTTATATGATTTTATATGGTTTTATATGGTTTTATTTCATTTTATGTGTTACAATTCCAAAGATATTCAGTCAAAACAATCTTTCATAAATTAAATCAAAGCGTAAATTGAACGATACCCCATAAAATGAACGATACGGGTATAAAGTGAACGATTTGATTTTCAGAGAATAAAAAGAAAAAAGGCTTGCAGGGGCAAATTTATCCTTACAAGCCTTATTTATATCAAAAATATGCCCCAAAACTGGCAAAATACCCCCATTTAGGCAATAAAAAAGCCATAATACCGATATTTTTCGTATCAATATTATGGTTTCTTTATGGTGCTGGCGGTGGGACTTGAACCCACATGTTGCCTTGAGCATCGGATTTTGAGTCCGACGCGTCTGCCCTCAGCCGAGACGGCCTGCCGTCGAACGCCACGAAGCGTAAGCGAAGTATTCCACCACGCAAAGAGAGTGGTGCGAAATTTTCAACGTAATTTGGCAATAAAAAACACCTGCAAATAATTTGCAAGTGTCTTCTTGGTGCTGGCGGTGGGACTTGAACCCACATGTTGTCTCCAACATCGGATTTTGAGTCCGACGCGTCTGCCATTCCACCACGCCAGCACGTCAGCGGTTAGCCTGTATAATATACCACATAAATTTGATTTTATCAACAGTTTTACAGCAATTTTTTACAATTTTTTGCGAGATTTTTTTCTTGCAGCAATTAACCCCTTGCAAAAGGCTTGGCGTTGTGCTAAAATAATTAAGTTACCTACCCGTAGTCTAATTGGATAAAACGATGCCCTCCGACGGCATTGTTTCGGGTTCGAGTCCCGACGGGTAGACCATTTTTTATTTATATAATGCAATGCGCTTTGGCGCAACAGTTTTGGCGCAACCAAACATGGGGCGAGCAAACACAAGAGAGAAATTTTTTAACATGGATGCAAGCGTTTGGGTAGAAATCATCGTTATATTTTTTGCCGGTATGGGCGCAGGGCTTGGCACGGGCTTTGCCGGCATGAGTGCTGCCGCAGTTATTGCTCCCATGCTAACTGTGTTTTTGGGTGTGGATTCCTACGTGGCTGTTGGCATTGCGTTGGCTTCGGACGTTTTGGCCAGTGCCGTTTCGGCAATAACCTATGGCCGCAACAAAAATTTGGATATAAAAAATGGTCTTGTGATGATGGTAACCGTGTTGCTGTTCACCATTTTGGGCAGCTACTTGGGCAGCCTTATCGAGCACGAAACAATGGGTTCCATTTCTGTTTTCATGACAATACTAGTTGGCATTCGTTTCATTGCCAAACCGGTTATGACCCCCAAGGAAAGCTTTGCACAAAAATCCAAACGTGCAAAAATTGTTCAAGCTGTAGTAAGTGGTGCAATAGTTGGCCTAATTTGCGGTTTTGTTGGCGCGGGCGGCGGAATGATGATGCTGTTTTTGCTTATAACCGTTTTGGGATACGATTTGAAAACGGCTGTTGGCACCAGCGTGTTCATAATGACTTTCACGGCGCTTGTTGGCGCCGGCTCGCACTTTGTGTTGGGTGATTCTCCCGATTGGCTGATGCTTGTTTTGTGCGCAGTTTTCACCCTTATTTGGGCGCAAATTGCTGCACTTATTGCAAACAAGGTTAGCCCAAAGTTGCTAAACCGCATAACTGGAATTGCCCTAACGGTGCTAGGCGTGGCAATGCTAGTTTTCACAGTGATCACAAAATACGTGCTAGCCTAGCAGTTGGCAATTGGCGCACAAACAATTTTTATGAATATCGGCGTGGTTTCCTGCGCCGTTTTATTTATAAAATTTTGTATTTCACAAGCATAAAAAAGTGTGCCGCATGGGATTATTCAAAAAAATTGCTAAAATAATTTTTTTTGCAACAAAAGTTGTTTTTGGGCTGTTTAATATTTAGAAAAGGTACCGTTTAGGCATAAACAAGGAGTAGAAAATGAACAAACGCGAAATTGACGTTGCACTTTGCAAAATTGCGCAAGGCGATAACGTCGCATTCGAGCAATTATATAGCGAAACCAAGGGCGGAGTCTTTGCGTTTCTTTTTTCCTACTTCAACAATTATGCCGATTGTGAAGATGCAATGCAAACAGTGTATCTAAAAATAAAACAAAGCGCATCGCTATACAAACCGGGAACAAACGGTTTGGCTTGGATTTTGCAAATTGCCAAAAACACGGCGCTAAACCAGTTGCGATCCCGGGCGGCCGCCCAGCGTACTAGTGCCGCAACTACCACCGACGAACCAGCATTCGAACAAGATTTGGCGCTAAGGAGCACACTTTTTGTGTTGATGCGAAAGGTTTTGGACGAAGAGGAAAACCGAATTGTTGTGTTGCACGTCGTGTGGCAGTATAAGCACAGGGAAATTGCACAGCAACTTAACTGCCCGGTTGGAACGGTAACCTCAAAGTATAAGCGAGCCATCAAAAAAATTAAAATTGCGTTAAAGGAGGAGCAACAATGAAATCTTGGAAAAAAAGACTAAAAGACGAATTAAATGCGTCAGCTCCTGCCTTGCGCGAAGAAGTTGTGAATGCCCCCATAATTTGCGCGCAAGAAAATGCACAGCCCAAAGTTGTTCGTGCAAAAAAATGGAGCATTTTTGCCGGTTCCGGAATGGCCGCTGCGCTTGCCATTGTGTTTGTGGTTATGGGCGTATTGGGCGTATTTTCTCCCGTGCAACAACCGGATAATTACGTTTTTGCTCTAGATATTAACCCGTCCGTATCTTTCATAACGGATAACAACGGCATTGTTTTGGAAGTAAAATCGCTAAACTCCGATGCCGACGTTATTGTTTCTAACAGCGAAATTATTGCAGAAGTCAAAAACAAACCGCTTAGCCAAGCGATTGTCACCTATACGGACTATGCGGCAAAACTAGGGTATTTGGATGTTTCCGCCTCGCAAACGGCAGTGCGACTGTCGGCTAGTTCCGAAACGGACGAGCAATTGCTTTCCGACGTTTCGTCCAGTTTAAGCAATTATTTCAAGCAAAATGGAATTTTTGCAGCCGTGGTGCAAGACGTTGTGCAGGCAAAGGAACTTGGCGTGCGTTTGGGTGTGGATGCTAGTTCGCTGGAAAAACTAACAGCCAAGCTAAAAGACACATCCGATTGTTTTGCCGAACGCAATATTAGCTCGGAACTAACTGCGGAGCAGCTAAGCGAACTATACAATTCTTTCGTTGTGGGCGAACAACTTTTGCAGTACGTAAAAAACGAGTTGCTGGCCAACATAGAAAAGGTCACGAATTTTGCGCAACAAGTGGTTTTGATATCTCAAATTGAAATTTATAACGGATTGATTGTAGTTGATGCTGATAATCCCACCCGCAGTTGGCTGTTGCCCATTGGCGACGATTATTGGACGCTAAAACAAACGCACCCCGACCATGAGTTTATGCAGTCGGAATACGTGCAAAAAATTGAAGAATTGATTGCGGAATACGAACAGGACTATGGCAAGCTGGATAGTTTGGAATCGTTCAAATCGGTTTTCGAATTGCTTTCGTCGTTCAAGGATTTTTTGGAACAAATTGATTGGCCCCAAATTGCCGAGCTGTCGATGGATGTTTTTCAAGCATCACTTGAACAATTTGTTGGTTTGCTAGAGTTTGTTGGAGTGGATACAACCAACATGCAAAAACTGCTTGAAGCGCCCCAAAACGTTGAACAGTACGTGGAACAGTTGGGTGTAACGTGGCAACAAGTTGCATCCGAACGCATCGAAAGCAACAAAGAGCGCTATGAAGCATCGCGCACGGAAATTTCCAACGCCGATTATGATGCATTTATTGAAGAAATCGTGCAGCAATATGGTTCCTTGCAAGCTTTTTGGCAAGAAAAATAAAAAAAATTAAAAATTTGCAACAAAAACCTCCGTAACTGTGTTTAATGTTTGAAAGCAGCAAACAACTGCAGAAAAAACGGAGGTTTTTATTATGAAAAAAAGATTTTTGGCATTGGCGCTAGCTGTTGTTATTGTAGTTTCCGCATGTGCCTTGGTGGCGTGCAATCTGGCTGGCACCCGGGAAGATAGCACAGCCTACGTAAGTTTGGATATCAACCCTGCAATCGAATTGATAGTTGACGGCGAAAACAACGTTGTTAGCGTTCGTGGCGAAAACGAAGACGGCCAAGTGCTTTTGTATGAAGAAACAGGCATTATTGGCGCAAACGTCAACGATGCCATCAAAAAAATCACCGATTTGGCCATAAAATACGGCTATCTGGACGAAAACAACAGTGTTGTAGATACGCTTGTAAGCTCCGATAACGAAAAATTTGCCAAAGAAGTGCTGGCAAACGTCAATTCCACCGTTACGGCAACGGCTTCGGATTTGGGCCTTAGTGTAACAACCGATGGTGAAGGCGCATATTCGTTGGTTCGTCAAATGAACGAAATCAAGAAAGAATTTCCCAATAACAAAGCGGTGCAAAACGCTAGTGTTGAAAAATTCAGGTTGGCGCTTTCCGTTTCCGAAACGGGCGAAATAACCATTGATGCCGCACTGGAACTGGACGAAGCGGAACTAATTGCAACTTTGCAAACCGCAACGGAAAAAATTGAACAATTTGCCACCGAAGCATATTCTGTTGCAAAAGCGCAAGCGCTTGCCGCATACGACCAAGCAACGGAACTTGCATCCTACGCAGTGTACACGCAATTTTATCTTACAAACGTCTTGTCTCACCCCACAACATTCTACTACGGCGGAATTTACCAAATGTATGCAACGGCAGCAAAGGGATTTGACGTGGTGTGCAACCTTGCAAAAATGGCAACAAGCGTCAAAAACTATCCATTAAGCGAACAACAAGTTGCAGCAGTGGCAACAGCGTTGGGAATGGAATCTGTTGACCCCCTTAAAAACTCTAACGGCGAAATCACCGTCAGCAGCATTGAAGCCTATGCCGACAAATTGTTCAAAAACTCTCCCGCTTCGGAAAAGCTTGAACAAACAAAAGCCGATTTAACGGAAGCGTTAGCACAAGCAGAATCGGTTATCAAACAAAAGGTGAACGAACTTGCCGAAGAATACAAGCCGCAAATTGAAGCGGCAATGCAAGTTGCTCGTCAAACGTTGACTGCCGTTCAAACAATGCTTAGCGTGTTGCCCAGTGGCCTTAAAACGTTGTTCGATCAAATTGTTGTCGATTTCACCGATATTCTAAGCGACATTGAAACGTTGGTTTCTGGCGATGCAATTTTGCTGGACGTGTTGGAAGAAAAGGCGGCTCGCCTAGATGAAAAAGCGCAAGACTACCTTGCCAAGATAAAGGAAGATTTAAGCGAAGAAGAATGGGCACAAGTTGAAGCCAACAAAGCAACGGTAATTTCCAAAATGACGGAGCAAAAAGCAGTTTTGGAAAAGGCCCTTAACGATGCCGAACAAGCTGCAAAGGATTATCTTGCAAACCTAAAAGCTCAACGCACAAAAGCCTAGAATACGTTTACAACAACTTCCCAGGTAGTTGTCCCTGCAATTTGTGCCGGTAAGCACAAAGCGGATATCAATTTGAAATGCACCCCAAAAGTTACACGCTTTTGGAGGTGCATTTTTTATGAAAAAAATAAACATTTAGAAATTCCTCGCCCGAATTTAAGTTGTGGTTATACTGGATATGCGTGATCAACGTTCAAGCTGCAGCAAAACGATGAGGAAATGTTTTCCATAGCTAGAGGAAAGAATTTTCATTTTCTAGAACAATGGGAACGCAAATATTATGTTTTTGTGTTCATTTTGTTATTCTTTGATTTTATTTAGTGGTTTTATTTGTGCGATGTTTTACTTTCCAAAAATTATTATAATGCACGTAATAATTTGTTTTTTTGTTGCGGCCGTGCTTATTTATCAAATGTTTTTGTTTAGCTTTGCATCTAAATTTGCTTGAATATCGCAACGTGCGTATGCCCGCTTGTTTTTTCTGATTTTGCATTTAGATTCGTTGCTTGTATTTTGCGTGTTCAATTTGCGTTTTCTGTGTTCAATTTTTGTTTTCTTTTGTTTTTTTTGTTTGTGGCGTGCCAAATGTATGCAAAAGTGGTGCTGCGCACACAAACAATTTTGCCACGCAAACGCTGGCCGGCAATTTTATTGCAATTGTCACTTTGCGTTTCGCTGAAATTGCCAACTAAACAAAAATATTGTTTTGTGTTATTCTTGCTGAAAAAAACTTTCAAGGAGAACAAACAAATGACTTACAAAACTTGGCTAGAAAACTGGCTGGAAAACTACGTTCGTCCAACGGCAAAATTCAGAACTTTTTGTCGCTACAAAAACATTTGCAAGTTGCACATCATTCCTCAACTGGGAAACTATCAGGTGGAAGAACTTGCACCCATGCACCTGCAAAAACACGTCACGGATTTGCTTTTGCACGGAAATTGCAAAAACGGCAGTGGTTTGGCGCCAACCTCGGTAAACGTGATAGTTTCGATAGTGCAAAACTCGTTGCAAACAGCGCAAGCGGTGGGCATTGCATCGCAATACGTCGCCGACAAAATAAAACGCCCCAAAATTGTGGAAAGAAAAATAACCTGTTTTTCCGTTTTGGAACAAAAAAAGTTGGAACAATTTGTGTTGAAAAACCAGCCAAGCAAACTGTTTGGCATTGTGCTTTGCCTCTACACGGGCTTACGCATCGGCGAATTGCTTGCTCTAACTTGGGACGACGTGGATCTTTCTGTCGGCATGCTTTCCGTCTCAAAATCATGCCAGGATCACTACGGCAAAAACGGCTACGTGCGTGTTGTGGAAGCGCCCAAAACAACAAATTCCACACGTGAAATTCCCTTGCCCAAACAACTTGTGCCCATGCTTAAAAAGCTTAAGCGCAGCATCAAAAGCAAATATGTAATTTCCGATGACGGCCTGCCCATTCGTGTGCGATCCTACCAGCGAACGTTTCAACTGCTGCAAGCTAAACTTGGCATAAAGTATAAGGGGTTTCATTCGTTGCGGCACACCTTTGCCACACGTGCTTTGGAATGCGGCATCGACGTGAAAACACTTTCGGAACTGCTCGGCCACAAAAACGCCACAATAACGCTAAACCGCTACGCACACTCTCTGCTAGAACACAAAGTGCAAATGATGAACAAACTAGGAAAATTGCTGTAAAAGTGAAAAAAATTGTGCATCTAATATGTTATTA
>CAZNZO010000020.1:0-4987 GCA_964577535.1 uncultured Oscillospiraceae bacterium
TTTGTGCAATGTACTTATATACACTAAACACCTTTCATAACTCAAACATTTTTTTGTATCTTAAACAAGATATATATTCGCACGGCTTTGCCGTGCCTTTTTTGTTTTTGGCTCTTTGGTTGTTATTCAATTTGTTTTCTTATTGTTTCTTTTTTTGTTATTGTTATTGAAGCCGTTCGTTGTTTTCATTTGTTGTTATTTGGCTGCCTTTATTTGATGCGTATTTAAATATCTTTTATCCACAACCCCAACTCAACGTCGCATTAGTCTTATACTTGTGCCAAAAAGCGTTTGCAATTCCCCAAAATAATATTTTCATGTTTTAGAATTTTCAGAGCCAGAGCTTTTAAGCCGTATTTTGGTATATTCTGCAAAACCAAATGTTTCATATCTCTACCAATTTATTTCAAACATTATTATTTGTTGAAAAATATTATGTTTTTTGAAGAGTGGTGGCTTTCTGTTAAAAAATGTAATTGCATTTTTAACAAATCTTTGTCTATATGAAATAGAATGTAATGTTTCTAATTTTGATTCCCAAAACCACGTCGGTTACATGTGTTTTGGGAAAGTGGCCGCTAGTTTCGACAAAAAAATCTTGGTGGCCAAAATTGTTGCTTTACACGGTGGGCGTTGTGTGGTAAAATAACAATATAATATAAGTGCGAGAGTGCAAGTATGTCTAAAAAAAGTAATGGATACGCAAAATATATTGTCTTTGCCGTGCTGCTGTTTGTTGTTGGCTTGGCGGCAATTGTTTTGCCAAGGGTATTTTCCGATGTTTTCACCGAACCGCTTTTTGTAACAATTTTGTTGGTTGTGGGCTTGGTGCTTGTTTTTGTGGGCCTTTTGTGCCTAGTGGTTGGACTTGTTGAAAAATCCAAAAACAAAAGGGGCGTTGTCGCATACGATTCTGCCGATGGTGCAGTGTCGCCCGACCAAGCCGACTATGAAGTTCCGTCGGAAAAAGTCCGCTACGTTCCAAGCGAAAACGTATACAATTTCATTCATATGGGCGACAGACAGTCGGTTGAAGAAAAGTTTGCGGAAATTTCCAAAATGGATAAGACGCAATTTATAATTTACGTGGCGCGTCTGTTTAGCCGCAAGGGCTACCAGGTGAAATTCACGCCGGTAATTGATAACTACAACGTCGATTTGCTGGTGGAAAAAATGGGCGTTACCATTGCCGTGGGCTGTGTGCTTACTACCAAAGTTTTGGGCGAAGGGGATATTCGTTGCATATTGCAAGGCAGTGCGCACTATCCCGCAAGCAACGTGATGGCGCTAACAAACACCTATTTTGATAAAACTGCCGTGGATTTTGCCAAGCGTGAAAGAATGTCGCTGGTGGATCGCAACATTTTGGCGGAAGATTTTATGCGCTAGCATTCGTCGCGCCGTTGTGTTTCGGCCGCCGATCGGCAAAGCAAACGTTAAGTATAACCGAGTTTGTCATTTTGTCAAGCTCGGTTTTTTAGTGCATTTTTGTAGCAGCAACGTTTCGAGCAAATGCAGAATTTTCGTTTTGCTTGGTGATTTTTTGTCTGGCCATTTTGCATTGTTGCTTGGTTGTGAGCAGAAGTTGCGTTGTTTTTACCTCGCATGGCGAGGCTTGTGATATAAGTGAAATTGCTGCACTTGCAAAACGCCACTAGGCAGCAAGTTGCGGCACAACGAACGCAATCCGCCGAAAAACATATTGCGCCAGGCGTTCACAAATTTACAAACAAAAAGGCAAATTTGATTGCAGACATTGTTGCTTCATGTACGGATATGCTGGAGTTTAAGTTGAGAGAATATTACAGTGTGAGAAAATAAGCATACAACAGTATATATTGATATTGCATTTTGTGTTGATGTTGTTTTGCTACATAGATTTTTGCGTGCAGTTTTTGTTGCGCCTCGCTGTGTTTTTTATTTGATTTCAGTTTCCTTGTTTTTCATCGAACAAACTATATACTATATATAATTATATCTATATATAAAAACATTATATAAAGTGGGAACTTTGGACAAAAATTGTTGTTTGTCGTGCCGCAGTCTTGTTTGGAAGTGTTGGTTACAGTTGTGACCGTGCAAGCGAAGCGAGGTGGTTGCGGTTGCGCTTGGTTTTTGTTTGCATTGTTGCGTTTGCGTTTCTGCCTTTTTGCTTTTCTTCTCTTTTTATCGGGTAGGCTATATATTATATATAATTATATTTATATATAACAAACATTATATATGTTTTGTCGTCGCTTGTCCTGTTTAGTCGTGGTGTCTGCGGCGGTTGCACTACGCTGAACAAGTGGGATAAGAATCAATCGTTTTTTTTGTGTTGAGTATTAGTTGCCATTGCTTTCTTTAAAATTTGAACATCGCTTTTTGCAACCATCGCAATTGCTACACGCTGTTTTTGCATTGTGCTTCAGTGCAAGGGCTATTGCTGCGGCAATCAGCAAGCAAGTTAGCGTCGTAACAAAAATTTTGGGGTAGTGTTGCGCGGCGCTTCCCACTTGATATATTGTCAACGAAACGGCATAGGCAGTTGCAATTTGAAAGGCTAGCGTTTTCCATGCGCCCTTTCCCCGTTCGGCAAAAATTGCCGAAATTGCCGCAACGCAGGGCGCAGTTAGCACGTTGTAGGCAACAAAACTATATGCGCCAAGTGCGGAAATGCACTCATCCGGACGGCAAGGCAAAAGCAGTTGCAAAGTGGCAACAACAGTTTCTTTTGCGGAGAAACCACTCAGCGTGGCCACGGCAAATTGCCAGCCATAGCCGCCGTCGTTGAATCCCAGCGGATAAAACAGTGGTGCAATTATTTTTCCTATCGTTGCAAGCATTCCGTTTTGCGTATCAACCCACTGCAATTTGAAATTGTAGTGTTGCGCAAACCACAGCACAACGGATGCGGTCAAAATAACCGTTCCGGCCTTTGTCAAAAATGATTTTGCCCTTTCGCAGGTTTGTTTTAGCACGTTTCGCGCGGAGGGACACCTGTACGTGGGCAGTTCCATAATAAAAGTTGCATCGCTGGCGTTTTTGCGACCTTTCCAAAACAGGCCGCCAACCACAATTGCCGCAATGCTCAGCAAATAGAAACTTGTGGCAATAACTGCGCCGTTTGGCATTGCAGAAGTTAAAAATGCAATTATTGCCAGTTTTGCCGAACAAGGCATAAATGGCGCAAGCGTGATGGTGGAGTTGCGTTCCGTCGTGCTTTTTATTGTTCTGGAAGACGTTATTGCCGGCACGGAACACCCGCATCCCAAAATCATGGCAACAACGCTGCGGCCACCCAATCCAATTTTTCCAAGCAGGCCGTCGGTGATAAATGCAATGCGTGCGGTGTAGCCGCTAGCTTCCAACATGGCAAGGGCGGCAAACAGCAATGTCACTTGCGGCAAAAAGCCAACAACGCTCATAACACCGGCAACTATTCCGTCCGAAACCAGCGATGCCAAACGCGGTGTGCCGTATTTCAAAAAGAAAACGTTTGCGGCGTTTTGTAAAAGTGGTGTAAGTCGGTTGTTTATGGCATCGGCAAAAAACGAGCCCACGCTGCCCACCGACAAAAAGAAAACAAGCGCAATCACTGCGGCAAAAATCGGGAATGCCAGCCACTTGTTCAGGACAATCGCATCAATTTTTTGCGTTGTTTGCCTTTGCCTGCTTTGAGTGCTGGTCTGTTTTGTTTGAGAAACATCCTTTGCTATGCGTTCAATAAAGTCGTAGCGCCGCTGTGCTTGCACGTATGCGCTTTCGCCTTGCGGAAATTTTTCGCAAAGTTTTGCCCGTGCGGCAGGTTTGTTCGTGCTTGCCTTTTGCAATGCAATTTTGCACTGCTTGCAAAGTTGCGCTATGCCCGTTCTTTTTGCTGCGGAAATTTTCACAAACGGACACCCGAATGCTTCTTGCAACTTTTGCTCGTCCACGTGCATTCCGCCAACTTCCGCTTCGTCGCAAAAGTTTAGCGCCACAACCATCGGCACGCCCAGTTGCAACAGTTGCGTGGTCAAAAACAAACTGCGCACAAGTTGCGTGCAGTCAACAACGTTCAAAAGCAGGTTTGCTTTTTTGCTGTGCAAATATTGGCAGCTAACTTTTTCTTCCTCCGTGTAGGGGTTTAAAGAATACGTTCCCGGGGTATCCACGATGCATGCGTTTTGCCACGACTTCCAAACGCCGGTTTTTTGTTGCACCGTTACGCCGGGCCAATTTCCCACCTTTTGGTTTTCGCCGGTGAGCAAATTGAACAGCGTTGTTTTGCCGCAATTAGGATTTCCGCAAAGCGCAATGGTTAAGTTGGTGCTATTCAAATTTTTCTCTCACCAAAAAACCTTGCGCCTGTTCCCTTCGCAAACAAAGCCAATATCCTTGAACGGCCAGCTGCAGCGGGCTTCCCGTCGGTGCTTTTCGTGCAACAGCAACGGTTGCGCCGCTGACCATGCCCAGTTCGGCCAGTCGGGTTTTGGTGGGCTCTGCCAAGTTGCACGCACATATTATGTAGTGCTTTCCGATAGTTGCGGTCGATAAGCAAAATTCTTGCGAAAAATTATGAAATTTGTGTTGAAAATTGTTTGACATATTCTTTGCCTCGTAGTATTATATGTAGGATTTCCGCTCAAAATGGCCGTTGAAGTTGAAAAACAACGATGGCTGGCGGAAGTTGATAATACGTTGCTAAAAGCGTGTTCAACAAACAATTTTCGAAGAAATAAATTTCCAAAAAAATTGTAAAAAAAGTTTGTAAAAACAGTTGACACTAATTTGGCGCTGTGTTATTATAAATAGGCTGTCGACAACGACAGGCCACTGATGTGGCAGAAAGGAACATTGACAACTGCATAAAACAATATTAAAGTTTAGAGTAATCAAATATTAATCGAGTGTTAATATGCAAAATCAAATAAACGATTTTTGCTGCAATGACGCAGAGTTAATAAGAGTAAATTTATTCAAGGATCTAAAATTGCTTGCGAAAGCAAGCGTATCGTAATTATAC
>CAZNZO010000021.1:0-4582 GCA_964577535.1 uncultured Oscillospiraceae bacterium
TTTGTTTTGTTTTGCCCGAAAGGGCTGTTTTTAATTTTTGTAAGCATTGTTCTATTATTAAAAACGGCGCTAATACGATTACGACACATTTCCTCAAGAAAATTTACTACACCGCTTTACAAATGGAAAAAAATTCGATAAAATAGTAGATGCCAAACAATTAATATGAGCAAACGAATGGGATATTTTCTTATGTAGAGAGATATTTCTTTTTTGCTACACGTAATAATCTACAGAATTTGATAAAAGTGCAAATTCCGGCAGGTTATTACGTGGATTATATCTTCTCGTGTGCTTGATACTTGTTTGGCGACAATCGGAGTTTGCATTTTTGATGCGCTAACTTCGGTTGGCGCATTTTTTGTTTTGAGGAGGAAAACACAATGGAAGAAAAAAACGAAAAACAAATCACAGAAACCGTTTCAAACGCAACGCGACGTCGCAATTCCTTTATTTGGGGTGGAATTGCTTTGGCAGTAGTTCTTATTGTAGGTGCCATTATTTGGACAAGCCAAGAAGTAAACGCATCATTTATCCTTTGCGTTATTGGTGCTGTTGTTATGTTCACCCTTGTTTCTTGTTTGATATTGGCAAATAACTTTATATGCGATATGCTTCTGGAAATTTTCAGCTGGGGTTTTGTAAAATTTCCGGGTTTAATTTTTACGTTGAACCTAGACGGCATAATCTGGTTACTTACTGTCAAATTGCTGTTTTGGATTTTGGGAATAATTTTGGCTGTTGCTGCGGGTATACTCGCGATAGTATTGAGCGGAGTTCTTTCTGTTTTTGTATATCCGTTTGCATTAAAAAAGAGTTTTAGTGGAGAATAGTACAATGAAAAAACTATTAATGTGCATTTCTTTAGCAATCCTGTTGATTTGTTGCGTTGGATGCAATAATCTACCACAAAGCTACACCATAAAATGGTACGATGAAGACGGAAATTTGTTAACAACAACCACCGTTGAAGAAAACACAACACCAAGTTACAACTATCCACTAGTTGATACTGCCGAATATCACTACGAATTTTTGGGGTGGTCGGCCACAAAGGGTGGCTCGGTTTTGTCTACAATACCTAGTGCTACTGCAGATGCCGAGTATTATGCTTGCGTTCGTGCAACAAAAAAATCCTATACAATAACATTTGATAGCAATGGCGGCAGTTTGGTGGATTCTATTACTGTTGAATATGGTGCTGTTGCCGTTGCTCCGCAAAGGCCGAATTTAGCCGAAAAGAATTTTGATTGCTGGTGCACCGATGCTTCGTTAACTACCGAAGTTGACTGGACAACACCCATTACAGAAAACGTGACATACTATGCAAAATGGACTGATGCAACTTTGCCAGTATGTAATTATACTATATCTTGGTTTGACGAAAACGGCAAATTACTAAGCCAATTGTCTGTAGCCGAAGGGGTTGTTCCTTCCTATCAATACGTTTTGACAAATACCGCAGAGTACCACTACGAATTTTTGGGGTGGTCCACCACACCCAACGGAAAAGTCCTTTCCGCAGTACCTGCAGCAACTAGCGATGCAAGTTATTATGCTCAAGTAAAATCCACCAAAAACAAATATACCATCACATTCAATAGTAATGGCGGCACTGAAGTAAGTTCACTTGTTGTAGAATATGGCACGATTATTTCTAGCGTGCCAACGACAAAATATGATGGGCACAAGTTTGTTGGTTGGTGCACAGATTCCACATTAAACAATGCTGTGGATTGGTCACAACCTGTAAAAGCAGATGCAACTTATTATGCAAAATGGAACATTAAAATAGATATAAGAGGGTACCTAAATGCTCTTGTTAGTGGTTACAAGCTGGATCCGTATAGTTACATTGCAGAGTGCATGCGTCCGTCGTACCAAGAAAATCTAATTGATGCCAATGATGTAGTCACAGATTACACAAATTTTGTGAATATTGCTAACATTCCATCACAAGGATTTGGCGATCAATGGCACATGGTGTTAGATAATCTTCAACAATCACAAAACTTCTTCAACGTTTTGAGTATTGTAGAAACAGTATCATCTGGCGCAGTTGCTGCATTTAATAACTATTTTGATAGCAATCCAAGTGAAACAGCACGCCATACAACACAAAACGGTATTTACAGTACAACCATCGACTATGATGGCACTAGCCTGCATTTCGTTGTTGAGTACACTGCCACCGTGCCGGTGTTTGGCGAACAAAGTATACAAATTGCACTTTCGTTGAATATCGAAAATGGTCAAAGGAGTTCGCGAATTCAAATTGGCGACGCAAATGCTTTGCGTTATACTATTAGTGAAAACTCCTATGAATTTGATATCAAGTATTTGGGTGTGAGGCGTGCACACTTTGAAGTTAGCAAAGATACAGAAGGAAACGTTCGTGGACAAATTAACGAATTTATAACCATTTCTGACAAAGAAATTGCAAGTGCCGCTGATTTCTACATCAACGATAAATATGCTGTTGCAATTGGAAACAAAGCAAACGGTTTAGTTGCCTTCACCGGTTACATTGCAGAAACTTACGATGTAACAACAGGAAAACTTTTGGGATATGAAGTTCAAGAAACACAAGAAAATCTGTCTGTGACCTTCAATACTCTTTGGTTTGATTTGTGCAACATTGATGGTGTTGTAACAATCAAACAAGATGCAGATAAAAATATCTTTGTCAACGATTCTTCAAGCAAGTGGAAATCCAAAATTGTTGGAGGCCTTAGTTTGAAAACCGCATCAAGACGATTTGATATAGAATTTAGAACGCAATATTTCTATACCTATGATGCAGAAACGAAAAAATACGTCGAAGTTAAAGCGAGTGTTCCAATGCTGTTTATTCAGCAGGAAAACTTTGATACTTTCACCGCGGACGTTGAGAATACAAACAACTTGACGTTAACGGTAGAATTGAACGAAGGAATAATCGATGCGATAATCGACCACTACACAACGCTGATACCGGTTTTTATAGACAATAAAGATAAAATCACTTCTGCAAAAATTGTTGAAAACATCGGCGAAAAAATAACGTTTTAGAAAAATAAACTACACAAATAGTTCCAATTATTCATTGAATCATCCAATAATTACCTAAAATGTAAACGCCCAAAAACCTGCACTTTGTAAAACAAACGCCAAAGTTTAGACTTCAATCAAATATCAAGTTATTTACGAATGAGCTCAGTGTTGATCTGGGCTCATTCCTTTTTATGTTTTTATGTTTATTTTTGTGTTGACTTTTGGTGTAGGGAAAATATATAATGTTGGCATGTTCAGTAAAGAAGTTATGATAATTATTGCTGGCGTGGCAGCGTTTGCAAGTATTTTTTCTGTTGCAATAGGTGTGCCAACAGGCATGGCAAACAACGACTTTGTTGCACAAATAGAGCAACAAGCACCGCTGTTCCCGTCGGTGGATTTTATTCAAAGTTGGTACGCGTGCTCTCTTGGCGCGGAAGACTGGAATAGCTATTTTGAAACGTTAGCGCAACTTGGGTTCGATACGGTTATTTTGCAATCTTCTTTTGATAACGAATCCGGCGAAGTTGCCTACTACGAAAGCCAAACGTACCCCAGCGGCGAATACTATTCGTCCACGCTGGAACTGATGCTAACCTCGGCAGACGAGCACAATTTTGACGTATACGTTGGCACTTACACACCGCAAAATTGGTGGAACACAAACTATAACGATCAATACGTAGAAGATGCCATTGCCGTGCACAACGTTCTTTTTGAAGAAATCTACACAAAATACCACACGCACAAATCGTTTGTTGGGTGGTACTACACGCCGGAAATGTTTTCTACCATTTTGGGGTATGAAAACCAGTGGATAAAGCTGCTTAACGGCGTTATTGACGGCATTGAAAAGTACGGCAACGGTTTGCCAATGATATTTTCGCCCTATCGTGGAAAATACACCTCACCATTTTTGGAATGGGGCAACACATTTGAGAAAGTTTGCAAAGGCGTGCACTTCCGCAAAGGCGACGTGTTGGCGCCGCAAGACGGTTTTGGCGCACATTCCCCCAACAAGCAAAGTTACACGGTGGAACTATACGAATTTGCGCAATATTGTTTGAATGCAACGGAAGGCACAAACCTTACACTTTGGATAAACTGCGAATTGTTTTCTAGCAGAGGGCAGTTTTGCAGCAAAGAAAGAATGTTGCAACAATTTAGGCTTGCCAACGCCTTTTGCAACAAAACGCTGTGTTTTTCCTTTGCGCACTACGCCTTTGCGGCGGAAGATAAAACTCTTTTTGAAGACTACAAGGAAATTTACCAAACAAGATAGCTTGAATGATTGCATCACAATTGAAGTTTGCATGGCCAAAGAGGCGCACACCACGTCAGTTTGGCTTTGATAAAAAACATTTTAACTTATAAAGACACAAGGAGGAAAGCAACGTGACAAACAAACTGGGTTTAGGCACAATGGGCATGAATTTTGAAAACCAAGAAACTTCCACTGCCACCATTGCACGCGCATTAGATTTGGGAATTACCCAGCTCATACCTAATTAAAGGTAATCAAAAAAGGAAAGGAAAAGCACAATCCAGA